>NZ_JNJX01000001.1 GCF_000702805.1 Mycoplasma anseris ATCC 49234
CCCAACAACTAATATACCAATTAAACTACCAAAATTAAAAGCTACATCAGCAGAAGCTTCATTAGCAGACCCTGCGGCCAAAAGCATAATAGCAAAGACAGCAACAACAATAAATAATATAAATGATATTGGGCCTATAACTAAGCTTGCTATTGATAGTTTTCTTGATGTACTATTCATTAGCAACCCTCCTTTCCTTGTTAATAGGCCTAATTATATCTTTTTTTTTTTTTTTTGGAAAAGGCGCTTTGAATATCAAACAAAAACAAAAATTATTGAATTAAAGGTAATTTTTTAAAGAAAAACAAATTACATTTAAATTAGTTATTGCTTTTTTAGTATCAACAAATAATTAAATAATAAAACTGCCTAATAGCAGTCTTAATTCTCTTTTTACTCTTTATTTACTTTTAAAATAATTTATAATGATTAAAATACTACTGATAATTAGACAAATATTACTTAATATAGCACAAATAGAAAAACCATAAATTGCTCTTGATTCAAGAAATAAATATGGTTTGAATAAGAAAATAGCAAGAATAGATCGGGTTATTACAAATAAAATTAATAATGAAATACCTAAAAATAAAGATAT
Organism: Mycoplasma anseris ATCC 49234; assembly: GCF_000702805.1. Taxonomy (GTDB): domain Bacteria; phylum Bacillota_I; class Bacilli_A; order Mycoplasmatales; family Metamycoplasmataceae; genus Metamycoplasma; species Metamycoplasma anseris. Next base: position 599 of record NZ_JNJX01000001.1, read on the forward strand.
GGCTTGATATTTTTGTAAATAGTGGATTTCGGTATCAATTGGCTCGACTTTTTTTAATGCAAAAATACTTATGAAATAAGCAAATAACCCAATAAAAATGATGCCAAGAATTAAATTTGCTATCGCTAACTTACAATGTCTTTGGTTCATAATTATTTTGCCACCTTAAAATAACAAACATCGCCATCTTGCATTAAATAGTTACGCCCTTCCAAGTTGATTTTTCCATTTTCACGACAACCTTTTTCGCCATTAAATTCTATATAGTCTTCATATTTAATAACTTCAGCTTTAACAAATTTCTTTTCAAAGTCAGTGTGAATAATACCAGCACATTCCGCTGCATTTTGACCTTTTTTAAAAACTCATGCTCTAGCTTCTATTTCCCCGGCTGTAAAATAAGTTGCCTGATCTAATAAATAAAAACTTTTTTTAATAATATTATCAATTCCCGATTCTTCAATATTATATCCATTTAAGAAAGTTAATTTTTCTTCTTCATCAAATTGACTTACTTCATATTCCAATTTAATGCAAATTGGAATAATAATTTCATTTTGGTTTTCTAAATATTCTTTTAGAACTTGAAAATGTTTTGCTTCATTAATATTTTTAAAATTATTAGTATCCAAATTAGCTACATAAATAGTTGGCTTTGCTGTTAATAATTGATACGGTTTGATAATAGCTTGTTCTTCAGGAAGAAGAACCATGTTTTTAACCATGATTTCATTTTGCAAGGCTTCTTTAATTTTTAAAACAACACTATATTCGAATTTCAATTCTTTATCATTAGTATTTTGGGCTTTTTTCCCAATTCGATTAATAACATTTTCAATAGTTTGTAAATCAGCAAAAATTAATTCCAAATTAATAATCTTCATATCATCAATTGGATTAATTCTATTGCTTACATGCACAACATCTTCATTTTCGAAACATCGCACTACATGTACAATTGCATCTACTTCTCTTATATTAGCTAAAAATTTATTTCCTAAGCCCTCACCTTTGGAGGCTCCTTCCACTAGTCCTGCAATATCTACAAATTGAAATGTGGCTGGTACAATCTTTTTAGTGTTCACGATTTTTGCCAATTCATATAATCTCTTATCTTTTAAATTGACAACTGCTATATTTGGTTCAATTGTTGTAAAAGCATAATTAGCTGATTCAGCTTCATTTAAAGTAAGTGCTGAAAATAAGGTCGACTTACCAACATTAGGCAATCCAACTATACCTGCTTTTAAAGACATATAATCTCCTTATTGTTTTTTTAATAAAATAATTTTAACATTTCAAATGGCCGTTTTAATTATAAGAAATAGCATTTATAATTTTAGAATTTTTATTTAGATTTTTTATCAAAATTAAGATAATTGGAGATAGGACATTTTAATTTTATCCTTTATTAACATTTTCATTACCATATCAAATCTAAACTATAGGACAAAAAAATAGCAAAATTATAACAATTTGCTATTTTTGTTTAAGAAACATTGAATCTAAATTATTGTTGTAAAATTTTCACAAGATTTCAAACTCTTGAAATATCAATGGTTTTCTTTTCACCATTATTAGAAATAAATTTAATAGGGCTTTGGGAATTAGGAATAAATGAACCTATAAACCCAGATTGATACATTTTATTTTCTTCATTCCATATTCAATTACTTTTAAGTAAATCTTCATTTGTGAAAAAATCTAAGTTAAAGAATATTGAATTTAAAATTAAATCTCTATCAATACATTCTTTAATTAAAATTAATTGCTCTTTTAAAAACAGAATATCTTCGTTTTGTAAAGTTTTAAAATCATTTGTTTCAATTGCTTTTTCAATTATTGTTTTAATTTCAATTGCCATTTCATTTGATTTAGCTAAAATATTTGTTTTTATTCCTTCATTAAGCTCAGTAATAAATTGGCGCTTTAAATTTAACAATTCTTCTTCATTCATTAATTTTTCATAATAAACTTCATTCCGCATTTCATTAATTATTGTTAAATATTTATTAAATATTTTACTCAAAAAGGTTCATTTTAACTCTTCGTTTTTATACAAATTGTTTTCATAAACATTAAATTCTTCTCTTCCATACCCAAACATGAAAGAATTCAAGTCAGAAATAAAATATGTTGAAATTACATCGTAATATTTGGATTTGTTAATAAATTCTGCATTCAATTTTGCTATTAAATTTCTTCTTCTAATATCATATCTATTGAAGTAAATATCATTGGTTGACTTGTATGACTCAATGTATTGAGATATCTTATCTGTTGTATTTAATAGGTCTGTTAAAGATGTATCATTATAATTTAATGCATTAAATAAACCTACAAAAGCATTGTAATTATTTTTATATTCTTGTAAGTATTCATCTAATATTTGATCATTCATTGTGTCTTCTAAATATGAAAAACCTAAATTTTTCATTACATAAAGAACAACATTTGAACGTAATTTGTTTATTTTATTTAATAATAAAATTGCTGAATCATAAATTTTCTTCAATTTGACTTTATAATCTTTTTCATCAATATTTTTAGAAGTAGAAATTAAATTAGTAAATGAATTAGTAATTCTCTTTGAATCAGATATGGCATCAATAATTTGTTGTTTTAAATCTAAATTACTATTTAAATTATTTGATTGAATAGTGTCTTCTAAAAATGTATTGGCAGTTTTTATATGTGAAATAATACTATGGGTGTCAAAATTTTCTTGTAAATCTATTTGTTCTCCCAATTCTGATTTAATTGTATTAATATATTTTTCTAAATCACTAAATAAATCTTTATAAGCATTTGAATTTGAAAAACGTTCAACAACATTTAAAGATTTTCAATCAGCCAATTTTTGTTTGAAATCATCATTTATTTTTTTTGTTGTATCAGAGACTAAATTATTATCAATATAATCAGAAATACTTAAATATTTGTTAAAAATATTTAAATCTTCAGGATATTTTATTGAAATTTCATCTTCTAATTGTTTCATTTTTTTAAAAATGTTAGTGATTTCATCATATTTTTTTAATGTTGTCAAAAAGTCATCATTATAATCAATTTTTGGAAATGTTATATCTGGAAGAAATTTAGCATACTTAAATGTTAAGTTATCATACACATTATTAATTTTGAAATTATTAATTATTTCATTTATTTTTGCATTAGTCTTATCTGCTATCAATTTTTTATAAAATTTAATTTTTTCATCTTTGTTTAATAACAAAGAATTATATGAATTTTGATTAATATAAATTTTTGGTCTTTCGTAATTACTAATATCATGCTTTATTTTGTTTGCTTCATTATTTAATCACTTATAATTTGAAATTTGATTTAAAATCTTTTTCTCTTCATCAGTGTTTAAGGATGTCTTGCTAATTAAAGTTGCAAATGTCGCTGCTGTTAATCCTAATGTAGATATAGCTAAAAGGCTGTATAATAATTTTCTCTTTTTCATTTTTTTATTCCTTTCTTAACTAATTAATTAGATGATGAAGCATCAATTGATTCCTTATTTTTCATAGCATCTTCAAATGATTTAGTAATTATTGCATTCAAATGATCAAATTCATTAATGTCATTTATGTTTATATTTAATTTAGAAATAACATCATTTAAAATACTATCTAATTCATTCTTAATTGCGAGATATTTACCATTATGTTCTTCATTGCTCAAATCAGTATAATTAGGGTTTTGCATAATTGCATTAATTTTTTCAAATATTTTATTAATTTCTATTGAGTTATTTTTTCATAATTCAAACTTAGAAATTAATTCGTTTATATTTTGTAGAGATATTTCTTTTATATTTAAGATTAATGAATTGCCAAACATTTGTTTAACCCTTGGATCTAAAGAAGTGAATGAGTTTTCAATGTCATATTTTAGTTTATATAATTTTTCGACCGGATCTTTTAATGATATCAATTCTAATTTTGCATGTAGATAATTATTTGTTTCTTTTAATTCATTAAATGAAATATTATCAAGATTAATTTTGTTACTATTTTCAACTATTTCAGTTACTATAGAATCTAATTCAGTTAAATAGACATTATCTTTCAACGTTGAAGAAAAATTTGAAAGATCATAAGTCACATTTTTAATACTTGATTTTAGCGTTGAAACATCTTCCATTCTATTGCTTCTTTTACTACTTGCTATTTTTGAAGCATCACTCAATTCAGCAATTCTGTTTTCAACTTCTGTTTTACTTATATTATAAGAAAGGTTTGAAGACACTTTTTTATTAATTATTGTTTCAAATTCATCTTTGATATCTGAAAGGCTTGGGTCAGAATATAATGGAAGCTCCTCATTGATAATATGAGAATATAAATCATTTAACTTATGAATTTCTTGAATCTTTTGTTCTTCATATGTATCTATAACTCAATAAAATTTCATTCAATTTTGTTTTATAAGAAGATAAGGCTGAATTATTTTTGATATTTTCTAGGTTTACATTTTGTATAAATGTTTTTAGAGGCTTTAACAAATCTATTTTTTCAGTATCCTTAATTACATCTATTAATCACAAGTAAGTGTTTTTGACATTCTCCATTTTCTCAACAAAATTTTTCTTTTCAATTTGAAAATCAATTTCTTCTTTATCTAAAATCAAAGATTCAAAAGCTTTATTAAATAAATCAATCTTTTTGGAAATATCTAAATAAGTTGAAGTTGATTCTAAGCTATTTAATATGTTGTCAATTGTGTTTTTAAAAGTAATATATGCTGATTTATATTTTTCTAATTCACTTTCACTATCAATTAATTTTTCTGCTTTAGATATTTTTTGATTCAAAGAAGAACGCAAATGTTTAACAATTAATTCTACTATCGCAACTCGACGCGATTCTAACATTGTCATTTTTTTGTGAATTTCTGAATTCGAATTAGATTTATTAATAAAATCAATTGTTGTTGAACCAATATTTTGAAATTGAGAAATTGAATCAGTTAATTCTTTATTAATATTTAAGAAATTGTTAAACTCAATTTGATATTTTTTAATTAAATCAATCATTTGATTTTTCTTATTTTTAAAATTAATCTTTATTGCACTAATAGTTATTATTGGTGCAACAACTACTACTGATCCTGCAATTCCTAATCCAATTGCTAATTTTTTTCGTTTCATTTTCTTGTTTTCACTCATATGAATGTTTTCCTTTATTTAAAATGTTTATTTATTATTAATTTTAACTCAATTTACAAAAAAAAAAAAAAAAACGATTCTTTAAAAAAGATATTCGTTTTCAATAAAATTTATTGAATTTAGTTCATCTGAAATTATAGATAGCATTCACTTGTTTTATTTTAAAATTATTGATGTCTAAATTAACCATGTAAATGCTATTTTAATTATTAATAGTTGATATGACTTAAAATGGCTTATTCATCAGGAGAAAATTCCATTTTTTTGAACATAATTTGATTTTATAAAACTCTTTAATATTAACTAAAATTTTTGACCGTGTCAAAAATAAGGTGCTTGCTCTATCGCTGTTTTAAAAGTTATTTATCACAACAAAAACTATTACTCATTCGGGTGGTAGTTTTTTTATTACTCAAAATTGAAAATCGAACACTAAAAAACAAAAAAATAAAAATCCCCGTCAGCAGGGATATTTGTTGAATTTAGGTTCCTCACAAACCTACATATATTTTACCATAAAAAAGGTTTGTTTCAATAAAAAAGGAAGGAAATTTTATGAGTAGAGTATATGAAATAATGAATGATGCTAATGAATATCACAAATTTCTAAATAAGTGAGAACAAGAAAAATTATTTAGTGATTTATGTTCTAAAAGAAAATATTTGAAGGTAGATGCTAATCAATTTTTCAAATATGAAGGATTAATTAAATTTAATTTGAGATATTCAGTAGTGAAAAAATTACAAAAAAGACAAAATGCTTTTTTAGTTTTATTAGTAATTTTGATTATGAGAAAATTATCAAAAAGAAATTTTTTATTCAAAAGTGAATTTAGTCATTTTGGAATTTCTAATTTCCGTTTAGAACACGGATTAAGAGATTTAAAAAAATTAGGCATTGTCTCATGTGAGGGACATAAATGAATGATTACTAAAACTGTGGTTAAAAATAATGGTTCAATAAGTAATGTTCTAAAAATTAAATCAATTAATCAAATTTTCCAAGCGCTTTACAATGGAATTACTGGCTTAATTGCATTAAACCGTTTCAATTTCTTTGTTGGAAAGCAAAAGAAAAATAAAATAGTTAATTTAACTATAAGTAATGTGGGTTTTGGGATAAATGATTACAAAATAAATGATTTTATTACAGTACTAAATTTATCTTTATTAACCCAATTGAGAAAATTAACCATTTTTATAGAGAGAAAATACGATAGGGCTAAGAAAAGTTTTGTTTCAGTTAGACATATCCAAATCTACCAAGCAAAATTTTAATAAATAAAAGTAAGGGGGTTTTGTTTGGAAAACTTATTTTTCGCTATGCCTAAAAATTGTTATTTGCTTTAAGAATATAAAAAAATAACAAATAATTATTCACTTTTACTATAACTAAGCAAAAAACAACACTTAAAAAAGTAAGGGAATAAATAAAAGTATAAAAAATAGATTTGAGATATAAGAATAGTAAATATAAATTTTTATTTTATTTATTTATACGTATGAATGAATGCATGCGAGAAAGAGAGAAATATGAATAAAATCAAAATGTCTGGATTCCTATATAAAGTAGGTGAACTTCATGATAATAATTCAGCGCAATATATTAAATGTGTTTTAGCAATAAGGGATAAAGATAAAAAAGATATTCAATTCTTTGACTTAGTTGCTTTTAACGAAGAAGCAGAAAAAATTTCTGATTTTCATAAGGAACACAAAAAGGCGATGATTAAAGTTGAAGGAAAACTTAAAAAGAATGTTTATACATCAATTAAAGACAATACAAGACGAAGTTTTGTGGAAGTATTAATTAATAAAGTTGATTTATTTGAACTTAAACAAGATAAAGAGTATAAAAATGAAAAATACTTTAAACTAGCTGAAGAACTTTCTTCTGAAAAAGAAAAAGAAGAAATAGATAAAGGAATATCAAAAGATGATTTTCAATTAGAGTTTTAGATTATGTCTTCTTTAATTATTTTTAAACCAAATAATAATATAGGTTTTAGTAGAGGAATTGATGCTTATAGTACTAATCCATATTTAAAAGAAATTGGTAATAAAAATTTAACTTATTTTAAAACTGGTGGTTTTATTGATTATATAACCCGTGATGAGGCTTGCTTTAATTACGAAGGTGAAATGCCTACTTTCGATAGTGATAAAGAGGCTTTAAATTGATTTAATAGCCATACAAAGAAATTTAATATTTTAAATAATGAAACAAACATTAATAGTGGTTTATTTTGATATTCAAACGACAAAAAGCAATTTATTAATGTTGAAAAAAGTTTTGTTAAAAAAGAATTAGGTTTAATGGAAGAAGAACAATACATTTGAGACACTCATTTAAGTTTTGGTGAATTTGGAATTACTAAACGAATTTTTGATCATAGAAAAATATCTAAACTATTAGTTCAAAATTTAGATTATTTCTTTCATCGCAATAATTTGTCCTTAAATAATTTAAATGTTATTTTTGCCATCCATGCAAATACTAAAAATCCGCATATTCATTTAGCTTTTTGAGAAAAACAAAGAAGTTTGGTCTATCCAAATAAGTCCAATTTAAGTTTTAAAAAAGACGGTTTTATCAAAATTAGTGAATTTAAAAAATTTGCCGCTGTTATTGAGCAAAAACTTTTGGATGAACAAAAATATGAAATTTATCAAAATCATGTAAAAGAATTAAGAGATTTAAAAATTGATTTAAGAAATTTATTTAAACAAGATCAAGAAATTAAGGATTTGGAACACTTAGCAATGAGATTTAATGAGTTAAGAAAACCAAATGCCTTGAACTATAAAACATTAAATAAAGAAGCCAAAGCAGTTATAAATGAAATGATTGAAATGAATATTAGAACTAATCCAGAATTAGAAAACTTATTTAATGATTTTATTAATACTAAATTAATTATTCTAAATGATTCAGACGGTTCAATCTTTATGAAAGAACATAAATATGAAATGATTAAAAAAGAAGAATCAGAATTATGAAATGGTTTAGGAAACGCAATGATAAAAAAAATCAAAGAAGGTCAATTGAGCAAAACAGAAAATATATCATTAAAAAATAAAAATCGAAATATTTTAATATTAAAGAAGCGAATGAAAACCAAAAAGCCATTTAAAACTCCTTTCCTTTCTGATAAAAATCACTTTAATAATGAAATTGAAAAGATTATTCTAAAACAAAGAAGAGAGGCGCTAAATAAATTTTTAGAATTTGAAAGACTTTATGAAAAATAGAGAAAATCATTTGAATAATAGTGGATGAAAAACTTTTAAAATCTTTTGTTTTGTTTTAGGATTTAATCTTATTTCAATTCTTGTGATTGGGATTATTTGCTTCTTTTGAAAACATTATTCTAAACTTAATTCAATTATTTCTCAAAATCAATTTTGAAACTTTTTAGGTAATACTTTTCAAGAGTGCTGATGAATAATATTGATTGCTTTGATCATTATCGATATTATATTTGCCTTTATCTTTATTGCTCTTCCTAAGCTAAAAACACGGTTTAATAAAGCAAATCATGATAAGAATGATGTATGGCTTTATAACCAAGTGAAGAATATTGGTGATAAAAATATCTTTGTTCAAAAATATTTAGTTAAAAATCCTTTTTCTAATAAAAACAAAGGTGAACCAGGTTGAGTAATCAGTGCTACTAATAACAAAGCATATGTTTTAAGACAAAACCAAACTTTAATTTTAGGCGGTTCTGGGTCCGGAAAAACCCAAAAGGTTATAATTCCCTCTATTTATTACAATATGTGCTTAAAAGACGAAATTAAACCCCATATGGTGGTTTCTGACTTGAAAGGAGAACTTAGCGCTATTTTCACTAAACCACTTTCAAATAAAGGATATAACGTTTTAGTATTAGATTTAATTAATCCAAGAAATTCTATGGGTTGGGCAATGTTAGGCACCATTTGAGATTTAACTTTTCAAGATCCAAACCATATAAATTTCAACTTCTCATTTAAACAAATTGATTTATTAATAAGAAGTTTAAAAGAGTGAAATTTAAGTAGTGAAAATAATTTCTGGGATTTTGGAGCAATTCAACTTTTATATTCTGGTTTAGCATTTATGTTGCTATATGGTTATTATTATCCAAATGAATTTACAAAAGAAGATTTTACCTTTAATAATCTATTGGTATTTTTAGAAATTCAAAACTTTCAAAATGGTAATTGATTTAACAAGATATTTTATCGCAAAGATTTAGTTAGTGATGCATTTATAATTCGTGATATTGTAGTTGGTTATCGCAATTCACCAACAAAACAATTATCAGGTCAAATTGGTATTGCAGTTCAAGCGATTATCCCTTTTATTCAAGATAAGGAATTAAATGATGTGATAAATACATCCGAAATAGAATTTATCAATTTGTTTAAAGAAAATAAACCATTTGCTATTTTTCTTAAAGTTCCTGAAAATGATGAGTCTAGACATGTTATTATTTTCAACTTTATTCAATCTTTATATATGGCAGCAACAAGTTTTGCTGAAAAGAATGAATTAGGTAAATTAGAACGGCAATTATTATTCTTATTGGATGAATTTGGAAATATTCCAGCCATATCATCAATGCAAACAAAATTATCTGTTGCAAGAGGAAGAGGAATTTTTTTTGCTTGTGTTTTACAATCAATTAATCAATTGGAAATTAAATACGAAAAATCATCAAAAACAATTAAAGACGTTTTCAATAGTTGAATTTTCTTAGGTGGAATCAACAATAGAGAAACATTAAATGAAATATCTCAATTAATTGGGAAAGAAAAATATACCAAAACTTCCACAACTACATCAGTTAATAATAGCAGTGAGACATCTTCGACACAAGAAAGAGAGGCTATTGGGATTGCTGAACTACAAAAACTTCCTAAGGACGAGATTATAGTTTTGCAAAAACAAGAAAAATCCTTGTGATTAAAAATTAAATTTGCTTATCAATATTTAAAATACGACGTTAAAGCTGGCTTGTCATATTTAAGCAACCATATAAAACCTAAAATTATTAAAACTTTTGATTTTTATATGGAGAAGGAAGCTGAAACATCAGCGGATGAAACTGAAAACAAGGAAAAACAAAAGACAAACCCTACAAATCTAATGAAAATTAATAGAAATAAAGAAAAAAAATTATGAAATTTCTATAACAAACATAGCGAACAAATTTTTGGAGATTTGGGTGATTCAGAATTCAAAGCATTAGTTGAGAAATCAAAATTAGAAGAACTACCCCTTTTAGAAAAAATAAAACTTAATAAATATTTTTTAAAACTAAATGATGCATATGAAAAAGCAAATAAAAAGAAAGAACAGGATCAATTCGAAAGAGAATTAGAAGATATTTATACCACGTATTTAAAAGAGGCAACTGAAAATGAAGATACTAAATTATTAAAATCAGAAGATGTGGAAGATTCTAATTTGGATGTTAATACTTAATGAAAGAAATTAGATTATTTGAAGCATTTGCTGGGATTGGTAGTCAATTAAAGGCATTAAAAAATCTAAAGAAGAATTTGGATATTGAAATTATTCCAGTTGGAGCAATTGAGTTTTACATTGATGCGATAGTTTCATACATGATTATCCACTATGGAACTTTAAAACCATCTAATCTAGAAAAACAACAAATGGTTGAAACACTAAATAAATATTGTTTTAGTAATGATAGTAAAACTATTATTAATAAATATTATTTTTCTAATATTAAGTTAAATAAATTACAAAAGATTTTCCCTTATTTATATGCTTATGTTGATAATGAATATTTAAACAAAGTTTATAAGTTAAATTCTAAATGAGAAGGTTTCACTGATATTAATCAATTTTTCAAATTACCTAATAATATTGATATCTTAACCTATTCATTCCCATGTCAGGACTTATCACAACAAGGCAAGCAAAAAGGAATAATTAAGGGGAATCGAAGTGGATTACTTTATGAAATTGAAAGAATCCTAAAAACAAGCATTAATAGCCTACCAAAATGCTTAGTTTTAGAAAATGTAAAAGCATTAACTTCTAAGAGATTTTTTAAAGATTTTAATAATTGAATAAATGTTTTGGATGAACTTGGATACAAATCAAAATGATCTGTTTTAAATGCAAGTGAATTTGGTAGTTCACAAAATCGAGAAAGAGTATTTCTTGTTTCTTTATTAAAGTCAAATCCTAATGAATTTCATTTTCCAAAGTCATTTAAACATAAAAATTCATTATCAAGAATTATAGATATGAATGATAACCACATTAATTGTTCTCATTTGCTAAATCATAGTTTTGCGGAATTTAAAACAAGCAATCAAGGAATAATAAAATCCACATTATTAAATTACACTTCATTTAATAGTGAATCATATATTTATAAACCAGATTTATTTGGTCCTACTTTAACAGCATCTGGTGCTAATAGTAGAATCAAAATTTATGATGAAAAGAGAAATAAATTATTCTACATGAATGCTATTGAGGTATACCAATACATGGGTTTTGATAAGGAAGATGCTTTAAAAGTCAAACAAACTGAAATACTTCCTGAAAATAAAATGATTTTTACATGTGGAAATTCCATAAGTGTTGAAGTTCTTGAAGCATTATTTCAGGAGGTAATAAAATGTCTTTAAAAAGAAGAAAGTTAAAGATATTTGAGGCTTTTGCCGGGATTGGAGCGCAACATAAAGCAATTAGTTTATTAAATCAAAACAGTCCTATTAATTTTGAAGTTGTAGGTGTTTCTGATTGAGATATTAAAGCCACTATTGCTTATGCTGCTATTCATCACAATTTACATCCTAATAATGTAAGAAGAATTTTAGATGTAAATAACATTACTGATGTAAATTCATATTTAAATGATAAGGTATATTCCAATGATTCAAAATCTTCTACTAATTTACAATTCAAATCAAAACAGTTAAAAGAAATTCTTACTGTTGCTGATATACTGAATAACAATACAAGTGATATTAGAAATTTAAGTGGGAAAACAATTGATGACTTAGAAGTTCATATCTTAACCTATTCATTCCCATGTCAGGGTCTTTCCTTGGCTAATATGGGAAGAGATAAAGGAATTAAAGATGTTTCTTTCACTTCTCATTTAATTTGAGAAATAGCCAGAATCTTAAAAGAGACAAGTCATAAACCAAAATATCTAATACTTGAAAATGTGAAATCATTAGTTCAAAAATATGGAATCGAATATCAAGAATGATTAAATCAATTAGATGAATTAGGTTATAGGACTTTTACAGGTATCTTTAATGGTTTAGAACATAGTTCATTACAACGAAGAGAAAGAGTATTTGCCTTATCTATTAGAAAGGAAATTAATGTTCCTTTTAAAGATGATAATGAATTTAGCAATTATGTTAATCAAAAAGGAAAACCAATTCCAGAAAATCTAAAAGAAGATGAATGACTATCAATATTTGATATTAAAAATAATTTTAACGAAGAAGCAAAAAGTGTCTTAATCAATAACACACCTTCAAGACTAAGAATGATAAATCAAGGAATTGATTTAAGTGATATTGAATTAAATAGACAAAGAAAATTCATAATTAATACCCTAACTACAAAACAGGATCGAATTCCTTTTTTAGGGTATATAAAAATGAAGAACCATTTTAAAAATAAATTGCCATATCGGTTCATAACACCAAGAGAGGCTTATTTGGTAATGGGTTTTTCAAACAAAGATTTTAATAAATTAATTCCCTTCATTAAAAAAGGGATATTAGACAATAATTGTCTATGAAGACAAGCAGGAAATTCTATTCTAGTAAATGTCTTAAAAAGTTTGTTTCAGACAATTATTGATATTGAAAGCAACAACCAAAAGGAGATGAAATGACTTTCTGAGAAAAAGTAGAAAAGTTTTCTTATGAAATTAAACCTGTAATTGATTCTAATTTCAAAGAATATGCCAATGATTTAGGATATTATAGAATTGATGATCTAAATGAATATTTAGACACCCAATTTAATTTCAATGCTAAGGAATTAAATGACCTTGATATTGCTTACTGTGTGCAATTTAAAAGACCGGGTTGAGAATTTTATCAATTAAGTCCTTACTATGGTGAAACCAAACCAATTTCAATTCAAGACCTAAAAAAGTGTATGCATGAAACTTTTGGTGATGAATTTGATTATTATTGAAACACAAACTTTAATGAAAGAAAATTTAATGTTTATGAGGTGTTAAGAGATTTTTATTATGCTGATAATCATAGTCAAGCACTTAACGAATTTGAAATATATACCAAAGAAGATCTTGAAATGATAATCCCGGAAAAAATTTGAAATAATGCAGATAAAGCAATTGCTTATCAAACTGTTGCTAATTCAGCGATGGCAAATGCTGATTGGGTTTTATTAAAAGAAGATTGGACTTTTAAAGAATATGTCTGAGATCGGGAATTAGATGAATTAGCATTTGACTTCATCAAAGAATTTTCTCAAGATATTAGAGCAATGAAAATCAATCATATAGCAATGTTATTAGAAAAATATGATTTACAAAAGCAAATTGATTTAGAAAATTTGGGTTATAGTGAAAAAGAAGTTGAAGCATTTTATAAAGAAAATGATAAAGAAAAAGAATTAGTAAAAGAACTTGAATTAGGAATTTAGTTAAGAATGAATTTTAAAATAATTGATGATTATTTGCTTTTAAAAAACATTTCCTTAAAAAAGAAACCAGAAATTGAAAAATTGTTTTTATTAACAATCCTATTGGGCAAAAAAATTTATAGCATAAAGGACTATAAAATTGTTAAGGAATGTAAGATGACTTATTACATGGTGAAACAATTATTACCTGATATCATTGGCTATTTAGAAACACTTTATGGTAGCAAATTAGATTATTTCTTTGAAGATGAAAACCAAATTATTGAGCAATGATGCAAAATAATTAAAATAAAGTAGTTAAAGAGAAGTAAAATTAAGATAGGTGCAGTGTAGGTATGCTTATGCATATGTATGCGGATAATACGTATATATATGAATGTTGCTTGGGTGCTTGAATGAATAATTGTATTAATGAGCGCTCATGCAATAGCATTCATATTATTTAGGCATTCATACACACATATGTGGGAGAAAAGATGAGACTAAGTGAAATAAATGACAAGAATTTTGCAATTGTAAGAATTTTTGAAAATCGCGCATTAAAAATTGAAAATGTGTTTCGTAAGTATAAAGAAGCAATTGAAGAATTAGAGACAAATGAAACCAAATATAATAATGCTGATTACGTCATTATTCAATTGAAATATTTAAAATTTAAGCCAAAATTGCTATAAGAAAGAGGTTAAATAAATATGAAGAAAAAAATGATTTTAGGGATACTATCAGGAGTGATGCTAAGTACTGCTCCATTGATAACTATGAGTTGTTTTAATCCGATAATAAATGATGATCATCATGAAAGACCTAAACCGAAACCAGAGCCAAAACCTAATCCAGGACCTGGTGGCGAAAACTTCCCTTTTAAACCGAATACTGATAAAGCAAATGAAGAACATTATTCATTATGAACTTCAATGTTATCAGAAATGCCAGATCATAACAATGATGAAAAGCCATTTGGAATGGATAAAAGTTTGGGATATGTATTAGGTTTAGGGAAATACCGAAATGCAGATAAAACACCTTTTTCAACTGAGGAAGTACAGCAGAGATTAATGGATGCTAAAAACAAGGTAAAAGATATTCCAGATAAAATTGAAATTATGTCTTCAAATGGACATTATCTGGATAAAAAGCCATATAGAAAGCAAAGCAGTAAGTTTGATCAAACTTTTGAGGAATATAAAAAACTTTGAGGAGCAAAAAATATTCAAATTGAGGATTGATTAAGATGAAATCAATTTACTATTAGTAGAACTTTGGAGGATGACACTTTATACCCTAATTGAACTGAAAATGATTGAGCAGTTCTAGTAATCTTTAATGGTGAAATTTGAAAACTTTATACTTCAATGTATGAAAAAGACAACGATTTATTAAATTCAAGTAGTATGATTAGTTCATTTTTAACTAAGTATTGTGATTTAATGTTAAATCTAATGAAGGAATTAACTAATAATAATCTTTCAATCAAAGAACAAATCGGCCCTGAAACTAAGAGATTAATTAATAGTGTAATTACAAGTGCCACTGAATTTTTGAACAAAGATGAACACCTTTTAATTGAAATGGGTAATCCTAAAAATATCGAGAGATATTTCTTTGAAATTGGAAGTTCTGAACTTGAATATGAACCAGGATGAAGATTCAATCGAATTGTACAATTATTAAATGAGTTTTTAATCCCATTAGGACTTGCTTCCGGAGTATATGCAAATGTTAATGAAACACCATTTTGAAAAGTATATGAAAAAGAAGCAATATGATATCCTAAATACCTTTTTGGTAAGCAAGATGTAAATACAGGGATATGAGTTAATACTTTAAAAAGAGATATTGATATCCCAAAAGCAATGGAAGCATTAAGAAAGTTTGCGAAAAATGAAGTTTCCTTTGATTTAAGATTCAATGATAATATTGAATAAAAAATTTTGTTTTTGAGTGTTTTATTAAAAAATAAGTAAATATAAAAAACTATCACGTCTATTTATATAAATAAGACGATATTTTTGTTTATTACAATAAACAAAGAAATTATGAAAGGAATTTTTATATTATGTTTGATAAAATAACCAATAAATTAAATAGCCTTGTAATGTCGGATGAATCAGGAAGAGTAATTGAAACTGTAAAGACACAAGGAAAAGAACTAATTAATTTAGTTGGAAAATGAGGAAGTATTGTCTGTGCAATTTTAGTTGTAATTGCCTTTATCGGGGCAATCATATGTTCAGCTGCAGTTGGGGCTAAAATGAATGCAAGTAAAGATGAAGAAGAAGTTAAAAAATTAAAAGCAAAAATAAGATGAGCATGAATTGGAGTAGGAATATCTGTTGGAATTTTTGCCTTATTCGGAATCTTGTTAGCAACTGCGGCAGCCATCATTGGATGAAGTTAATTTAAATCGGATGAATTTATGAAAGGTTTAAGTGTTATTACAAGTGGCTTAGGAATGGTTATTCTGGGTCCATTTGTATATTTGTTCTTTGGTTTAATTTGAGGAATATTAGTTAGTTTCCCATTTGCAATTTTAGATGGTTTGTTCTACCTTATTGATTTGGTGGGCTTCAAGATGCTCCATTATATGATTTATGGATCATTTGATTCAGTGCAATTAAGTATTCATTCATTACCCATTGCCTTTTTAGGAATTGTAATTATTTGTGTTCCATTAATATGTTTCGCAATTATCGGAGTTGCTATTAAATTTCATATTAAAAAAGGAACAGAAGAAAACCAAAAAAGTTTTAAAGAATCTTTAAGACAAATTTTACCGGCTATAGGTTGAATTGTAGCTATTCCCTTGATTATTTTTATACTTAACTTATTTATGATTTTAATTACAAATTTAATTAATAAAGCTATAACACTAACTGATGATAACATAAACCTATCAGTTGTGAAAAAGATTTATTTACAGTTAAATTCTGAATGACCTGAATTACAAAAGAATTTAATTCAAAAAGGAGCGTTTTTAGCACCGGGATTTTTGGAATTCTATAAAGCTGCTTTAAACTTTACTGATTCAGGTCCAAGTAGTATTGATATTGCTTTCTCACTAATTAAAAATGCAATAGTTGGTTGAGTGAGTTTAAGTTTCTTGGGTGGAGTTTTAGTATCTAGTTTAGTTAAAACTTTACAACTCTATTTCTTATTTATTATTTCACCATTTGTGGCCACTTCATCAATTGTTGATGGAGGTAAAAATTTACATAAATGAAAAGAAATGTTTATGCAAAAAGCATTAGCAATTCTAACCCAATTATCTGCTTTTCAATTCTATTTAATTTTTATAACTGGAATTAATCGTTATACCAATGAAGGAGCAATAAATAAATTCTTTGAAAATAGATCTGGCTTTAATAAAGAATGAATCAGGATGACGATTCAAATTGTTCTTTATTCAGGAACAGCCATTGCTGTAAAGACACTTTCCAATGTTGTGGTTGCTTTTATTGGTGAAGCAACTACTAATGATGATTTTAAAATGATGATGGCACCATTTAAAAAAGGAGCCCAATTAGCAATGGGTGTTGGAGTTGCTACTGCAGCAGTTGCTTCTGGTGGTGCAACATTAGGTGCTACCGCCGCTAAGGGTGGAATGTCGGCAATTGGGGGCACAATTGGTAAGGGAATATTAGGCATTAAAAAAGGCATTCATAATGCAAAAATGCAACAAAGTGGAATGAGTACTGAAATGGTCAAAACATTTAATTCTTCTGGAACAAACAAAGATGATTTAAGATCAAGAAAGGAAACCTTTAATGAGGCAAAATCATTATCAAAAGGAGTTGAAGGAACCGGAAATGAAAACGATACCTTCAAAACATTTACAAATTCAGAAGATATGACTAAGAGTTTTGCCAACAACATTACAAATTATGATAAAGAAATCAAATTTAATGAAAGACAATTGGCTGATTTAGAAGCTAAAAATGCTAAAACCTTAGAAGATGTTAATAAAATCTCATTTATGAAATCACAAATTAATGATATGAAAACAAGACGTGATCATTATATTAATAGAAGTAGAGAATTATTAAATAGATTGAACTTTGATCAAACTTATCTTAACCAAGCAGTAGCCGATATAAGAAGGGGACAAAAATAATGTATCAAAATCGTAAATTAAATACAACAAGAATGACTATTTTTAGAGATTTCACAGTTTTTGATTTTCTAATTATGATGGTGATATTAGGATTAGCCTTTGTTTTAGGTTTTGCAATCAACGAAAAATTAAGTATTTGATTTAAGTTATTGATTAGCATTGGAATTATTCTAAGCACCTTTTGAATTTTAATTAAATCAAAAAAACATAATTGTAGATATTACCTATTATTATTTAGAGCATTGAAGTTCTGAATTCAGATTCGTAAATATGGTGAAAAAACCAAGTTTGATACTGAATTATTAATCCCATATATCAAATTAAAAGAAAACCAAGTTTTAGAAGTTGAAAATGGTCATAGCAATTCTTATGTAGCAGGGTTTAGAATTAAAGGTTTTAATATCTTTACAGAAGATGAAGAAGATCGAATTGCTTATATGGAACAATTAATTTCTATTTTTAACCAATTAACTTTTAAAATCACCTTAATTAAAACAACAGAAGCAATGAACTTAAAAAAGAATATTAAATATACTGAGGATTTAATACTTAGTTCTCAAAGGATTAAGGAAAATGATAGTGTAAGAAATTATTTTCAGCATAATTTGTATGATTTAACCAATCTGGATAGTGCTAAAAATACTAATTTCTATTATTTAATGTTTTATGCTAATGATGAAAATCTTTTAAAAGAACGTCAAGAAGAACTATTTAGTTTATTTCAAAATGCAAAATTGAAATTGGAAAACATTTCCAAAATTGAATTTATGAAATTAATAGCAATGTCTTTTGGTAAAGATATCTCAATCAGCGATATTCAACATTTTATTAATACCAAAGGAGAAAATGTTTTAAATAAGACAAAACCAACCAAAACTATAAAAAGAAAGGTTAATTTTGCACAAAGTATTAAGCATTTCTTTACTTATGGTTTTGCAAAACCTAAAAATGTTGAATTCTTCATTGAAAAAGATAATGAATTAATCAAATTCCTAAAACCAAAGAAAATGGAATTTAAAAAGTCATATTGTTGCGTGGATAATTATTTTATGAGTTTTCAAAGTTTTAATGAATTTAATAGTCTTTCAATTAATCACGGATGAACATCATTATTGAATGATACACCATCAACAGTAATGATTAATTTAGAACCTTTAAATGATGAAAGAAAACAAAAATTATTAGACAAAACTGCAATGATTATCAGTACTAATGCTGAGGGAGATCGTTCTCGTTATCGTAATTCAAGAAAAAGACTTGATATTCAGGTAATTGAAGATTTAATTGAGCAAATTAATGTTCAAAAAATGAATGTCTTTAATATGAGTGTTCTATTGATTAATAAAGGAAAAAGTTTAGAAGAACTAAAAAACGTCGAAAAAATCAATAAAACTGTTTTTGCTAATGCTTCTATGCAAATCAATCCAAATATTTTCCTTCAAAAAGAAGCATATGCTAATACTAATTTTATTACTAAAGATTTCTTGAAAAACAATTTAGAAATCAGTTCAAGAAATTTCATTTATGGATGATTATGGACAAATAATGAGTTAAATGATAGTAATAATTTTATATTAGGTTTTAATGGTTCCTCCGGTTCACCTATCATTTTTGATATTTTTAAGAAAACAAAAGATAGAACTTCTTTCTCAATGGCTTTATTAGGGTTATCGGGGGTAGGAAAATCTGCCTTAACTGAAAAATTTATTTGAAATCAATATATGGCAGGAAATGAAGTAATTGTTTTTGATCCCCAAAGAGAATATGGAGATATATGCAAAAAACTAAATGGAAACCTAATTGAATTAGGCAGAGGACATGATACTAAGATAAATCCTTTACAAATTGATATTCAATTTACTGATGATTTAAACGAGAGTTTTAAGAACACAATTATCATTAATCAAAATATTAAAAAGATTAGAGAATTCTTTAACTTACTTTATCCAGATTTAAATGAAAGGTATTTTAGAGTTTTAGATTTAACTTTATCTGCTTTCTTTGATAGTTTAGGCTACTATGATCCAAAAACAAAATTTAATGAATTAAAAAATAAAGATTATAAGACTATAAGTGATTATTTAAAATTCTTAGATGAATTTAAATTTGATAATCATATTGAAGATCAATTATTAAGACCATTATTAGAAGAATGAAAACTAACTTTAAAATATGATTTTGAAAATCATGGTAAATATGAACACTTATATAATGGCTATACCACAATTAATTTAGATAATGACTTAAATATATTAGATACCTATAACTTAGATGTTAAGAACCAAAATAGTTCAACACAAGGCGCTTTATATTTAATTCTTTCCTTTGTACAAAATAGAATTACTAACAACTATTTCTTTAATAAAGAACAAAACAAGAAAATCATTCTTTTTGTTGATGAAGCGCATAAGTTTATCGATCCAATTAATATGGCTTCTTTAAGATTCTTATTTGATACTGTTAAAACTATTCGTAAATATAATGGTTCTTTAATTCTAACCACTCAAAATTTAAGTGATTTTAGACAAAACCTAAACGTAAGTGGATTATCACAGGCCTTATTTGATAACTTGGCTTATACAGGCATTTTTAAGTTAAATCAAAAGGATATTGATTTAGTTGATGAAATGTATAGAGCAAGAGGAGGATTAACTAAATCTGAGAAAGTTTTTTTAGCAACTGCTGGAATTGGAGAATTAATTTTTAATGTTGATAATAGTACAAGATTTATTGTTGATACTTATTACAATGATTTTGAAAAATCACAGATCTTTAAAAAGGGGGATGGTAAATTATGAAATGCTGATGATTATTAAAGAGAAAGGAAGAAGATGAATCCAAACATAATTAATAACTTGGTAGATTTTATAAAAAATTCACCTAAGAAATCAAAAGAGGAAGTTTTAAAAGTAATTAGTGGAAAAGAAAATCTTGGCGGAAGACCTAAAATTAATTTGAATGGTGAGGTGAGAGGGTTTTTTCGATTTACTGAATTGAATGATATTTTAACTTTTAGGAAGTGGAAAGAAAATTTAGATCAAAGAGGAATTTCAATCCAAAAAGAAGTTAATGATTTAATAAGAAAAGGCATTTCTGAAAGTGAAGCAATTGGTTCGATAAGAAGTTTCAAAAATGAAATTAGATATGCATTAACTAAGGCTAATTTTGCTGCACTTTCGCCTTTTTATACCAAATTAGAAAAGCATTTACTTAAACAAGATTTAATGATTGATGTAATTAATTATAAGTTGAATTTAATAATCAACACCTTATTTGGAGTAATTGATATAAACAGTGATAAAGCATTTGAACTTATATCAGCTAATGATATTGAAACAGAACCTAATATATTTAATTTAATAAAAAAAGATATGTATACAAAAATTGAAAAGCGATTTGAAGTTTTGGAAGAAAAACAAAAAGAAATTAATAAAACTAATAATGAATTTTTAGAAGATGTATTTTTTAATGAGGATCAAAAAATTTATGGATAAAAAGAAGATATTTAAAAAGATTTTTATTGGTGGTGGCCTTGTTGGTGTTTTTGGACTAATAGGGGCTGGTATTCAATATGCTGTTAACAAAGATAAAAATGCAAAAGTTGAAGAAGAAAAAGAAGAAAAAGAAGAAAAAGAGAAGAATGCGAAGAATAATGAAGAAATCAAAAAGTTTCAAAAAAACTCAATTTCTTCTTTTTCTCTACTAAGAGAATTTGAAGAGATTCCATTTGATTCCAAACATAAAGAATGAGTACCAGAAACAATTGATGATTCTTTATGAGAAAATCTTTCAGAAAAAGTTATTGAAACCAGAAAAAGTTCATACTTTATGATTTCAGATGCTAAATTATCTGATGCTAAAAATAAATTGATAAAAAAAATCGAAAGTAGAATTGCAAGTTATAACTGAAAGCGAAAATATGGTTCCAAAGCCGAAAAAGAACAATGAAGAAATGTTAAAATTTCATCCGATTATACAATAAGTGAATCAAATAGTACAAAACCAGTTTATTGTATAGGTATAAATTGTCGTGGTTCTTATGAACATACAAAAATATTTTCTGTTAGTTGAATTAACTACAAAATTAGTTATGAAATATATAAAGATGTATATGATGAACGTGGTGCTTATGATACTTTTAAAATGCGATTTAAGACTGCATTTGATAAGCAAAAGACAAGTGATAATAAATTAATTTTAGAAACTGATTATCAAAATGAAGATATAACTAATTTCAAAATTAATGAGTCTAAGTATGAATCATTTGAGTCAAACTATGAAAAATTAAGTAAATGATTTGATTACAATTTTAAATCAAATAATTTAATCAATGGATGAAGTTTAAAATGAGAAATCAATAAGGATAATAACAACGCCTTTAATGTTTTCATTCAAGATAGTAATGGTAAAATACAATACATTTTTAAGAATATTAATATTAAATGAAAACCTAATGAAAAACTTGGTATTTTAGACATTACTGATAGGTTAGTAATTAAACCATCTAAATATGTTGATTTTCGTGAACAAAGTCTTAATAATCCAACTGCTTTAACAATGGATAAACCAACCAGAAAACCAAATGATAGTGAAATTAAAAAAACTGGTAAAGAAATTTATTTAGGGACATGAATTTATCATGCCCCAGTATCTGTTAGTTTTTTAGCCTTAACAAAAGAAAATGAAGTATTAGAAATTAATGGAACCAAAATTGATGTATTAAATCAATTATTTACTTACACACTTTATGATCAAAGAAAAAATCCTAACGATCAAGAAGAAATTAATGTAGGTGATAAAGATAATCCTAAAAATGTAAAGAAAAATGAATACACAATTACAATAAGTGTTTTTGATAATATTAACACCGATGATTCATATAAAGAAAAATACACTTATAAAATCATTATTGATAGTAAAGCAAATGCTCAAGATTATAAATGATATGCTTGAAATCCTGAAAAAATTAAAACTCAGAAAGATAGAATTACAAAGTATTTAACTGATGAAAATGATAATCCTATTTTCGATGAAAAGGGGAACTTAATTCCCAATCCAAAATATGACCCTCTAATTGATGAAAACACTGGAACAAAGAAAGAATTAGTTTGATTAGATTTTTCACAACTAAACTTAAAATGAGATCAAAGTGATTTTGATGAATACTACGAAAAATTTATTGAAAAATATAAAATAAATCGAATTGCTTACCCAAAAGAAAAGATGTGAAATTATCACAAAGAAACTTCTTTACCTCCTTTTACTTATAATTTATTACATTTTTCAAACAATCGATTAACTGCTAATGATAAAGGAGTTATTGCTGAGGCATCAGTTTTAGGTAAAGGAGCAATAAAACAACTTGTTGGAAAGACTCAACAATATTTATTATTTAAATTAGACCAAGTAAAAGATAATAAATGAAATTTGGAACTATTAGACAATAAAGTAAGTGATTATTCATATTTTTCTACAACGGGGCTATATTTATTTGTAAGTGCTCCTGAAAATGGAATTTCTTCATACAAATTAATTTTAATTGATGAAAGAAATGATCATAATGTTAATAATAAATTATTTACTGAAATTAAAAATGATTTGAATTATATTAATAATTTATGAACAACCACACAGGGTTTCTTCTTTAAGAATTTCTTAATTAAAAGAATTAATTTAGATGATTCTACAATTGAAAAACTAAACTATGAAGAACTAATGGAATATTGAAAAGCATATATTAGTTTCTTAGCATATAGTGGTGAAGAAAATATTATTATCGAGCCTTCTTTTAATATCTCATCATTACAAAATAAATTTAATAATGCAAATGAATTAAGAGAATTTCTAAGTCAAACATATGCCAACCCTAATGATTTTATTAGAGACTTTGGAAATGGTAAATTTATAAATGAATTAGGTATCAGAGAAATGAATGTTAGTGATGAAGGTTTATTATCATTTAAATTATATGTAGCCAACCCTGATCTACGCTTTAAACTTAATAATATTGATTATCAATTTAAAATTAATTTCATTGATGAAACCACTCAACATAGTAATATTTTTATCTATTGAAATGAATTAAGTTTTCTAAGAATTTATAGTCAAGCAAATACTAATAAATCATTTATGAAACTTATTCATGATGAATTAAGCCAAAATGGCTTTTCAAACTTTATCAATAATAATGTTAGTGATTTAGATAAGATTGATGTCGAAAATTCACTTTTATATTTAGCAAATGATCAAGAATTTAACATTGAATTAAAATTAAAGGAAACTTATAAGGCTAATACTAATTTAATTAATCCTTTTTTCACTTTTAGACTAAATTATTTAAATCCTGAGAATGAAATTTTTAATGATTTTGAACCAAAAAAAATTGTTTTAAATAATATTAATGAAAAAGATGAATTAATCAATACTATTCAAAACAAAATTGTTGAACAAATTACAACATATAACCCTGATTTAGTTTTAAATAAGCATTATAAAATTAATTTAACTGATGAACTAATCAATCAAATTCTTAATTATAAAACTCATGATGTTAATACACAAAATCCATTTTGACTTGTAATACTTCCTAAATCTCCATATTATGCTAAAAATAAAATCTTATTTCCAATAATCAATTTAGATTTTTATCATTTTGAAGATCTACATTTCAAAGATATTATTTTTAATCAATCAATTGAAAATTTAGAAGATGAAAATGATTTAGTTTCATCTTTAAGAAAAGAAATTGAAAAACAAATTAATCGCCAATTAAAAGCATTAACAAACAACATTTTCTATTATGAAAACAATGAAAATAGCAATGTCGATATTGTTGGATTAGATGATCAATACTTACAATGATTATTAACTCAAAAAGAGTTAAACTTAGAAATAACCCCTAAATCATATATGTTAGATCGCGGTTCAGGTATTGCTCATGTTAAAGTTATTAATACTTATTATGGTAAGAGGGAACCCTTTGATTTAAACGAATTTCATATTGAAGATCTTAAATTAAGAAGCACTAATGTAAAGGACGTTGAAGAAGAAATTAAAAGTTATGTTGCAGAAAAGTTTAGATTTATGGATTTAAAGGAATTTAAAGACTATGAATTTGAAAATCTAAATCAAAACACCATTTATGAGTCATTTAAAAAGAAAGATAGTTCTAAAAGTTTAGCAATAACAATTAAAGGTATTTCTTCAAATGTTTCAGGAAAATTAAGTTTTATGGCTAAAAAAGAAATTAAATTTAATCTTTTGGATTATGAATGAAATAACATTAATTTAAACATTGATGTAAATTATCATTCATATGGTCAAAAACTATTAATTTTAGAAACAATGAAGAAAGAAATTCAAAAGCAGTTGCAAAACCAAATTAATACTAATTTTCAAACTGAGATATATGATCTTTCCTTAGATTTCAAAATTATTCCTAATTTAGAAAATTCGGAAATTTTAGAAATCTTATTCTTTAATCGACCATTAACAATCAAAGTTATTGCTTATTCATTTGATTTGGATGGAGAATTTGAAATTAAAATAAAAAATTCTCATCCAAGTGCTAATAAACCCCTTGATTTAAAAATTATTAACCTACCAGAACTTGAAATAGAAATTAATAAAAATCAAAGCAAAGAAGAATTATGATTGCTTTTTGAAAATAAAGTAAATCAACACATTAATGATAATGAGGTCTTAAATGCCCTTAATTTAAACAGAAATATTGATTTTGATATTAATGTTGTCTTTTTTGAAACAATCTTTGATAATGGTGTTTATACTTCTTTTAATGACGATACTTCTGAACTGATTTTTAAATACTTTTATAATACTAAGAATGAAATTATTTATAATGAGAAAGTTTTTAAACAAATTGAAAGAATTAAAATTGCCCTTATTGCTAAACCTGATTCAAACTTATTAAATGGTTCTAAAACAGAATTTAATGTTAAATCTAAGTTAATTTCTTTTGATAAGGAAAAAGAAATTGAAGTCAATGATAAAAAAACATTTAAACTAAGTAAAAAATCTCTTATTTGAATAATCCCACTATCTGTATTAGGGCTTGGTGCTATATCCTTTGGTGGTTGAGCCTTATATGTAAGATATGGTAAAAAGAAAATAAAATAAAAAAAGAAGCCACAATTTAAACTTAAAAAGTTTAAGTGGCTTTTTATAATTCTAATTCTAAGTCTTTTTCCTTCGGCATCTCATTTTGCTTTTCAGGAGTTTTTTCGATCTCTTTTTCTTGTTTGGTTTGCTTATTTATTCATTTACGATATTCTACATCAAAGTAGTTATCTTGGTTATATGCAGAAATCTTTTGGTTTTCATCCAATGAATTAAAGATTTCTAAACTATGTTCTAAAAAATGATAATTTCTTTGAAATGCCTCAGTTTTACTATACCAAGTTGCCTTAGAATATGAAATAGATTCAATTTCAAAAATATTAAAATCTTTATTCTTAATATTTTCTAAAACTTGTTTCATTATGGCATTATAAACCCCTTGATTAAGTAAGATACCATTGTTGGTTTTATCAATTTCAAATAGACTAAAAAACAATTCTTTTTCCATAACATTAATCGCTCTTGTATTAATTGCTGAAAAATGTCCATCACCATATATTCCCTGAGGAACAAGAATGTTGGTTTTATCTTTCTTGGTTTCCTTGTAATTTCCTTCCTTAACACTTTTTGCAGCTAAATAATACACCTTATCATTTGATACAAAAATAATATATGGCCTATTTATTTTGAATATGTTTGTTTTAAAAATTTCGTGAGATTTATTTCTTCCAATAGTTGCATATGATTTATTAATGTTTCTTTGTTTTCATATAGTTCCGTTTATCATATATAAATTATAATCCAGATAAAATAAAAAAACAGGATTACCCTGCTTGCGCCCTTTTTCATTCCCGTCACGTCGCCAAGATAAACTCTTGACCCGTGATCACAGTCGGAGTTGCGCCTCTCTTCTTATATGTAATTATTTTATCATAAAAAATTTGTAAAAAACAAAAAAACAAAATTTCTTCCGCATTCGTTTGCACTTTCCAATTTTTTTGTTAAGATAAACTTTTTGATAATGGATCATATTTATAGTTGTGTGCTATTTTATACACAATTAATCTATTATAAAAATTATGTTGCTTTAATTTTTCTTAAAATTTTAATATGGAAGACAATTATTCTAATGAATATAATGAATTTGAAATTAAATCTTATATTAAAGAAATAGAAAAATTAGATGAAGAATATAGAAATTCAGACAAAAGAAAAAATAATGGTTGAAAAATTCATTCTTATGTTATTAGAAAAATTAAGATAAGACAAGGCGTTTTAAATGTAAAACTTACTAAATATAAGAAATTCATTAATGGTAGATATAAAACATATATATTTAATGATTTTTATTTATTACATAATAATTTTAATAAACAAATAGATGCTAATTACATAAATCAAATTACTTCTGAATATTTAAATGGTGCTAGTTATCGCCAATTAGAAAATAAATATAAAGTTAGCAGAACTACTATTTTAAATTACATTAAGAATAACATAAACAAAGTTTCTGCTCCTTATTCAAATCTAAAAAAATATAATAATTTAAAGAATGGTGATGTGTTATATATAAGTGTTGATGATACTTATTTAAAATATAAACAAGGTAGAAATACTGTAAGAAAAACAAAATGTCGCGTTGCTAATTTTTGAATGAGAAATAAAAAAGGACAAATGATTAATACAAACCATTTAATCCTCTTTTATCATAGCAAGTATTTAATTAAGACAAGCATTTATGCTTCTGAAATTAATAATGTTATTTATCATTTTTATAAGCAAAACCTAAAAATTATAATTCTTGGCGATGGTGCAAAATGAATAAAAAAATTGGCCAATCTCTTGGGTGCTAAAAATATTTTATGCAGATTTCATTTATATGCTAAATTAAGAGTTATATTTAACAATAGTACTGAAACTAAAAAGGATTTAATCTCACTTTATAATGACACTGGAATACATTTAAGACAAACAATTTATCAGTATTTACATGATTATAAAATCAAAGAAATTGTCAAATTGATATCTCAAAATTATAATTTGATCTTTCATTACTTAGGTGAAAATAAGGCAAAATTATTACATAATTTTTCAATATATTTAAATAGAAATAGATTGGGTATTTTGGAAATAAAAGATGATAATGAAATCTATAATGGAAATAATGCTGAACCATTTATTTCGCACTTGATAAAAAGAAAAACAAAGCATTCTTGAAGCATTTATAGCATAAATAATGTAGTAAATTTAATATTAAATGACTATGCAATTACCAATTATCCACTTTATATAAAAGTGAATTTTTAATGTTTAAAATTTTATTATTCCATTTTTTATACCATTAAAATATTAATTTTTTATATTTATTATATAAATATAATATTTTATTTTAATAAGTTTTAAATAGTTAAATTATTTTTTAATGCTTTAAATTTTAGTTTTTTGTGCTTAAAATTATTTTAAATTTTAATATTTTCATTACAATGTAATGAAGAAAAAGGAGATAGCACCCTGTTTAAGGTTTTGTGTGCGTTGTTCTCCGGTACTTTATAGTAATGTGTGAGTGTGCGCACGCGCCCGATAACTATGGTTTTTTAATAAAAAAACCTCTTAAAATAAAAAACTAAAAATTTTAGGATTTAGCAGTAGATTTAAAAATTTAAAAATTATAAAAAAAATTAATAAGCGTGATAAAATGATATTTGAGTAATAGTTATAAAAAAACAGCCTAAATTTAGTAAGTTTATTCAAACAATTTGTGTTTTCACAACCAATTTTTTATGTACTAAATAACTATTAAGCACTTTAAATTTGACACCATCAAATTTTTTTAAAATAAAGTAACTTAATGATTTTTGCTTTTTATAAATACATAAAATTTCTTTGTATTTTAAAAATAAATTAGGTTAACATTTAGAGAAGATTTTATTTAAGATTTGTTGTTCTAAAATCGAATGTAATTCATTTAATAAATATGATCTTAAATCATTTGTTTTAAAATCTAAATGACTTTCTATATTAATAAAATTCTTGGGAAATTTATGTCAAAAATCTTGTTTCAAATTTGTGTTTATCTCAATATTAAAAAATGAAATACTTTCATTAAATTCAGCTAATTTCAAAAAATATTCTTCTCTATTGGTTAAGAATATATCAATTGAATTCATAAGATTAATAGTTTCTTCATCAAATAATTTACTAAATTCTTTTTTATTAAAAAATTCTTGGTTAAATTCCTTAAATGTTTCTTTTTCAAAATCCAAATTTAATAGTTTGCCCAATTCATTAAACAAAATATTCATATTTGTTATAAATCTTTTTCTATATGGAAAATGATAATAGACAATAAAATTACTCAATAATAGTGTTGAGAGGGCTTCCTTTATTTTTGTCTTATTTTTTAGTTTGGACTTATTTCAATAATAAAGCCATGCCAAATCTCAGATAGAATTTCTTAATTTATTTACATCTTTATGCATCACTATATATTCCATAATCTGAAACATTTTCATTGCTATTTGTCAATATTCATTAACTAAAAATTGTTTTCCTTTTTTGATGACAAAATTTGATGAAGCTATTTTTTGAGGAAGTATTTCATATCAATATCCATCTATTCAAAATTTTACATATGAATCATGTCAATTCTGAATACAAGCCAAATTCTTTGAAGTTCTTAAGTCCTTTATTTCTAATCTTTCTTTGTGTGAATTCAATAATAAATCAAAATCATTGTTTTTTCTTCAAAAAATTCCATCATTATATAAAATTGCATAACTGCCTTGCAATATATGTTTATTTATGAATGTATTCTTTGTTTTAAAATAGAATGATGCTCTAATTAACCTTTTAATTTGAAGGCTAAGAATAAAATAATTTAATTTATATAGCATTTTTATTGACCTAAAATAATTATTAAATATATTGCATTCAATATTAGCTAATATTAAAAACAACGAACATAAATAAGCACCAATTAATGAAATAGTCAAATTTATATATAAATAAACATTAAGTTTATAGAAAATAAATCCTAAAATCATTATTAGATTTAGTAACATTAAAAATAACAATGCTCAAAATAGTTGGTGCTTCTTTTTTGTGATCAATAAATTCAATTTATAAGCAATATCTTTTATTTCTTTCTTATTCATTATTGCATTCTTCTTTATGAAAATTCTTTTTATCAATAAATTCATAGCTTATAAATTGTTTTTTAATTAAATCATTATAAATTTTATTATTATATGATATAACTTTTGCATTAAATAAAATAGTAAGGAATAACCCTCAAACAATTGAAATTGAAATTCCCATTATTATAAAAATTAAAGAATTACTTTTTGCATCAGATGTTCAATTTCAAACAAATAAACCAAATAAAATTGCTGAAACAACTATTTCATATAATAATGATATTAAAAAAAAACACTAATTTCTTTACTCTCTCTTTCTTATCCTTAATTTTTAGAAGAAAAATTATTATTAGTGACACTTGAATAAGATGAATTATTATATAAGTAATGCCTAAAATTACAATTAAAAATCAGTTATTTTCAGTAGGTATATTATCAAAATAAAGTAATAGTATAACTAAGAAGATTGGTAAGAAAAATTCTCTTACAATTGAATAAATCAAATATGTTTTCAAACACATTTGTTGTTTTTTTAATTCAACTAATTCTTTTTTTCATGTCTTAAGAAAAGTAAATGAAAATTCTTTTTTTGTTGTTTCTTTAAAAATAATCATTCTTTTAAAAAAAATATTGATTTAACAAAATTATTTCAATCCAAGTTTTATTTTTATTTAATAAATATTGCCTATTTAAAAATGCCAATAAATTAATAAATTTGAGCTTCCCATTTGGATTCTCTTTTTCATACTCTGAAAAAAGTTCATAAATTCCATCAATATAAATAAAAGAAAAATGTTTAAAAAACAATATAAATTTTTTATTTTTTGTGTTTTTTTTGTCAGGTCATAAGACTAAATTCAAATCCGATAAAACTCAATAATGCATTGTAATAATTAAATAAAGTCTAAAAAATTTAATGAATTTGAAAAAATTTACATTCTTCCATCTCATTGTTTGATTGCTGAAAATTAATCTTAATATTAAAAGTAATCCAATGATTAATAACAAAATGGAGGAAGGTATATAAATTCCTCAAAGCAAATAAGGTGTTTTAACCAATATTTTGTCTCATTTTTGTGAATTTATTAAAATTGTTGAAATCGCAATCATGAATCAATAATTTATTCCCAAAATTGAAAAAGCAAATTTAGATTCTTTTTTTCTTTCTTTATAAGAAAATTCATAATTATATATTTGCATTGCACTTAAATATATTTTATTATTAGGTCTAAGCATATAGATTGTCTCTTTTAAATCTTTCTATTTCAGCTCTGTAATGAGCAGTGCTCATTAATTTTTTTATTTCTCAAATATAATTGTTAAAGAATTTATTTAATGTATAATAGCCAAAATTTTTTGTATTATTTTGAACAAACAATCAGCCTCCATGTGCTAATGATCTTAAAAATCTAAAATTTTTTTTATGTTTGATTGCATATAAATTCTGAACGATATATGGTAATACTTTTGTAATATCTTTTACCTTATCTTTAACAAAGGTATCAATGAAATCAGCAAGTCACACCAAGGATTGTACTACTTTTATACCTGCTAAAACAAGGTCAAGAGGAGTTCCGGTTGGGTCATCAAAACCTTCTCCAATTTTCATAACATTATCCACAACATCACTTATATCAGGTAATTCTTTCTTAACAAAATCTAAATAATATTCATAATTATATTTAACAAATTCTTCAAGATTTTTTCACTCTGAACTGTTAATATAATTTTCTTCGGCTCGTCAATGTGGAACTTCTTTGCCAGGGGTCCAAAACAATAAAATTTCATATTCACGAATTTCTGAAAAAGTTATTGGTGTATATAATTTTTCATATTCAATATCACTACTTTTAGATCTAAAATTAATATTTAAACTTACTCTATTAATAAAATTTATGTCCTCTTGATACTTAATTATTAGATTTTTTGCTTCTATTAAATCTTTATATTCAATTTTTTCTCTTAAAGGAATATTAAATTCCTTAGCTGCTTTTTCTATATAACTAATATCATTTTTAATAAATGCTTGCTTAATTTTATCAAATTGTTCAAATGCCTTAATTTGTGTTTCTTCATAAACAATTCCATTATTATTTATATAATTCATTTTCTCTCCTTATTTTTCCTTTATATACCTTAATTATAAAACATAAAGATTAGAATAAAAATAAATAGCCATTGCTACAGCTATTTATACAATTTGTATTACTTTTTTAGTTTGGATAAAGCATTGGATGCCGCTTCTTTTTCAGCTTGTTTTTTACTTGCTCCAAATCCTTTGCCATAAATTTGGCCATCAACCATCAAGATTGATTCAAAACCGTTTTTAACTTCCTTATTTAAATAATGAATTTGGGAAATCTTATATGATTGCACATATTCTTGAAATTCACTTTTTGGATCACGCAATTCATTTTTTAAAAAATAAGGAATTAAAGGGAATAAATATGTGCTAAGAAATTCCATTAAAAAGTCAATTCCTTTGGTTATATACAAAGCAGCACAAAAACTTTCAAATAAATCTGAATCAATCTTGTCGTTTTTCCCGTTAATAAATGATTTTTTGGTGAAAATCATGCAATCAACTAATCCTAATTTATTGGCTAAATTTGCTAAAGTCTCACGATTTACTAAAGCACTTCTTAATTTAGTAGCTGACCCTTCTTTTAAGTTTTGGTGTTCAAAAAAGATTTTTTTAGTACTTAAATATTGCAATAAAGCATCACCTAAAAACTCCAAATATTGATAATTACGATATTCTTTGTGTTCGTTTGCAAAAGAATTATGCACAAATGCTTCAATGAAATATTTAAATTCTTTTTCAGAGGTAACTGTAATATTTAATTTGCTTAATAAATTTTGAATTTTTTGAATTTTTTCTTCCATATTACTCTTCTTTATTTAAATTATCAATAATATTTTGTTCAATTGCATTTTTAATTTGATTTAAAGCACCTAAAAAGGCTTTAGTGTCACTTATTCCATGTGCTTTAACAACAATTTTGTTAAGTCCAATTATAAAAGCACCACCAATATTACGATAATCATATCTACATTTAAATTTCTTTAATTCATTTTTCAATAAAAGACCGCCAATTTTTGTCTTAATATTTTTATAAATCATTTTTTTTAATAAACCAGAAATCCCTAAAAATGAACTTTCCAATGTTTTTAAAAAGATGTTGCCATGAAACCCATCAGATAAAACAATATCAACTTTATTATTAATAGCATCATTTGGTTCAATAAAACCTACATATTCAAAGGGAAATGATTCTTTTAATAATTTATTTGCTTCTTTTAAAAAAATTGTTCCTTTATAATCTTCTGTCCCGATATTTAAAAGACCAATTTTAATTTTTTTTGAAGAATTTTTAGTTAATAAAGGAAAATAAGATAAAGCAATTCTTGCTCAATCAACAAAATATTCAGGTTTAGCATCAATATTAGCCCCACAATCTAATAATAAAATATTATTGTTAGTAATGGTAGGAACTATTGGCATAAAAGCTGGTCTAGCTACATTGTTTAATCTTGGCAATTTTAAAGTTGCTAAACTAACATAAGATCCGCTGTCACCACTAGACAAAATTGCACTAGCTTTATCTTCTTTTAATAGATTAAAAGCAGTTAACATTGAACTATCTTGACGCAAAACATCTCTTAAAGAAGCACTTTTTTGAACTAAATTAGGTTGATGAACAATTCTTATTTGTTTAGGGACGTGATTTTCAAATTCTTTTTTTATTATTGTCTCGTCACCCACAAGAATCAAACTATAATCCGGATTTAATTGAATAAATTCTTTGGAAGCTTTAATTGCTGGAATTTGACCATCATCATTATTTAAAAGGTCAAAAATAATATTTTTTTGCATTGTTATTCAACTGATATATAAAATGGATAAATAGTTTGATTTCCTTCATAAATCTTAACATCAACATCGTAGTTCATTTCAACGAAGGCTTGAATTTCTTTTGCATCAGCTTCTGAAGCATCTTGACCATAAATAATGGTAACTTGTTGCGATTCTTCGTCAATCAATGCTCTTAATAATTTAATTGCTGCTTGATTAGCATTTGAAGCAGTACTAATTAATTTGTTATTAGCAATTACCATGTAATCACCATTTTTAATTTTGATTCCATTTAATTTAGTATCTTTAATTGAAGGAGCAATTTCGCCATATTTAAGCGTTTTAATAATTTCTTTCATTAGAATATGATTATCTTTTTCACTATTTTCAGGACTAAACATGGATGACACTGGAAGACATTGTGCTTGAGATTTAGTTGGCAATATAATTACTTTCTTATTTGAAACAATAGTTGAGGCTTGTTGAGCTGAAAGAGTAATATTTGAGTTATTTGGTAATATAAAAATAGTTCTTGCATCAATTGATTTAATTGCTTCTACAATTTCTTTAATTGAAGGGTTATTTGTTTGGCCACCTTCAATAACATAATCTACATTATTAGCTTTAACTAAACCGATCATTCCTTGTCCAGTGTTACATGAAATTAAAGCACATCCTTTTAAAGGTTTAGCTTGCTTATTGTTAGAATCATTTTCCTTCTTCTTATTGCTAATATTGTTTGAATTTTGCTTAGAATCATTAGCTTGTAAAGTCATATTATCAATCTTTACTTTTAAAAATTGACCTTGACTATTAACGGTATTTAAAACATCTCCAGGTTTTTTTGTATGAATATGCACTTTTAAAATGCTTTCATCAACAATAACGACCATCGAATTACCAATTCTTTCTAATCTTCTTGTTAAATTTTCCTTATCAAATTTTCCTGGTTTATTTAATTCTAATAAAAACTCAGTACAATAACCAAATTCACCATTAAAAACTTCTTGATCCGAAATAAATTTATCTATTGAATGTTCTTGTTCAGAAATAGTTACTGGTTCACCAATAAAATATTGATAAATTCCTTCAATAACTGCAAATAATCCTTCACCACCTGAATCAGTTACCCCTACTTCACGCAATACTTTTAATAATTTAGGAGTGTTGTCACAACTTGTTCTAGCTAAAACTAAAGCATTTTTAAATAATTGTTCAAAAGTAGTATTGGCATTAACTGATTTTTTTAACCCTTCTGAAACTTCTCTTATAACTGTTAATATTGTTCCTTCAATTGGTTTTAAAACAGCGCTGTATGCTGATTTAGTGGCTTCTTCAAAAGCAAAAACCATATCAATAGGAGTTGCAGATGTTTTTGCATTAAAACCATTTGCAAAGCCTCTAAAAATTTGACTTAAAATAACCCCTGAATTTCCTCTTGCCCCTAATAACATATGTTGGGAAATTGATTTTGCCACTTTATCTAAATTAGTTTCAGTTACATTTTGAATCTCTTTTTGTGCATTCATAATTGTTGAAGCCATATTAGTTCCAGTATCTCCATCAGGAACGGGAAACACATTTAAAGCATTAATAGCATTCTTTTTGTTTTCGATATTATTGGCTGCCGAGATAACAGCCATTTTTCATTCTTGTCCACTAATCTTGTTCATTTTATTTTGTTCCTTTAATATAGATTTCTAATTTGCCTAAAACATACTCACTTTTTGATAATTCATAAGTAATAATTTGATGGATTTCTTCAACAATATGTTTAGCTGAAACATTTGTTATTAAAACTAGACCAATACTTACATTTAAAATTTTGGGAAATTCTAATGATTCCTCAATAACAATATTTCTAGAGTCTAATTTAGTGTCATCATCATTTGTAATTGATCTAAAACCTGCAATCCCAGCAATCATTTCAATATTTGAAATTATAATTTCTTTAATATTTTCTAAATTCATAGCACCTCTTATAGATAAGATTTTTTAATAGGAAATTCGTGAGTTAATTTAGCAATTTCTTTTTTAATAACTTGTAATAACGCTTCATTTTCAGGATCTCTTAAAGCTTTATCAATTAAATTGGCTAAAATAATAAATTCATCTTCTTTAAAACCTCTAGAGGTCATTGCTGGAGTACCTAATCTAATTCCACTTGTTACCATTGCTGATTCAGTATCAAAAGGAATCATATTTTTATTAACTGTAATATTTAATTTATTTAAAGTTTGTTCAGCTTGTTTTCCAGTTATACCATATGAGGTTTTAACATCAATTAAAAATAGATGATTTTGGGTTAAACCTGAAATAACTTTAACTCCTTTATTAATGAAGGTTTGACAAAATGTTTTAGCATTAATTACAATTTGTTTTTGATATTCAATAAATTGGGGCTGTAGTGCCTCATAAAAACTAACTGCTTTAGCTGCAATTTGATGAAATAAAGGGCCTCCTTGATAACCAGGAAAAACAGAACGATTAATCTTTTTAAATAATTCTTCATCATTAGTAAGAATAACTGCCCCTCTCGTTCCTCTTAAGGTTTTATGTGTGGTTGTCATTACCACATCAGCATATTCTGCTGGTGAAGGATGTAGACCAGCAATAATTAAACCTGAAATATGAGAAACATCAGCAAATAAAAATGCCCCTACTTCATCAGCGATTTCTTTAAATTTCTTAAAGTCAACAATTTGTGAATAAGCTGAGTAACCACAAATTATCATTTTTGGTTTAACAACTTTAGCAATATTTAAAATTTCATCATAATCTAAAAGACCTTGTTCATTAACTGAATATGTATATGAGGTATAGAATTTACCACTAAATGAAATTTTAAATCCATGAGATAAATGACCTCCTGAATTTAAATCTAAGCCCAAAACCTTATCACCTGGTTCTAATAGGCTCATATAAACAGCAGCGTTAGCAACACTGCCTGAATATGATTGAACATTTGCATATTTCATATTAAATAATTTGGCAATTCTTTCTTGGGCTAATATTTCAATTTGATCGACATATTCACAGCCGCCATAATATCTTTTATTAGGATAACCTTCACCATATTTATTAGTTAAACATGAGCCAGCTGCTTTTAATACTTGTTCTGATACATAGTTTTCAGAAGCAATCAATTCAATATGTTCATCTTGTCTTTCGTTTTCTAAATTTATAAGTGCTTCAATATCTTTGTCTTGTAATTGGATTTTTTTATACATAATAACCTCCATAAATAAACAACTAAACCAGAGTGTTGATTTAGTTGTTTGAAATTAATCTAAAAGGGATTTAGTTCTACGTTCTTCTTCTTGAATTTGAGTTTCAACTTTTTTCACTTTTCTTTTAGCTACAG
Organism: Mycoplasma anseris ATCC 49234; assembly: GCF_000702805.1. GTDB lineage: Bacteria > Bacillota_I > Bacilli_A > Mycoplasmatales > Metamycoplasmataceae > Metamycoplasma > Metamycoplasma anseris. Next base: position 37,989 of record NZ_JNJX01000001.1, read on the forward strand.
CTTTATTAATAGCAATAATAGGGATCGCAACAAATGCTAAAAAGACTGCTGGTAAAACTCTATAAAATCAAACACTAGCATCACTAGACACAATAAAGGAATTCATTGCTAAAATAATCGCAATTAGGAAATTTAAAGATTCTATTTTTAAAACTTTAAATCCCCAAATTAAAGCTGCAATAATTGCAAATTGCACAATTCCAACACCCAAGGCAATTGGCAACATTACTGCTCAACGATCTAATTGTTTAGTAGCATGAAATACTATTCCATCTTTACCAGCTAATAAGAAAACTAATAATGAAGGAATTGCAATTAAAAATAATCCTGTTAAAGCAATTTTTCAATTGTCTGATAAAATTTTTCTAGCTGGTTTATCACTTGCTACATAACGTTCAATATTGATTTTTCTTTTTTTTCATTTTTTGTTGTTTGACATAATATCTCCTTATTAAAGCATATAAATTTTAACAAAAAAAATTGTTTTTGCCCCTTTTAAAAAGAAACCAAAGGCATTTTTCAATAAAAATCTATTTTTATTTGTTAAATAAGTAAATAAGAAAAATGAAAATGATTTATTTTCATTCTTAAAATCAAGTGGCAATTGCAACACAATATTTAAATAAAAAAATGAAGCCACTTCACAATAATGCAATTTTAATTATTGTGTTTTCTTCATTTTTTAATTTGGTAAAAATACTTGTTTTTCAAAAATAATTGTTTTTTATATACCTATTATTCATGTTAGGGTTTTCTTTTTTATTGATTAGTGATCTATTTATTAATTGAACATTCGTTTTAGCAACTTATTAATCACTTCCTTTTATTTTTCTGAAGATAAAGCAATTTTTAAATCCTCTTCAGCTTTTAAAGCGGAAAACTTAATCAATTCTTGATTATTTAGGATTCTTGGTAGGATAAAGAATGAAGGAATTATAAAAAATATTCCTAAAATTAATAAAGCTTGTGCGCTTATTCTGTGCATTTTAATTGTTAATAAAATGTTTAAAACAGCAATTACAATTGGAAATAAAACAATAATTGATATTAAAAATTTTTTTATTCCTGCAATTATCAATACTTCTTCTTTAGTAGAATCTTTAGATTTTAACATTAATACAACTAATAACGCAAATAAAGAAATACAAAGAACAATAAAGTAAATAATACTAAAAATTAGTGAAACTAATGCAATTCTCTTAATTTCTTTTCTCATTTAATATAAATCTTCTTTTTAGATTTTAATATAAAAATAATATAAAAAGATTAAAAAATAATTACTCAATAATTTATAGTGTTTTTGTTATTTTTTATCACTAATATAAACAATTGTTGCGGCAGTAAGAACACCAACTGACAAAATTGCTAAACCAGCATATAAAATCTTTTTAGAATGCTTAGGAAGTTTGGCAATCTTTGGTTTTTTAGTTTCTTTAAAATAGTTCATTTTGGTTGGTTTCAGACAATTCATCTAGCACTCCTAAATTTCTTAAAGTTTCTAAAATTCTAGAATTTAATTTGGTTCTTTCTATTAAATCTTCAATTGATAAGAAGGGCGATTCATTTCTTGCTGAAACAATTGTATTAGCAACGGTTTCTCCCAGTCCATCAACGCAATTAAATGGTGGAATTAATGATTGATTTTTTTGGTCTACTAACCATAATTTTTGGTGTGATCTTTTTAAATCAACATTTTGAATTTTAAAACCTCTAGCATATAATTCTTGAGTAATTTCTAATATTGGAATCAAATCTTGTTCTTTTTTAGTTAAAGGGGCTTTTTTGCCAGCATCTCTTGATTTTAATTCATATAGTTTTGAACTCACCATGTGTTTTCCTAAACTCATTACTCTAATATCAATTGCATCAGGACGATTTGAATAATAAGAAGCATAAAATGCTAAAGGATAATAAAGTTTATATCAAGCAATTCTTCAAGCCATCATAACATAAGCAGTAGCATGTGCTTTAGGGAACATGTATTTAATTTTCTTTAAAGAATTAATGTATCAATTAGGAATGTTATGCTCTTTTAATAATTTTTCCTCTTCCTCAGTTAAACCCTTACCTTTTCTTACTTTTTCCATAATACTAAAGGCTTGCAATGGTTCTAAATTTCATTCCAATAAATTTAACATAATATCATCACGACAACAAACACAATCAGTTAATTGTTTACCTTCTTTTATTAGTTCTTCAGCATTACCATTTCAAACATCAGTTCCATGGCTTAAACCGGACATTAAGATTAAATCATTAAAACTTTTTGGCTTAGCTGTTTTTAACATCCTTCTAACAAAAGAAGTTCCGAATTCAGGTAATCCATAAGCTCCTGTGGTTTCGCCGTTAATATCCTCTGGTTTAATTCCTAAAGCTTCAGTGGAGCTAAATAAAGAAATAACCTTTTCATCACTTTTAGGAATATTACGAACACTTGTGTTAGTAACTTCTTCTAACATTTTTACAACGGTTGGATCATCATGACCTAATAAATCCAATTTCAAAACATTGTCATGAATTGAATGGAAATCAAAATGGGTGGTTTTTCAATCTGAATTAATATCATTTGCCGGATAACTAATTGAAGTAAAATCTTCAACGTCAAATTCTTTCGGAATGATAATAATTCCACCAGGGTGTTGTCCAGTTGTTCTTTTAATTCCTGCTGTCTTAGAAGCAATAAATTCAATAAATTGTGAACTTCATGATTTTCCACTATCAATTGAATGAATTTCTTCATCATATTTCTTACAGAAACCATAAGCAGTTTTATCAGCAACAGTAGATACAGTTCCAGCTCTTAAAGTGTGGGAATCGCCAAACAATTCTCGGACATAATTATGAATAATAGGTTGATAATCACCACTAAAATTTAAATCAATATCAGGAACTTTATCAGCTTCAAAACCTAAAAATGTTTCAAATGGTATGCTGTGACCGTCTTTTTCCATTTTAACATTGCAATTAGGACAATTTTTATCTGGCAAATCTCATCCTGATCTAATATTTGGATTTTTGTTTCATTCAAGTTTTTTACATTGTAAACATAAATAATGAGGTGGCAAGGGATTCACTTCAGAAATTCCTGATAAATTAGCAACAATTGATGAACCAACTGACCCCCTACTTCCAACCATATAACCATCTTTATTTGAACGTTCAACTAATTTTTTACTAATTCAATAAATAACTGAATAACCATATTTAATAATTGGATTTAATTCTCTTTCAATTCTTTGCAAAATCAAAGGATCAATGTTTTCACCATATTTGGCTTTAGCATTAGCATAAACGGTTTCTTTTAATTTATTGGCTGAATCATCAAAATTAGGTACATATAATTTATCCTTAATAACCTGAATATCAGAAGCAATACTATTAGCCATTTTTTTAGGGTTATTGATTACTATCTCATTTACAAGTTCACCATCATTTAAGAAATTGAACTCTTGAAGCATTTCAGTTGTTGTTAACAATTTAAATGCTGGTAAAGCAATGTTAGAATATTTTTTTAATCAATGTGAAGTGTTTCCTAATTGACGAGCATTAATATAAATTCGATGAATTAAATTTTGATATTCATAAATATATCTAGCATCAGAAACAGCAACACAAATTTTATTCATTTTCTTTGCTTTTGAAATTAAATCTTTATAAGCTCATTCAATTTGATCTCTTGTAATTCAATCGTCATTGTATAAATAAGAGAAAGTGCTTATGGGCGGCAATTCAACATAATCAAATGGTTCCAAAGCTTCAATGATTGATTTTTCATCACCTAATAAAACTCGATCTCATAAATATGAACGATGTGTTCCAGAACCAAAAAATAAATCATCATCATGTTTTCATTCATTAATATAAATATTGGCTTGACCATGATATTGACTAGTTAACGCCTTTGAAACAATCTTAAATAATTTCTTTAAACCTAATTGATTTTTAGCAAGTAGTCTTACTTCATAAGCCATTTTTTTATCATACGTTTCTGGTGCAATAACATTATGCAATTGCATGGCTGTTTCAATGTTTTTTTCTTTTTTCAATTTGGCTATCATTTGAATTCAAATGCTTGATAAAATTTCAGCATCATAATCAGCACGATGGGCTACTTCAGAGTCATAATAAACATTAAATTTCTTTGCAATTGTTCCTAATTTAAATTTTGAAAATTCTGAGAATAAATAATGAGATAATGCTAAAGTATCTAGACCAATAATTCTAGAAATATCCAATCCTAATCTAACAAAGTTTTCTCGACAGACAGTAATATCGAATGAGGCATTGTGAGCAACGGCGATTTTGTCTTTTAAAATTTCATAAATTCTCAAAATCCCTTTTTCATATTCCATTCCGTTTTGTCTTACTAAATCGTCATCAATTTTAGTCAATCTAGTAATAGAAGCAGGAATAGGATGTTTAGGGATTAAAAAGAATTGTTCTTTTTTAATCATTATTCCATTTTGAACAATAACGGCTCCAAATTCAATGATTTCATTAAATCTTGCTGATAAACCGGTTGTTTCAATATCGAATACAACATATGTTTGTTCCTTTAATAAGAAATCTTGGTTATTGAAATCTAAGAAAAAGTTGTTATGAGTATTAATTGCATTTAAAGTTACCCCATAAATTGGTTTAACTTTCTTACTTTTTTTAGTAACGTTATAAAAATCAGGAAATGATTGTACCCCTTCATAATCAGTAATTGCAATTGCTTCAAATCCATAATGTTCAGCTGCTTGTAAATATGAAATTGGTTCACAAATACCATCTTGTGTTGAGATTCTAGTTCTAACTGCTAATTCCACTCTTGGAGTTTCGGCATAATCTTTCTCTAATTTTTGTAAATCTTCAGTAATAATAATATCTTCTGGTTTAGCAATAATAACTTTTGAACCAACATAAGTATCATCAACCAATTTTCCATTAGCAATAATTGTTTGTCCGATTTTCAAGTTTTGTAAAGCTTTTTCATCTTCTGAAAAACACTTAATTGTAATTGCTTCTACATAATCAGAAATAGCAAGGGTAAATAGTGTTTTTTCATTTAATGTCTTTGATTCTAATTTATAAATTTCGCCTTTAGTTGATACATAAGGCTCAAATGAATTTAATACTTCTTTAATATCCAAAGCAATTGCTTTATTATTCTTCTTGGAATATTTGGGTCTTTCTGGGCTTTCTTGTTTTTTAAGTTTATTGTATTCTTCTTTTAAAGAGTCAAAATTGCTAGTTCAATTATCAATCTTTTTTGATTTTTCTAATTGAGTGTTTTTTTCATGGTATTTAATAACAACTTCATAAAAATCAAACCCAATAGCCACTAAACTTGCTTTGATTTGATCTTTTAATTCATGTAACTGTTGACTAACTGAATAATTATCAACATGTAAAATAAACTCATTTTCAGTTAATTCTACATTATCCATACTAATAAAACTACGCATTTTGTATAGTAATTGATTATTTAATTTAAAATGAAAATTCAAATAATCAATTATTATTTGCTTATTTCTAATGTGATGAACGACATTAACATTAAATTCGATTTTTTTAAATCTTTTTTCAACAGCATTACGAAAAGTAATAAATTCTTTAAAATCCAATAATGAATCAAAAGTAAATTCAAAACTTCAAGACTTGCTAGCACGATCCAAAGTAGCATGATCTAAAGAAACGCCTATTCATTGATCATTTAATTCATAATTTATTTCATTAGCTAACTTCACAAGAGATTCATTAAATTTTAAAGACATACAGACCACCTTATACTTGAATTAATAAAAATACTGAAGCGAATAAAGCTACTAATGAGATTGAATCAAAACGATCCATAATACCACCATGACCAGGAATTAAATCAGAAAAATCTTTAATTAGCATTAAACGTTTTAGTAATGAGAACAATAAATCTCCAAAAATGGAAAGAGCTGGTAATAATATTGTTGCAATTGCCATTTGGATCGGTTTTGAAAAATAACTAAAATTAGATTCTGAATTAATAAGCCCAGCTAAACAGAATAATAAAAAGGTAAATAAGACACCAAATAAATAAGAAGCAATTGCCCCTTCTCAAGTTTTTTTAGGGCTTATATGAGGTGCAAATTTTCTTTTAAATCAAACATGGCCATATTTTTTGCCTATAAAATAACCAGTAGTGTCAATTACCATTGGAATTAAAAAGATAGCAAATAAATAAAATAGATTGGCAATATTATTAAATAATAAGAGTTTTGAAATTATTGGCATATACAAAACTACAAAGAAGGTTATAAAATAATATTTTAAAAATTCTTTTGCATTTTTAAAATTCCTAAACTCAACCAACATAATGGCAGTTATCGTAATAAAGACTAATGAATATCCTAAAAATTGAATTGGTTTAAAACTATCAATTCCAAAGACATAATTAAAAATATATGTTGTTAATAATTGATTGTCTCAACCAGTAGCATCATTATATATGTTGGTATTAGATAAAAACATATCTAAGGGAAAAAGTCAAATCAATATACTACTTAACGCAATAATAATATTGCTTGCAATGTGTAATCGATTATGTCTAATAATTTCGAAACATGCATATGTTGAAAAAAACATAAAAAAAGTTGTTCCAATTACTTTGCCACTTGTTTGTGCGAAATAAATCACAAAGAAAAAAGGAATAATAATTAATAATAAAATTGCTGCTGATTTAGCTCTTGTTTTTGTGCCATTCATGATTTAGATTATATATGAAAAGAATATTAATTTAGAAATTTAACTTATAAGTTAAAAATATATGTTTTTAAGGTTTTTCTGCCTTATTTATAAATAAAAATAGGGAATTCCCTATTTTGTATCAAGAATTTTTGCCATTTCTATAAAATTTGTTGGATTTAATGCAGCTCCTCCAACAAGAAAACCATCACAATTTCCAATTTTAATTAATTCTTTAATATTTTTTAAAGAAACAGAGCCTCCATATAAAACAGGAACACTAAAATGAGTCATTTCTTTAATTTTTTGGATCACATGTTCAATATGACAAATTTCCGGAATAATTCCATTTCCAATACAATAAATTGGCTCATAAGAAATAATTAAATTCCCAAAATCGGTAATATTTTTTAAACATTTTTTTAATTGATTTTCAATAAATTCATAGGTTTTTTTAGCTTCAAAAGTTGCTAAATCTTCGCCAACACACAAAACTGGTCTTACATTAGTTCCTTCTAAAGTAATAATCTTTTGATTAATTAGTTCATCAGTTTCATTAAACATCATTCTTCTTTCAGAATGCCCTATTAAAACAAAATCTAAATTTAATTCCTTAGCCGTTCTAATTGAAACTTCACCAGTATATGCTCCTCTTTCTAAATGAAAAATATTTTGAGCACCAAATAAAAAATTACGATTTTGATGATTTAAAATCAAAGACATACTATCATGGCTAACTGCTTGCCCAATTTTTGTGTTTTTTAAATTTTCTTTTTTAATTAAATTTTCTGTCTCATTTAAATAGTTTTGTGTTTCAAAATAACTCAAATTCATTTTTAAATTACCAATTAAGAATTTCATAATTACTCCCTTTATTTTTTGCTTAGTAACGAAGGTAAAATACAAATCAAAATAATTCCTGACAATATCAAGAATAAATAGAATACTAAATTAGTCATTTTAGGTTTTAATAATTTGGTTTTTTCTTTTTGCTTCTCTTCATCATCTAATTTTCTTCGCATATCAATATATAGTTGTTCTTTTGTTTTGCGATTATCAGGTTTTTTAAATTCTTTATTAACCATCTTAGTTAATTTATGGCCCATACTACCAGATTTAGCGACTTTAATAATTCCTTTTCCCAATCCTCATCTAAATAGCAATGCTAATAAATTAACAGATACCATAATAATCGCTACCACTGATAATGTGTCCACTCAATTTTTGTTAACTCCATATTTGACACCAAATAATATAGCCAAATATCCAACAATAGAAACACATAAATAAATAATGCTAAATAAGTTCCAACTATTGTTTCAATATTCTTTAAAAGTTAATTTTTCCTTCATTAATTCCTCTTTTTCTTTAATACATTAATTTTATATGGTTTTTCTTTTTATTTGCTAATAAAAGAGAATACAAAAGATAACACCAATAATTTAATTGGTTCAAATACCTTTATTAGTGCTTTCTTATTCTTTTTTAAAATTATTAGTTATATTTAAACAAGTTTAATTTAATCATTATTTTTTTAAAATTCGAAATAAACAATTTAATTCATCTTTTTCAAGATTTTGAAATTCTATTGGTTTTTGATTTTTATGGGGTAATAATAAGTTATCATTCTTGCTTTTTATCTACTGAAATAGAATTATATTCATCAGTAGAAGCAATTTTTTGTGTTCTTGTGATTTTATCTGCATTCATAATAATTTAATCTAAATAGAAGTTAATAATTAAACTATAAATAATATATTGCGCCCCCAATTTGTACTTATAAATTCAATTTTTTAGATTCCTATTTATAAAAGAAGAGAAGGTTTATTTTTTTTGCTTTTAATTATTTAATAATTATTGTTTAATTAAAGAAAAAAATATTAGTAATATACTTCAATAAAATGGGAATTTGAAATAAGATTAAAATGGAGATACAAAAAATTAAATGTAAATTAATTTTACATGGTAGTTTTTTATTAAAACAAAAGGGAATTATTGAGAGAGAACCTATAGATATTGATTTAGGTTTTATTGAAAACATGTCTTATCAAGAAAAAAATAATTGTTGAATGAAATTTATTTCCAATTTTATTGTGTTAGATAAAATAATCAATAATCAATTACAAAAGAAATATATAATAACTTTTGAATCAAAAACTTATATTATTGAATGCTTATTTGGCAAAAATATAGCAAATGATCAAATTGCAACATACAATGGTATAAACGTTTTAAAAGATGAATTTTTTATAATTTCAAAATTTGCTCAATTGTGCAGTAGATTATATGCATATAACAAATATAATAAAGAAGAACTTCTAACAAAAATACATATTATAGTTGAAGACATTACACGAATAAGAAATTATGTAAATATTCACCAAGATAACGATTTTTTCTTTTGAAATTTTCAAAGAAATATAATGTCAAACTTTGAATTTGATTTGCTAGCAAATAAAGAAAATTTATACAACACTTTTTTCTTTATTGATGAAAACTTAAATAGGTTAAATATTTTCAATAACTTTACAATTAAAGAATATGTTGAATTATCAAAAACAAATTTGAATTTTATTTCATTTATTAAAAATATGAATACTGTATATTGAAGTAGAGATTTCATTGTTGATAAAATAATTGATGAACAAATCATAGTTGGTCGGCTCTTAACAAATTTATATATTAAAAATACAAAAGATAATTTAGTAAAAATAAAACAAAAATTAATAAGAAAAAAGACGGATTGTGAAAATATAATGGTGAATATATTTCACTAGTTGAATATCTGTTGCAACACAATTTAATTAAAAGAAATGATGTAGATATTTGATTTTCTGATTAAATTGAATACTAAGGAGTTATTTTGAATTTTAATTTTTTATTAAACCCGACAACTACTGCATCAGTATTAAAATTAATTAGCAAAGAAAACAAAAAAGCTAAAATAAGTTTTATTTTTCATATTTTTTTACAAATAATTATGTATTCATCCATATTATTTTGCTTGATATACTTTGATTATTACTATACAACATGAATAAAAGAAGAGGACAATAAACCATTAATTCGCTTTATTGGAGTATCACTATGCTTTATAATTTATCCAATTTATTTGTTATTTGCATATACAATTTTTAAACCCATTATCAAAAATTATTTTTTATCAATTGATACAAATAATAAAAATTATTTAAAATTGGATATCTTATTAAATAAGAAAAATGTATATTTCTTCAAAACCCATTTATTAATTTGAATTGCAATAGTTTTATTTATTTCAATTAGTGCATTGCATCAAATTTTCTTATTTCAACAAAATCCTCACATTAATGAATTAGAAATGTTTTATTTCCCATATTTAATAATAATGTGTGTGTTAAAAACAATAATTACTAATTCCTTTAATCTTGTTAGATTCTATAAAAAAATACCATATAAAACTGATATCGATATTCAAATTAGAAATAATAGAATTGAATTTTTTACATTTTGATTATACTTTTTGCTAGGAGCATTAATAATTAGAATCGGCGAACTATCACATAGTAATGACATTAGCATTTTTCCTGCATACGTTGTAATTGCAATATGTGTTGTGGCATGTTTAATTCCATTAGCAATTATGTTTAAATGACTGATTAAATATCTTTCATTACGTAAAGAAAATGTTAATAAGAAAACAAAAGACTTAATGATTTTTTTACCAATTGTTTTTTAAAAACATCCTTATAAAGATTCTGAAATAAAAATTTAAAATATTTAAAAAAGAGTTATTCTCTTTTTTTATTTTATTGACATCATATTAATTTGTTCAGTTTTTATTTAGAATCACAATATTCAATAATAATGAACAATGTCTTGTTGATGTAAATAAAAAACCAAGATTAATTCTAATCTCAGTTTTTTATATTACGCTTTAATTTGAATTAAGCTATATACCATAATGGCATATATATTCAATATTATTATTTTTTAGTTCATTCTTTAATTTGCTTATCAGTTCCATAAATATAGTGATCTTCTTCAACTTTTTGCATTGTTGGAATGTTAGGGAATTGTTGTTCATCTAAATAGTCTAAATCAAATGAAACATCTTGGAATTTAACATTAGCATTTGAAATTTTTGGAATTGCTTTAAATAAGTTGATTGTATATGGATGAAGTGGTTTATCATAAATTGCTTCAGTTTTTCCGTGTTCAACAATTTTACCTAAGTGCATTATTTGAACATTATCAGCAATATATTCAATCATACTTAAGTCATGGGCAATGAAAATCAATCCGATGTTTTTGGTACGACATAATTCTTTGATTAAGTTAACTACTTGAGCTTGAATGGAAATATCCAATGAAGCAATAGGTTCATCAGCCACAATTACTTGTGGTTCAGTAATCAAAGCTCTTGCAATAACAATTCTTTGTAATTGTCCGCCACTAAATTCATGAGGGTAACGGTAAGCAAATTGTTTTAGAAGCCCAACTTCTTCTAAAGCTTTATAAATTGTAGTTTTATAAAGCAATTGAGAAATCAAAAATCTAGCAAATGGTTCAAAAATTTTATAATCCAATAAGTGGAATCTTTTTCCCCATTTTTGTTTATTAGAATCTTCGCCAGATTTTTCAGCATTTTTTAAGTTGCTTTCAACTCAATTATTATCAACACCTAATAATAAATAAATTCTTTTTATGTCTTGGTTTAGGTATCTTTTTTCGATTATAAATGATTTTAGAGTATCTTCTTTAATTGATAAATCTGATTTGTAAATTGAAATTAATGAATTAATTTCTTTTTCAGTTTTCTTATCTTTAATTTGACTTCTTAAGAATAATCAATATTTTTCTTTTGTTTCTTCTAATTTTTTATTGCATTCAGTTTGCAAATCTACTAATTGTTTATAAAGTGTTTGCTGTGATTGGATTTTTTCATACAAGTCTTTAATTTCCTCTTTATAAGTAGCGAGGAAATTAATTCTTGCTTCTTCGTATGAAATTTCAGCTTCTTTTAATTGTTTTTGAGCCTCTTCTAAATTCTTTTTGTCTTCTTCATTATTTAGATTAATGCTTGTCGTTTTAGTGATTTGAATGTTTGCTTGGATTTCAGCATTTAATGCTTTAAGTTTTTCTTCATGTTTAATTAAATTTGCCTTAGATTTTTCAATGTATTTACTAAAATCAAAACTAAACTCTTTGATTTTAACTGATAAAAGGGTCTTTAAATTTTTTTGATATTCAATTTTTTCTAACTTATTGATGTAGAATTCATGAATTGCAGTTTTTAAAGATAAAATCATTTCTTTAAAATCATCAAATTCCAAGTATTGACAATCTTTTTTAACTTGATCTAAGGTTTGTTTTAATTTCTTATTCATATATTCATTTTTTAATGAATATAAATAATAATCTAAATCAGTGGAAGCTAATTTAGCAATATTAGCTAATTGTGCTTCATTATTAAACTCAATATGGAAGTTAATAAAAGCATTTTTAGTTGATCTTTTAACTTCTTTAAATTCTTCAATTAATTGTTTCTTTTTAGCTTTTAGTTCTTTAATTTTTTCTTCTGCAATAACATGTTCTTTTGAATATTTTAAATATGAAATCATTCTTTCCAAGTGTTGTTTATTTTTATAATAGGCATCTTCAAATGGTGAGATATTCTTTTCACGATATCTTTTTTGTAAATCATAATAGAATTGAATTAATTCATTAGTATTTGAATACATATTATCAATAATAATTGATTCCATTTGTTGTTTTTCTTCTAAATAACCAAAGAAAGAATTAAAGTTATCTTCATTACTTAAGTTCGTATTAAATTCTAAATTGTTAAAAATTTTATTTCACTTATAGAAAAAGGGTTTTGCTAAAGTGTTAATTTCTTCTAAATTTTCTAATTGCAATTTCATTGCTTTAATTTGGAAGGTATATTTAAAGTTCTTCTTAACTTCTTTTCAATCTTTAAAAATATCACGAATTTTGTCAGCCATAATTCCATTAATTTGTAATGGCTCTTTTAAAATTGAATAAATGTTTTGTTGACCATTTAATGAAGCATGTGGATCTTGAAAAATCATTTGAACATTTTTTCTCAAAAATTTTCTTCTTTTATTTGTTATTTTCTTTCCAGAAATAATTTTTCCATCTAATCTCACAAAACCATTAAAGTCGTCATAAAGTCTTAAAATGGTTCTACCAACAGTAGTTTTCCCTGAACCAGATTCACCAATTAATCCAACAATTTCACCTTGATGAACATCAAAAGACACTCCATCAACCGCTTTATTGATGTAGCCTTGATTAACGAAGTATTTCTTTAAATTTTCAATTGAAAGAATTACGTTTTTGTCATCAAATTTGTTCTTACTCATTATTAAACGCTTTCTTAAACGCTTCTAAACGTTTTATTAAATCTTTTGATAATTCAATTTTTGGAGCACTTGGATGTAATAATCAAGTTGCTGCAGCATGGGTTGTGGTAATTGGAATTAAAGGAGGTTCTTTTTGAAAATCAATTTCCAAAGCATATTCATTTCTTGGAGCAAATGGATCACCTAATGGCAAGTTAGCCATATCTGGTGGTGTTCCTTTAATGTTGTATAATTTCTCGTCTTTGTTTTCGGGAATAGCATTAATTAAAGCTCAAGTATATGGATGGGCAGGTTCTGTAAAAATTTCTTCTTTTAATCCTTTTTCAACAATTCTTCCAGCATACATTACGTAAATGTAATCACAGAATTTAGCGATAACAGAAATGTTATGGCTAATTAGAATAATTGAAATTCCCATTTTTTGTCTAATGTCTTCAAACAATGCTAAAACTGATGCTTGAACTGTTGGATCTAATGCTGTTGTTGGTTCATCAGCAACAATAATTTCTGGTCTTAAAGCCACAACCATGGTAATAACAACCCTTTGTTTCATTCCGCCAGATAATGTGTGAGGATAAGTGTTGAATACTTTCTCAGCATGTCTAATTCCAAAACGTTTTAACAAGGAAATTAAATATTCTTTTTTCTCTGTAAAAGTTCTATTGTTTCATTCCTCATTATTATTAATAGCATCAAGTAATTGTTTACCAATAGTTCTTGTTGGGTTAAGACTTGTTAGAGGATCTTGCGGAATATATCCAACCTTCATTCCTCTAATATATTGTCAATGTCCATTTCTTTTAATTTTTGTCAATTCTAAATTATTTATCTGCATTTGTTTAGCAGTAATAATTCCGCCTTCATTTACATTAATTAATGATTTTGAAGTAACTGATTTGCCTGAACCAGATTCACCTACTAGACCAATGATTTGACCTCTATGAACGTCTAAATCAATTCCTCTAACAATGTGAATTTGTTTTTTTCTTCCAATTGGGAAACTTACATGTAAATCTCTAACTTCTAAAATTTTGTCACCTTTTAAAGGTGTTACTTCAATTGATTTAAATAGTTTTTCTCTTAAGATTGCTCTTGTGCTTTTTTTAGGTTTAGGTTCTTTTATAATTTCTTTAGAAGGTTTTTTGACTTCTTTGTTTTTTAATTCTTTATTAGACATCAAAACCTACTTTCTTTTTGACATAACTTTAGGGTCTAAACAGTCATGAATACCCACGGCAATAAAGTGTAATGACACTGATAATAACAATAAGATTAAAGCGGGTAGCAATAATAATCAAACGTTATTTGAAGCTTGTGGTACGGCATCAATTAATAATTGACCTAAGTTAATATCATTTTTTTCTTTGAAAAATCCTAAGAATGCTAATGATGAAATACTTAAAATGGTTGCAGGAATTCTTTTAACAAATGAGTTAGCAATTTTACCAATAATTGCAGGTAAAGCATGAACAAATACTTGTCTACCAGTTGAGGCACCAACTGCCTTAGCCGCTGAAATATATTCTTGATCTTTAACAGTAATAATGAACATTCTTGTTCCAGCAACAGGCCCAGCTCAACCAGTTAAAATTAAAGCAATTATTAATGTTTTATCTGTCGAACCTAAAAATGAAACGAAAATTAACAATCAAATAAGTTCAGGTACAGAAGTAAATATTTCAATAATACGCATAATTACAGTATCCATTAATTTTCCAGCATGGAATCCAATATAAGCACCAATGGCTACACCAATAATGGTTTCAATGACAGCAACAATTAAAGCGACTTTAAATGCTCTTCAAGTTGCATATCAAGTAGTGATTCAAATGTCTGCGCCTCTAGCATCTGTTCCTAAAATGGTTTTTAAATATGGGGTTTGAGATTCTAGAGATCTTAATAGATCAATATGTTGTTGATGAGTTCAGTTTTTTACTTCACTTGTATGAGAATTAATGTATTCATTGTAGCGTTGAATAACATCAGAATAGAATAAAAAGTCATATGAATTATATTCTAAATAAACGTTATTCCCGTTTTCTTCAATGACAACATTATTTAGAAACGGCCTTAAATAATCGCTGAAAATTTTGTGCGTTTCTAAATCTTTTATAAAAACATAATCAGCGTTAACTGTATCTACTGTCGATTTAAATATTGGGCTATAAGAAGGTGGCAAAAAGAAAATTTTATTTGAACCTGAAATTGGTGTATTTGGATCATAAGTTCTAATTCCTGGAGCCGGAATAATTAATGAACATAAAATCATTACAATAAAAACTATAAATGCAATTGTGACAATAGGATTTTTAAAAAATCTTTTTGTCATTTCTATGTAAATGTTTTTGGGTTTTCCAGCAATGGTTGTGATATTTTTCTTTTCAGTTTCAGGAATTAAATTGAATTTGTCTTGTAATTCTGAACTGATTTTATATTTTTCATTAAATTCTTTAATATTGTCAGTTAATGGCATTATCAATTAACTCCTTTCCACTGCAGTTGGTTCTTCCTTATGAAGAGTTTCTTGTTGTTTTTTAAATAAATCTTTTTCTAATTTTCTTCTAATCAGTCAAGCCTTAAAGAATAATAGGTAGTTTTTCTTGCTTGTATCACCATATGAAATTTTTGGGTCTAATATTGCATAGCAAATATCAACAAAAATTTCAAGGAATAAAGATAAGGCAGTGAAGAACAAGATTGAGAACATTTCAATGTAAATTTCCCCATTAGGGAAGGCATATACAATAACTATACTTGTACCTTGAATATTTCAGAATTTTTCAACAATGATACTTCCAGTTAATAAACCTAAAAATGAATAAACAATCATTGTGAAAATAGGAATTGAAATATTCCTAAAAACATATTTAAAGAAAATTTGAATACTGCTTAATCCTTTTGTTTTTGCTATTAAAACATAATTTGAAGTTAAAACGGTTACAACTTGGTTACGTGAATAAGTTGTAAAACCGGCTAAGGATCCTAAAGTAATAACTAGAATAGGTGGGATTAAAGATTTAAAAACTTCTTTTATTGACTGTTCATCAGTTGTAAATACTTTAGGAGGCAACCCAAATTTAACAAAGATAGTAATAACAATTGGAGCAATAATGAAACTTGGTAAAGCAATGAAGAAGACAACAAATAAGTTAATTGCTGAGTCCATCACTTTTCCACGATTATATCCCGCAAATACCCCTAAAGATATTCCACAAATACTGCTTATTATAAATGAAGGAGCAGTAACCATAATTGAATATTTTAGTGGATAAAAGAATAATTTAGGAATGGTTTTATAAACAACTGGGTTTGGATTAAATTGTTCATTAATAATGTGACCGAAATTACCTTTAAAGAAATTCCCAATATAATCAAAATATCTTACAATAATTGGAATTAATTCTCCTGGTTCTTTCTCTGTACCATATCTAAATCCATATTCGACTTGCTTAATTTTTAAATAATGTTCAAATCCATCATATATTGATTTGTCATGTATTTTAGATCAACTCTCTTGAGCCATTTTATTAATTGGATCAGGAGCAAAAGCTGCTATTAAGCAAAATGTCAAAATCGAGATAATAAATAATGTAAGAATAGCAAATGCTATTCTTTGCAATATATATTTAAACATTTCTTAAGTAGTTAAGATCTTATTTTTCAAATTTCAAATTTTCATTAATTGTAAAGTCTTGGTAGTAGTATAAAATTGAATTGTTTGTATCAAGAGGTCTATTGTAATGAGGGTTTAATAATGTTGGTGAAATTCCAGTTTTTGAAATTCCAGGCAATCATTCATATTGAACATTGAAATATGAAGTAAATTCTTGAATTAATTGAGTTAAATACTCATTGGTGTGTTCAGAAACAAATTTTGATCAGAATTGGGCGCTAAATACATAAGGATCAAATGATTTTTCATCTGTTCTAGGCATAACAGCACCTTCAGAGCTTCTTTTTAGTTTATAAACACCATCAATCTCTTCCATTTGATAGTTCATTACTCTTATCAATAAGCTACCATTTAGATATTTTTTGTCTAATTTTTCTAAATCAGCAAATGGAATTGTTGCTTCTCATTTAGTTTCAGCATATTTTGCAAGAGCATTTGCAACTTCTGCTATTTTAGGGAAGTTTTGAGTAATTGAAGCTGGCTTTTTGGTTGCAATATTTGATAGTTGTGGTATTAACATTCCACCTCAACTTAATCCATCATATCCTGATGCAATTGAG
Source organism: Mycoplasma anseris ATCC 49234 (assembly GCF_000702805.1). Classification (GTDB taxonomy): domain Bacteria; phylum Bacillota_I; class Bacilli_A; order Mycoplasmatales; family Metamycoplasmataceae; genus Metamycoplasma; species Metamycoplasma anseris. The sequence continues at coordinate 55,292 of NZ_JNJX01000001.1, forward strand.
TCAAAGTCATAACTTCAACCAACAAACTCTCATCCTGCTTTAGTTTTATTTCTTACTAAACTAAATCTTGGGTCTTCACCATTTTGAATGGTTACAAAATTAAACACAACTCTTCCATTACTTAATTCTTTAACAGTTTCAGTAACTGCAGCTGCTGCATCTTCAAGTTTTTTATCTGAGTTTACATATGGGAATATGTGAGTCAATTCGAATTTTTGTCCAGCTAATTCAGGGTTTTCTTGATCGAATTTAGCAATGACTTTTGCTAATTCAGTTTTTAGAATATCAAATCCTGCTGATTTCATTCTTAATTGGATGTTTGAATCGAATTTATGAGCTGCATTATTTTCAGAAGGACTTAATTCTGTTCCTAAAGTTTCTCCGAAATCAATTTTGTTTCCATCAACATTAATTGCAGATAATGAGTTTACTAAATCATAGTAATCCACAACTGTTTTGTGGTTAGTATTTTGATCACTTCCTCCAATAGATCCACCACTTGCTAAACCATTTAGTCATGCTCTATTTGTTCTTGATGAAGCAATATCAGTATATTCATCTCAGTTAATTGCAGTATTGATAATTGTTCTAAATGATAATCCTAACCCACTAATGTATGAATCGCTTGAGCCTTTTCCGGCAGCTAAATCTTTTTTAGTTGCACCATACATTAATTTGGAATATGCATCTGAAAAGAAGTATTGAGAACCTTCAGTATCAGTTGGATCAGGGCTTACATATGGGGTAGCAACTGGTAAGTATGAAGGGTCTGAAATGTTTCTACTTTTTACATAATTAATTCCGAATTCATCTTCTAAGTATTTTCTAAAAATTTCATCTTTTTGAGATTGTTCTAATTTTGAAAATGGAACTGTTGATGAAACACCTAGTTTAAAATTATTTCATTCTTCTGATTGGAAAGAATTATTATCTTTTGGTGATTGTTGGTATTTAAATACAACTGATTCTAATTTATTGGTTTTTGATAATCACTCTGTATCAAAGTAATTTTTATTAGCCACAAATTCTGTAGTTGTACCGCTAACAGTTTTAGGAACATAAGCTCCAGCATATAAATTTTCTTCAGCTGAAATACCATATCAATAAACTCCTGCTTTATAAACATCACTAGTTTTTTCTAATGTATTAATTTTTTCTGTAATTTCATTTGCTTTAGCAGAAGTTTCACCTAAATAATTTCTTAATTTGTAGGTACCAGCGGCATTCATAGCATCAATATATGCAGAAGGGGCTGGCAACATATCAGTGTTTCCTAAAACTAATTTGTTAAAGAAGTTTACAAAGTTTGATTCACCTGAGGCTACTGATGAAAAAGTTAAAGCCTTTCCAGTAACATTTTCAGTATTAGCACTAACATCTTTAATTAAAGTGTTTTCATTGTAGAATTGTGAAGAGTCAATTCCAAATAATTGATATAAATACTCATTACCGTAATGAATATCATCTCCAAAGTATAAAGATGATTTTTCTAATAATGTATCTCTAACCAATTTGTCCAATTCAGCATTACCACCATGATTGTGACGTTCTTCTTTTCCTAAAGTTACTGTTCTTAATCATGAATAATAGAAGTCTTTTAATTGAACTTTATATTCTGTTTTATTTCCTTTAAAATCAGATCAATAAACATTATCCTTTAAGGTAACTTGCATGTCTTTGGTTTGCTTTAAATCTTCATAAAATTGAGCACTATTAACTGATTTAGAATTTGATGACACTGTAGAAACAGTCATTTGACTATATGCTTTTCTTGTTAATCCATATGGAACTTCTAAATCACCTTGTGGTAGTTGATCTCGATTGTCTTTTCCATCGTAATCATCACTATTATAAACTTTGACTGTTCCATCTTTAAGTGTTAAAACAATTTCTTTAGCTAATTCCAATTTAATTCTTGTAAATGTTGGTTTAACAACATATTGTTTCTTAGATTTACTGTGTTCATTTGTTTTTCTATTCATGATTAAAGGTGCATTTAAAGCTTCAACTCTTATTAATTGAGGTGAAATTAAATGACTTGTACCAGCAGCAACAAAGTTTCCGTATCCTACTGAAGCATCATAATTAAATGCTTGTAACCTGTTTACAGAGTTGTAAGTGTAAACAAATTTCTTGTCTTGATAAGGTTTTCTGTCAGTACCTGCCGGATTAGCAGGTGTACCTTTTTGTTTTCTATATACTGGGGTATAATCTCAAGCATCACCCATATAGTCTTCTTTAGGCTTGTTTGTTTCACAAGCTATTGAAACTAAAGGTAATGCCATCATTGATAGCGACCCTAAAGAAAACAATAGTAATTTTCCTTTTGATTTCATTTTTTCTCCTAACTAAAATCATTTATGTATATTTTTATAAATCCACAAGTTATTATTAATAAAATTAATATAACTTCTATTTGTAATATACGTTAAAAATTATAATTTATTTTGGTTTTTTTAGCCCTATTTATAGGACTTTTTTAATATTTTTATATAAATTTTTGTAATAAAAAAGTTTTTTTTGGCTTTTGTGGTTATATTTTTGATAAGCAAATTTAAAGAAATTAAAACATGAATTTAAGAACCCTTAAAAGCCATTTGTTCTTTTTTATTATTAAAAATATGATGATTATTATGATGATTATATTGAAATTTATGATAAATAAACAGTGTCATTATTAACTCCTTTACATGTAAAATATGAAAAAATATTGTTGATAATAATGTTCTTCATATCTTTATTCATGTTAATGAAGTTAATAAAATTGATAGCAAAAATACCAGCTTCTTTAGCTGCGCAAATGTTTGTTCAGTTTGTTGATTTTAATAATTTTGCGTTCATATTTTTGTTTTCCTATGCCTAATATTCTACATAATTTTCCAAATAAAATTTCAAATTTTTTGCTTTTTTTAAAATTTATATTGATTTTTGAATATAAAAAGTTGCCACAAAGAGGCAACTTCTTTTAATTATTCAGATTTTTTTCTGCAGATTTTCTTGTTCTTCTTGGTTTTGATTCTACTGCTTCTTCATTTTGTTCAACAACAACTTCTTTTGCTATTTTAGGTTGTTCATCTTTATCTTTTTTAACTGTTCCTAAATAAGGTAAGATAGCAACATATCTTGCTCTTTTAATAGCTAAAGATACTGCTCTTTGGTGTTTAGCACAAGTTCCAGTAATACGTGATGAAAGAATTTTTCCTTGCATATTTACTAGTTTTGATAATAATTGTTCATTTTTATAATCAACATAAACGATTGGTTGTTTAGATAAACAGAATTGACATGGGCGTCTACGAATAAAAAGTTTCTTATGAACTACTCTTGCCATTATATTTCCTCAATTAAAATTCTAAATCTAAGAAATCAGAATCAATGTTTTCATCAATATCATGAATTTCATTTGATTCTTCTTTATGACTAGTGTTAGAAGGAATCTCAAATTCTTGGACATTTTTTCTGCGATTTTCAGACATTGCTTTAGTTTCTAATGATTCAATACGATCAACACTAATTGCAAATGAATTTATATTTGATCCATCTGCTATGGTGACTCTTGAAGATTGAACAAAACCTTCAATCGAAACTAATGAACCTTTATCTAAATATTTATTGATAAATTCTGCGTTTTGTCTTCATGCTACACATGGAATAAAATCAGTTATTGGTTCATTATTTGCTGTATTATAAGTTCTTCTTGTTGCTACAGTAAATCTTGAATATTCAATATTTGAATTAGTAAAACCTTGATAAGGTGTAGCTGATAAACGACCAACAATAATTACTTTATTCATATTCCTCCAATACAGTATTAATTACTCAGCTTTAGGAGCTGTTTTTCTAGTTCTTGGTTTTCTTTCTTTTTTAATTTCGTTTTGTTCTGTTTCATCTTTAGTTGATTCTTCTTGTTTTTCAACTCTTTTTCTATTATCGAATTTTCTTGTTGCTTTTCTCATTTTTCTTGGTTTCATACCTTTTTCAGAATCCAAGTTAATAATTAAAGATCTGATAACAAATTTGTTGATGTTTAATTTTCTTGTTAATTCAGCAATCACTTGTGGTTCAAGTTTTGCATTAATTAAATAATAAGAAGCACGAGTTAATTTATTAATTGAATAAGCTAACTCAGTTCTTTCAAGTTTTTCGATCTTGGTGTTTTTTGGATCTAACACACTTAGAAGTAATTCTTTAACTTCTTGATCGGTTGCTTGAGGGTTTGTAAGAATCATAATTTCATAATTTGACATTATTTTCTCCTTCTGGACATTTGGACCAATAATGATGGTCAAGGAGTCACCCTTTTTTTGTTAAAAATTTAACTTTAGAATTATACAATAATTTGCTTTTTTTGAACCAAAAGCATAATAAAGAGAGATTAATAACAAAAAAATCGACACAATTATCGACTTTTATTTGTGATATTTAATATTATTTTTAATTGCAAAACCCCTAAAAATTTGTTCAACTAATAATACTCTAAATAATTGGTGTGGAAAAGTTAGATCTGAAAAAGAAATTTTATTTTCAAAAAAGTCTTCTTCAACACCATTACTTCCTCCAATAATAAAGGTTATATTATCTTCAATCAATAATTCCGAAAAGGTTTCTGAATTCATTTTTTTTCCATACAAACTTAGATAATAAACCTTGGAATTCTTGGGGATTTTTTCTAAAATTAATTTGGTTTCTTTTTTAATTTTTAATTCGATGTTATTTTCATTTTGTTCTTTTATTTCAAATAAATTTATTGAAGAAAAAAAGGAAATTTTTTTAACGTAATCTTCATATAATGATTTAAATTCTTTGGTTAAGCTTCCAACAGCAATAATATTAATTTTCATTGTTTCTTTTATTATTCAAATAAAACATTAACATTTGAATATCAGCAGGATTAATGCCACTAATTCTTGAAGCTTGACCAATTGTTGTTGGTCTTATTTGACTTAATTTTTGTCTTGCTTCTGTTGCTAAATTATCAACATCATTATAATCAAGATCTTCAGGTAATTTTAATTTTTCTAAACGGTTCATTTTATCAGCAACTGTTTCTTGTTTCTTTAAATAACCAAATAATCTAACTTGAATAGTAATTTCATTTGGATAAGGAAAGTCCTTTAAAACATCTTGAGGATCAACTGCTGGGTTAGATAATAATTTAAGCATTGAAATACCATTAAAAATTTGATACTTATGAGCTAATTCATCGTTTGCTGATAAATATTGTTCTTTTAATTCAGCAATCTTTTGATGAATTAAATTGTATTTTTCTATAACTGCTTGGTATTCTTCTTGACTAATCATTTTATTATCAAAAGCATATTGTGACAATCTTTCGTCAACATTATCATTTCTTAATAATAAACGATATTCAGCACGGGAAGTAAGCATTCGATATGGCTCGTTTGTACCTTTTGTTACAATATCGTCAATTAAAACACCAATATAGCTATCGCTTCTTTTTAACTCCAAATGAGGCATATTATCTAATTTATTAGCAGCATTAATTCCGGCAATTAACCCTTGGGCAGCAGCTTCTTCATAACCACTTGTTCCATTTGGTTGACCTGCTGAAAAGAAATTATTAAGAATTTTAGATTCTAAAGATTTCTTTAAATCTAAGGGGTTAATTGCATCATATTCAATAGCATAGCCATATTTTTGCACTCTAGCATTTTCTAAGCCAGGAATTGAAGCAATCATTTCATCTTGAACATCTTCAGGCATTGAAGTTGAAAGACCATTAATATACATAATGTCCCCTTTAGCAGTTTCTGGTTCAAAGAAAATGTGATGGGTTTCTTTATCTTGAAATCTAACAATTTTGTCTTCTACACTAGGGCAATATCTTGGGCCAATTCCCTTAATTATTCCTGAATATAAAGAACTTCTATCCAAGTTTTTTAAAATAATTTCTTTGGTTTTGGCTGTGGTATGAGTTAGATAGCAACAGGTTTGTTCATCAAGTTTAATACCACTTTTATTTGAAAAAAACAACTCATTTTTTTCTAAAACTTCTTTTTCAACTTTAGAAAAATCAATACTATCAGTATAAATTCGACATGGAGTACCGGTTTTTAAACGAAATACATCAAATCCATATTTAGCTAAATTTTTAGATAATGTTGATGAAGTTTTTTCTCCATCTGGACCATCATATTTAATGTTTTCGCCTCTTAGGATTCTAGAATTCATATATACGCCAGTAGTCATTACTACAACGCCTGAATATATTTCGCCATGTTCCTTAGTAATAACACCTTTGCAAGTTTTGTCTTTGACAATTAAATCACTTACTTCGTCTTCAATTAAAGTAATGTTTTTTTGTTTTTGAATATCTTCTAAAATAATTTGACAATATTTTTCTTTATCAATTTGAGCCCTTAAAGATCACACTGCTGGACCTTTTGACGTATTAAGCATTTTGATTTGAATCATTGATTTATCAGCAAAAAGCCCTTGGACTCCGCCAAGAGCATCAATCTCTCTAGTGATTATTCCTTTTGCTGATCCGCCAATTGAAGGGTTGCATGGAAGCATTGCTAATTTATGAATATTTAATGTAATTAAAGCTACTTGAAATTTTCTTTTTGCTAATGCATAAGCAGCTTCGATGCCAGCATGACCCCCGCCAATTACAATCGCATCAAATTTTTTCATTATTCTTTTATTTCTTCAAGAATTTTCTCAATACGTTGAGCATTAGGTTCAACTGTGTCAATTAGAAATTGTAATTCTGGTAATTTTTTATATTTTCAATTTCTTGCCACAACTGAACGAATAAATGGAGTCATTTTAGAAATTTTTTCAAAATATCTTTCTTTGTCTTTAAACAAAGTAATATACACTTTGGCATGTGACCCATCAGTAGATAAAATCACATCATTAATAGCAATATTTGTTACATTAAAATCTTGCAATTCATAGAAACTTTCACCAATTAGTTGTAATAATAAACTGGTTTTTCTTTCGTGATTAATCTTATTCATCTTCTTTTAATACATCCTCATAAAATTTTAATATGTCATCTACTTCTATTTTATCAAACTCTTTAATATGAGTCCCAAATTCGAACCCTTTTTCAACAGTTTTTACATCATTTTTTTCTCTTTTTAAAGAATCTATTATTCCTTTATAGATTAATTTATCCTTTCGATAAACTTCTACTTTAGAAAATTCTTTTGCTTGTCCGGTTAACATTTTACATCCGGCAATATTTCCAACCTTTGAATAGAAAAAGATTTGTAAAATGATTGCTTCACCAATTAAAACTTCTTCGTAAACAGGTTCTTTCATAGTTTTAATTAAAGTTGATAATTCTTCAACAATTTTATAAATAACGTTGTGTTTTAAAATTTTAATATTTTTTTGTTCAGCAAGTTTTTTAATATCAGCATTAACAGAATCATTATTAAAGGCATAAATTCTTGCCTTTGAAGCTTCTGCTAGCAAAATATCAGCTTTAGTAATTTCACCAGCACTTGCCCTTATGACATTAACTACTGCCTCTTCATTTTGAATTTTACTTAATGTATTTTTAATGGCTTCAGCAGTTCCATGCACATCAGTTTTAATAATAACATTAACTGTTTTGGTGTTTTCATCAAAAACAGAAACATTTTTGGAATTTAATTCCATTTGTTTATCAAGGTATGATTTTTCCTCAGCTAATTTCTTAGCAAATTTTTCATCACTAATAACAACAAATTTATCTCCAGCTTGAGGATTTGAGTTTAGTCCAGTAATAATACAAGGAGTCCCAGGTAATACTTTTTCTAATTGTTCGCCTTCAATTGAATAAAGACTTCTTATTTTCCCATATTGAGCGCCTGCCACAATAAAATCTCTTGCTAATAAAGTTCCGTTTTCAACAATAATAGTTGAAACAACACCCATTCCTTTATCAATTCTTGATTCAATAACAGTTCCAATTGGATCTCTATTTAAATTAGCCTTTAATTCTAATAAATCTGCTTGTAATAAAATAGTTTCTAATAATAAATTGATTCCTTCATTTTGAAAAGCTGACCCATAAATAAATGGGACATTACCACCTCATTCTTCGCAAACAATGTCATGTTCACTTAATTGAGATTTTACTCTTTCAGGATCGGCACCAGCTTTATCCATTTTGTTTACAAACACAATAATTGGAACATTTGCTGCTTTAGCATGATCAATTGCTTCAATGGTTTGAGGTTTAACACCATCATCAGCAGCAACAACTATAATTACAATATCAGTAACTTTGGCTCCTCTGCTTCGCATTTCGGTAAATGCTTCATGTCCCGGGGTATCTAGAAAAGTAATTTTTTCTTTGTTATAAGTTATTTGATAAGCACCAGTATGTTGAGTAATGCCACCAAATTCAGTATCTAAAATATTGCTTTTTCTAATATGATCAATTAGGGTTGTTTTACCATGATCGACATGCCCCATAATAGTTACAATTGGTGCCCGTTTAACCAAATCATTAGGGTCATCGTTAACTTCTAGATTTTCAAAAAGATTCTGTGCATTAACATTATCTTCTTTTCTAAAATCTAAATTGTATTCCAAACATAATTCAGCAATTTCTTCTTCATTTAAAGAGGTATTAATTGTTTTTAAAATTCCTTTTTTCAAGAAATTTGTAATGATTTGTGAAACTGGTTTCTTGATTTTGTCAGAAAATTCAGAAATTGTTAAAGGTCCATGAAAAACAAATACACCATCTTCTAATTTAGTTTCACTAGCACTCAATTGTTGCTTTATTTCTTCAACATTGGAAATTCTTCTTCTTGTATTTTTCTTACCCATTCATCCACCTCATTTCTTAATTTGTTATATACTTCAATTTCAATATTTTGTTTAAAAGCTCTATTTAATAGACGCTTTTTAAAAAGTTGTTCAATTTGCTCGATTGTTTTTAAACAATATGCTCCTCGCCCTTGATGAGTTTTTTGTGGATCGAAATGAATCTCTCCATTTTGATCCTTTGAAAATCTTAACAAATCAGCAATTGGATAAATTTGATTATCCACTATTGATTTACGACTATAGTTTTTCTTATCAATCTTCATCATTAATATTACTTAAATCTAAATCATCAAGACCAAAGCTTAAATCATCATCCTGTTTAAAGTCTTTTAATTTGGTTGACGTAATTTTTTCATAATCTTCTTCGAATGAATATGGTTCATCTTCTTCTTCATATTCATCATTATCTAATTCATTTTTAACTTGTTCTAATGTTTCTTCAAAATTATTATCATAGTATGTGTCACCTAGAATTTGCTTTTCAAAAGCATCAGAATTTACTACTTTTGAACGTAATTCAGCAATTTCGTCTTCAAATTCAGACATATCAATGTGAACATCAAATCCACCAGTCAATTTGGTTTGTGGCTTTTTCTTTTTGAAATTTGATTGCAATCTTTTACCATTTTCTAATTCATGAATTTCTTCTAAACTAATATTGCCATTAAAACCATAATCAATTCCCTGTTCATTGGCTTCTTTTTGACTAATAATGTCTAGTTTAGATTTAGTTAATTCAGAAGCTAAAGTGACATTTTGCCCTCTTCTTCCAATTGCTAAAGTGTGTTGCGTGTTTGGGACGATTACTAAAAATGAAGGATATTTGCTTCTTGGATCAACTTCTTTTTCAATAATGTCAATAACTTTGGCTGGACTTAAAGCATTAATAATGAATTCCTTTATATTTTCACTATATAAAATAACATCAATTTTTTCACCTTTTAATTGACGAGAAATGTTTTCAATTCTTTCTCCGTTAATTCCAATAATTGAACCCAATTCTTCAATTCCGACTGGAGCGTCTTCTGATTTTTTGATACATATTTTTGATCTTTCTCCAGATATTCTTGAAATACCCACTATTTCAATTAAACCTTGACTAATTTCAGGAATTTCTTTGATCAATAAATTATTTAAAATTCTTGTGTCAACACTTGAAACAATAACTTGGGCGTGTTTTGATTCTGCTAAAACATGATCAACATAAACATCAATTGTGTCCCCTGGTTGAATTCTTTTTAACATATGTTTATTAGTGATACTTGGGGGCATAAAAGCTGCAACCATATCTTCTAATTCTAAAATGATTCCATTTGTTTCTGCTGTAATAACCTTTGCTTTAATAATTTGACCAACTAATGCAGAATATTTTTCATAAATTTGTTGTTTTTCAAGTTCCCTCATTGATTGATTAAACATTTGACCAATTTTGATGTAGTCTTTTTTTGAGAATTTTTCAAAATCAATTTCTTCAGCAATAATATCCCCTTCTTTTAAATTAGGATCATTTTTTTGAGCTTCAGATAAAGTAACCTCAACACATGCTTGAAACATATCTTTTTCTTCATCAGTAATTGGATCTGGAACAATTCTTTTATTTTTGTTTAAAACTGAAAAATTGTTATTAATTTCATCAAAAATAAATTCTAAATCTGCTTCTTCATCATAATCTGTTTGAATGGTTTTAATAATAGCTGATTTAAATAATTCAATAATTTGATGTTTATCAAAATTTTTAATACATGCTAAATTTCTTAATGATTCAAAAATTTCCTTTGCTTTTAAATTTTGAAGTTTGCTTGTTTCTGACATTTCTTCTCCTTTTTTTAAGTTAAAAGGCTGGCAGAACGCCAACCTCTTTTATATTTATTTATAAAACAAGTACTTAAATTATACATGACAAAAGCATGTTTTTACATTATTTTTCATTTTTTGGTCAAATTAATTGAGCTTGAATTCTTTCTCTTTCTTTGTCAACTTCAAGAATTTTAATTAAAACGTTTTGTCCTACTTTTAATACTTCTGAAGGATGTTTAATGAAATGATTGGGAGTTTTTTTCATATGTGAAATATGAATTAAGGCGTTTTGTTTGATTCCGAAGAAAACAAATGCACCAAAGTCTGTAATATTTTGAACTTGGGCATTAATTTCTAAACCTTCATGAATATCATCAATTGAAAGAACTTTATCACTTAAAATAAAACCTTGTTTATTATCACGAATATCTTTTTCAGGGCTTAATAATGAATCAATTATTAATTGAATGTCATATTTATTAGAACCCAGTTTATTTGCCAATTCATTGATATTAGCTGATTCTAATTTTTCTTTGTTGATATTTGTTAAATCGATATCTAATTCCTTAACTAGTGCATCAGCTAATTTATATGATTCAGGATGAATATTGGTTTTGTCATAAAAAACTTTAGAGTCGTGAATTCTTAAAAAACCAACTGATTGTTCATAAGCTTTTGGACCTAAACCTTTTACTTTTTTTAGTTCAGTTCTTGATTTAAAATTTCCATTTTCTAAACGATATTGAATTATGTTTTCAGCAATTGAATTAGATAAACCCGAAATATAAGAAAGAATTACTTTTGTAGCAGAATTTAAATCTACCCCAACTAAGTTAACAACTTTGTCCGTCTTAAATTTTAGCTGTTCTGATAATTCTTTTTGATTAACATCATGTTGATATTGCCCCACACCAATTGATTTTGGATCAATTTTAATTAATTCATTTAGTGGGTCTTGGAATCTTCTTCCAATATTAATTGCGCTTCTTTCTTCTACTGATAATGTTGGAAATTCCTCTTGTGCTAATTTAGAAGCAGAATAAACTGAAGCCCCTACTTCTGAAACAACTGCATATTTGATTTGCTCCTGAGGATAAATTGTTTTCCTTTTTTGAAGTAATTTGGCAATAAATTCCTCAGTTTCTCTACTTGCTGTTCCATTACCAATAATAATTAAATCAACCTTATATTTCTCAATAAATTCAGTAACAATTGATGTTGCTTCTTTAATTTTATTTAAAGGTGGAGTAGGGAATATGATTCCTTTATCTAAGAAATTCCCGTTTGCATCTAACATTGCCAATTTGCAACCATTTATATATGCTGGATCGATTGCTAAAATTCTTTTATTTTTTGTTGCTGGTGCCAACAACATTTGTTCTAAGCTTTCTGCAAAAAGTTTAATTGCCTCTTTTTCAGCCTTGGCAAATAAATCGGTCTTTATTTCTCTTATTATTGAAGGAATTAATAATCTTTTTAAACTATCATCAATACACTCTCTAATAATAAAAGCAGTTCTTTTATTTACAAAGTATTTATTGTTTAAATCATAAACAATTTTTTTCTCATTAAATTCCATATCATAACTCAAGATTTTCTTTTCTTCACCTCTGGAAATTGCTAAAACCCGATAATTAGGAATTCTTGAGATTTTTTCTTTAAAATCATAATATTGCTTGAAAACTTCTTTTTCATCTTCAGCATTCTTTTTAACTTTAGTTACAATAAAACCATAATTAAAGATTTGATCTTTGATATATTCTCTTGTTGAGATATCTTGTGAAATATCTTGGGCAATAATAAACTTAGTTTGTTCTAAAACTTCTTCCACTGTTTTTAAAGGTTCTTTTATATATTTTCTTGCTTCATTAAATACATTGAATTTTTCATCCTTCTCTGTCTCAATTTTTTTAGCAAGAGGTTCTAGACCTAAAGCAATTGCTTCACTTGCCTTGGTTTTTTTACCGATTTTAAAGGGCTCATAAATGTTTTCTAATTCTTGTTTGGTTTCAGCAAGATTAATTTTGTTTTTTAATTCTTCTGTTAATAATTGCTTTTCTTCTAAAATGTTAAGAACATATTCTTTTCTTTTATTTAAAGCAACATCATATTCATAAAGTTCTGTAATAGAAGCAATTTGTTCCTCGTTTAATCCTTCTGTTTGACTTTGACGATAACGAGCAATAAAAGGAATAGTAGCACCTTCTTTTAATAGTTCTAGTACAACAATCACTTGACTTTCTTTAATTTGTAATTTTTTAGCAACATTAGTAATTGATATATTCATATTCTCCTCACTTTGTGATAATAATTATAATATTTTAAAATAATATAAAATAAAACTAGCAACTTATTAAGTGCTAGTAATTTGTTATTTGCTCTCATCAACCAATGTTCAAATAGAAGCAATTAATCCACAAAGAGGGATAACACAAATAATTGCAAAAATTCATTGTGGTGTTCTATTTAATTCTTTTAGTTTTAGTCCTAAAATAATATTAATTGGAATAAATACCAAAAGAGGTGACAATATATTAAAAATAATACCTAGAATTGCTAATGTTTTTAAATTCATTTTTACTCCTTAATAATTAATACAATTAATTTTACAACAAAATAATGATATTTAGCTAATTATAAACTCCATTCAATTTCGATAATGTCTTTGTTATTTGGATTATTTTTGGTTTTTCTTTCTATTACTCTAAAATCAATTTTATCTTCTAATGTAAATCTAGAATTGATTCTTAATTTGTGTCCAACTTTGTTGGTTAATCAATCAATTAGTTTTTCATTTTCCTCTTCTTCAGTTAATTCAATTTGAAAAATGTCTTCAAATTCAACTTGTTTTCATAAGTCTTTCATTTTAACTTTTCCATTTGCTTCGCAACGTTCTAAACTAGTTTCATAAATCATTTCATCATCATCATATTCATCATATATTTCGCCAACAATTTCTTCTAAAATGTCTTCAATAGTAATAATTCCAATAACCTTATCTGAGTTATTGTTTTCAACAACAAAAGCCATTTGTGCTCTTGCTTGTCTCATTTTTTCTAAGGCAACTGATAAAATGGAATGAGCTGACACATTAGGAACGCTTTTAATGTAGTTCATGATATTTCCTTTTTTTAAATAGAAAATATCTTTTAAATGAAGGATTCCAATAAAATTACCATCTTTTTCAATTGGTAATCTTGAAAAATTTGTTTCTTTAAATATTTCTAATGCTTCATTTAAAGAAGCTCTTGATTTAATAAAGTCAACATCTTTTAATTTAACATAATGTTGTGATACTTTAGTTGAATCTAAATCCAGGGCATTTTGTGCCATGGTTGACTCATTCATTTCCAATACGCCTTCTTTAGAAGCGATGTTTAAAAAATTCTTCACATCTTCTTCAGTATTTGTAACATAAATTTTCTTGCCAATTTTACTAATTGGGAAAGTTATTGGAAAGAAAATTCAATATAATGCCTCAATAAACCAATAAAATGTTTTAACAACTCCTTCTGGATGAGCTTTAGCAACTAATTTAGGAATAATTTCAGCAAATAAAACAATGATTGGTGTCATTACTACAGTTGAAATAATTGCTGACAATTCAGTGTTAGTCATTACTTTTCCTAACACATAGGATAATAAGACTGAAGAACCAATATTTACTAAATTGTTAGCTATTAAAATTGTTCCCACTGTCCGGTTAAAGGCAATATGCTGTTTTTTAATTAATTTAGCTCCTCTTTTTTTGTTCTCAATCATTTGCTCAATTTTGGCAGCATTAATTGATGTATAAGCTGTTTCAGCAGACGAAAAAATGGCACTACATGTAAGTAGTAGTACTAAAACAATTGCACTAATTAAATATATGTATCATGGTGTGGTTGTTGAACTAACATTATTAGTCTCAGCATTTGATGTTGTAGCTAATAATATTCACGGGGAAGTTTCCATCTCTAATTAATCTCCATATAAAAATTTATTTATTATTCAAGTATTTTACTATAAATGAAAATGAAAGTATTAAAAAAATCTGCTTAAATTTCATTATAATAATTATTATGTTTAAATTTGAAGACGTTAATTTAGTTGAATTACCAAAAAAAATTTTAAGAGAAAAATCAAAACCTGTACCTTGACCTTTAAAAAAAGAAGATGATTTATTAATCCAAAAAATGATCTTTCATGTGGACAATAGCCAAGAAAAAGACACTAAATTTAGACCGGCTGTTGGTGTGGCTGCTATTCAGTATGGAATTCCCAAACAAATTTTTTATATTCTAATAAAAGATCACAAAGATGAAATTATTTTTAGAGATGCTGTGATTAATCCTAAATTATTAGGGCATTCTGAAAAAAAACTTGCTTTAGAAGAAGGCGAAGGATGTTTAAGTGTTAATGAAAAACACCCAAATCAAGCGGGATATGTGCCACGCTATGCTAGGGTAGTGATTCAAGGATATTCTTATTTTGAACAAAAATTAAAAACTTTTGATGTTTCTGGATATACTGCTATTGTATTTCAACATGAATATGACCATTTACAAGGAAACCTTTTCATTGATCACATTAATCAAAAAGATCCGTGAAAACTGCCTAAAAATACTGATATTTTATAAAAAATAAAGCCGCAGTAAAAGGCTTTATTTTTTATACACTCTCATTTTTGAACAATTTTTGTTTAAGTAAACAAATGAATACCCTTCTTCATCTAAAAGATTTTCAACCACTAATTTTAAAGTTCCAGTGCCGATTCCAATTAATAAATCAAAATAATTCATATAATAATCGTTTTCTAATTCATAAATAGCATTTAAAACTACAGCAGTGGCTTGATTTTCATCTAAGCCGTGCAAATCATATTCATTTTCAGAAAAATTGAAATTCATATTAATATTTTTTTTGACACCTTTCACAAATATAGGTTCCTCTTTGATTTACTTTAATTTTTATTATTGGTCCTTTACATTCAACACAATTTTTAATTTTATTATTATGAATTTTTAAAAAGTTTTGAAATTCACCTTCTTGATTATTAATACTTTCATAAGAAAATAAAGTGGTTCCGCCTTTTTTAAAAGATTCATCCATAATTAATCCAGCACTTAATATAATTTCCTTCACTTTCTTAAAAGACAAATTTCTACAACTAGAACAAGGATGCACCTTAGAGGCAAACAATGCCTCATCAGCATAAATGTTTCCAATTCCGGCAACCAATTCTTGATCTAAAAGTTTAGTCTTAATAGCAGTAGAGCTGGTTTTAATTTTGTTATAAAACTCCTTAATATCTAATTGGTTTGGCTCATTTGCAACTTTGGATAAAGGCAAAATTTGATTGTAATTAAATATATTTCTTAAATGAAAAGTGCCAAACATTCTTGAATCTAAATAATGTAATTCGGTATTATCTTTAAAAATAAATTTCACAATTAAATGACGTTCATTTTCAAAGGGAGTTTCATAGAAACGGTATTTTCCTTCCATTCTTAAATGTGATAGTAAAACAACATTATTAGTTAAAAAAATAATAATGTGCTTTCCTTTATTTTCAATATTTAAAATTTTTTGGTTAATTAAAGCTTCTTTAAATTCTTTGATTGGTTTTTCTTTAAATAATTTTTCTTTATAAATTTGAATATTAGCAATTTCTTTATTTAAAATTTTGCTTTTTAAAGCTTTAATAACTGTTTTTACTTCAGCTAATTCAGGCATAACAAAATTATATAAGTTTTTGGTTAATTATAAATTTGTTATAATTTTTTTATATGAATAATAAATATAACCGATTATTTATTTCCACAACAGATACTGTCTTAGGTATAGGAGGTCCTGTAGACGACGAGGTAAAAAATTTGATTTATGAAATCAAAGGGAGAGATAGAAGCAAAAAATTAATTATCTTAGCCTCATCCATTGAACAAATAAGAAAATTTAAACAATGAGAAAAAAAAGCAGAGCCTTTTGCTAAAAAATACTGACCCGGACCAACAACTTTAGTAGTGAATGATCAAGGTTTTAGAATCCCAAATCAACCATTATTATTGGAATATTTAGAAAAAAATGGTCCAGTTTATATGTCTAGCTGTAACTTATCAAATGCTCCTATTTGTGAAACTATTGAGGAAGCTAAAGAGATTTTTCCAGATATTACTCATGTATACAATTTTGGTTCTATGAGCCAAAAAGCAAGTCAAGTTATTCGTGTAGAAGATGGCGAAATATTAAGAAAGTAGGAAGAAAATATGAAAGTAAGAATTGCAAGTGATCATGCTGGTTGCAAAATGAAAGAAGAATTAGCTGAAGAATTAAAAAAAGAAGGTTATGAAATTGAACTTTTTGGTGCCCAAAGCGATGATAACCCAATATCTTATGCTGATGTTGGAATTGAATTTGCCAAAGCATATATTAACGATGAAGATAAGGCGAATACTAAATATGTTGCCATTTGTGGTTCAGGAATTGGAATTAGTATTGCTTTAAACCGATTTAAGAAAATTAGATGTGCAAGAGTGGATACTCCTGAAGAAGCACGTTTAGCTAAATTGCACAATGATGCTAATATTTTGTGTTTTGGTGGAAGATTAATTACCAAAGAATTAGCCTTAGAAATGTTTCATGAATGAAATAACACTAATTTTGAAGGCAATAGACATATTCCAAGAATCTTGAAATTAGATGAAGTTGGAGAAGGAAGCGAAAATTAGTTCCTTCTTTTTTTATATAATAAAAAAAGCAAGAATTAACTTGCTTAATCTACTTTAGAAGTATTAATTTGTCCAATAATTTTATTAACTGTTGAAAATGTTATTCAAGCATTAGCATCAATTTTTAATATTTCTTTTTGAATCATGGTTTGTTCTAAATATAAAGCAACGGTTTCAATTTTGGTTGTTTCGGTGTTGTTAAATCCGCTTGTAACATTACTAAAATTATATCCATGTCAATATTTGATTGCTTGAAAATGAGCAATAATTTCTTTTGGTTTTTTTGTGTAAATTTCTACTTTAATTTTCTTATATTTTGGATATAAAATTTCTACAAAAATATTATAAATAAATATATAAACAATACTTGAAATGCATCTTAAAATAAATGCTCCTAAATTTCATGGTTTATGAATTTCATCAATACCAGTTATTTCGACAATAAAAATAATTAAAATTGATAAACTTCCGAAAATCAAGGCAACAACAGTTGAAACAATTCCTACACCTTTTTTCTTCTTTCTTGAAAAATAATAAATAATGATGTCACTACCAGCAGTAGAACCTGAATTTTTTCAAGCAATTCCAGCAGCAGTTCCGGCTGCAATTCCGCCAATAATAGCATAAATTAGAATTGGCCAAGTTGGGTTTGCGTATTCCAAAGCAATTGGATATTGACCATAAACATTTCAAGGAATAATTTCATGGAATTTAATTCCTGATTTCCAATTAACTATGTAAATAGTCATTTTTTGAAAGAAATCTTCAACTGGTTTAATAAATAAGAAACTTTGAAAAAGAATTTGGAATGATAATCAATAAAAAGTTAAAATCATAAACAATCGGTTATTCTTTTTTCAAAAGATTATTAAAAATGGTAAATTAAAAGCAAAATATAAGAAAGCAAAATATGGCGAAATTGAAGAAATGGTATAAGTAAGGGTTTGAACTATAGCAGAAAGACCAGATGCAACTGTAGCTGCTTTAGCAAGAAATGTTGCTACTCCTAAGTTATATAAAATAGCTGATAAGAAGATAAAAAAGATTTTTTTTGGAAACTTCTTTCAAACATTAATAATATTAACCTTATAAGGGTTTAAATCGAAATAACTTTCAGGTTTAGTTTTTTTATTTTTTTTCTTAGTCTCTGTCATCATGTTCTCCCACCATATTTTTATGGAAAAATATTAGCATAATTTTTTTATTTTTAGAAATTTAATTTTATTTTTTTAATCAATTAAAGAAGTATCAAATTCTCCGCTAATATCATGAATATTTGAAGTGGCAATTCATGCCTTTTTATCTACTACTTTAATTTGTTCAAAAATTCAATCTTTTTCTAAATATAAAGCAATTGTTTCAATTCTGCCTACTTCTCTATGTTTAAAGCCACTATATCCATAAATTATGTTATATGAATGTAAATAGCCAATTTTCTTTAGGTGTTCAACAATTCATTCAATTTTGTCACTATAAATTTCAATTTTTACTTTTTTGTATTTTGGATAAAACTTATTAACCAAAATAGTAAATACAATTAGATAAACAAAAGTTCCACAAACTCTGACTAGAAATTGGTTAGCGTTTCAAATATGACTAGCAATATTACCAGTGTATTCTAATGAACCAATAACAATTGTTGAAAAAGTTGAAAAACATAAAGCAACAAATAGAAAAACATTACCTACTGGTTTTTTATTTCTATAAGCAATATAGTTGGAAATTACTGAAGTTCCTCCAATTGATCCTCTTTGTTTTCAGGCAACAACTGAAGCAAAACCTTCTGAAATCCCTCCTAAAATTGCATAAACTAAAATTGGTCAAGTTTGTCCATCATTGATTGGTAATCCTTTTTTGCCAGATAGTTCTTTCATTTTATTTAAAACCATTGATTTTTCTGATGAAATTAATTGATCTCAAAATGCTTTTATAGAATCATTGGCTTCAAATGGATTATTTTGTGATATTACATGGATATTGTTAATATCAGTTTTATCCAAAGCAAAATATTTTATTACTTCTTTACCGTTTTCAGTAATTTTAAATTGCATTAAGTCATGATTATTGATATATATACCAAATGGGTCTCAATAATCATTTGCTAATCCTGTTGGATTATAAATAGAAATCTTCTGATTAATAAAATTAATAACTGGATTGTTGTTATTGTAATTTATGAATATACATTGAACAATTACTTGAAATAACATTCAATAATACGTTAAAACCATAAACATTCTGGGGTTAAAACGTCAAAAACCAAACATTAATGGTAAATTAACTAGCACATAAAATAAACCATAAAATTGTTCAGTGCTTGGCGCTGTAAATGTAATAATTTGAGATAAAGAAGAAGTTCCACTAGCAATAGTGGCTGCCTTCTTTAAAAATACTGTGATTGCGATGTTGTATAAAAAAGCACTAATAAACATTCAAAGAACTTTTTTAGGATACTTTTTTCATATGTTAATTAAATCAACTTTAAAAGGATTTATCACTTTTAAACGTTCTTGATATGCTAATTGTTTTTGTTTTCTTTTTAAAGCACAACATCTTGACTTCTTAATTTGATTTTGTTGTTCTTGTGATAAATTAGCATCTGACATAACTTAATCCTCCTTTCTAGGAACAAAAAGTTTTTTTTCATAATTTTCTTTATTATCTCTTGGGTATAAAAATCTATTAATTTGTGGCTTGAATAGCAATTGGATAGTTTGCACTGCACCATGTCTATTTTTTGCCACGATAACATCAGTAATAGAAGATTCACTGGTAGTATCAAAATCAGCTTGATTATTAAGATTATCACCTTCTTGATCTTTCTTTTTGTTGTAATAATCTTTTCTGTGTAAAAACATAACCACGTCAGCATCTTGTTCAATTGAACCAGATTCTCTTAAATCGCTTAAAATAGGAGTTTTATCTTCCCTTTTTTCTAAATTTCTACTTAATTGACTTAATGAAATAACTGGACATGCTAATTCTCTTGCTAATTGTTTTAATGATCTTGATATTTTGCTTACTTCTAATTGGCGATTTTCTAAATTGCTCTTATTTTTACTATCACTAATTAATTGTAAATAGTCAATAATAACTAAATCTACTTTGGTATGAGTAGCAAAACGTTTTGATAATGTATACAAATCAGAAATAGACAAATTAGGTTTATCATTTAAAAACAAATTTCATTTTTGCATCTTATCTTTTGTAAAGATCAAATATTTTTTGTCATCATAAGTTAACTCGTTTTTTCTTAATTTTGCAATTGGAACCAAGGAATCGATTGAGATCATTCTTTGTACTAATTGAGCATTAGTCATTTCTAGGCTAAAAAATAGCACAGTTTTACCGGCATTAGCAACATTATTAGCAATATTTAAAGCAAAAGCAGTTTTTCCCATAGCTGGTCTTGCCGCTAAAATAAATAAATCCCCAGGGTTGGCTCCAATTAAGACATTGTCTAAGGATTCAAATCCAAATTTTAATCCTGTTGAATGATCTGATTGATCTGGATGCAAAATAGTATCCACAATTTCATTTGCCTTATTTCCAATTCTTTCATAAGGTGAATTGATTTCAGAAATATCAATATTAATAATTTCACTTTGAATATTGTTTAATAAATCAGTTATTTGAAAAGGTTTATTAGCAATAATATCCATACTTTTTGCTAATAAACTTTGTAAAGAATCAGTCTTATATTGATCAAGAATTTTTTGAGCATAATTATGTAATTCTGATTGATATCCACCATTTTCCACCAATCAAGAAATATAATCTACTCCTTCCATATTAAAACGAGATACTTGATTAATAATTTTTTGTTTTACTAAATAATCAATAAACATAGCAATATCAAAAGTGCCATAAAGATTGTGCACTTTTGCTAAAGCATCATATAAAATTTCATTTTCCTTAAAGTGAAACATATGGGGTTTAACAATTTCAGCAACTTCTAAAAATGCATTTGATTCCCTTATAATCAAACCCAAAAACGTTGCTTCATTGTTAGCAATGGCTAATTCTTGTTCTTTATTTAATGCCATAATTTCACTCCTTGTTTATTTATTTAATTTCAATAATTTTGATTTTTAAAATAGCTATTACCTCTGGATGTAATTTTACTTTTACTTCATGAATTCCAAAAGTGTTATATACATCACTTGATAAACTATTTTTTGGTAATTTGATTTCATGTTTTTGAAGTTCTTTAGCAATTGCTTTATGAGTAATTGAACCATGAACTATATTTCCATTTGATTTTAATTCAAATGTTAATAATAATTTTTCAATTTCAGCTTTAACTAATTTGGCTTCAAAAATTTGATTTGCCACATCATTGGCAATATTTTGTTTAATTCTTTTTAAATTTTCTAAGGTTTGTTTATTAACCGGTTGGGCTATGCCGTTTTTAATTAAAAAGTTCTTAGCATAACCATCAGCCACTTCAATAATTTCATTGGCTTTATTTTTTTGAAAATCTTTAATTAATATTACTTTCATTATTTCTCACACTCACTATCGCTTGTTTAATATTATCAACAAATAATTCTAATGGTTCATCACTAACCGCAGCAGCGGCTCCAAAATGACCTCCACCATTGATTGCTTCAGCAATGATTTGAACATTGGTATTAATTCCTCTTGCTGACATTTTGTATTTATTTGTACCTGGTAATTTAGCAACTACAAAGGCAGCTTTTCTGCCTTGTACTCGCAATATTTCATCAGAAGCAATTGAAATTACATCAATTGGTGCTTCAATATCGCGATAAGCTAAATAATAACCAGGACGTACTTCTTGTAGGTTTTGTAATAATTGGTTTACTACATGGTAAATTCTTTCATCAATTTTTAAACTATCCACAGATAAATCGGTTGTTGCACCTCAATTTTGTAATAAAGAACAAGCATGAAAAGTTTTTGATGAAGTTTGTTTTTGAAATCTATTTGTGTCTAAATAAATTCCATCTAATAATAATTGTGCTGTTGTTTCTGATATCTTATCGGCTGAATTAGTTAAAGCAATAATTTCAGTTATTATTTCTGAAGCAGATGACGCACTTGAATCAATATAAGTGTTTTTCTTAAATGCATAATCCGGGCTAGAGGTAATTCGGTGATGATCTAAAACAACAATATTTTCTTTTTGAATATTTTTAAATGCTTGTTTGTTTTCGATTCTTGTTTCATCAGAAGTATCTACTAAAACTACTAATGTATTTTCATCATTTAATTTGGTTGCTTGTTTTGGATTTATAAACACATTTTCTAAATTTTTATATTGAGCTGTTTCTAATAAACGTGATGTTGTGTCATCAAATGTAATGTTTTGAATATATGCTTTTTTATTAAAACCTTTAGCCAATGAATAAACACCATAAGCCGATCCTAACGCATCTAAATCAGCATTGATATGACCATAAATCACAACTTTAGTAATGACCTTTGATTTTAGTTTTTCAATTAACAATTTAGCAATGTAATTAACATTAGTTCTTGAAATGTTCACTTCAATTTCAGATGTTGAGCCATAATGTCTTGGTTTTTCATTTTTAGTTAAAACCGTAACTTGATCCCCTCCACGAGTTTGGGATTGTAACATTGCTTCTTTGGCTAGTTGATCCAATGTATCAAATTTATATATGCCATAAGAAAAACCAGCTGATAAAGTGATTTTAATATCATTATCAGTTTTAATTTCTTTTAACTTTTCAAAGAAATTAAATTCTAGATTTTCAAACTGATTTAATGTTTCTTTGTTACTGATAATAAAGAAACGTCCATTTTCGTATTGTCGATAAATAAAATCATGTTTTTTGGCTAATTCATCAAACATATTAACAACACTAGAATAAATTTTAAACAATTCTTCCTCGCTCATTGAAGATTGATATAAGGCAATATTATCAATGTTTATTTCGCCTAAAACTGTTCTTTGTTTTTCATAATCTTTCAATAAATTTTCTTGAATAGTTATATCTTTAAAAATTGCAATATTTCTTTCTAGAGAAACATGAACTTCATAATCAAATTTGTCTTTTGATAATACAAAATCTAAATTAGATGTTGATCATTCTTCAATATCTAGTAATGATTTTATGTTTTTTCCAATAATATTTCTAGCAAAACGATTTTCAATAAATTTGGAAACTCAAATAATCGTTCCATTATCAGAGAACATAATAATTCCCATTCCATGATTACTTATTTGTTCTTCAAAATAATAATTTAATGACTTATTAGTAATATATACATTTCTTAAATGTCTTTTAAAAATGACCAATGTATAAATACTTAGTCCAATTACTCAAAGACAATAAACCACTGAAATAATAATTTGTGGTGTCTTGTCTAAGTGAAATATTCCAATAAAAAATAAGATAGTTGGTACTAGAAATAGAAATATAATTTCAAAAATCAAATATATTTTTTTCTTGTCTTTTTTCATATTAATAATTATATACTAATTTTTAATATAAAAAAGCCTGTCAAACAAGCTATTTTATAGTTCATAAAATTCAGTTATATCTTTAATTCCAATGTTTTTTTGAGATGATACCATAAAGATATTTATTTCGTTTTTAAAGGTTAAGGCTTGCATCTTAACTTTATGTCTTTGGGATTGATTTGCCTTATCTATTTTGGTAATAAAAATATCAAAATGAATATTCAAATTCTTTATGTATTCAATCATTTCCAAATCAATGGCACTAAAACCAATTTTAGCATCAATCAAAAAACAAACGATTTTAGGACTAGTATGATTTCTAAAATAATAATCAATAATCCCCGCAATTTTATTTTGGAGTTTTTTTGATACTGAAGCATAACCATAACCTGGTAAATCAACAATGATTTTTTTATTATCAGTTTCAAAATAATTAATTAATCTAGTTCTACCAGGGGTTGAACTAGTCTTGGCTATTTTAGAATTAGCCAAAGCATTAATTAAACTAGATTTACCAACATTGGAACGACCCCAAAAAACAATTTCTTGATTATCATGGATATGTCAACTTAATTGATCTGCAGCACTTTTTATAAATTTTCACATAATTAAAATTATACATATAGAAATTAAAAAATAAAAGCATAACTTTATTTATGCTTCCGGATATATCTTAATTGAAAAAATTATTTTTCTTTTTTTCTTTTTTATTCATTGTTGTTTTAGAAAAACATATCGAAGATAAAAACCATTTAAAAACAATACCAAACAAAATAATGCCCGGGACAATACACATATAAATTAAATTAGCATGTTTAATGGTTTCTGATGAGGGGTTTAACACTTGAAGAGATAATAATATAATCTTTGTAAACACTGAAACAAATAAAATAAAAGTGAATCAAATAATAACAATTTTATTCTGTCTAGATTGATCTTGAATTTTAAAATTATGTCTTTTATTCAATAGTTTTTGTTGAGAAATATTTGTTATATATCATTTTAAACATATAATTAAACTCAAGATTAAAAGTTGAATATTATAATAATAAAATTTTTCAAAAATCACTTTAGCTAAAAATATATTCAATAAAATTATTAGAAAATAAACAATAAACAAAATTACATTTATAAGTAGATCTAAACGGTTATATTTAATAATTTGATTGTTCTTAATAATTTTAATTAATAGATTACAAATTTCAGAATCTGAATTAACTTTTATAAAATTTTCAATATGTTTTTTAAGATAGCAAAAAGCAAATATTAAATAAAAAAGATAACTTAAAGAAACAATAATCGGTGCTAGTATAAGAAAGACTAATATTCTTTTAAAATAAAATTCAATTTCTAATAAATTTCTTTCATAAACAAAAAGAAATCCCAAAACAAATGTAGTAAGAAAAATTATATTAAGATAAGCAATAAAGAATCACAATAAGATAATGGGTTTATGTAATTTTTCATCATTTTGTTTATACATCTTCTTAAAAACTATACTTGTAGCAATTGGATTTAATAAAAACGAATAATTCATTCTTTCCCCTTAAAAAACTATTTTAATAGTAATATTCACTTATTATAATATAAGATTATTTATATCCAATAAAATCACAAATAAAGAAAAATACAATTGCTTTTCTTATTGAAAATTTACAATTTTGAAAAGTGCCAAAGTTATTTTTTTGAAATACAACGAAATCATATATAATATTAATGTTTTGGGTAAGTACTCAAGTGGTCGAAGAGGCGGTCCTGCTAAGACTGTAGGGGTGTTAAAGCACCCGCGGAGGTTCAAATCCTCTCTTACCCGCCATTTTTTTATTTCTTTTTTATCATAATAAATAAAAAAGCTAGCCCCTTAAGGGACTAACTTTTTTATTTTTATTTTTTATTATTTTGCAGCCTTAATTGGGTAGCTAATAATACCATAAGCAGCTAATCCAGCCATAACAATTCCAATAATGATAATGATAACAACTGCAATTAGAATAGCAATTTTAACTATTCTTCTTTTTGCTACTTCCCTTTTTAAATTATCAATTTCAATATCAAAATTCTTTTTCATATTCTATCCTTTAGTTGCCTTTCCTTGTCTAGAAATTGCATTCATAATTCTCTTTCTAAATAAGAAGTAAGCAATAAACATTGGTAAGATTGCTAAAATATTAGCTGCTAAACGAATACTGGTATATACTAATCCACTATCATCGCCTTTTAATTTTCCGGTATGAGTTAATCATACGTTAATTACTAATCATGAATCTTCTTTTTCAGTAATAACTAATAATGGTCAAGTAAATGAGTTTCATGAAGCTAAAGCAGTTAGAATTGCGACAGTTCAAGTAGTTGCCTTAACCATTGGCATTGCGATTTTGGTAAAGAAAACAAAATCATTAGCACTATCAATCATTGCAGATTCTTTAACTGAACCAGTTATTTCTTCAAAAGCATTTCTATACATAAATCCAGAGAATACTGAAGCAACAAATGGCATTGTTAAAGCAATATATTGAGCAATTCCATCTTTTCAACCAAGAGCAACAATAATTTTATATTGTCCAGTTAATAAAGCTACTTCAGGTAGGATTAATAATGATAGGAATAAAATTCATGATAAAGTTTTAAATCTTCATTTTTTTAATGAGAAAGCATATCCGAAAGTCATTGAGAAGAATATTCTACAAATAACTGATAAAACAGTTGTTGACGCTGTATATACTACAGCTTTAAAATATCCATCTTGGAATGCTTTCTTAAAGTTATCTAAGAAAATGACTTGTCCACCTTTTTCAAAAGGTTTTGGATATCAAATTAAAGTGTCATTAGAGGTTTGGAATCTTAAATCTAATACTGATTGGTTAATCATAAACAAGAATGGGAATAATATTATCATTCCGAAGAATAATAATATTGCAATCTTGAAGGCTCAAGTTAAGATAATACTAATTGGTTTAGTGGTCTCAACTTGTTTTACCATCATTTCTTGTTTAGATTTTAAATACCGTTTTTGATCTCAATTTCTTATTTTCAATTTTCCTAATGACATTGTTTTCTCCTATCTTGACACCTGCTAGATAAATAAATCCAGCTAATTTTCTTAAAGTAAATGACACTACGATTCCAATTAAGAACAACATAATTGAAGCAACCCCAGCTTTAGAGAAATTAACAACAGTTTTAGTATAGTGGTAAACATATAACATTAATGAACCACCACCATTACTAAATGCTTCTGATGAACTGTTATTAAATAAAGCCAATGGGAAAACTTTAATACCCCCAATAATACCCATGGTAATTAAGAATGATAAAGTTCTTTTAATTGAAGGTAATGTTATTCTGAAAAATTGTTTAAATTTGTATGAACCATCAATTGAGGCAGATTTGTATAATTGAGGATTTACAGAGAGCATTGCAGTAGTTAAAATTAATACTTGGAATGCTAATGAACCTCAAACACCTCTTAATAAAATAACGATAAATGGTTTAAAACTTGAAGGATCGCCCGATTCTAGAAAAGGAATAGGAGCATCAATTAAACCAGCGTTTTTCAATAAGGTGTTTACAAATCCAGCATCTTTTTTAAAGATAAAGAAGAAGGTAATGGAAACAGCAATAGCACTAGTTACATATGGTAAAAAGAATACTGTTTGTCAAAAACCTCTTGCTCATCTTTGAACTAACATTGTGATTGCAACACTAATTAATATTGAACAACACAAACTAAAAGGTAATGCTG
The DNA here is from genome assembly GCF_000702805.1 of Mycoplasma anseris ATCC 49234. Lineage (GTDB taxonomy): Bacteria > Bacillota_I > Bacilli_A > Mycoplasmatales > Metamycoplasmataceae > Metamycoplasma > Metamycoplasma anseris. The sequence goes on from NZ_JNJX01000001.1 coordinate 82,785, forward strand.
TAATTGAATATAAGAAGGCATTTCTTAATGCTACTAAGAAATACTTATGTTGAAGTAATTCTTTAAAGTTATCAACGCCAAATGATACTTCATCGGCGAATGAACCTACTTGAATTGTAAAAGCATCAATAATAACTAATATAAACGGAATAATAGTCATTAATGTTACTGTTAGAAGTGAAGGAAGAATGAATAAAAATGGTTTTCAAAATGGTGTTCTTTGACTTAAAACACTTAAATTGTCACCAACCTTTTTTATTCTAAATTTCTTAAGGAAATAACTCTTAATTTTAAACATTAGATTCTTTCACCTGTTTCAAAATCAAATTGATGAATATTGTCAACATTTTTAATTGATAATTTAATTTCTTCATCGATTTCGTAATGCGATTTTTGAGTTAGATATACATTGGCTAGTTTATTGATTGATTCAATTCATATTTGAGCCAATATTTCTTTTCCCAAGTATTCAATATTCTTAATATTGCCTTTTAAAACATAGTTATTTTCATTTTCAACTAATGATTCACTTCTAAATCCAATGTGAATTTTTGATTTGGTGTAGTCTTTGTTTGCTACTTCACCTAAAACTGTGTTGCCAACAAGAATTTTATGATCTTTTACATCAGCTTCAAAAATGGTCATTTCTGGCATACCTAAGAATTTTGCCACAAATTCATTTTTAGGTGTTCTATAAAGTTCCATTGGACTACCCATTTGTTGCACTTTAGCTGTTGACATACATACAACCTTGTCACTAATTGACATAGCCTCTTCTTGGTCATGAGTAACAAATACAGTGGTAATTCCTAATTCTTGTTGAATTGAACGAATTCATTTTCTTGTTGAGATTCTTAATTTTGCATCTAAGTTTGAAAGTGGTTCGTCTAATAATAGAATTTTTGGTTTTTTAACAATAGCTCTAGCGATTGCCACACGTTGTTGTTGTCCGCCTGATAATTGAGTTGGTTTTTTCTTTAAGTTTTTGGTAATTTCAACTCTTTGAGCAACTTCTAATACGTCTTTAATAATTGCTTGATTAATTGTTAAGATGTTTGCTGATAATTCTTCAATTTGAGTTTGAAGTTCTTTTGGCATAAATAAAACTAATTTGTTCATTCTTGCATTAAAAGAACCTGAAATTTTGTATTTTTCAAAAATTGGTGTTAATAAGCTTAAAACAGCCATTCTATAAACTTTTTCAGTTTCTTTTTTAGTTACAACTAAACGTTTTTTAAGTTCAGTAACTTTTTTGTTTAATGGGCTCTTTTTCTTATTGTTTTCAGCAATGATTAATTTTTCCTTAGCTTGAGCAATTTTGACTTTATTGTCAGCTTTGGTTTTATTGTATGTTTTATTGTATGTTTCTTCTAATTCTTTAATTGTGTGATTTTCTTTAAATTTAAGTTTAGTAATCTGATTTGAAGCATTATTTTGAATTTCTTGAATTTCTTTATTTATATGCTGAAAATCTTTACCTATAGCTTTTAATTTAAGAATTTCTTCTTTTAATTTAACAATTTTTGAATTAGTTTGAAATCTAATTTGATGAATTTCTTCTTTTGTGTCATTTTGAATGTTTTTAATATCATTAATAACATTCTTTGTTAAAGAAGTAAGTTCTGCAATATTTTTTGTCTTTAAGAAATTGTAATTGTTAATTTCATCTTCTGAAATGTTGCCTAATTCAGCAATAACTTCTGTTAAATATTTTTTAGTTTCTTTAGGATTATCAATTGTGAAATAACACTTCTTTCTTAAATCTTGAATTTTTTCTTCTGCAACTTTTTCATGTCTTAAAATAACTTCAAACACTTCTTGTTGAGCTAATTTTGATTTTTCTAATGTTTCTTCTTTTCAATGTGGATCATTCATTAATGGGAAAGCAATATTTTCATAAACTGACATATGTGGATATAGTGCATAGTTTTGAAACACTAATCCTAATTCACGTTGTTGTGGTGAATATTTAGTTACATCAATTCCTGAGAAAAAGATTTTTCCACTTGTTGGTCTTAATAAACCAGCAATAGCATTAAGAGTGGTTGTTTTCCCTGAACCTGAAGGACCTAATAAAGTAACTAATTCTCCTTTATTAATTGAAAAACTTACATTATCCACTGCAACAGCATCACCAAAATCGATTACTAAATCCTTAATTTCAATTGTTGGAATGCTCTTTTTTTGTTCAAAACGCTCTTTAGAAAATTGATAGATATCTTCTTGAGTTATTTTTGATTCATTATTTTTCATTTTAATCCTTAGTTAATATTGAATAAATGTTATTTTCAGGAGTAATTTTGCCTTCTTTATCAAATGCTGGATCTAAAATTGTTAATGAATGAGATAGCATATCACCATGTGCTTTATACATGTTTGAGAATTCTTGTGGTGACTTAAAATGTTTTTCTTTAGTTTGATCATAAAAACCTTTTTTATTATCAATTGCATAATTTATTCCATATGCTAAATATGGGAATAGTAAATCTGAAATAGAAGGTTTAATATCAAGATTATGGTTTGCTTTAAATGAATTGAAAACTGTTTTTTCTAATCTTGCTAAAGTGTAACCGTTTGCCAACATTTCTACTGAAAAACATTTTTCAAAGTTTTCTCCAAAGAAAATTTCTCCTACACTTCTATCATGTGAATTATCAGCTCAGTTATTAGTAATTAATCTCACAATTGATCCTTTAGGACAAATTGATTCAGCAAAAGCATGATCTATTTCAGCAAAAGCTTTTTCATTTGGATCTACTTCAGTGTTTGGTAAATGTTCTTCAAGAGTATCTATAGAAGATATTCTTACTTTAATTATGCTTCCTTTACCTCTGGCTGGTGTACCAAAATAAGTAAATGAAGGGGTAATTGATCTTACAGTAACTGTGTCTCCATCAGCTCAACTAATTACTTCACAATCAATGTAACTAAATTGTTCTCAATAATTGGTTTCTACTGTAATATCTTTGTCTTGAATTCTGTCGAAGATTGTTTTGCTGAATTTTCTATCAAAAAGGTTTCCAACTCTTGAATATTCATTAAATGGAATATATTCTCCAGTGGCTTTTACTGAATTATAAACAGGCTTTTTTTGACAACTTACTGCCAAAACAGGAACAGATAAACAAACAAAAGGTGTTCCTAACAATAAGAGTTTTTTTAATTTATTCATTTTTATCTTTTCTAACTAGTTGAAAATAGGTTTGAAACGTTCGATGAATTTGTCAAAAGTTGCTTCTTTTGGGTTTGTTTGAGCAATACTTGCAAGGGCTTTAGCTGTTGAAGTTAAAGCTTGTCTTAATGGATCTGATTTTGTTGAAGCGATATCTTCTACAGATTTGTAGTGTTCTGGATCTGTAACTGCTTTTTTAAATCCATCAAATGCAATTTTTTGGGCTTCGTTTAATTTTAAAGCTTTAATATCTTCTTCAGTTTGTGCAAAGAATGAAGATGTAGGAGATACATAACTTCCAAATAGGTTGAACATATCAATTGGGGTCTTATTAGTATAAGTTTTACCTTCAAATGAATGTGTTTTATATTTGTGAGTATAGAATCATTTAATGAATTCCATGATGGCCTTGTCTTCTCTGTCATTTGCATGCATTAAAACAAATGAAGGGCCTTGAGTGAAGATTACATTGCTTTCTTCACTTGCACCAGTTGCTTTAAGTGGAATTGGTAATCAATCAGCTTCTTTTTGTTGAAGAGTTTCGTGTTTTCCTGCTTCAGTTAAATCTGATGCCAATAATACTGTAATAGGAGAATAATTTGAAGCAACTGAATCTTTATTGAATGTTACCCCAGTAACTTCTTTCTTAATATCTGGATTGTTTTGTGAAACAGCATATAATTTTCCATTTTCTTCTTTAAAAATCTTAGAAGTTGAAACAGCTATTTTTTGACCAGCATGTGCTGTCAAGAAGTCTTTTAATTTTTTATCATCCTTGGCTGTTTTAAGTTGATAATCATATTTGCCTTTTTCGCCGGTGTATGTACTGTAAAAGAAGTTATTATTGTGTTTTCCGATTCCATCAATAATTTTGTTAGAATCTGTTGGAGCAGTGTAAGTTGCTGCATTAATAACACTGGTATTATCAGCAACTAAATCATTTGTTTCTACATAGTATGTTTTATCTGAATCCTCAACAAATGTGTGGCTTCAACCAGCTGTTGATCCCATTGAAATTGCAAGTTTGTGTAAGGTTAAGTCTGTTGAACCGTAGGCACCAGCACCACCAACTCAAATCGCTCCAGTTTTAATACCATCTAACAAAATATCCACTGCTTCTTTGAAAACTTTATATTCTTTAGAATTTTTGTCATTTCAGAATTTTTTGTAATCATATCCACCAGTAACTTTTTCTTCTGGGTTTTTAGAAATGTAGTGTTTTTCAGGATTATCATTAGTTAATGAACCCACGATTGAGTTAACAGCGTTAGGGAATGAGTCAAGACCTAATACATAAGTTTGATTACTGTTGTTGTACATCTTTTTAAACAAGATTGATAATTGAATTAATTGTTTGTAATTTGAGAAGATTTCATCACTTAATTTAAATTGTTTAACATCTTCTTTAACTTTGTTCTTAACACCTTCGTTTGTTGTTTTTGATGGTGCTCAAATTTTGTCAGCTTGAGTTGCATCAGTTGGTGTATCATCACTTGAAACTTTTTTACTATCAGTATAAGCCTTAATGTATTTGTCAATTAATACATGAGGTTTTGACTCTTCATATGTTGCACCATATTCAGTCATAATTTCATGTAAAAATTTACCTAATAAAATTTGGTTTAAAGCCATCATTTCTGTTGAACGAGAAATAGGTGCTACTCATTTTTCGTTTTTATCATTTAGGGCAATACGTTCATTTGAATGAGCAAACGCGTCTGCTAGGCCCAAAGAATTATAAACTTCATCAGGAATAGCTAAAGTCATTCTATATTGAACAATTGTTGAAGCAATAGCTGGATAGTTAATAACAATATTGTAACCACTAGAAGCATTACGTGCATTTAAGTCAGCACTTATTTTTGAACCATCATAACCGCTAGTATTAATTAATATTTCCATTTGTAACATTTTGTCTTTGGCGCCACTTACTACTTCAGGTGATTTATTAAATTCATCAACATATTTGTTGTATAAAGCAACCATTGCTGATAATGCTTTACCTTGATTATTGGTTGATGAAAAGCCTGAAAGAATTGATAGCTTACCATCATCATTTAAATCGTATCTACCTTTTTTAACGCAAGAAACTGTCAATGATGCAGCAACTCCCGCTAAAATTGGTAATAAAGTCATTGATAATAATTTAGATTTTTTCATGTTGTCCTTTCAAGAGTTAAAATAAATAATTCGATTTACACATATATAATTTTATTATATATTTACTAAATTTTTGAAATCTAGCAAGTCCAAACCTAAAATCTAATGAAATTTCACATAAAGAATTAAGTTTTTTATAAATAAAAATTATTAGAGCAATATTTATTTTAATTATTGTATAATTAAAAGATTATGTGGGGCAAAAAATTGAAATTCGTTGCCTTGGGTGATTCGATTACTCAAGGATTTAATTCAAAAATAGGTGGTACTACCGCTGGTTTTAAAAAAGAAAATGAAGTTTTTTCAAAGGGTTTTAGTTATGCTGATTATTTAATGGAATACTTCTTTTATTATTTAAAACATAATAACCGAGAATACAAGGAAATATGAAATGAATTTTCATATTCTAATTTTGGTTTAGCTGTTGCTAGGATAAATGATTATTTAAATATATTAGATGAAGACATTAACGATGAGGTTGTTGAACTTTTTCAATTAAATAAGAATATTGAAAAACAATTAGCAAATCAAAATTCCTCTTTTTTAAAATTAGAATCAGATGATATTAAATTAGATATTGAAAAACATATTAAACAAATTAAAACTGAAATTTCACAAGCTAATTTAATTACAATTAGTTTAGGAGGGAATGAATATCAATCAAGTTTTCCGTTGGTACTTTTAAAAAGCCTTATTTTAGAAGAGAATTTTTTTATTAAACAGAAAATTAAAGAAAAAATAATAAATCAATTAAAAGAAATTGTTGTTTCCATTAAAGAACAATATTTATTATTTATTAAAAAAATTAAACAATTAAATCCAGAAGCAACCATTGTTATAGTTTCTTATGTGCCACCTTTTCTTCCTTTTTTATTATCATATGAAAAAATCTTAAAAAGAAAACATCCTCTTATTTTTAATGATTTTTGAAAATCTGTTTTAAATGTTATTAATTCTGCATTTGCAGAAGTTTCAATTCAAACTGGTACATTATTTGTAAATTGCTTTGAGTTTAAAAACTGAAATAGAGACTCAAGAAAATTAGTAGAAAATTTCTTGGATGTCCACCCTACCGAATTAGGATATCAACAAATTGCAAGAAAAATATTTTTAAAATTGCTAAAAACTAATTCATTAGATTTGAATTTAAATGTTGTAGAAAAAAATAATTATCTTTCTTCTTCATTAAATATTGCCAAAAATATTTCTAATGATTGTAAAAATCATTTTCAACAACATTTAGAAATGTTATATAACCAAAACAGAATTAATGTTATTTTTCGTTCTTGGAACAAACAATCTAATCAAATTCAAAATCCTTATTTTGTTTTATTACAAAGAGAAACAAAAAACTTCATTGAAGAAGAAAGTAATTTGACAATTACAACAAGAGAACAATACACTTCATTGAATGATATTTTAATTAAAAATATTTTTTCTATTTTTAATAACTTAGACGAAAAAACTGAATTTAGAAAAGCAATTCTTAAATTAAAAGAATATAAATTAGTAAATAAGGTTTTTAAAGATGTTATTAATTCTCCGATTATTGAAGAAATTATTCAAAATATTGAAAAATTATACAAAAAGACTGGTTGCATAAATCTGCATTTCTTTATTAAAAAAGCTTTAATGAAAAATGAAACTTTAATTATTGAATTGCTTAGAACATTAATAAACAAAGAAAATTCTATTTATAAAAAATCTATCTCAATGATCGTTGAAGCCACCATGAATGATCTACGAAATCAAATCAGAATCACAACTAAATCTTCTTTTTTTAATACATTATTAAACAATCTAACTCTTAATGACAAATATAATGCTGATTTATTACTTTTATTAGAACAAATCAAAACCTTTTTATTAAACTTACCTAATAGAAACAAAATAGATCAAATTTATTATTCATTTTTAGAAAAAAATAAAGAAATTATTAAAGTGTTGTTTATTGATGTTGTTTCGCTATTAAAGGATTTATACAATAATAATAAAGGCGAAATTTCACAAATAATTTTAAAAGGTTTTAACATCCCACAAAAAATTCTAAGGGATAAGGATTGAAAAAAAATAGAAACCACACTGGATAAATTCTTCTTGAATTTTGAAAAGACCAGCACACAAAAAGTTGTTTTCAAAACCTTTTTTAAAGCATTAAAGGCCATCAAACTTTGGGATTGAGTAGAATTAAAGGAATTTAAATTTAGTAAATTTTTATACTTGATTCTTAAGAAATTTGGAAAACTTATGTTTTTAAATATCTTTAATAAAAATACTCGTCTAATTAATAAACTATTATTCATTTTGGTTAATTTAAAAATAAAAAATAAATTAAAATAGGAGAGTTATGGAATTATTTGAAAAACAAGTCCCATTTAATACTGGATTTTTAAAAGTTAGTGAATTACACCAAATTTTTTATCAAGAATATGGCAATAAAAATGGTGTGCCAATTGTTTTTGTACATGGTGGCCCTGGTGGCGGTTGTAGCGATTCTAGTTCGCAATATTTCGACCCAAGTTACTATCACATTATCTTATTCGATCAAAGAGGTTGTGGCAAAAGTTTACCAAGTGCTGAAATCAAGGAAAACACCACTTGAGATTTAATCAAAGACATGGAAAAATTAAGAATCCATTTAAATATTGAAAAATGAATATTATTTGGTGGTTCTTGAGGTTCAACATTAAGTTTAATTTATGCAATTAATTTCCCAAAAAATGTTAGTGGAATGATTTTAAGGGGGATCTTTTTAGGGAGAAAAAAAGATCAACATTATTTATATCAAGAGGGTGCTTCATGATATTTTCCTGAAGAATATGAAGAATATAAAAATTTTGTTCCAAAACATGAACAAAATGATTTAATGAAGGCTTATTCAAAATATCTAAATTCTAAAGATCAAGCTGTTGCTGAAAAAGCTGCTTATCATTGAGCAAAATGAGAATTAGGTTTAATAACCTTGGATAAAATTGATATTATTGAAGAAATCTTAAGCGATAAAAAAGCCAATTTAGAATTAGCAAGATTAGAAAACCATTATTTTATAAATAACATATTTATCGAAGATGATAATTACATTTTAAACAATATTCATAAAATCAAGGAAATAAAAACTATTATTATTCACGGAAGATATGATATGGATTGTGTTCCAGAAAATGCTTATTTACTATATAAAAATTTAAGTAATGCCAAACTTTATTTTATAAGAGCAAGCGGTCACAGTTCTAAGGAACCTTTAATTGCTGAAGCTTTAGTACAAGCAACAGAAGAATTTAAAAAAGCAGAACTTTAACTTTGTCTGCTTTTTTAAATTCCTTGGTTTTTTAATTTCCTTTATATATTAAAACACTATATAAAAAATTCATCAACCATATGTTAAGTAAATAATAACAAAAAGGTTGTAATTTTATTTTTTATAAATTTTATTGATTTCGTTTTTTAAGAATAACAAGCATTTCAATATGATATGTTTGCGGAAACATATCTATAACTTGAGCAAATTTAATTTCATATCCTTTTGTTAAAAACATTTGTAAATCTCTTATTAAAGTTCTTACATTACAACTAATATATGCTATTTCTTTTATATCATTTTTAATTACAGAATCAATCAACTCATTTGTTAATCCGTTTCTTGGTGGATCAAATATTATTATGTCTGAATCAATGTTGTTGTTTACTAAATATTTCGAAGCATCATATGTATTAAATTTCAAATTTGTAATGTTGTTATTTTTGCAATTTATTAAAGCGGTTGCTTCACTAGTTGGATTAATTTCTAAACACAAAACATTGTTAACATATTTAGATAAATAGCAACCAATTATTCCAATACCTGAATAAGCATCTATTATGTTTTTATTCTTAAAATCAATGTGTTTTATTAATAAATTAAACATTTTTTTCATTTGTGATTCATTAATTTGATAAAAAGAATTGTAATCTACTAAATAATGATTGCCATCTAAAATGTGTTCTAAGAATTTTTCTTCATTATCAAGATATGTTTTTTTTATTTTGATTAAATTTTTTTCAAATATTGACACAATAATTTGTAGTTTGTTAAAATCTATTTTTTCTTTTAATTTTGAAATGAAATCTTTAATGCTTTTTTCATCATTAAAAATAGCAAAAATTATTTGAACTCCAGTTTGTTCTTCATTAGTCCTTATTGTAATATTTTGCAAATCACAAATGTTGGCTCAATTTAAAAATTCTTTATCAGTTTTAAAAATCGAAATGATTTCTTTAGCGATTTGATTGATCGAAGATAATGCTAAATCAAAATTTGTTTGTTCAATTAATAAGTGGCTTTTTCTTTCATAAAAACCAAATTTTATTTCTTTTGGACTTTTTAAAATTTGAAGAGTTAATTTATTACGATATTCAAATTGTTTTTTTGAAGGGATAATATTAGTAGAAATTTTATAATTACAATTTCGTTTGAATAAATCTGCAACTATTTTTTGTTTAAATTCTAATTGATCTTGATAATTCAAACTTAAAAGTGGCGCAGAACCAGCAGCATATAATTCTTTATTTTTTATTTCAATTCTTTTTGATGATTTCTTTATTATTTTTTCAATCTTTGCAAAAGCATATTTTTTATAAACACTTGTTAATTTGATATCAGCAATTTCGTTATTTAACATGTTTTCAACAAAAATAGAAAAATTTTGTGTCCTTATAACACCATAACCTTCATAACTTAATTCGGTTGTTTCTTGATTTTTTAGTATTTGTCCTATTTTATATTCCATATTATTTACCTAAACAAAATTTACTAAAAATATTATCCAACAAAGCCTCGTTATCAAATTTTTTATTCATAATTTCTCTTAAATTTTCTCAAGCTTTTGTTAAATCTAAAATCACAACTTCAGGACCAAAACCATTGTTTAAACCTTCTTTTACTTCCTGAAGATTTAATAATGTTGATTTTAATAAAGATAATTGTCGTGTGTTATATAAAATTTCTTTATCATTTAGATCAATATCTTTGTATTTTTCAATTAATTTACTTTTTAATTCATATAAACTTTTTGTTTTAGTAGAAATACATACTTTATCTTTTGGTAATTTTTCAACTAAATCTCTTTTATTTAAAACATCAATGTATTGCTTGTTTTTAGAAAGTTCTCTAATTTTCTTGTCTTCTTTATTTTCTCTTTTATTTGGTTCATGTAAATGAACAACGATTTGAGCTTCTTTAATAGCTTCCAACGACTTATTAATCCCGATTGACTCAATTTTGTTTTTAGTATCTCTAATACCAGCTGTATCAATTAATTTAAACAAAATTCCAGCAATCTCAAATTCTCCTTCAACAATATCTCTGGTTGTTCCAGCAATGTTTGTTACAATTGCTTTTTCTTTTCCGATTAATAAATTTAATAAAGAAGATTTACCAACATTGGGTCTTCCTACTATAGCAACATTTACACCTTTGTAAATTTCGGTTGCATTATTTGATTTATCAATAATAATTTTTAATTTTTGTTCTAAATTGTTTATTAGTCTTAAAAGTTTTTCTTTATCCATTTGCTCGATGTCATTATAATCAGAATAATCAATATTGATTTCTACTAAGGAAATAATTCTTAGTAATTCTTCATCTAATTTTTCAATTAATTCATTTATTTGTGGGTTAAATTGTGATATAGCGATTTCTGCTTGTTTATTTGTTTTAGCATGAATCAATGCATTAATAGCTTCTGCTTTTTCTAATGTAATTTTTCCATTTAAAAAAGCTCTTCTAGTAAATTCTCCTTTTTCTGCTAATCTAGCACCATTAGCAATTAATAAATTTAATATTTTATTTGTAACAATAATGCCTCCATGAGCATTTATTTCAATTGTATTTTCCCCAGTATAATTTTTTGTTCCAATAAAAAAATTAACTAACACTTCATCAATGATTTTTCCAGTTGAATTATCAATTATGTTTCCAAAAGTAATGGTACGATCTTCACCAATCTTACCAGTATAAACCTTTTTTAAAATATTAATTGAGTCTTCTCCTGACATTCTAATAATTGAAATAGCTTGATTAATATTTCCACTTGAAATAGCAACTATAGTATCTAAGTAATTCATAATACAAATTATATATAAAATAAAAAAATAAGACAAAATTGAAATTTTCTATTTATTTAAATTAATTATAATAATAAGCACTGTCGCTTTTGTTATTAAAAACAAAAAACATTATTTTTAAGTAGTTTTTTGATTATAAAGAAATGTTAATAACTTTGTTTAAATTGTTTATAATTTTATTAATAAAGGAGAATGAATGAAATCAGAAGCTTTAGAGACCACAAAAGAGTTTTTAACTTTAGAAAAAGAATATCTAAAAACCGATAAAAAAGAAAAAATCCCCAAAGTAAGGAAAATAACTGGTGATATTTTTAGATCTTCTATTTATGCTATTTTATATTTAATTGTTGTTATCTTTTTGTTAGAGATTTTTAAATATGTCCCATTTGATTTTGTTGATGTAAAAAATGGAACTTTGTTTCATAATTCAATTAAACTTTTATTAGGAATTTTTCCGTTAGTTTTAGCAATAAATGTAAGTGCAACTCATAGTTATAATCGAACATTAGGGGCAATTGTAAATTTATTAAGTTTTGCCTTATTTTATCCATTATTTTATTTTGCTATAACGTTAGAAAATGGACTATTTTTATTTGGAAGCAACTTTGCCATAGATAACTTTATTGTAGTTGGACTTTTTCCGTTTGTAGTATTAGGTTTTATATCAGGTTATCTTTGTGGTTATATTAATTCATTAATCATAAATAAATTTATAAAAAGGATAAGAAACCATAAAATAATTAGATTTGAAAAATCATTATTATGTATGTTTTTATGTGTGATTTCTTCATTAGCGATTTTATTTTTATTACAAATTCTTAATGTTTTATTTTTTCAATTAATAAAAATTATTGATTCACACGAAACTCCTTTTGCTAAGAATTTTGCTTACGTTTTAAAATTAGTAAGTGATCCTTCAACACAAATCAAAGAACAATTTACAAACATGAATTGATTTTTGGTTTTTCTAGGAATTGGACTGGCAATAAGTTATTTATTATTAACTCCCAAGAAAGAAAGAAAATCTTCATTAACAATAATAGTTCTTTCAATAATCCAAGTAATAATTTTTGGAAACCCATATGTTCTGTTATTAATTACTTTTATTTTGATTCCATTTTTCTTTTTTGTTGTTTTAAGTGTAGCTTCAATTTTATTATCAGTCATTGCTTCAATAGAAATTCCGAATACTTCAGGTGTTGTTTCAAAGGTTTTTGATGCAAAATTGGATATGACCATTGACATAGGTGTAAATGTTCATGATTTTGAATGAAATAAATACTTTTTAAGTAATTCATTATTAATTGCCTGTTCATTTATATTTGCTTTAATATTTGTAACTATAATAGCGATTTATATGAAAAAAACTCACGTTCAATATTTTGGCACACCATATAACAATTTAAAAATCCTAAATTCAGAATATATTGTTGAAAATAATTACACTGTATTTTCTAAAACTTCATCAATAAATAAATCAAGATTAATAAAACACCAAAAATCTGATGAATTATTACAAGATATATTAGAAGAACAAGAAATATCCACTCAAACAATTAATAAAACTAAGCAATTTTCAAATGAAAAAGAATTAACAAATCCAACAATACATTTAGATAAGAAAAAAAATAATCCACAAAAATTTATTGAAGATGAGGATTTTGTTTTAAATAACGATGATCCTCAAGAAGAATTACAAAATATAGAATTAAATTACGAAAAAACTAAAGAAATTGAACCCTCAATTATGAAAGTGTTAAGTTTCGAAAACAAAAAACTACCTACTTCTAAACCGGTTAAGACAATAACTAGCGAATTAGAAATATTTAATAACGACTTAAAAAGTCCGGTAATAGGTATAGTAAAAGAAGTTGGTGAAAATTATGTCTTAATCAGGGCTTCTTCAAACATTTTGTTAGCTACCAGTAATCTTGAAGTAGTCAAAACAAACCTTAATTTAACAACAATCAAAATCGAAATTGATAACAAATTCTTTGAAATATCAGTCAATCCAAATTCAAAGAAACTTGATAAGGATAAATTACACAATAAAATTTACATATCACCAGGTAAAAAACTATTTAACAAAAATAGGATATTAGATTTAAACAAAAAATATTTCAACGAATTAAATCAGGACATTGAAATTAAAATTACTAATTTAACTTCCGGAGAGCAAAATTCAACATTGGTTAAAGAAAAACAAGCTGTTGATAGAAAAACACCAATCTTTAAAATTTAAGCAACTACTAGTTGCTTTTATTTATAATTATTTTATGAAAATAGGAGTTATTGCTGAATTTAATCCATTTCATAATGGTCATAAATATTTGTTAAGTAAAATAAAAGAAAAATATCCTTCTTCAGAAATTGTTATTGCTTTATCTTCTGATTATGTTCAAAGGGGTGAAAAAGCAATTGTTTCATATGAAGAAAGAAAAGAATTTGCTTTAAAATATGGAGCAACCAAAGTTGTTCCTTTGGATTTTTTTACTTCAACTCAAGCTGCTCATGTTTTTGCTGAAGGTTCTATTAAGATTTTATTAAAAGAAAATATTGACGTTTTGTGTTTTGGAGTCTCTGATACAGAAGATATAAACAAATACATATTAGCGGCAAAAAAAATTAAACAAAATATTAATGAATACAATTCGTTTTTAAAAAAAGAATTGAAGCAAGGGAAATCATTTGTAGCCAGTGCTTTTTCAAGTTTGAATAATTTAATGAAAGAAGAAGAAATTCCAACAGACATTCTAGGATTTGAGTATACAAAATATATTATTTTCAACAATATTCCAATCCAGTTAGATTGCTTTAAGAGAACAATCGAGCATAACTCATTATTTCCTAATGATGAATATGCTTCAGGATCATGTATAAGAGAAATGATAAAATGTGGGTTAGATGTATCTAAATATACACCAATGAAAATAAATTTTAATTTCCCAAAAATCGAAGATGAATATTCGAAGTTTCAAGAAATTGTAAGATCTAGCACAGCTGAAGAGCTAAGCCAAATCTTATTAGTTTCTGAGGGCATGGAAAATTTATTTAAAAAACATATAGATTTGACTTCTTATAATGAATTTGTTGATGCTTGTACATCAAGAAGATATACAGCAAGTAGAATAAAAAGAGTAATCTTATATGTTTTGTTAGGAATTCAAAAAACAAAATAAGCTACACCAATTTAAAGGTAGCTTATTTTTATCATCATAAAAATCCAATTCTAATATTCAAATGTAAATAAATTGGCTCTGCTATATAAAAATCTTCTCCCATCTTCTTCATTAAATAATCGAAAACCTAGTCCAATTGAACTTTCATCTCAATTTGTATACTGAAATAATCAAATTTCATATTTCTTAGAATCACTATTTTTTGTGTTTGTTAGCATCAAATCACCTAATTTAAACTCACATTGAGGCTTGCCTATAAATCTATCTGGTCTACACCAAAATATTTCATCTATAATGTCATGGTAAGTGTTGCTTGTAGAAAAAGGAAACAAAACATAACCAACGTTTGTTGTTATTTTATAAAAAAGAGAATCAATAATATTGTTATTGAAATCAATGTTTATGTCGAAATTTGATCTAAAAAAGTCTGAATTCTTTTTAAATATGGTTTGTGGAACATAAAGAAAATCAATGTATTCCACTTTTTTAAGTTGTTCTTCAAATTTATCTTTTGAATAAATTCCATTTTGTGAGGTGTCTTCTAAACCCTTAGTTGATAAAAGAAAGTAATTTTCTTTTGAATTAATCTTGACAAAATTATCAATTTGATCTCATTTAGATTGTTTTTGATTAAAAACCAAACGGATAAAAGGGTGCGCGATATTACTTGTTTTATCTGAGTTTCTAAAAGTTTTAGGATCTTCAATAAAGGAGTTGTATGTGTTTTGGTGTTTTCATTCAAATGGAATGAATCATTCATCATTCTTCTTTTGTGTTAAAACACAAGCGGTTGCTATTGTTGTTGTAATTGTGACTGGAATTAACGTAGAACATAGGATAATTGCTAACTTCTTATTTTTTCTCATTATTTAATAAAACCTCATGATTTTAGATTTTTGGTCATTTCTACCCCATTTACATGAACGTCACCATTTCAAAAATAACGTTTTAAATGAGCTTCACCTTTTGTTGTGTCTTCCATTGTCATAGCCCCACGTATTGTAGATTGATCTAAGATTATTTGATTTCATTCCATTTCTCTCAAATTCTTTATAGAACTTGCAGTTCAATTATATGTAGCTAATAATCTTCCATCCTTATAAAGCCCATAAACAATAAATGAGTGCCCTGAAACTTTCTCTTTCTTTTCTAAATCTGATCCATATTTAATATTCATTGACATTGAGGCTTCAATAGGGATCTTCTTATTTTTTAAATATTTTTCAAAATTTGCATTAGAGACACCAAAATTATAAATATTGTAATTTGCCCATCCATTTTTTAATTCAACACTCATGAAATCATTAATTAATTTCTTTTGTGTTGTAGAAGTGGTGCCTTTAAAATAATTGTGAGTTTGCATCATGTTTATATAAAATTGATCTTGAAGGTGGGGTATAATTTCGTTAACAAGAATTTTTTTCTTGTCTTCCTTATTCATATCTCTATAATGATAATAAAGAGCTTCTTCCATATATTTATCAGTGTTATGTATTATTTCGCCATTATAATCTCAATAACCCATTTTACTTTCATCATAGTCAATGTTGACTCTATAATTTTGAATTGTCTTAATAAGGCTTAATTTATCAAAATATCCAAAATATTGTGAATTTTTAAAATATTCATTATATAAAAGCAATGAAGTCATAGACAAAAAACCACAAATACCTCCCCAATCTTGTTTGGGGTTTGGTAAATATTTAGTTGGTTCATTATCTCCAATATGTTTACCATTTACTACCTTGAAAAACCAGGAATTGTCAACCTCATAATCAGCATAAAGTAAATCTAAATATGATTCTTTTATTTTATATTCCTTATGATTCTTTGATCCTGCAGTTCTTAATTCTTCTAAATCAGAATTCTTAAAGTCACTAAAATTTTTAATTTTACCCTTTTCTTTGTTTGTTGGATAATATTTTGGATATTTTTTATCCGCTTCTTTCTTAGGTTTTGCTTTTGGTTTTCTTCTTCTATCACCAATCATTGTACGATCTCTATCTTGTAAGTTGTGTAATTCAAAATCTACAAGACCATTTCTTATAACAATTATATTTTTGTTATTTACTAATTTGCTATTAGCCAAATAAGATCGCACTTTACCTAAGTAATTAGGATTTACTTCCACAATTTTTTGTAAATCAATATCAAATATAGAATAACCTTTGTTTTTAAAAAATACAATTCTTTTATTTAAGTGGGTTTCTTTTGAATATAAAAGTTTTGATGAGAGTATTTGGGCTTCGAAGTTACCAGTTAATCTTATGAAATCATATAAGCAAAAATTTTCAATCTTTTCTTTTTCATCATCTAATTTTTCATTGCTCATAGACACCAAAGATATTGATGCTGAAAATATTGGTATTAGACTACCAATCCCTAAAAATATTTTATTCATATCTCCTCTTTTAAGTTTTAAATGTATGTTATAGTATTGATTTTGCTTAGACATTAATTATTCAAGTTGTGTTGTATAGAAGCCACTTAATTATTAAATGTAAAATTCTGTCGGTTTTCTTTTCTCATGTATCCTTCTTGTTTCTTTTACTCTCCTTCATTTTATTCCAAATTCTAAAAAGAATTTTAATTTTAATATTGGATAGACAAAAACAACAAAAAAAAGAAGCCAAAGCTCCTCTATTTTTTTGTTTAACTATCAAATTTTGAATATTTTTTTAGGAGATAAATACATTTTATCGCCAGGTTTAATGTTAAAAGTTTTTTGAAAATCAATATTGTTTTTTAGCTGTAAATTAGTTCTTAATTTAACTGGAGCATGAACATCCACATTAGCTAACATTTCAATAAATTGTTCACGGTATTTTGATCTTCAAATAATTGCATATTGTTTGAAGAATTGTTTTGGATTAAATTTAGGATCAAAACGTTTGGCTGATTCATAAGCACAAGAAACCCCGCCACAGTCAGCAATGTTTTCAGAAACTGTTAAGGTTCCATTGCATCTTACTTTATTTGTAATTTTTACCTTATCAAATAACTGAATCATTTGTTTAATTTTCTTTTCAAAGTTTTCTTCGTCTTTTTTGGTTCATCAATTATGTAAGACACCACGTTCATCAAACTTAGCTCCATTGTTATCAAATGAGTGAGAAATTTCATGAGCAATAACAACACCAATTCCACCAAAGTTTTGACTTAAGGTTTGTTTAGTGCTGTAAAAAGGAGCCTGTAAAATTCCGGCTGGGAAAACAATATGGTTTGATGTTGGTTGGAAATAAGCGTTAACCATTGCTGGAGTCATTGATCACAATTTCTTATTCTTAATTTCTAAATATCTATCGTATTCTCATCTAATTCTAATTTTTTGGAAAGCCAAAACATTTTGTAATAAGTCATCATAGCCATTGTATGATTGTACGAAAAACTCATTGTAATAAGGTTCAATTTCTTCTGGATAGCCAACCATAACATCCATATGGGTCAATTTTTTGATTGCCATTTGTTTGGTTGCTTCTTCTAATCAATCATTATTTCTAATTGATTCTTTATAAACATCTTTCATGGTTTCAATCATTGCTTCAAGTTGTTTTTTGGCTTCTGATCCAAAGAAAACCTCTCCATAATATTTACCATAAACCATTTTATAAATGGCTTCAGCTTGATCGCTAGCTACCTTTTCATTAGATGTAAATTTATTAATACCAGATAAGGCATTTCTAAACATTAAGGCTTCTTTTCTAGTGGTATTATCTAATCATTTAGCATATTCTAACACTGTATTAACAATTAAGCTTGCTTTGTATTCTTCAAAATTATCTTTATTAAAAATCTTATTAAAGTTGTTTAAGAAAATTAAAGAAGGAACAATGATTGATTTAATTTCCTTTTCTCCAACAAGCATTCTGGTTAATTTTTCTACATCAAAAACTTCAATATGACTTTGAATTTCACTTAAGGTTCTTGGATTATTTAACTCATAATATTTAGCTTGTTCTTCCCTAGTTAAAACATATTTGCTTACTTTAGCATCTAAATTGATAGTTTTGTCTACTATGTCATCGGTTTGTTGTTTAGAATAAATTTTGTTTAAGATTTTAGTTGCCATTTGTTTAAAAACACCTAATAAATTGGTTTTTTTCTTTTCATCATCATAATATGATTTTTCAGGAAGGATATAAGGATATTCATCCATTCATAAAACCAATTTACCTGGTTCTTCAAAACCGGTTGAAACATCTATTTTAAAAGGTACAGGAAGGTTTGAAAGAATTAATCATTCATAATTGTTGATAATATCATTTCATGAGTTAAAGTTATTAATTTTGGTCAATAAAGCATCTAGAGGTCTAACCCCATTTATTTTACGTTGTTGTCAATTTTTGGTTAATTTATAAAATTTAATCATTTCTTTTAGCATTGGATAATTTTGAATATCCTTATCATTAACTAATCATTTATTGAACAAAGTCTTTTTAATTCTTTGAAGTTTTTGATCAATCATACTAAAAGAACCAATCCCCGGTTTATCTCCAGGAATTTTCATTTTGGCTAATTTTTTACCATTTACTGCTTCAAAAAAGTCATCTTTTAATAATTTTTTATTCATAGTTTCTCCTTTTTATTTGGTATATAAAATTTTATTGTATTTTTCTTGCAATATTCTTTTATGGTTTGTTATGTCTAATTTTTCAAAAATCAATAGTGGCTTTTTGTCCTTCAACATATTAATTAAAGTACTTAATAACATTAAGTTTTTAGGATTATCTAAATTAGTTGCGATCTCTTTATCAAAAATAATGTATTTAATATTATTTTTATTTATTGTTTGAATAACATCTTCATCAATTGTCTTGATATGAACGCCAACATTTTCACCACTCACACTTAAAAGATCTAGGCGCTTGAAAATAAGATCATTGTTGCTCATATTGTTAAGTTTAATGATTTGAATTAAGTTTTTAGAATCCTCAATAAGAGTTTTGATTGCGCTTAAATCAGTTTTTATGAAATTGTAATCTTCAATTACTAAAAAAGCGTTTTGGATTTTATAAGAAGTTTTCAATTTATTAATGAATTCTTGATCTAAATATCAAAATAAATCTAATCCAGCCATCGATAACCTTAATTGTTGATCTAATTCCTTATCCTTAAAAACAGGCGAAAGAATCTTCAAATTAGAAGTGGAATTGCCAAGTGTTTTTAAACTTGTGGATTCTATTTCAATTTCACCTTTTTCAATAGCTTTTATACCTCTACTGTATTGTTTATAAAAATTTTTAAAGGCATCAGTATTGATTAAATTATTATTAAATGTTTTGAAGTTGACATCAATTTTATTATTTTTTAAGAAATATAAATAATTTAAAATAATATCAAGGTTTTTATTAGTTATTCTATCACATAAATCTTTATTAAATACGGCAGCAAAATTAACATATTTAATTGCCGTCTTTAAAGATTTTAAGACATCTTCTAACATGATTTTAATTGAACCATTAGTTGGTAAATTATCAGGAACAGTAAAAAATAATTTGTCCTCATCTCTAATAAAATCCATGTAAACTGATAGATTACTTGGAATATGTTGAGTAACTAAATCAATTATGGAATTATCTTGCATTAATTGCTTAGAATGTAATTTAATAAACAAAATGTATTTATAATCATTTTTAATTAAATTTCTAGTATTTTCACTTGTTTTAGCAAATAAAGATTTTACATTTGCATCTTTTTCACTTCATTTTAAGGTTAGTAATATTGTTTCCTCATTTAATGGATTGAAATACAATTTAAAATTCATTTTCTCTGTAGATTGATTAATTAAAGAAATTTCGATATTAAATTCAGGATCATTAAACTCTTTGTGTTCAATTGCCTTTTTAAATTTAGTAATTGAATTTTTAGTAAGAATTTTTAAAAAAGAAGAAATATCACATCATTCAGCCTTAGCAAGGGGATTAAACCGAATAAAATCAGGTAAGATTTCTAAATTTGCAAAATTCTTATTCATTTTAATTCTTTGCTTTTTGGGTTGTATATCAAATAAAAGAAAACCATTTAAATTAAATCTTTTAATTTTTTTTAATTTGGAAATTTGATAGATAAGCACACTTATTAAAATAATTGCTATTACTAAGAAAAGAATGGAAATAGCTCAATGAAATTTATTTATCTGAATCATCTGGGTCTACTCACTTTTTAATTGAAGGATGGTATTTATCTAATGTTTTAATTTTGCTTTCTGTTTCAAATTGAACATGGATTATGTTATCTAAAATTTCTAACACTTCCCCCTTACCATAAATTTTGTGGGTTATAAAATCGCCAACAATCAAATCAACATTTTTATTGATATTAGTTGATGTAGAGAAATTATTTGCAATGTTTATACGGTTTTTGGTTTTTTGAATGCCAGCTTCAATAATGAATCTACTTTGAGAAGCGGCGTTTCTTCCTACAGCGAAAGATAAAAATAATTTTTCCTTAGCCCTAGTTAAAGCAACATAAGCCAATCTTCTTTCTTCTTCTAAGCCCTCTGGATTTTCTTGAACCATTGCTTTTCTATTTAAATAAGTGAAATCATTTTTCGGTGAAATTGATATTGCTCTTTTTAAAGGAAAGATATTTTCGCTTAAACCAGCAATGAAAACATAATCAAATTCAAGACCTTTGGCATTATGAACAGTCATTAAAGATACATAGCTTGCAGCATCATCGTCCACATCTCTATCAGTTATTAAAGTAATTTCTTGTAAATATTGATCGATTGTTCCAGTTGGGTTTTTGTTTTCTCAATTTTCAATTGCCTCGATTAAACTATTAAAATTATTTAATCGCTCTTCATATTCTTCTTGCGATTTTTTTATTTCTTCAAAATATTTGATTCGATGAATCATTAATTCTTTTAAAGTTAGGTTGATATTATTAATTTCTAAGGCTCTTCTTGCTCAGCGGATTTGATTAATAAATTGAGCAATATTTCTTAAGGTTTCAATAGAGATTTTTAAATTGCGTTGAATATCATTTATTTTTTGTTCTAAGCAACTAAATAAGTCCAAATTTTGTCTTCTTGCAAATTTTAATAATTTTTCAATGGTAATTTCACCAATTTTTCTTGAAGGCTTATTAAGAATTCGTAATAAAGAAATTTCACTTCCATCATGAATAACTCTTAAATATGCCAAAGCATCTTTGATTTCCTCTCTTTGATAAAACTTAATCGAACCAAAAAGTTTGTAAATTGTATTTTCCTTAATTAAAGCCTCTTCAATTGCTCTTGAATAACTATTAATTCTAAATAAAATAGCAATATTTTTTAATTGAACACGATTTCTTTTTAAATCTGAAATTCGTTGTGCAATTCATCTTGCTTCTTCTTCTTCACTGTAACCACAGAAGAATTCAATATCCTCACCTTCATCATTTTCTGTATACAAATCTTTTTTCAATCTATATTTATTGTATTTAATTAGTTTATTAGCAGCAAAAAGAATTTTTTGAGTTGAACGATAGTTTTTTTCTAGTTTAATAGTTATTGCATCAGGATAATCTTTATCGAAATTTAGAATTATATTAATATCAGCATTTCTTCAAGAATAAATGGTTTGATCAGGATCTCCTACAATAGTAATATTGTGACTTCCAGCTATTTTTTTTACAATTTCATATTGTAGTTGGCTAGTGTCTTGAAACTCGTCCACTAGAACATATTTAAAATAGCGAGATCATTTATTAGAAATGGTTTCGTATTCCTTGTCATAAAATAAGTGATATACAAATATTAAAAGATCATCAAAATCTAAAGAGTGAGCCATGTCTAAATGGATTTGATAGTTTTTATAGATCTTAATTCTCATGTCATCTGAATCTTTAAACTCTTCTGATTCTTCTAAGTCTTTAGGAGTTTTTAGATCGTTTTTTTGATTTTGAATAAAAGAAATAATTGAATTATAAGAATATTGTGAAGCAGTAATATCTAATTCATTATAAACAACTTTAAGAACTTCTTTTTGGTCTAATTCATCAAGAATTTGAAAATCATTAGGATACCCCATGTTATGAATTTCTTGTCTTAAAATTCTTGCGCATAAGGAATGAAAAGTAAAAACATTAGGTTGTCCTAACTCAGAAGAACCAAGCAATGCTTCCACCCTTTGTTTCATTTCGGCTGCCGCTTTATTCGAAAACGTTACTGCCAGAATATCTCTTGGATTGATATTCCTTTCATTAATTAAATAAGCAATTTTATGAGTCAACACTCTTGTTTTGCCGCTTCCAGCACCAGCAATAATTCTTAATGGTCCGTCAGTGTGTAACACAGCACCTAATTGCTCTTTATTTAACATTTCTAAATTCAATTTGTTCATTTCAATCTCCTAAAAAAATAAAAAAACATATTGCTATGCAATAAAATACTAATAAAATTATACTTTATTTACGATGTAATTTCAACTAAGAACTAAAAAAAGCACTTTGTAGTGCTAATTTTTTCATTCTAATTTAGGTAAATTTCTGATTCTCGGCTTAATTTCAATTAAATTTTGATTTGGATCTTCGATTTCTTCATACTTATTTATTCAAACGGTAAAAGAATTTGAAAAAGTGTCATTTAAGCCAATGCGATTATTTCTAGCATTTGTAATTATTAAAAATAATTGTACAAAACTAGCTAAACCAATTAGAATTGTTGGGATTAATAAAAATGCTAATTGAGTGTTAGTTAAGTCTTCTTTTTTTATTCCGATTAATGCAGCTTGTTCGAAAGTTTGGGGCGAAATAAGAATTGCAAATATAGTAAAAATTATCATTCATAAAAAAGCGAACAATCTTTGGCGATCAAAAATAACTTTAGAGAATTTCTCATTCGAATTTGTCTTAATGACTTTTATTCTACAAATTCACATTCCAAAAGTTTTTCCATATCAGAAAATTGGAATTAATATATATCAAATCAATAAGAAGATAATTTGATCAATTAACCATACATAATATAAAATATTATGGATTTTTGCCTTTTGATAATCAAAAGCAAAAAAGCTTGTTGTAACAAAAAACACCAAAAAGATTAAACTATCTAATAAAGTTGCTAATAATCTAATTCAAAAATTAGCTTTTAAATTAATTTTTATCATGTATTGTGTTTAAGAATTTCTTTTCACTTGTTTGTATCTTCAAATAAGTCATTTTTATCTAAATTTTCAGCTTTTAAATATCCTTGCAAATCTTTGCTGTTTAATAAGTCATTGTGTTTTAAATTAAAATTATTTACACTCTCAATTAAGCTTTTTTGCATCATTTTAATTGATTTTGAAACAGAATCAGATCTACGAGTTTTAATCGAACCAAGATAGCCAGGTACAAACCGTTTCATGTGTTTAAAATAAGCAATTGTTAAAATTAAATTAACGGTTTTATCTTCGCCATATTCTTTAAAAATTTGACATCATTCTCTATGAAAATCCTTGGGATTAAATAATGTTAATTGCTCATTAAAATCTTCAATTCAAGTATTTTGGATGTAAGCAAAATTTTTTGCTTTCAAAATACCAAAATAAACGAAATCAATACTATATTGTAAATTGGCATTTTTGATTTCTACTAAATTATAGAGATCATCAACAATATTAGTTTTAAGAATTTTATTAAAAGAAAAAGGTGAAATCATTAAAATAGCCTCTTTGGATTCTTGTATATTATAAATATTTTGCTCTTTAATTTTCTTTGATTTTAATTCATGTTTTACTAAGCCACTACCAATGCCATTAATTTCGATAAAATCAGGTTTAATTTCAGATTTGTCAATAAATTCATTAATTCGTTTTATAAATTCATTTTTTACATAAACATATGAATACATGATGAAAGTGTATTCAGTTTCAACCATTTTAATAGCTTGTTGTAAGACTGTATGAAAAATTTGATGGGTAGAATTAATAATTAATTTCATTCGATCCTTGAAAATATTATTCATTTTGTTAATAATTTCAAAGCCTTCTTCGCTTGGTTTATCAAGAGTTACAATTAAATTAAAGTTTTGATCTTTTTGTTTAATAAGATTTTCAAAAATGTTTTCTAAAGGAGTGCTGGGATTATAAATAGGTAAAATGATTGTTAAATTTGGTTTAGTATTTTGCATAATTACATCTTAATTGTTCCAGCAATTCTTGGGAAAGGAATAACATCTCTTATATTTGCAACACCAGTTACATACATAATTAATCTTTCAAAACCAATTCCAAATCCAGAAGAATAAGCATAACCGAATCTTCTTAAATCTAAATACCATTGTAGTGGTTCAATTGACATGTTTAATTCATTCATTCTATTTAATAATTTATTGTAATCGCCTTCTCTTTGACTTCCTCCAATTAATTCACCAATGCCAGGCACTAATAAATCAAAAGCAGCAACGGTTTGCTTATCAGAGTTTTGATGCATATAAAACGCTTTAATATTTTTTGGGTAATTAATAATAGCAACTGGCCCATCAACAATTTTTTCAGAAATAAATTTTTCATGTTCACTAGCAAGATCCATTCCAAAGTGAATATTTTGCTCTTCAAATTGATCTTTAAAAGCCTTTAATTTTTCAACAGCATCACGATAGTCGAGAATTGTTAATTTGTTATTTAAGAATTTATTTAGGGTTAAAAGTAGTTTTTCACCACTTAATTTATTTAAAAAGTCCATTTCATCTGGGTGTTTTTTAATAGTATTAGAAATAACGGTCTTTAATAAATCATCAGCCAATAAGATGATTTTGTTTAAATCATAAAAAGCAACTTCTGGTTCAACCATTCAAAATTCTGCTAAGTGTCTTGAAGTATGCGAATTTTCAGCTCTAAAAGTTGGAGCAAAAGTGTAAACTTTTTTTAATCCAGCCGCTAATGCTTCAGCATGCAACTGACCAGTAACTCCTAAAAAAGCTTTTTGTTTAAAAAACATTTCTGGATTTTCATCATCTACTACTAAAGTTTCGCCAGCTCCTTCTCCATCATTAGAAGTAATAATTGGGCTGGCAATGTTAATGAAGTCATGTTCTTGGAAATATTTATGAATTTCAAAAGCAAGTGTATTTCTTATAATCATTACTGTTTTAATTAGATTGGTTCTATGTCTTAAGTGTGGAACTTCTCTTAAAAATTCTAGACTCGTTTCTTTCTTTTGAATAGGAAAATCTTCATCAACTTTGTTAATTAAAGTTAATTCTGATACAAGAATTTCAAAAGGTTGAGGAGCACTTGGAGTTAAACTTAAATTGCCCTTAACGCTTATAGCACTACCTGAATTAATATTATCAACGTTTGATTTATTAATTAAATCCCCTTTAATAACTAATTGTAAATTTCTTACAGTGCTTCCATCATTTAAAGTAATAAAACGGATTTTGTCATTTCCTCTATTAGAAAACACTCATCCTTCAATAGAAATAGCATCATTATCTTTTAGGTTTTTAAATTCCTGATACATTTTTTTAATTGTCATAATAACTCCTTGTTAATTAGCACTTGGGTGTGCGCTTTTTAAAATATATTGGGCAAATTCTTGAACAACAAAACCAATTAATTGTTGTTGTAAAATATATAAATTGTGATAAGAAATATCTTTAGCTTGAATGTGCGTTTGTAATTCGTTATAAAGTTTAATGTATTTTTTATACATTTCATCATTTCCACTTAATTCATTTTTTGCTATTTTGTTAGACACATAAGCATGAAAATTATTGATGGCAAATTCATTATTTTTTTCATATGCCGGTTTAGCAACTATTTCTTGAAACATTTTGCCAACTTCAATATAGTGTTTTTCTCATTTTGCAATATATTCTTCCAAAGTTGAAGCTGGAAATTCAATATATTTTTTAATAATATCTTGTTTTTGTTCTTCACTAAAACTAAACAACAATTTTTCTTCTTGTTTAGGAATGCCATTGTCATTTAGTTTCATTACAACCAAAACCTTTTCTAAAGTGTTTCTAATTACGAAATCTTTTTGTTCTTTAATTTTTTCAGCCTCAGTCTTTTCATTATTGGTACATTTAGAGGCAATTAAGGGCAATGTTGTTGAACAAAGAATTGTTCCTGTTAATATAATTTTGTTTATTTTTTTCATTCTAATTCACTTTCTTTAAAATTTCAAGACGGTAAACATCTCAACTTCTTTTTATTCAATTTTTTAGACTCTCATAAATAACAGCATGATTATGATTAGGTTCAAAAGTATTGTTATTTAAATGATAATTATAAAGTTCTAGAAATAAATTATATTCTTTAATATGATTTTGAATCTCTGGATTCTCACTTTCTGCATCTTTAATATTATCAATAATTCATTTTGAAAATCCACTATTTGAAGTAATTCCAATGGCTTTGGCCGTTTTTAATCATACTTCTTCAAAGATTGGATTTATTTCATTATCCACAATTTCTTTAGATTTTGACTCAATATAAACTTCCATTTCATCATAAGTTTGTCATTGCAGATTGAAATATACATTAAATTTTTTGGCCAAATCATATTTCTTAGTTTCTAATAAGACAGGTTCATTTAAAGGTTGATTGGTTTCATTGTTTCAGTAATTGTAAATTAAAAAAATGTGTTGTTTAAATATGATTGATTTTAATTCTTCTTTTCTTTTAGTAATTTTGATTTGTTGACTAATAAAGTTTAAATAAAAATTATTGATGTAATTCATTAAGTCTAAATATTCTTTGTTTGATAAATAAGAATCAAATCTCTTTACTTCAGCCATACCGTTATTTAAAACGCCATTATCAATTTTTTCTTTTTGGAATGCTTGAAATTGAACTAAATAATGATTAAACAAATTATTAATATTTCAATCCAATTTAGTTTTGAAAAAACTAGTTCTTTTTTCGTTTCAATATGTAGATAAAGAATTAATATTTGATATATTAGGCTTGATTCCTTCTTCTAAAAATGAACGTAATTGGTGATCAAATTGTTCTTTTGTCATAATTGCTTGATCTTCTTGAACAAATGGGCCATCGATTTTATATCCAGGTAAAATAGGGAATCTTGTTCATTCTTCTTCAATGATGCTATTGATTTTAGCATTCAATTCCTCTTTAGTGGCTGGTTTAGTTGTTGTATAACAAGCTATTGAACTGAAGCTCGCTACAATTGGCAACCCACTCATTAATAAAAAACCTAATTCCTTCTTCATATTGCCTCTTTAATTAAAATATATCTATATTTTACCAAACCAAAAATAAAAACAAGATCAAACTTGTTTTTATTTGATTTCTGTTTGTCCATTCATATAAGGAATTAATACTTTTGGAATTGTAATTGAACCATCAGGATTTTGATAGTTTTCTAAAATAGCTGCTAGAACACGATCAATGGCTAAACCTGAACCATTCATAGTGTAAGCATATTTAGTTTTATTGTCATCAGTTCTATATCTAATTTTTGCCCTTCTAGTTTGGAAGTCATTGCAAATAGAGATTGAACTTGTTTCTCTAAATCTTTGTTCACTTGGAATTCAAAGTTCTAAATCAATAGTTTTTGCTGAAGTAAACCCCATATCTCCAGTACATAATAATAATTCTTGGTATGGAATTTCTAATAGTTCTAAAATACTTTTTGCATCATTAACCATTTTTTCTCATTCAGCTATTCCGTCTTCTTCTTTAACAATTTTTACTAATTCAACTTTATGAAATTCATGTTGTCTAATAATACCTCTTGTGTCTTTACCGCCACTACCAGCTTCTGATCTAAAGCATTTAGTGTAAGCAACATATTTTAAAGGCTGAGCCAAGTTAAGAATTTCATCATAATGATAGTTAGTTAAAGGAACTTCAGCAGTTGGAATTAGTCATAAATCATTATCGTTTATCTTGAATAAATCTTCTTTAAATTTAGGTAATTGACCAGTTCCAAATAGCATGTTGCTATTAACTAAATGAGCTGGCATAATTTCTTTATAACCATTTTTAATATGAGTATCTAACATAAAATTTGCCAATGCTCTTACTAATTTAGCACCATCATTTTTGTATAAAACAAAACGAGTTCTTGCTAATTTAACTGCCCTTGGAAAGTCAATAATATTTAATTTAGTAGCAATGTCATAATGTGGTTCAACACCAACTACTAAACCTCTTCCTAAAGTTTCATGTCTTTTTAATAAAACATTATCATTTTCATCATAACCTATTGGAACATCATCATATGGAATGTTAGGAATTTGAATAAGAATATCATTTACTTTAGCAATAATTTCATCAGCTTCTTTATCAATAATATCAATTTGTGCTTTGATTTGGTTTACTTCTTGCAATAGATCATCCACTTTTTCTTTGTTTCTTTTTTTGATCCCAATTTCTTCTGATAATTTGTTTCTTTTGGCTTGATTTTGTTCTAATTCAAAAATTAACTTGCTTCTTTGTTCACCAAGTTGGATAATATCATCAATTTTAGTAATATCGTAGTTTCTAGTTGAAAGTTTTTTAATGACTTCATTTTTATTGTTAATTATGTATTTTAAATCTAGCATTTTTACCTCTTTAAAAATCTTAAATATTATAAACCATTTTTAGGTTTTTGTTTGTTGTTTGGAATAAACAAAACCATAAAATCATTATTTTCTAGTTATCTTCCAAATTAAAATTAATTTGTTAAAATTAATATATTATGGCGGATGTATATAAAATTTCAGGAAGTTTTCAAAAATTGTTGTTTGCGAAACCCAATAGTTCTTATTGTGTTTTTTCTTTTAAAATCAGCAATTATTATGAAAATAAAGATATTGTAAAAAATAATAATTTCAATACAATATCAGTAGTCGTAAATGATAAAGAAATTGAAATTGGCAAGTTTTATGACATATTTGTAGAGAAAAATATTCATTCAAGATATAAAGATAGCTATATTTTGATAAATTGTTTAGAAAATGAAACTTGAAAACTTAATTACATTATCAAATTCTTAGAAACTTCTCATTTTCCGGGTATTGGTGAAGCCAAAGCAAGAAAAATTGTTGAAAAATATGGATTTGATAGCTTAAATCAAATTGCCAACTCTTTAAATATCACTGCCAAAGATTTAGGCATTACTGAAGCCAGTTTTAAAAAAGCTCGTTCATTTTTAAATAACAATCCCCAAACAATAGAAGATCAATTGTTCTTCTTAAAGTTAAATTTAAGCCCTAGTTTTTATGAAAAAATTAATCAATCATTTAACTCATTAAAGGACTTTTTAGATCAATATAAGGATAATTTTTATAACTTTTATTTTGATAATACAGCAGTTTCTTTGTTGGATTTAGACAAATTAAGTTTTCATTTTTTACAAAAAGATAGCTTATACAAAAAGCCAACTTATTTATACAAAGCTTTGAGTGATTATTTTTTTAATACTGGTAATACAAAAGTTAAGTTAAATGATTTCTATAAGTATTATTTTAAATATTGTGACAAAATTTCTTCATCGGAATTTAAGGAATATTTAAAAATTTTAATTAATGATAATCGCGTGCTTTTATTTGATAATAAAACTTATATAACAACATATGAACTGCGTGAAATGGAACAATACATTGCTCAAAGATTATTAGAAGTTAAAGAAAAAAAACCACTTATTAAATTTATTAAAAGACAAGTTAAAGCTTTTCATGAAAGACAAAATGAAGCTTTAAATCTTGCTTTAAATAACAATTTGGTTTTAATTACCGGAAGTCCTGGAACTGGTAAAACTTTAATAACTAATGAAATTATTGAAAATCTTTTAGAACAGTTTCATGAAGATAATATAGCAGTAGTAACTCCGACTGGAAGAGCAACTATTAATATCAATAAAACTTCAAGCAAAAAAGCAGTTACTATTCATAGTTTTTTAAATTGAGACGTTGAATTAAATAGTTTTCAAATTAATGAAACAAACCCAGAAAATATTGAATGTTTAATCATAGATGAGTTTTCAATGGTTAGTGTTGATGTCTTTTATCATTTGCTAAAGGGG
Source organism: Mycoplasma anseris ATCC 49234 (assembly GCF_000702805.1). Taxonomy (GTDB): domain Bacteria; phylum Bacillota_I; class Bacilli_A; order Mycoplasmatales; family Metamycoplasmataceae; genus Metamycoplasma; species Metamycoplasma anseris. The sequence continues at coordinate 113,349 of NZ_JNJX01000001.1, forward strand.
TTGAACCATGATGCTTTGTCTAAAATTATTTTAGTAGGTGATAAAAATCAATTACCAGCAATTGGACCTGGATATTTAATTAGAGATTTAATGAATGATGGTATTTTTGATGTAATTGAATTATCAAAAATTTATCGTCAATCAGAAAATTTTGAGATCATTACTGATGCTGTTGCTATTAATCAACAAAAAACCCCATCATTTAAGGGGAAACATTCTAGATTTCAAGAAATTCAAAAAACTGATTTATCCTCACACTTAATTAGTGAAATTCAAAGTCTGATTAAAAAAGGTTATGCCAAAAAAGACATTGCGATTTTAAGTCCTATTTACAATTATCAAACTGGGATTGATCATATTAATGAAGATATTACTGCTTTTTGAAGAGAATATGAACAAACAAGCCCAATCAAAATTAACAAACGGCAATTTGCAATTGGTGATAAAGTATTAAATACAATTAATGACCCCACTAAGAAGGTCTTTAATGGGGAAATCGGCTATATTACTCGCTTTGATTACGATGAAGATAATAATGTTTATCAAATTGCAATTAGTTTTGAAGATGATAGTAAAGTAGTAGTTTTTTCTAAAAAAGATTTTTTACAAAAAATTATTCCTGCTTATTGCACAAGCGTTCATAAATACCAAGGTAGTGAATGTCCTGTTGTTTTAACAGTATTATTTAGTGAAGCAAAAAAATTGTTGTCAAAAAAATTAATTTATACGGCAATTACTAGGGCGAAAAATTTAAGTATTATTTTTGGTGAAACAAGTGCTTTAGAAATAGGAATCAATAATGACAACGATTCAAATCGTGAAACATGTTTATTGGAGATATGGCAAGCCCTTAAGGAGAAAAAATAATGAAATTAATAGTTGGATTAGGAAACCCTGGACCTGAATATGTCAAAACAAGACATAATGTAGGTTTTATGGTAATTGACAAAATAGCACAAACATTAGATATTGAATTAAATGAGAAAAAATTTAATGGAATATTTTTTAAAAATAATGATTTTATTTTAGCCAAACCCTTAACTTATATGAATAAAAGTGGTGATTTTGTTAGATCAATTATGGATTATTATGAAATTAGCCCTGAAGATTTAATTATTGTTTATGATGATATGGATTTAGCTTTAGGTAAAGTTTCAATTAAGCAAAAAGGCTCAAGCGGGGGGCACAATGGAATGAAAGACATTTTATTAAAAGTGCCTAATGAAGATAATTCAATAAAGAGATTGAAAATTGGTATTGGAAGAGATAGCAATGCAATCGATTACGTTTTAGGTAAATTTTCATTTAATGAAATGCAAATTATTGAGAAAGTATTAGCCCGCGCTTCTGAAGCTTTAATTTCTTTTATTTACAATGATATTAGATTTGTAATGAATAAATTTAATGGGAATTTATAATGAAAATACTAGATTTAAAAAGAAGAGTTCTTTCTTCATTAAAAAAAGTAATTCAAACAGATAAAACTATGATTTTAGGAATTAGTGGTGGTCCTGATTCAATGCTACTTTTAGAATTACTAAAAGATCAAAAAATTGTAGTTTGTCATGTTAATTACAATAAAAGAACCAACAGTATGGATGATGAATTAATCGTTAAAAAATATTGTGAAATCAACCAAATTCCTTTTTTTGTCAAATCAATTAAAAAGCATCATAATAAAGGTAATTTTCAAACAATTGCAAGAAACCAAAGGTATGATTTTTTTAATAAAATTGCAAATAAATTTCATACTGATATATTAGTGTTAGCTCATCATAAAGATGACTTTTTAGAAACAGCCATTATGTTAGAACAAACCAAAAGAAAAACTAATTTCTATGGTATTAAAAAAAATAACACAGTTTTTAATTTATTTGTGTTTCGTCCCTTTATTAATTTAGTATGAAAAAAACAGATTTTAAATATTAATCAATTAAACAAAATTCCATATGGACTTGATTATACAAATTATGAAAACATTTATACAAGAAATATTATTCGAAATGCGCTATTAAAAGAATCATTGTATGACAAGGGATTGTTGCTAAAAAGATATTTAAAAATGAATAAAAAATTAATTTTAGAGCAACAAAAAATCAATGAAACTTTATTACTTTGAAAAAGCCAAAATTATGCACAAGAATTTTTATTAGACCAAAAAGATATAGCAACAAGTTTAATCTTTGAATTAATTAATCAAAACTTTGATCATGTTAATTTAACTTCAGGTAAATTAGAAAATATTTATAAATTTATTATTTCAAATAATCGAACTAGTGTTTATAAACTTGACAATAATTATTGTCTAATCAAAAAAAGAGGGTGTTTAATTTTATAAATTTTATATTATTAAATTATAATAATATGACTTGAAAAACATATTATAGAAAGGAAAATAATGGATAAAAAACAAAAAAAACCAATGTCAATGTGAAAAATCATTATCATATTTTTATCGGTTTTATTAGGGATTTTTCTAATTGTTTCATTAGTTTATTATCTTCAAAACAAAACTGGTAGTGATGAATATTCAATAACAGTTTTAAACAAGGTTTTAAAAGAAACTGCAACATCACCTGGTGATGCTATTTACATAAGACACTTTGAAGATAGTCCACAATTATCAAAAATTTATGTGGAATATTCAATGACTAATGCACTTTGATTTTCTACCCATGGCATAAATGTTATCCAAGGGGTTGATCCATCTAAAGTAAATGTTTATAAAGAAACATTTGTATTAAATGGATATATTAAAGAAGATTTTTATAAAACATTAGTTGCCTTATCTAACCCTAATGCACCAAAAAATGAATTAGCAAGTTTAAGCGTAAATTGAGATGCATTCACTGCTAATAATGAAGGTTATAAATCAATTATTAAAAGCGGTATTGTTGCTGGTGAAAGTTATTCTTCATTTGTTCAAAGAATAATGAGTCCAATTATCACATTATCAATATTTGTTCTTTTAGGAATCTTTATTTACAAATCAGTAAGAGAGCAAATGGGTATGATGAGAGGTGGAAAAACTGGTGAATCTATTGCCCAAACTATTACTAAACCTAACAAGAGATTTAGTGATGTTGCTGGAAATGAAGAAGTTAAAGAAGAAATTGCTGAAGTTGTCGATTATTTAAAAAATCCTAAAAAATATTCAACAGCTGGAGCAAGAATTCCAAAAGGAATTTTATTAGGAGGTCCTCCAGGTACTGGTAAAACTTTATTAGCAAAGGCTACTGCTGGAGAAGCTGGTGTACCTTTCTTATTCTTATCTGCTTCAAACTTTGTGGAAATGTTTGTTGGTCTTGGAGCCAAAAGAGTAAGAGATTTATTTGCTGAAGCTAGATCAAAGGCACCTGCAATTATTTTCATTGACGAACTTGATGCTATTGGTAGAGCAAGAGGTGCTGGAGTTGGTGGAGGCAATGATGAAAGAGAACAAACCTTAAACCAAATTCTTGTTGAAATGGATGGTATGCAAGAAAATACTGGTGTTATTATAATGGCCGCAACGAATAGAACTGACGTTTTAGATCCAGCTTTATTAAGACCAGGTAGATTTGATAGAACTATCACAGTTGGTTTACCAGATATAAAAGAAAGAGAAGCAATTTTGAAATTGCATGCTAAAGGTAAAACTATTTCACCAAAAATTAAATTTTCAAGTTTAGCTAGAAGAACTCCTGGCTTTTCAGGTGCTCAACTAGAAAATGTAATTAATGAAGCAACTTTATTATCAGTTAGAGAAAGAACCAAATGAATTACTCCTAGTCAAATTGATGAAGCAATTGATAGAGTAATGAGTGGTCCTGCTAAAAAATCAAGAACTATTAGCAAAGAAGAAAATATTGCTGTTGCTTATCATGAGGCAGGACATGCCGTTGTTGGTATTAAATTAAGACATGGAGTTAAGGTTCAAAAAATTACCATTGTGCCTAGAGGGAATGCTGGCGGATATAATTTAATGCTTCCTGAAGAAGAAAAATACAATGCAACCAAATCAGAACTATTGGCATCAATTTCATCATTTATGGGAGGAAGAGTTGCTGAATCCATTATTTATGGAGAAGACAATGTTTCTACTGGCGCAAGAGATGATATTGCTAAGGCAACTAAAATTGCTAGAAGAATGGTTACTGAATATGGTTTATCAAGTTTAGGTCCTATTCAATACGAAGAAGATTCTTCAAATCCATTTTTAGGTAGAGACTATATGAAAAATGCTTCATTCTCAAATAAAATTGGTCATGAAATTGATTTAGAAATAAGAAAAATAATTTTAGAAGCCGAAAAACAAGCATTTGATATTATTAGTCAAAATAGAGAATTATTAGAATTAATCAAAGACGCTTTAGTTTTAAATGAAACAATTGTGGCAGAGCAAATAGAATATATTGAAAAAAATATGCAATTACCACCTGAAATGTTAAAAACTAAAGAAGAAATTAAAGAAGATGTTGAACCTCAAGATTTCGATTCTTTATTTAATGAAGTTGCTGGTCAAAAAATAATTGCTGAACCTAAATATGAACCAAAATTATTAAAAGAAGAAGCAATTGAAGAACCAAAATCTGAAACAGACAACAAAAAAGAAAATTAATGAAAAAAACATTGCAAAAAACTGCAATGTTTTTTAAAAATCTCTTTATTTTAGTTGTTTTTTTAAAGTGCTTAATAATGATAAAAACTCTTCTTTAGTATATGATTTAGTGTCTTCACTGCCATATTCTCTTATTGATAAAACATTTTTTTCAATTTCATCTTTTCCAATAATAACAATGAATTTGGTTTTTTGAATTTGTGCTTCTCTTATTTTTTTGTTAATTCTTTCATTTCTTAAATCAACATTGACATTAATATCTGCATCTAAAAATTCATCATATAGTTGTTTACAAAACTCATTTTGATTTTCGCTAATTGGAATTATAGTAACTTGTCTTGGGCTTAATCAATAGGGCAATACCCCTTTAGTTTGTTCTAATAAAATAGCAACAAATCTTTCATAAGTGCCGATTAAACCACGATGAATTAAAACAGGAGTTTGTAATTCTTCGTTATTATCAACATATTTCATTTCAAATTTAGTTGGCAACAAGAAATCTAATTGCAAGGTTGACATAGTAATGATCCGATTTAAAACAGTTCTAATTTGAATATCTACTTTAGGACCATAAAAAGCTGCTTCGCCAATAAATTCTTTATATTCAATTCCTAGGTCATTTAAAACGTGTCTTAAATCGTTTTCAGCACGGTTTCACATTTCATCATTATTAAAGAATTTTTGTTTATCCAATGGGTCTCTTAATGATAATGACACATGATCAATTTCAATATTAAAGTCTTTTAAGGCTTTAGTAATCATTGAATATAAGTGTTTAAATTCATCTTTAATTTGATCTTGTCTCACAAAAACATGTCCTTCTGTTAAATCCATCCCTCTAACTCTTTCAAGACCAGTTAAAGCGCCAGATTTTTCATAACGATATAATCTTGATTGTTCAGAGTATCTAATTGGTAAGTCACGATAAGATCTTCTTGTTGCATTGAATAACATGATGTGGTGAGGACAAGTCATTGGACGACCAATTAATAATTCATTATCCATTGAAATTGGCTTAAACATAGTATCTTGATAATGAGCTCAATGTCCACTAATTTCATATAATTTCTTTTCACCAAAATGAGGTGTTAAAACTTCTTGAAATCCAAATTTTTTGTCAATTTTTAAAACATAATCTCTAATAGCGTTGTGAATTTTCATTCCATCTTCTAATCAAATTGGAAAACCTTGCCCACATAGATTATTAAATGTGAAAATGTTTAATTCCTTCCCAATTTTACGGTGATCTCTCTCTTTTCTTTCTTCTAATAATGTCAAATAAGTATCCAATTCTTCTTTTGTTTCTCAACAAGTTCCATAAATTCTAGTTAACATTTTATTATTAGAATCACCTTTTCAATAAGCGCCTGCTAATGATAGCAATTTAAAGTATTTAATTTGTTTAGTGTTTTCAATATGATTACCAGCACAAAGATCAGTAAATAAAACTTCTTTTGTTTTGGGGTGAATATATGAATAAAAAGTAATATTGTAATTTTTTGCCTTAAATTCATCATATAGTTCTTTTTTATAAGGCTGATTTTCAAAAGAATAATGTGTTTCATCAACTAAAACCATATCATAACCTTGTTCAGCCATTTTTTTCATGGTTTTTTCAATGCGAGGTAGATCTGATTCTAATAAAGGCTCTTCAAATTCAAAGTCATAGTAAAACCCTTCTTCAATAGCTGGGCCAATAGATAATTTAGTGTTAGGAAACAACTTTAAAACAGCCGCAGCTAATAAATGGCTAGTTGAGTGATTTAATTTGCTATTTGCTTTCATTGTTAAGACCAATGCCTTTCATTAATTTAATTAAATTTTCATGTGCTACAATTTGAGCTTTTTGAGCTCCTTTGTAAGCTTCTTCCTTTATTTTTTTATAAGCATTTTGATAATTTGCTTGAATTTTGGTTAAAAAGTTCTTTACAACTTCTCCAACTTCTTTTTTTAATTCTCCATAATTTTTATCTTTGAAATAATTTTCTACTTCTGGTAATGTCCGTTCAGTTAAAGCAGCATAAATTGACAACAGATTTAAAATGCCTGGTTTATTTTCAGAAATATAAATCTTTCCTTCAGAATCAGTAACAGCTTTTTGAATTTTTTTATAAGCCATTTCTGGATCGTCTAATAAATATATTGATGATTTGGGGTTTTCATCTGATTTAGACATTTTTTTAGTAGGTTCAGTTAGGGACATAATTTTAGCACCAATTTCTGGAATATATGGTTCTGGAACTTTAAAGTCAGTATTGTATTTGTTGTTTAATCTTTGGGCAAGGTTTCTTGTTAATTCAACATGTTGTTTTTGATCAATTCCAACTGGAATAATATCAGCATTATAAAGCAATATGTCTCCCACCATTAAAGTTGGATACATTAACAATCCAGTTGGTATTGTTTCCATACCATTTGAACTTTTTACTTTAGTTGATTTATCTTTAAATTGAGTCATTCTTGAAAGTTCACCAATTGTTGTATTGGTTAAAATTAATCAATTCATTAAACCATGTTCCATTACATCTGATTGAAAAAATAATGTTGTTTTATTAGTATCAATTCCGCAAGCCATAAATAAGGCAAATATTTCCTTACGATTTTGTTCTAAAACTTTTGGGTCAATTGGCAATGTTAAAGCATGCAAATCAGCAATAAAAATGTAATTTTCATATTGATCCTGTAGCTTGACCATATTTTTGATGGCCCCAATGTAATTAGCAATTGTTAGTTTTCCGGTTGCAGTGATTCCGCTTAATAAAATTGGCTTCTTAATCATTATCCCTCCTAATAAACTTATATAATTTTAATACAATAAATAAAAGCACTTTTCATTTTAAGACAATTTAATCCAATTTATTTTAAAAAAGTGCTTTATTCTCAATATTTTACAATCTTGTTATAAGTATAAACAATTTTCGAATTTAAAGACTAGTAAATAACTAATCTAAAAAATATCTAAAATTAATTATAATATTAATTAATTAAAGGAGCAAGAATGACAAAGAAACAAAAAGCACTGTATGTTTTTTTAATAATTATTACCTTAGGTTTCATTTGTATTTATTGAAAAAGAAAATTCAAACAAACAGAATCTAAAAATTACTTAACAGTTGAAACCAAATTATCTTTTGAATTTCAAGCATTTTTAAATTCATTGGGTGGTAAACAAAATATTAATAATGTAAGTTCTTCACAAAAAATTATTAAAGTTTTTTTCAACAATAGACAAGATATAAATATTGAAAATTTAAAGAACTTAGATGGTGTAAGCGGAATAGCATTTCAAAAAAACAGCATTTCATTAGTAGTGGGTAATACTGCTAAATATTTAGAAGAATTAGTATTAAAGGAAATTAAATAATGAATGATAAACAAAATATAAAATATCAAACATTAATGGCAAACTTATTAAGCATTGATAATTTTGATTCTTCATTGTATTGCACAATTGATAATGACAAATTCTTTGATGTTTATAAGGCTTTTGGCTCAGAAACGTTTGATAAAATTTATACCAATTATGAAATAAAATGTGTGTTATCAGAAAAAGGTAACAAAGAACTTGTAGAAAAAGTTAAAGAAGCAAATTCTAAAAGAGATATTATTGAGATTTTTAAAGAATACAACATGAGAATTCAAGATAATACTTTTAAATTATTAACTTCTAATTTAGAAAAAGGAAAAGAAGAATTAATTTGTAAATTAGAAACTGATTATCAAAAATCAATTGTTAAGTGAAAGAAAATCTTAAACAAAGCCCAAAATATTAATATTGAAACAAACATTTGACCATTGCATATTGGTTTCTTTTTCATATCAGTTAAAACTGAAAAAAAGGTTATTTATGCTCCATTGTTCTTTAAAGAAATCAATTTAGAAATAAAAAATTCTTTAGTTCATTTAACTTCAAAATCTGATATAAGAGTTAATAGTAAATTAGTTACTTTTTTAGGCCAAGAAGGTTTTTTATTAAATGTAGATAATTTTGATTTTAGTAATTTAACCATTCAAGAAGTGGCCGAATATTTTAAACGTAATTGAAATCCTATTTATCAAATGCCTGAAGACATTAAACAAAAAATTCCTAATTTAACCCAAGAAACTATTATTAATTCTTCAATTAATTTTCATCCTGGTATTGTAATTGGATTTTATAACGTTTCTTCAGGTTATTTATGAAACCAAATGAAGAAAATAATTGAAAATAATGAATTTGACGATATTTTAAACCCTGATTTTAATAAAAACACTTATCGTGAAAAAGTAGAACACGTTATTTTTGATAATAAATTTAGATTGTACAAAATTCAAAATACTAATTTTTCTCAAGATGTTGCTACTGTCTCTAGTTTGTATCAAGATACTATTATTTGAGGTCCTCCAGGTACCGGTAAATCACAAACTATTTCTAATTTAATAGCCAACATTATTGCAAGAGGATTTACTGGTTTAGTGGTTTCGCAAAAAAAAGCTGCCTTAGATGTTTTAAAACAAAGATTAAAAAAGATTTCTATATTTTGTTTATTTGCCTTAAATGACAAGAATTTAAGGCAAGAAACTTTTTATGAGCCTTTAAAAGAATTTATTTATTTATTAGAAAATTTTAGAATTAATAATTTAGAAGAAAGTTATCAAATATTTAGTGAAGAAGACCAACTTTATGTTGATAATTTAAATCAGATTTTAGAAGTTCAAAATCTTGATAACATTTTAAGTTTTTATGGTGCTATAGTTCATGGTAATTTAACAGATGAAGGTTTTGAATTATTAAAACACTTGGATCGTGCTTTAATGTATAAAATTAATCATGAATTTGATGATGTAAAAGAATTAAGAAAGCATTTGTACTATGTAAATTATGGTAAAAAACCCAATTTATTAACAATCATTCCAAGAACAATTAAAGATATGGCTGATTTGTTATTACAAGAACCAAGCTTATTTACAATTGACATTGATGAAGCACTAAAATACATCGATTTAATTGATTATGAATCAGTCAAAAAAGTGGACATTTATTATAAACAAATGTTAAAAGAAAAAACAGTTGATTTGAATAATGATGTCATTTTAACCAAAATGATTTTGCAAAAAATTATTGAAAAAATGAATGATTTCAGTCCAGAAGAAAAGAAACAATATAATGCTTTTGCTATGGCTATTCGAACTGGTCATTTAAAACCTTATAAGTTTTTTCACAAACACAAGGAAATGATTAAAAAATTATTCCCAATCATTGTAACTACGCCTGAATTAGACTTATCAATGTGAGGCAAGCAAGAATTTGATTATGCTATTTTAGATGAATCTTCACAAGTATTTATTGAAAAAGGCATTCCAATTTTGTATTTAGCTAAAAGAAAAATTTTGGCCGGCGATAATCAACAAATGCAACCGACAAGATGATTTTCAGTTTCTTATAACTTTGATGAAGAAGATGATTTTGGCAATATTGAATCATTGCTAGATTATGCAACAGCAAGAGGGGTTTATTCAATTTTATTGGACAAAAACTATCGCTCAAAACAAGCAGCTTTAATGACTTTTAGTTCTAAGCATTTCTATGATTCTAAATTAGATGTAATTGACAATTATGAAGTTAGTTTAAGTGATGAAAAACCACTTGAAGTTATTCAAGTAGATGGTTCTTGAAATAATAGTATGAATGAAGAAGAAGGACAAAAAGTACTTGAATTAGCAAAACTTTATATTGAAAAATACAAGAAAATTATTATTTTAGTGTTCAACTCTAAGCAACAAGATTATTTAGTAAACAAGATTTTCAATGAGGAACCTAGATTAGAAGAAGCATTGGTTTCCGAACAAATTTCTTTAAAGAACATTGAAAATATTCAAGGTGATGAGGCTGATTTGGTTATTATGTCAGTTGTTTATGATCATAATACTTCTTTATATGGTACATATGTTGCTAGACAGGGTGGGAAAAACGCTTTAAATGTGGCCATTTCAAGAGCTAAAGAAAAAATTATTGTTGTTAAATCTATTTATGCTGATGATGTAGAAATTAATGAGCGGTCAACAACTGATATGATTTTATTTAAAGAGTGATTGAAATTCTTGGATTTATCAGTAGAAGAACAAAAAAATTATTTAGATGACAATAAAGAAACAATTGAGATGACTAAAACATTATCAATTGCACATAATTCCGAATTCAAAAACCAAATTATTAATGAAATGGTAGACATTGTTTCAGCAAGTGAATTTATTGAAATTCTTCCTAATTACTCAATTGGAACCAAATCTTTAGATATTGTAATAACTAACAAAAAGACTAAACAATTATTAAAGGGTTTCATTATTGATAATTACCAATATAAAAACGATTATCAAGAATATATTAAATTTAAAGATAATGTTAAATTTTTAAATTCAAAAAAATATCCAATTCAAATTATTTCTAAAATTGATTGACCAATCAATAAAAAGCTAATTTTGAACGAACTAAGAAATATTGTTATGAGCTACAAAAATATTGAAGAAGGAACAAATGAAGAAGAATAAAAATCCTTGAGATCAAATTGATCCCCGTGATGTAACACCTGAAGATCAAGTTCGTTATAAAAAACTTGCAGTTAAAGAAACAAGATCTAAAAAAATTAAGAGTATTTTATTTGCTAGTTTATCAGCAGTTGGAATTGCAACTGTGTTAGGAATTGCTTTTGGAATTCCTAAACCAATTAATAATATGGTCATTTGAAAAAAGGAAACTAATATTTTAAAAAAATCAGAATTTGTTGACTATTTAAAACAAATAGAACCAATTGAATACCATTACGACGGTAAACCAATTGATTTTGCTAAAGAAGTATTAATAAATCCGACACTAGATAACCCAGTTTTTAAACCTTTTAATTTAGATTTAAAAGATAATGTTAAAGAAATATACAATACAGAAATCAAAAACGTAATAATTAATGGAATTGATGGTAATTCAATTTGTTTAGATATTCTTTTAAGAAACAAAAAAAGCACTAAGGATTTTATTGTTTTACCAAAAATCGTTTTAAGAGGATTTCAAGTTGATGAACAAACGAAGAACTTTATTACTGAAGAAGAAGCTTCCAAATTAGTGCAAGATGTTAAGTTTAATTTTATTGGTAAAGGAATTACAATTGAAAAAGCTATTGAAGAAATTAACAAACCAGATATTTGAAATAGTTGATATGATCGAGAAACAGTATTTCAATCATATTTTGAACCTCAAAATTTAGATTTACAAGGCTTTTTACCCTTTTATTTCACCTCTAAATTAAAATATGAAAATTACGCTTTAAGTTTTGATTGTAAGGCTTATAAATTAGGTATTTTTGATATCAAATTAAAAGGCAAGACATACCGTTATGGTCAATATATTTCTAATGATAAGGTTATTCATCACAGTTCAAAAGTAGTTCCTAAAACAGAAATTTAACAAAAAAACAGCCATTTTATTAATTGGCTGTTTTTATGATTTTGTTCTTTCAAAATAATAAGAAACAATTTTAGTTCTTAAAGAAGTATCAATAATTGGATAAGGATAAACTTTATATTCCGAATCAGATTCAGGTTGTTCATACATTGATAAAGCTATTTCATCACCAGCAAAATATCAATTTTTAATAAAATCATATGTTGCTATATCAACTGGAGTATAAGAAATATAATCAAAATTTAAAATTTCACCTGAATTAGAATTTGCAAACATTTCTGAAAATAATTCATCAAAATAAGCATTTTCATGATTTCTAAGTTCCAATAATTTAACCAAATCATTTTGCTTTAAAGCCTCTTTAAAATCATTTAAATCATTTTGTATTGCTTGTTGACTAAAATTTTCGTCATTTTTATGAATTGTAAGTTGTTTTTCTAATTCCTGATTAAATATTTCATCATTCAATTCATTTTTAAATTGTTTAAAGAAAATGTTTTCAATGTTTTTATAGTTTTGTTCATAACTATTGGAAGCAAAATTATTTTGATAAATATTAGTTTTTAAGGTCTTTAAGAATTTCGCAGTTTCTTCATCGCTTAAAAATTTAGAAATAATTCAACAATCTAACAATAAATAATTATCTTTAGGTCTAATAAATTTAATTGAACCACTAGGTACTGAAGCATAATTATCCTCTGAAAAATAAGCATCTAAAGCATCCCCGTTATATAAAATTGCAGCATCAGAACGATTAGGCTTAGGTTCAATTAAATGACTTAATAATTCTAAACCATCACCGCTTGTGAAATTATATTTAGTGTCTTTAATGCTATTACCAGTTTCAATTTCTACAAATTCAATAAATTTATCAACAGCTGTTTTGTAATTTTGATCAGTAAATACATTAGGTGTTTTGAATTTACCATAAAAAGCCCCAATCATTAAATTATCATAATAAGCATTGGTTCAACCAAAATGGTTATAGTTATTAGCCTTTAGTTTTTGTACAATGTCTTCTCAAGATAATTTTAGGTTTTGGTCTTTTAAAGCTTCTAAAGCACCATTAACATTTAATTCTGGTCTAATTTCAGAATTTATATTGTAAGCAATTCCCTTATCTTGTGAATAATAAGGCAAAATGTAATCGTAGATGTGATCAGCAACATTATCATTATCTACATCATATGTCATTTCTTCTATGTTTAAAACCTTAGCATGAGTATTACCATTTAAAATGGTTTTAAAAATTAATTGATCAAAGTTTTCAATATGTTTAACAATGGCTGGGCGATATAATAATTTTCTTTTATTTCAATCATTTGCACCTTCACCATAGATTAATTCGAAATTAATTTTTTTAATTTTATTATCAATTATTAATTGAGCAGCTTGAAAATCACTACCCACCCCAGCAATAGCCTTTTCAGCATTTAAAGCTTGGGTAAATTCATTTACTTCTTTAAATTCTTTGTAATTATATTTTTTCTTAATTTTGTTAATAATTGAAGGCGATAAATAAGATTCATAATTGTATATACTTGGGCGATAGACATGCAAACTTTTAATTAATATAAAACTAATCACTACAAGAAGTATTAAAACGACTGGAAATACAAAAATTAAAATTTTTCAAATTCGTCTATTCATTTTAACGTTTTAAAGCAACTAGTGGTTTTTTAATTAGTTGTAAAGCTTTCTTTCTTTTGTAATTTTGGCTAGAATGGTAAGCAGCATAAATCGTATTTCCAAATATAACAATAAGAAGTGAAATGGCGCCAATTGCTAATGATCAAGCTTGGAATTGACCTTCATATAATTGTGTTCCTAAAGTTTCTGTGTTAGAAACAATTCTAGTAATAATAAAGTCATCAAATGACAACGCCATAGTAATGATAAAAGTGAAACCAATTGGTCCTAACATATAAACAAAATAAGTTTTAAATCAAGTTTTAAATTTAGAATAACCTAAATCTTGACTAGCTTCAAAGATATTTTTTGAGAATTTGTCGCTCTTAGGTAACATTATTAAAATTCCATAAGGTAAACACATTACAGTATGGGCAATGATGGCTCTAAAGAAACCTTCATCAGTTGCCTTGAGTGTTCCAATAAAAATTAAATTTAAAACAATAGCAAGTGTTAATCCGGTAATAACATCTGGATTAATTAAAGGAATATTTGAAGTAGTTTGAACAAAAGATCTTGCTGTTTTATTTTTTTGTCTTCATAAAGCAAAAACAGTTAATAAAGAGAAAATAATTACTAGAACAGATGTTGCAAAACCCAATAAAAACGAGTTAACAAATGCTAAAGCGTGTGATTTAGAAAATAATTCACGGTAAGCTGAAAATGAAGTTCTATTTCAAGTTGTTACTGAAAAAGTCCCTTTAGCAGATGGTTCATTGAAACTATAGATAGTTCCAAAAATAATTGGAACATATAAGAATAATAGAATCAAGATAATATAAGAATATTTTAAAATTGATTTAAATTTATTCATTATTACCCCCTTTGCATTTAGTAATTAAATAAGGGATTCCATAAATAATTCCATACAATGATAATAAAACAACCATAGTAATAATAACCAATGTTGAAGCTGAAGCTAAATCAAAAGGATTAGCAGTATTTGCAAATTGATTGATTAAATTACCAATTAATTGCTTTTGGCTACCATTTGGTAGTAATTTATCAGAGATGATAATTGAAGTGGAAGCCATCATTAAAACAATACCAAATCCACTTAAAATGGCTTTTGCACTATAAGGCAAAATGACTGTAAAAACAGTTTTAAATTTAGAATAACCTAAATCTTCAGATGCCTCTAATATATTGTTTGGCATGTCTTTTAAAACTGAATAAAGCGGCATTACCATAAATGGCAGGAATAAATAAACCATTCCGAACACCATAAAGAAATAATTATTTAAACTATTTTCATCAAAGATTGCTGAAAATAATCCTCTTAAAGCAAGAGCTTTAGAAATAGTGAAAATTGCTAAGGGACTAAGCATTAAACTTAATCCTAAGGTTTTTGTTATAGCTGATTTACTTCTTGAAATAATGTATGCATAAGGAAAACCAATAATTAAAGCAACTAATGAAGCAAACAATCCTGTTACTATTGATCTAGCAATAATATTCCAAGTTGATGATTTTCCAATGATTTCTCAATTTTCTAATTTAGTGCTCTGACCTTCTAATGGTTTAAAAGCATAAACAAAGATTAATATCATTGGCAATATAATAAAGATTATGGCAAAAACAGCATAAGGAATTAACAAACTTAATTGTCATTTATTATAAGAACCATTTTTCTTCTTTTTATTATTAGCAAGGGTTTTTTGTTTTTTGGATAATGATTTATGCAAGAGTTGTATCATTTTCTAATTCTTCCATTTTCTTATCTTTTTTCATTAAATGAATTGCATCATCATCTCAGTTTAAATAAACTTCTTTACCCTCATTATGTTTACTTGGGGTTTCTACAAAAAGAATTTGGTCCTTGACTTTTATTTCATAGTAATAATAGCTTCCGCCATATGTTGCTTTAACAATTTCACCTTTTAATTTACCAGTATGTTTGCTTCTAGCAATATACATATCTTCAGGTCTGATTAGTGCATCTAATTCTTCACCTGGTTCAAATTCGTCATGAATAGTATAAAAATTCTTGTTTAAAAATCTAACTTTATTAGGTTCAACAAAAGTTGCTTTAAAGAAGTTTGAATCACCAATAAAGTTAGCTACTCATTTGTTAACTGGATAGTCATATAGTTCTTTTGGAGTAGTGAATTGTTCAACTTTACCGTCTCTAATAACAGCAATTTTATCGCTAAGTTGTAGGGCTTCATTTCTATCGTGTGTAACAAAAATAAAAGTTAAATTTAAATTTTTTTGGATATCTCTTAAAAGTCTTTGCATTTTTTCCCGAATTTTGGCATCCAAGGCACTTAAAGGTTCATCTAATAACAAGATTTTTGGTTCAATAACTAAAGAACGAGCTAAGGCAACCCTTTGTTTCATTCCCCCTGATAGGAAATTAACATTTTTCTTTTCATTACCTTCAAGACCAACGACTTGCATGATTGATTTAACTTTTTCATTCATCTCAGCATTACTAATCGGTCTGGTTAAATATTTTTTTTCATATTCACTAGTTTTTAAATCAACATAGTTTTCTCAGTATGAGTATTCGAAATCCAAATCATCAATTCATTCTTGATATTTTTCCTTTTCTTTTTCAGTTGAATTAGGATCATCAATAATTTTTTGATATTCAGCAATTTCAAGATCAAGTTTTTTAAATTTTTCCTGTGCAATTTTTGTTCATTTAGCTTGTTTAGTTTTTAGTTTATTTAAAATAAGTTTTGAAGGTTTTTCTTTTGGAATTCTTTTTAGTCTCAAACCATATTTAATGTTATTTTCAACATTTAAATGAGGAAATAAAGCATAATCTTGAAAAATGGTTGAAACATCTCTTTTATGCGGTGCTAAATCTTTAATATCTTTGCCAAAGAACTTAACTTCACCACGAGTAACTCATTCAAACCCTCCAATGATTCTTAGGATGGTAGTTTTACCTGAACCTGAAGGACCTAATAATGTAATGAACTGCCCAGGTTCAATTTGCATATTTACATTGTCAAGTACCAGTTTGTCATCAAATTCTTTAACAACATCAACTAATTCAATAATTGGTTGATCTGGTTTAATAATTTCTTTCTTTTTAATATGTCTTT
Source organism: Mycoplasma anseris ATCC 49234 (assembly GCF_000702805.1). Taxonomy (GTDB): domain Bacteria; phylum Bacillota_I; class Bacilli_A; order Mycoplasmatales; family Metamycoplasmataceae; genus Metamycoplasma; species Metamycoplasma anseris. Next base: position 130,129 of record NZ_JNJX01000001.1, read on the forward strand.
CCATTGTTATCCTTTCTTTTAAAATTTTTTTAAGAAACTTAAAAAAGTTTCTCTAAAGGAGGGCTAAATCGTAATTATGTTGTGAACATTTTGTTATAAATCTTTTTAATGTAGGAAATGCCAAAAAATATCACTTCATAAAGAAGCAAATTTTCATATCTTGTAGTTGTTTGCATTTCTCTCTTTTAAGCATAGTTAAAATTATAATATTTAATAAATATTTTATTAAATAAAATCCAACAAAATGTTGGATTATGATTTTGTTTTTTGGTAATAATAATCAATTATGTCAGTTCTTAGTTTTAAATTGATTGGTTGAAAGATTTGATAGATAATATTGTGTTGATTTTCAATATCAAAAATTTCAATTGCTTTAGTATCTAATAGTCCATTATCATCAAAGAAATAATGTTTCTTTAGAAACTCATTTATTTCATAATAAGCCGGCGTGTAATTAACTGCATCAAAATTAGCTATTGCTGGAAGAAATTCAAAATTATTGTATTCGTTATAAAGTTTTTCTAATTCAGATGCTCGATACCCAAAGCCTTTAAAAACTGTCTCATTTAAAAATTCCAATAAGGTATCACTTTCATCGTCAGACATACTTTTAGAAATAATTCAACCGTCTAATAATAAATAGTTATTCTTTGGTCTTACAAAGTCAATTTGTGTTTTGTCCAATTTATCAAAATTGTCTTTAGGATAATAAGCATCCAATGTATCACCATTATACATAATAGCAATATCAGCTTTTGTACCTGCTGGTTCAATAATTTGATTGACTAATTCCAAACCATTGGTTACTAATTTATTGAAGTTATTTTGCTTAATACTATTATTAGTTGAATCTAAAACAAAATCAGCAAAATAATCAAAAATTTCTTTGTAATTTTGCAATGTTATATTTTCTAAAACATTGTTATTTAAATAGTTTTTCTTATTAGTTTCAGTAGCAAAAAATTGCCCAATCATTGCATTATCTAAAAAGGAATTTGTTCAATAAACGCCCTTATAATTATGTTGATTAATTAAGGTTTTTAAAATAGTATCTCAATTAGTATTTTCAAAATGAATGTTTTCAACATTTTTTAAATGTGGGCGATAAAAAGTATTGATGTTATAGGCAATAATTTTATCTTGAATAAAATAAGGAATAATATATTGTCAATAAAAATCGCAACCTTCTTTGCCATCAATTTCAGGGCCAATTATATTTTTATTTTTATCATAAATTAAATAAGGTTTTAATAACCGATTGTTTTTTCCTCTTAATTCCTCATTATTAGGGTTTATTTCTTTGATTTTCTCAATAATTCAATTATCAAATTTATCTAAATGTTGTCTTACAATCGGAGAATAAAAACTATAAATTTCTTCTTTATTTTGAGTATTAAATAATTTATTAAAGTTGATTTTCTTTATTTTATTTTCCAAAATTAGTTGCGCTATTTGATGATCACTACCAACTCCAGCAACTGTTTTTTCAGTATTAATTGCCTTTGTAAATTCATTGATCTCAGTAAAAACATGATATGAATATTTTTTCTTCACTTTATCAATAATTTTTTTATTTAAATATGATTCATAATTATAAATACTTACATGGTAAGGATTTGTTAATTTAAAAGCTAAGATTCCAGCAAAAAGTAAAAAAGAGAAAATAATACCAATTATTATGATTGATATTTTAATAACAAAACGTGAGTATTTTAAACTTCTGATTTTCATTAATACCCCATTTTTTTAATTTTATTTAAATCATCTACTCAATTTTCATTCACCTTAACTTTTGTTGTAAGAAAAATTCGGTGTTGAAAAAGTTCTTCCATTTTTAATCTTGAATTCATTGAAATGGTTTTTATTTTACTTCCATTTTTACCAACTAAAATGCCTTTTTGAGATTCTCTTTTTACATAAATTGTAGCATCAATTAAATATGGTCTTGTATTCTCTTGTTCTTTAAATTCATTAATCTCTACAGCAATGGAATGCGGCACTTCATTGAATAAATTTTTAATTGCAATTTCTCTAATAATTTCTTTTGCCATAAATCTCATAGAAACATCTCCAATTTGATCAATTGGATAAAGTGGTTCAGATTCATAAGCATATTTTTTTATTTCATTTATTACATCTAAAAAAGTTTGATTATAACTTAAACCAGTTCCTAAAACGGTATCAAATCCCATTTTCTTTAGTTCATTAGCTTTTTCATCTAATTGTTCTTTAGATTCCACTAAATCAATTTTGCTAATCAAGGCAATTTTATTTTCAACATTATTTTCTTTTAATTTATTAATAATTCAAAGATCACCTTTACCAATTTTTTCATTAGCGGGTGATAAAAATAAAATTAAGTCTACTTCTTGCAAAATTGAATAAGACTTTTGATTCAATTTTTCTGATAAGGCAAATTCACCTTTATGAATGCCAGGAGTATCTATAAAAATTATTTGAAAATCTTCTTCATTATAAATGCCTTTTATATCGTCCCTAGTAGTTTGAGCATAATTTGATACAATTGAGAGATCATAATTCAAAATATTATTTAATAAAGTACTTTTACCAACATTTGGTCTACCAATTAGACCAACAACACAAACCTTCATTTCACTAACCTCTTGTTATATTTAATCTTTTCATAATATTTTCAACGTGATTATTCATAATTTTTGCTTCTTCATTGGTTAGATGATCAAAACCAAATAAATGTGCTATTCCATGAGCAAAAATATAGCAGAATTCTCTTCTTAAACTATGATTAAATTCTTTAGCTTGTTTTTTAATTTTTCAAGGAGAAATAATAATTTGTCCTAACGGTAAAAAACCTAAAAAATTTAATTCTTTTTCACATTCTAAAGGGAAACTTAGAATGTCTGTTGTGTAATTTTTATTTCTAAATTGATTGTTTAATTTTTTCATTTTAAATTTATTTACAAATAAGACATCCACTTGTAAATCTTTGTTAGTGTCGAATTCTATTTGTGCTTCTTTTAGTATATTTAAGAAATCTTCTTTAAATTTAAATGAATGGAAACTTTTATTTTTATAGTTTAAATTATTCATATTTCAAAATTATATAAGATTACAAAAAAAATGACAAATTAAATTAATTTAATTTCCTTACCATTTTTAATAAATTTATTATTATGACTAATTTCTATAAAAAATGCCTCATCTTGAACTTCTTTGATTGCCAATTTTAACAAGTCAAAGGCTTCATTTTCAATGTTTTCAAAGGCTTCATCCAATAAGATTAGCTTATACTTTTTAGTAAATAATGACATGATATTTATTAACTGTTTTTGCCCAGATGATAATTCAGTATCACTTCTTAAAATTGTTCTATCTAAATATAAATTAAATCTTTTAAAGATTTGTTCTAAATTATATTTTTGAAAGTTATAGCAAAATCGTTCTACTCTATAAGGTTCATTGTTAGTGATAATAGATAATATTGTGTCATTTCTTAAATTTAGGTCATTGTTGTTAATAAAAACATGGTTTCTTCAAGAATTACTGTTGAAGTATGATAAATTTTTCTCATTTATAAATATTTCTCCTGTATTGGGCTTGTATAGTTTATAAATTAATTTATATATTGTAGTTTTACCCGAACCATTTTTTCCAGATAAGATCATATGGCTAGTAGAATCAAAGCTTAAATTATTGATTATCTTTTTATTTCCCTTGGAAAGACCGACATTGAAAAATTCAATCTTTTCTATTTTTTCATTGAAAATATATGAATCTTCTTCCTCATCTTTTCAATCCAAAATACTTCTAATTTTAGAAACAAAGATCTGATTTGTTTCTCAACTATACATTATTTCAATAATTGTTTCAATAGGAGAATTTAAATATGAAAAAAAGGAAGTAAAAAGTAAGAGATTACCCAATGTTAAAGAAGTCTTAATTGATAGATAACTTCCTATGAAAATAATCATCAAGTTGCTAAAATTCTGAATTGCTTGTTTTAAAATTGCTCTTATATTATTTTTATTCAAAAACTTATTATTTAACTTAAAAAATGTATCAATTTTTCTTTGATATATTTCGAAATTATATTTTTGATTAGATGAATTCTTAGATTCAATGAAATTATTGAAAATTTCAATATTTTTATTCATAATTTCAATATTTTGGTTAATGGAATAATTATAAAAACGCTTTAATTTATTTTTGAAAATAAAACTGATTAAAAAATTACTGAAAATAAACGAAAACCCAATTAAAAATAATCTTCAAGATATAAAATTCATAATAACAATCATAGCCAAACTGCAAATCGAATTAATTGAGATTAAAATAAAAATGTTTGTTTGAAAATTAGCAACAACAGGAACGCTTTCTATTCTTTGTATAAATTCTCCGATATTGAGATTTTCTTTATTTTTTAATTGACAAAACATTATTTTCTCATATATTTGTTCTAAAAGATTTCTTCATATTTTTAAAACAATTCGCTTTTTTAATAAATTAATTAAAAATGAGGCAAGGATTTTAACAATATTTATTCATATAAAAATAATAGTCAATTTAAACAAAAATTCATAATTAGCAAAGCCTCATACTTTATCAATAATCAGCTTAAAATAAAAGGAACTTGCAAAAAAGGTTGCTTGCAAAATCAAAGATAAAATAAAAATGAAAAAATATTTCTTTATACTTATTAAATCTAAATCTATTACACTTTTTTCGTAATGTGAATATTGAAAACCTTTTATTGGACTAATTTTAATTAAGATACCAGTAAATTGTTGTTCCAATTCATTGATTGTTAAAATAATTCTTCCTTTAGCTGGATCAAGTAAAACAAAATAGTTTTCTGTCCTTTTTTGAAGAATAACATAGTGAAAATAACCATTATTTTTTAATAGCAAAATCATTGGTTCTGTATTTTTCAATTTAAGAAATGATTGATAATTGCCCTTTAGAGGCTCTAAAATTAATCCAATTGTTTTTCCTAGCCTTATTAATTCATTTATAGAAATTCCCTTATCAGAATAGTTTACCTCTTGAGAAAGAAAATTTATGTCGATTCATTTTTTAAAATATTTTTTATGCATAGATTGTAAGCAACAAAGACCACAATTCCTAATATTGTCTTGTAATTTTATTCTCATACTAGAATTATTTCTCTTCTTATTTTTTTCGTTTTTAAAATAGGAAAAAAATGAGAAAGTATAAAATTAAATATTAATTTTTGTAATGGTGCTTAATGTTATAATTTTATTTATGAAAAATTCAATTAAGAAAAAAATATTATTAACATTGGCTAGCATTTCAACTTTGGTAGTTCCATTAACTGTTATTTCATGTGCTAAATATCCAACAATTGAAGTAAAAAAAGAAAACTTGAAATATGATGAACAAGAAAAAATCTTTAAAATTCCTGAAAGTGCATCTTGATTTCATGATTTTGTAAGATTAAACCCTAACCCAATTCATCCTGAAGACCCAGCTTATGACATTTATGTTTATAAAAAAGGTGAAAACGGTGAAAAATTAAGAGATGAAAATGGAGAATTTATCATTTTAAAAGACGAGAAGACCGGCTTTGAAAAAGTAAATAATACTCATAAGCCAGCAAAATTTCTTCCAACATATGATAAATACTTTAATTTGGGTAATTTAAGTGCTAATTATGACTTTAGAATTGGTGCTTGAACCGGTGAAGAATTTGCCAAACATTATCCTTATGCAGCCAGCAAATCTTTTTATAAACAACATTTAAATAAGAAAAACATCTTGTTTTTCACAATTTATTATGTAACTAAAGACGGTGAATTAGCTAATGGATTTGAAGAATTTGCCAAACAATCTGATCAATTTTTTAATAAGACATTTACAACTTTAGAAAAAGCTTGATGACCAGTTTTACCAGGAATGTTTGAAGGTGGTCAAAATTGGAAAAACCAAATTGATCCTATTGTTGTTACTTTCGAAAGAGAATAAGAGGTTTATTAATATGAATAAAATAAGAACACGTTATGCTCCCAGCCCAACAGGTTATTTACATATCGGGGGAGCAAGAACAGCATTATTTTGCTATTTATTTGCCAAACATTATAAAGGGGATTTTATTTTCCGTTTAGAAGATACTGATGTTGAAAGAAATGTTGTGGGTGGAGAAGAAAGCCAATTAAATAATCTTGCTTGATTAGGAATAATTCCTGACGAAAGCCCTTTAAAACCTAATCCACTTTGTGGAAATTATAGACAATCTGAAAAACTTGCTATTTATCATGAATTAATTGATCAATTAGAAGCTAAAGGCTTGGCTTATAAAGCTTTTGAAAATACTGAAGAATTAGCCAAACAACACCATGAACAAGAAGAAGCTGGCATAGCTTCATTTAGATATGATCCTAATTGATTACAAATTTCCGAAGCTGAAAAACAAAGAAGATTAACCAACAAAGAATATTCAATTAGATTAAGATTACCAAAAAACAAAATCTATGAATGAGATGATATTGTAAGAGGTAATATTTCTGTTAATAGCGATGATATTGGGGACTTTGTTATTTTAAAAAGTGATGGTTATCCTACATATAATTTTGCAGTAGTAGTTGATGATCATCAAATGTTTATTAGTCATGTTTTAAGAGGTGAAGAACACATTACTAACACCCCTAAACAATTGGCAATTTACGAAGCATTTGGTTGAATTCCTCCTAAATTTGGACATTTAACAATTATTACTAATATGGAAGGCAAAAAATTGTCTAAACGTGATAAAACAATGAAACAATTTATTGAGGATTATCGTAATGAAGGATATTCACCAGAAGCCATTTTTAACTTTTTAGCTTTATTGGGTTGAACGGCAGCTGATGCAAGTGAAGTTATGAATAAAGAAGAATTAATTGAGAAATTTGATCCTGATCGATTATCAAAAAGCCCTTCGAAATTTGATATTGTTAAAATGGAATGATTTTCAAAACAATATATGAAAAATGTGCCAAATTTAGACATTATTAATAAATTAGACTCACCAAAAGATGAATCATGAAATGAATTATTTGTTGATACTTACAAACAACAATCAGCAACTATAAATGAAATTAAAAATCACTTAAAAATGTATTTAGAACCTAAAAAAGAATTAGATATTCCTTTTGAAAAAACTAATGTTGTTTCATGTTTTTTTGACATATTAAAAACAAAGACTTTTGACATTGTATCAATTCAAGAAGCAATTGACGAAACTAAAATTAAGTTAAATGTTAAAGGTAAAAATTTATTTATGCCAATAAGAATAGCAACCACATATGAAGAACATGGGCCAGAATTAGCAAAAGCAATTTATCTTTTTGGAAAAGAATTAGTATTTGAAAGATTAGCAAAATGAAGTTAAAGTTTCAATCAATTTCTTCTTCTAATATGATGAAAGATCAACCAGAACAAATTTTTGAAACTGATTGAATTGATTATTCTGAAGAAGTTAAAGACAAGTTTTTAGTTATTGAATTTATTGATCAAACAAATACACACCACCATTTAGAAATATCTTCAGATGAAATTAATTTTAAATATGGTGAACAAAAAGTTCATATGACATTGCAAAACCGCGAAAAAGGTTTATTTAAAAATCCGGTTAAAGACATCTTTTTTGATTGATATTTAAAATCTGTTTTTATGAGTAAAGAAGTAATTAAATTTAATTACGACATCCTAGTTGATGATCAAATTATTACATCAAATGCAGTTGTAATTGAGACAAAAAACATTTAAATTAAAAGCTTATATATAAAATGCTTTAACAAATTAAAGCATTTTTTTATTGCAAAATTGTAAATCCTAAATTTATTTATAAAGAATTTATTTTGATTTAAGGTTATATTTTTTTATTTTGATAATAAATTTGTGGTTCTAGGTGGTTTTGCATTTGTTTATTATTATGGAGATATTTGTAGTTTTAACACATCTCTTTTAAGGCATTTATATTATATTGTTGCTAAAGACGGATAATACATGAAAGACATTTAAAAACTTTTTAGATAATTTTAAGCGAAATTAATATGCCAATAAATAACATGAAACCCCAAAATTTAAATGATTGAATTCAATGAACTACCATTATTATCCTTTGGTTGGCATCATTTTTCATGGACCTTTTTTAAAAAAAATAAAAATTCCAAGATTAATTAAAATCTTAGGATTCAAGTTTTTTACTTTATATTTTAATTATGAAAGATTAGATCTTCTCCCTTTCTTAATAACTTAAATTTAATTCAGATTCGCTTAAACCTTCATGTTTTGCAATAGTTAATAATTGTTTTCTTAAACTTTGGACAATCATCTCCCCCCTTTTTAGAAATTCACTTTTTAAAAGAATTTCATTAGTAGTTGATGAATCATTTTTCAAAAAAGTTTCATCAATAATTTTGAAGTTTCTTTGTCATTGTACATGATTAATATTGTCAATAATTAATTTAGTATTTTGTTCATATTCTTTTTTAAATTCTTCATATTGATTGGCTTTTTCTTCGATCATTTTTTGATGTCATAAGCCTAGTTCATTAGTCAAATTTATAATTGCATGAGAATGATTATGGGAGTTTTTGTCTGAATCAACATTTAAGCTATTTAAATCAGCTTTAGTAGTCAATTTTTGAGCATCATAAATGTGTTGTTTTACGAATAATCAAACAGCATTTATTGCTCTTTGAAATAAAGATAAATTAATGTCCTTGCCAGATAATCGATCATCAATAGTTTTTAAATATTGCAAAAATTCTTTTGATTCGAAAACCAAATTGATATCTACTAAAACTGCATCAACATCTTGAAATACTAATGTATATTTATATAAAAACAGGGCAAAAGGATTATGTTGTAATTCATTAGCATTATTAGATAACCAATTTCTAACAAAATTTAATAAAGATTGACGATTTTTTTCAATTGTTTGTTCCGTAGCAAGATTTTTTAATTTATTTTTAAGGATATTATAATGTCTTTTTAAATCCACTCATTCCAAACGATACTGACGGTAATTTGCTTTTATATCAACATAAAGTTGAAGAATGTCCCTTTCATAAAGTTTTTCTAATTCTTTTACAGCTTCATTTTGAAAAACAAATTTAGGGGTTTCTTCTTTTTTAATTATGTCATCATCAATGTTTTCTTCATAATCAATTCTTTTGCAAGCAACAATATTTGATAAAAGCGGCATTAAAACTATTCCACTAGTTATTCATAATCAATTTTTCTTTTTCATTAAATATCCTTTATTTCTATTTTGTCTATACTAAACATTTTTTTGTCAATTGATGTATCATATCCTTTAAAACCATTTCAATATAAATATAAACTCGCTTTTTTAGTTTCATCTTTGTTTTTAAAATCAAAATCATTTTCATTAGCATAGCACATAAAATCCAGTTTTAAATGTAATCGGCCAATTTGGTTAGTATCATTTAAAATTTCAATATCAATTCGTTTAATGCCAGAACGGATTTGATTTTCTTTGGTTTCAAGGGCATAAGATAATCAATAATTATTAATAAAAGCAGTTAGCAATTTGATTTGATATGAATCATTTTTTAAATAAGAGGATTCAAAATTACTTCGAATGTCATTGTTTCAATATTCAAAAGATGATTCTAAATGATTTCCAGCTTTTTCTAATAAATCAAAAGCAATTGAATTAGGAATTAAAAATTCTTGAAGCGAAATCCCATTAGGTATTGGACCTAAATCAGGTTTATAATTATAAAAATCGTTGGAAGTTAAATCATTTTCATTTTTATAAGTAAGTATTCTTCCTTTTAAACGGTGCCCATGATCATCAAAATTAGAACTTAGTCATACATAATCTTGATAAGTGTTGTTTTTTTTGTAAACTCTTACAACTGCTTTTAATATTTGATCAGTCTTTAAATAATCGGTATATTTAAAATCTATTACTTGATAATAAGCATCTTCATCTTTTTTATTCTCAGGTATTTGAATATGGAAAATTTCATCTTTGAAAGTTTGAAATAAATACATTAATCCCCTGGTATTTCAATATTCAAAACTTTTTGCACCTTTAATAAAATAGTTAATGTTGTCAACAACATTTAGATATTTTTTGCCGTCAATTTCTAATAATGGATTTTCAATATATTCATTAAATAATGGCAGTTCTTCTTGTAAACCCTCTTGTCCTATTCCAAATTTTTGATCTGTTTGATAAGTTCTAAAGCCGTTAATATAAAAAGATAACTTTCTATTTTGTGGATTCAAAATTGATTTATTTTCAAAATCTAAAATATCTTTAAATTGAAATTTAATATATTCACTTGATTGTGAATAAGATTGAACAACTTTAGCATTGTCTCAGTCAATCACAACTTTGGATACATTAATGTTGAATTTGTTTAAATATAAAGTTAAAAAAGTTTCGAAAATTTCTCTTTGTTTTAAATGTGCATTATCTAATCAGGTAGTGGCTTGGATATAAAATGTCTTAAAAAAATCTCTTAGCAAAATTGCTTCATTATTTTTATTGACCATTCTTCTTTGATTCATAAAAAAATAATTTGTATTGGCATCTTGAATCATTCGAAAAATAATTGTTTGCATATCAAAGAAATAAGGATCATTAACCCGATCAAAATCCTTATTTTTAATTGAAGATAATAAAGAAACCCATTCATCATTAAAACCATTTGCATTGTCAATATCATCAAAACTATATTCTGTCATCATTTCATTGACATTTAAAAGATCATCATTTTCAATAATTTTTATGTTATCTAATTGATTAACAATTTGTTTTCAATATTGTTGAGTGTGGAAATCAAAAACAAATTCACTTTGAAGATTATTTTTTGATAAATGGATTTTATTATTTTTAATAATGGCATTATCAAAATAAACCTTTTTTTGTCCTTCAAAATAATAAAATAATTTCTCATTATTATGCAGAGAAACAATTTGATTAGGAGTTAAATTTTTTAGATATTTTCTAGAAATTTTATCAATATCTAAATAAGCAGTCTTGTTTGTGCAACTAATTGTTATCACAGGAGTTATTACACTAGGTATAATTCCAACAATAAAAAGTTGTAATTTTCTTCTCATTATATATCCTTTTTTACAATTTTTATTATACTTTAAATAGATAAATAATGTATAATTTTATAATATTTAATCAAAAAAAGTAGAAGTTGAGGTTTATAAAATGTTTTTCGGAATTGAAAAATTTCAAAATAATTTGGATTTAACCATTTTTATAAATTTGTTAATTTATATTGTTGTACTCCTAGGAGTGCCAACAATCTTTTTAGCATTTTTATCTCTATTTAAAATTAAAACTTCTAATAAACGTTCAATTTATTTATATGCTTTTTCAACAGGAATGTTTTTAATAATAGGAGCTGCTGGGTTTATAAAAGAAGGCTTTTTTAAATTGGAATATTATTTTCATGACCCTAAATCTGGAGCTCAAATAACTCAAGGAAGTTTAATTAAAGAACAAGGCTATATTGCATTAATAGTTGGAGGAGCTGCTTTAATTGGATTATTAATTGTGATTGTGGGAAGATATTTATTTATTAAGTATTCTAAAGTCGAAATGCATGCTCATCATAACGAACATGCCCATTCTGACCATTTAGTTTCATTTAAAGATATTGACAATCCCAAAGCTGCCTGAACTGCTATTTTAATGCTTTTAAGTCACAGAATCATTGATGGTTTAGTATTGGGAATATCAGTATATCAATTAACAGCCTTAGGGTATCATAAAGCTAATTTAGCCTTAATTATTACTTTTAATGTGCACTTATTAATTGAAGTTATTATTGTGTTTTATCGTCAAATTCAATATGGGCAAACTAAGGGCAAAGCCATTTTATATAATTTCATTACATTAATTTTGATTATTCCAATTATGTTTTTAGGAGCATTTTTAGGTCAATATATCAATAATATTCAATGATTAGAACCATTTTTATACTGCATGGGGGGAGCAATTATTGTCTTCATGTCAATAATTGAATTAGTTCCTGAATTTATTCATTATCGAAATGAAAGCCCAAAAACCATTTATATAACATTATTTGTCTTGGCAATTTCAATTGTTTTAACTTTAATCTTTTTAAGTTTCCATACTCACAATCAATCTTCGGGTTCAATTACAGGTGGAATTGAAATTGTAAAAGAATCAAGGAATTGGGGAACGATATTATGAAGAAAAATTTAAAAGGAATGTGAATATTTGGGGGCTTATCTTTGTTATTAGGAATTATTCCTATTAGCTGCAATCTAGCCAAAAAAAATGATTATAATGCTTTGCATGATAATTATGTAACTTGAATTAACAAGCCTAATATGGCTAAGGATTTTTCTTATGCTTATAGCAATAATTATGATGATAATTTAAGGGATATTAATTTGCTAACTGGAAGTAAAGTTTTTCGAATTGCTAGTCAAAAATCACCAGTGATGGATTTTAGAGATAATATTGTTTTACAGCCAAGTGAGCTTTGATATAAAATGGAATATGCTCGGGAAGTTTTAATTGAAAGTTGATCAAATGAGATTAACAAATATAGTGTTCATTTATATAACAATGATCGCATTAAAAAAGTGAATTTAAATGAAACATTAGAAGAAGATAAGCAGCCAAATGAATTTTATCCAAATAAGGATAAAGGTAATGGTTTTAATAATCCTTATATTTTTGTGCCTTCTAGTTTAGAAAATTCTATTAATCATTCTAATTTCTTTAATTCCTTGAAATTCGCCCGTTCAATCACTTTAAATTTTGATTCACCTGAATGAAATGTAATTAATAATTGAATTACATATGAAGGAAGCAAAACTAAATATAAAGTAAAAGCAGTTGACTTTCGATTAGGTTTATTAAAAACAGCCTTGCAAAATAAAGCCTTTCGTGATGAATTTTATGATCGTTTTCACATGAATAAAGCTAAGGCAATTGAAAAAGAAATTTACACCGAAGACAATCCTTATTTAAATGGCCCAAGTTTGCAAAAACTATTTCAAAATTATCAAATTAAATATGATGATCTATTAAATCCCCAAACTTTAAAATGAACCAAAGATTCAAGCATTATTAGATTTGAATTAAATTCCGATTTACAACAAAGAGATTTAACCGGTTTTTTTGATACTATGTTTATTTATTCGAATTATATGGATGCCATTCCTTATGTTTATTTAACTGAAAAATATAATACAAATGATCTATTTAGTGATGACATATTTAGTCAATGATTTTTTAATTATGGTAAAACCTATAAAGATCGTTTATATTCTTCATATTATTTAATTCACTCTGATGACAATAACCAAACTAAATTATGAAGAAACACACAATACAAAACTATTACGGGAACTTGAAACACGACAAAACATTTAAATGAAATTATTTTTAGATATAATCAAATTCCTTTAAACCAAGACACCTTTAATATCCAAATGTTAAGTGCCTTTAAACAAAATATTATTTCTGATATCAATGTTTCTAATTTATCCATTATTGAAAGAGAAGAAATCCTAAAACAAAGTAACCAATTTAAATTAAATTACTTTAAACTTTATGAAAAATACAAGCCTCATAATAATTTAATTTTAAATATTATCCCAAAACAATCAAAAAGCTATTATTTTAATAATAATTTTGCTAAATTGTATTATCAAACTAATATTAATGATTTACAAAACAATAATATTGATTTAAATAATATTTTTAGTAATAAAGCAATGATTTTTAGAAGTTTAATTAACAATGTAATAAATAATTATACACTTGCTAAAAGCATTAATTTTGAGCCTTGATTAAGCCAAGCTCCTTTGGATTTAAAGTTTGTATCAAATAATTTAAATAATACTAATTATCAATATTTAAGAGAAGCTCATTTAAATTTAAATAGACAAAAAGTTTTATCAACGAATGAAGATAATAAATTAATTTCAATTAATAAAACCAATATGGTTGATAATAAATTAATTTATGAAAACCTTGATAGTATCACGAATTTAAAAGCTAAATTAAAAAGTGCTGATTTTGATTATGTTAAATCTACTTTAAAAAACATGATTAATGAATATTATGTTTTAAATTCTAATTCAAAAAACATTGAATGAGATATTCCTATTTTGGCTTTTGAATTAAATAAAAAACAACAACAAATTATTCAAGAATTGCCAAATATATTTAAAGATATTGATAAACGTTTACAACCAAGAATTATGCTAATTAACAATTATGATTTATACAAAGAGTATTTCTTATCTTCAAAATCAATTTACATTGAAAATAAATTTAATTTATTAGAATCGAACACTACTTCATATATTTTTGAATTATTAAAGGCTAAAAATCATTTCTTATTGTTGTATTTGTTGTATATTTATAATCATCAACAAGAAGCTTTTAATTATTTAAATAAATTATCAAAAAGCTTATTTAATAAATTAAAAAGTAATCCTAAATATAATCTTATTTTTAATTTGGAAAATTGAGAATTGAAAAACATCAATAGCAATGTTTTTCAATGAAATGATGAATTAGAAAATGTCATTTATCAATATTTACAAGAGCTGATAAAAACAAATTTTAGTACTGAAGATATTGTTTGATTAATTAATGAAATCAATAATTTATTAAGCTTTAATATCGATTTCAATAACAGCGTTTCTATTGTTAATTACAATAAAGTGGCATTACAAAAATATTTTATTAAACCATTTGCTTATGATGGATTAAATTATTTGCAAGATATAGTGATAGGAGAATAAATGAAAAAGAAATTTTTATTAGGATTGGGATTAGTAGCTTCTGGTTTAATTACCCCATTAATTGCTGCTAATTGCCAAGGAAATACGCCAAAACAAAATACCCAAAAGTTAACTCCAACTCAAATTCAACTGATTGAAAATAGTTTTGTCTTTGAAAAAACTACTGAGGGGAATACTAAAAGTTTTGATGAATTATGAGATATTTTGGTTAACAAATTTAATTATTATTCAAAAATTAATTTAGCTCATATTAAAAATGATCCTGAATTAAAGAAATTAGTTCATATTGATTTTGTGGATATTAACAATATTCAAGTAGGACATAATTTAAATATTACTTTGACCCAAAGTCAATCAACAAAACAAATTTATTTAAAATGACAAGTTAGTTGTGAAGCCTTTGGTATTGAAGGAACTGGAAAAGTTGTTTTAGAATAATAAAAATGGAGAAAGATAATAAATCTCCATTTTTATTTTATTTAATTAGTTTTGCTAGGTGTCTTAATGTTCTTATGTATTGGTTTACAAATGAACTTTCATTATCATATCAAGCATAAATTTTGTAAAGTTTTTTGCCATCTACTTCTAAAACGCTAGTTAATTGTGCATCGAATACTGAACCAGCTTTGCTTCCAATAATATCGCTGGAAACAATGGGATCCTCAGTGTAAATTAATGAATCTGAAGCATTAGCTTTCATTGCTTTATTAATTTCTTCAACAGTTGGGCTTGATTTTAATTCAACACTTAAGTCAACTAATGAACCAGTAATAGTAGGTACTCTTAAAGCAATACCATTCATTTTACCTTCCAATGAAGGAATAACTTTTCCAATCGCTTTAGCAGCTCCAGTTGTGGTTGGAATCATATTTGAAGCAGCAGCTCTGGCTCTTCTTAAGTCTTTATGAGGAGCATCTTGTAATCTTTGATCGGCTGTATATGAGTGAATAGTAGTCATATAACCTTTTTCTACTCCAAATTCTTTTTCTAAAACATTCATAACTGGTGCTAAACAGTTAGTTGTACATGAAGCAGCTGATAAAATGTCGTCTTCAGCAGTGATAATGTTTTCATTAACTGAATAAACAACAGTTTTAATGCCATCGGTTTTAGCAGGTGCTGTAATTAAAACCTTTTTAGCTCCTGCAGTTAAATGTTTTTGGCTAGCTTCAGCAGTAACAAATCTTCCAGTTCCTTCAACAACAATGTCTACATTGTATTGTTTTCATGGTAATAATTCTGGTTCTTTTTCAGCAAATACAGGGTATTCTTTACCATCAACAATTAAAGAATTTTCTGTATGAGAAATTTCCACATTCATAATTCCATGAGCTGTATCATATTTTAATAAGTGTGCTAATGTAGCTGCATCAGTTAAATCATTAATAGCAACTACTTCTAAATCATTATCGTTGTAAATGGCACGGAAAATTAGACGTCCAATTCTACCAAAACCATTAATTGCAATTCTTGTTTTTGACATATTTTGTCCTCCAATAATTTAATTATTTATTAATATAAATTATACATTTATTATTAAGGTTTTTTGTTTTTAAATATTAAGCATTTTTATTATCAGCTAATAAAAAAAGAAAAAGACTTATTCTTTTTCTAATTTATTTTTATGCTAAGTATGGAATATGAATTAATTTTAATTCTGATTCTCAATTTGGGTTATTTTTAAATCCAATTTTTATTAAAACGTCAATTTCTTTAGAATTTTCACTTAAATTTATTCTTGAAATATGAGCTATATATTTATTGGTGTCAAAACCGGTTAATTTAATTAAATTATGGTTTTTATTTAATTCTTCCATGGTCTTGTTTTGTGTTACAGTCCCTTTTATTTTCACTATTTCTGTTTTTAATAATTCTTTAATCTCTTTTAGTCTTGCATTGCTTGAAGCAACTGAAATAGCTATTTCTTTAGTTTTATAGATACTTGGTTCCCCAATTAGATTTATTTTAACTAAAACCTTAGCATTGGTATCATCTACTTTTGTAATACCTAAAATATTGGTTGCTACAACACTATCATGATATCCAGAAACCTCAATTAATGATTTGTTGTAATTTAGTTCTTCTAATGAAATTCCTGATAAATCATTAATTGTTAATTTGGACAATTCTTCATCAAGAATAGCATTTAATGATTTAGTTTCAACTAAAATAGATTTTTCTAGTGATGTTACATATCTATTTTCTTTTGAACTGGCTACAACAACAACATTGATATGGTTATCATCAGCAATACTTACATGTTTAATAGCCATATTAGCTTTTTCTACATCATAACCAGTTAAGTTAATTAATGAGTTATCTTGGATTAACTCAAATGCTGTTTTATCAGTTATAGCATTTATTTGTACTTTTTCTACTTCGGCATTTAATAAGTCATATGTTTCTTTTAAGGTTTGTTTGGAAGCAACAATAATAGTTTTTCCTTTTGAATATGAGGCTCAATATGAACCATTTTTTAAATGGACAAAGAATGAAACATATGCATGTGTATCATCAATTTCAACAACATCAATAACTTTAGGATTAACTTTAGTTTGATCATAACCAGTTAAACTAATTAAAGAATGATCATTTTGCAATTCAGTTGTTGTTTTGTTTGCCGGGAAAGATAATTGAACCTTATCAATTTCCGATTTTAATAATTCTTCAAATTCTTTTCTACGCTCTAAACCACTTAATTTGATATCAATTTCTCTGATTGCAGATTTTCTTGGATCAGCATACAATGTTGCTATGAATTTAACATTAATATTATTTTCATCAATAATGCTGATATTAAAAATTTTTGCTATGATTTTATCTTGATCATATCCTGCATATTTTATTAATGAGTAATCATTACATATTTCTGATGCTGTTTTTCCTTCTGTTGCAAAAGCAACAATTTTAGATAATTCACTTTTTAATAATGCATTTTCATGGATTGTTGAGTTATTATTGTTTTTCTCACATTTACTTGCAACAATTGGTAATGAAAAAATAGGTGTGATTGTTCCAATTAAGCCTAAAGCTAATTTTATTTTTTTAGTCATATTTTTCCTTTCACTATAAAATATATTTTATTGTGAAACAAAGGATGCACTTTCTTTTCCAAAAAATGTTAATTTAAGCAATGTTTTTCAACAAAAAAATGACCAAAACAAAAAAAAAAAAAAACGAAGTAAAATATTATCTTCATTATTTGATTTGAGGTTGGAATATTAAAAAATTTATTTACAAATTAATAATGTTCATTGCCCAAACTGGGATTTTTTTCAACTAGTTATACTGCTAAAAGTAAAGTATAAAAGGACTAAAACATATAAAACAATTTGTCTTCAACTACTAAAGAAT
>NZ_JNJX01000002.1 GCF_000702805.1 Mycoplasma anseris ATCC 49234
ATCCAAAATCAAATTGTAAGAGTTTTAGATAAATTTTCAGAGTTAGCTGAAGATACTAAAGGGCTTTTGCCAAAAGAAATTGAACAAAGACAAAAGCAATATGAATATTATCGTGAAAAACTACTTTCATTTGCCAATGAAAATAATATAGGAAGAGAGAGAGAGAGAGAGAGAGAGAGAGAGATAAGTAATGGCTTTTTCTTGATTCTTCAAGAAGCAATGCGTATCCTTGGTCTAAATCTTTCTTCTGGATTAGAATATAAAAAACTTGAAGAAATATGTGAAATCAAAAGAGGCAGAGTAATATCTAAAAAATACCTTGAAAAAAATAAAGGAAATTATCCAGTATATTCTTCACAAACATTGAATAAAGGTGAAATTGGTAGAATTAAAACTTATGATTTTGATGGTGAATATATTACTTGAACAACTGATGGAGCCTATGCTGGAACCATTTTTTATCGTAATGAAAAGTTTTCAGCAACCAATATTTGTGGAATCCTAAAACCTTTAGATAATCAACAAATTGTTCCTAAATTCTTAAGTTATTTCCTAGAAATAGAGACCAAAAAACATGTTACAGGGGGGTCAGGTAATCCTAAATTAATGAGTAATGTAATAAGTAAAATTAAAGTGCCAATTCCTTCTTTAAAAATTCAACAAAATATTGTAAAAATCCTTGATCAATTTCAAGAATTAATTGAAAATACTAATGGACTACTAACAAAAGAAATTAAAGCTCGTCAAAAGCAATATAATTATTATCGTAAACTACTTTTAGAATTCAAAAAGAGGTAAAGAATGATTGACAAGACCAAAGACTCAAATAATAACCAAGTTTCAGCTATTGCTGAAATGAATAATGGAATTATTTTAACTAAATTTAAAAAAGAAAATATGGTTAATAATGGTTATCAAAGTGAAGCCGATTTAGAAGCTCAATTAATTGAGCAGTTACAAAAACAAGGTTATCAAAAATTAGAAGTTTCTTCTTTAGAACAATTACAAACAAATTTAAGAATTCAAATTGAAAGGTTAAATCAAATTCATTTTAGTGATGATGAATGAAATAGATTTAATTTAGAATATTTAAATACTCCTAATGATGGAGTTATTGAAAAAACA
This sequence comes from Mycoplasma anseris ATCC 49234, assembly GCF_000702805.1. Lineage (GTDB taxonomy): Bacteria > Bacillota_I > Bacilli_A > Mycoplasmatales > Metamycoplasmataceae > Metamycoplasma > Metamycoplasma anseris. The sequence goes on from NZ_JNJX01000002.1 coordinate 1,126, forward strand.
AGAAAAGTTCAAGAAGATTATGTTTATAACTTTGTGTTTGATGACAATACAATGAAAAATATCAAGATTATTGATAAAACCGATATCAATAATAATTTTCTTCAAGTAGCCAATCAAATCCAACAACAGGGTTTACATTTAAATCGCTATGATGTAACTATTTTAGTTAATGGTCTGCCTTTAGTCCACATTGAATTAAAAAAACGTGGTATCAATATTAAAGAAGCTTTTAACCAAATCCAAAGATATAGTAAAGAAAGCTTTAATATCAATAATTCCTTATATAAATATGTACAAATTTTTGTTATTTCCAATGGAACTTCAACTCGTTATTTTGCCAATACTACTGCTAAAAACAAAAATAGTTATGAATTTACAAGCGAATGAGCTGATGCTAGAAATGAAGCAATTAATGATTTAGATGACTTTACTAAAACATTTTTTGAAAAAAGAGTTTTATTAGAAATCCTAACTAAATATTGTGTTTTTGATACTCAAAATAATTTATTAATAATGCGACCTTATCAAATTGCTGCAACTGAAAGAATTTTATGAAAAATAAATTCAAGTTATGCAAATAATATGTATGGCAAAAGAGAAGCTGGTGGTTTTATTTGACATGCTACTGGTTCAGGAAAAACACTTACTTCTTTTAAAACAGCAAAATTGGCTTCATCATTAAGTTTTATTGATAAAGTGTTTTTCATTGTCGATCGTAAAGACCTTGATTATCAAACAATGAAGGAATATCAAAAATTTGATCCAGATAGTGTTACTTCAACTAAAAATACTTCAGCATTAAAAAAGAGTATTGAGGAAAATGATAATCGAATCATAGTAACTACTATTCAAAAACTAAACAAATTTGTTAGTCATAATCCAACTCATCCAATTTATAACAAACATTGTGTGTTAATTTATGATGAATGTCATCGTTCTCAATTTGGAGTGGCACAAAGAAATATTCAACGAAAATTTAAAAAATACTACCAATTTGGTTTTACTGGAACTCCTATTTTTGTTGAGAATTCTTTGGGTGGAGAAACTACTTCAGGTATTTTTGGTGCCCAATTACATTCATATGTAATTACAAATGCTATTAAAGATAAAAAAGTTTTGAAATTTAAAGTTGATTACATTAATTTAAACCCTGAATTTAAAGATAGTGAGCAAGAATTAGATATTGAAAAACTAATCAAATTAGATAAAGACATTTTAATTCATCCCAAACGGATTGAAGAAATTTGTAAGCACATTTTAAAGGTTTTTGATACTAAAACTCACCGTAATGTTTATTACGATTTAAACAAAAGAAGAATTAATGGGTTTAATGCAATGTTTGCTGTTGAAAATATTAAGGCAGCCAAAATTTATTATGAAACTTTAGAAAAATTGCAATCAGAACTACCAGAAGAACAAAGATTAAGAATTGCCACTATCTTTACTTTTAACCCTAATGAAAACCAAATTTTTAGTGGTGAAATTGGTGAAGAAAATTTTGATCCCGAAACTTTGGATATTACTTCAAGAGAGTTTTTAGAAAATGTGATTGCTAACTATAATCATAATTTCAACACCAATTTTTCAACTGATGAAAAAAAATTTGAAAACTATTACAAAGACATTTCTTTAAAAATGAAAAACAAAGAAATTGATTTGCTAATTGTTGTTGGCATGTTTTTAACTGGTTTTGATGCGCCGATGCTAAATACTTTGTTTGTGGACAAAAACCTAAGATATCATGGCTTAATCCAAGCTTTTTCAAGAACTAACCGGATTTTAAATGCAATTAAAGCCTTTGGTAATGTCGTTTGTTTTAGAGATTTAGAAACTGCTACTAAAGATGCTATTAAAACTTTTGGCGATAAAAATAGTTTAAATGTTATCTTAGAAAAAAGTTACCAAGATTACATGAATGGATTCAAAGATGAAGCTACTGGTGAATTTAACGAAGGCTATAAAAGTGTATGTAATAAATTATTAACTAACTTCCCCGATCCAACTCAAATTCAATTAGATACTGATAAAAAAATATTTATTAAAACCTTTGGAGATTTTTTAAAATTGGAAAATATTTTAAGAAACTTTGATGACTTTAAAGAATCAAATTTATCAGAAAGACAAATTCAAGATTATCGAAGTATTTATTTACAAATAAAAGAAGAAGTTAATAAAAAAAGAGAATCTGATAATTTTGAAAAGAAACACTTGGATTTTGCCAATTTAGAATTTCATTTAGAATTGATGAAAACAGATGAAATTAATCTAGATTTCATCTTACAATTAATTTTAGAAAAAACACAAGGCAAGAATTTTTGCAATAATAAAAACTTATTAAAAGAAGAGATTAGAAGAATTTTGAAATCGAGTTTAGGAACAAGAGCGAAAGAAGAGATTGTCATTGAATTTATCGAAATAACTGATTTTAGTGAGATTAAAACTAAGGACGAAATTCTTGAGAGATTCTATTTATTTGCAAAAAATAAAAAAGAAGATAAAATTGCTGAAGTTGTAAAAGAAGAAAGATTAAAAAATGATCTATCTCAAGCGACGGATTTTATTAAAAAATCTATTAATAAGGGTTATGTTGTTCAAAATGGTGAAGATTTTGATAAGATTCTTCCACCTATTTCAAGAATTAAGGGTGAAAGAGAACGAAAAAAAGAAGCTATTTTTAAGAAATTACAAAAAATTGTTGAAGAATTTTTTGAAATATAATTTTAAGTATCAATTAATTTGATACTTTTTTTATTAAACAAAAAAAGACCAATATTGGTCTTTGGCAAATTTATATATGGTGCTCCAGACTGGACTTGAACCAGCACGGGATTAACCGGTTGATTTTGAGTCAACTGCGTCTGCCATTCCGCCACTGGAGCAAAAATACACTATTAATTATAACAATTTTATTTTTGTTTTATAATAATGTAATGAATTTATCAGATATATTTAAAACTCAAATTGACTTAGATCGAGCAATTTGAGAAAATGTTGTTGAAGAAGAAAAAGAAAATCATCATATTAAAGCAACTATTGCTTTAATTGTTGAACTAAGTGAATTTGCAAATGAAGTAAAAGCTTTTAAATATTGAAAAAAAGATAAGCACATTAATCGAACTTTAATGCTTGAAGAATTTGCTGATGGCATTCATTTTCTAACTAGTTTTGCAAATGATTTTCAAATTGATCCAGAAATCCAATTAATCTTCCAAGATCATAATTTTTGTTTGCAATTAGCATACACTTATATTTGTTTTACTAAGTTATTAAATGATTATACCAAACAAAATGTTATTGAAGCTTATGGGGCATATTTAGCTTTAGGAGCATTGGTTGATATAACATATGATGATATTTTAAAAGCTTATCGAAATAAAAATCAAATCAATTATCAAAGAATAAAAGATAATTATTAGTAATTTAAAATTGAATTAGAGATTTGAAAATAATTACTTACTTTTATAGTAATGATTTTTTGTCCAAATTTCAATAAGTGAGATTATATAAATGAAAAATGACATAAAAAATACCATTAGTTTCCTTAATTTTAAACTTATTTATATTATTAATGTTTTTTTGTTTGTTTCCTCTTATATTTAATTTCAATAACCGCAAATCAAGAAATTCCATTGTCAAAATTCATATTGCTTTGTGTATAGTCATTTTACTTTGAATTATTATAGACGTTTTTAAACATTTATTAGCAATCAAAATGCATAAAATAGACGCACAATCCTTATTAATTCTTGGAATATTTTTTTATAATACCTTCATTAATTATCTTATCAAGAATTATGAATAATTATGAATTAATAAAGCCTTCAGCCTTAAAAGCTAATGAAGATCTAAAAACACTTTTAAGAGATGAATTAAAAAATAAAAATGAAACAAAAGCAAATGATCAAATCATAAATGAATTATTGAATAATAATAATAATATCAACAGCTATTTTGATTCAAATGCAAATGAAAAAAACAAATTTAAAAATTAAAGTTTAAAAAAATAGAAGAAATTAATACTTCTATTTTTTGTTATTTTTTTTATTTATCATTTGAGCTATTTAAAAATAAATTTTGATTAGATGTAATCTTTGGTTGTTGTTTATTATTATCTTTATTAAATGAACTAGTATTATCTTTATTTATATCCTTATTAAAAACAATAATCATAATCAAACCAACAAAAGCTAAGATTGGTAATATGAATACACCAACAATAGTTAGAGTCTTTGCGGTGGTGTTTTCTGTTTTAACTGCAGCAATAATTGATAGCACAAAATAGGCGATAAAAACAATAGAAATTAAAATTACTAATGCTAATGAAACTAATCCATTAAATAATAGTGCCACAAATTGTTCTTCAGGTTTATCCACATATTTTAAGCCAACAAAATAAAAAGATACACCTATCCCAATTGTAAGTATTATTGCAATAATTAACATTACCAAACCAGAAATAGCTAATTTTCTTGAAATACTTTGTTTTTTCATTCTCCTCCAAATTAATATTTTATTATTAAATTTTAGTATTATTTTTTATTTTTTTCATAAGCTAATCTTGCAATCATCATAGCATTATCGGTCGTATATTTTAGATCTGGTAAATAAACATTCTCATGTAATTTTAAAAACATTTCTCGAATTCCTAAATTAGCACTAACTCCACCAACTAAACATATGCTTTTTGGTTTATATAATTCAATGGCTTTTTGCATATGTTCTTTTAAATATAAAATAATAGTGTTTTGAAATTCAGTTGCAAATTTTTGATAATTAATTTCTTCATGACGATTAATTCGATTATTAATTAAATTAATTACATGAGTTTTTATACCACTAAATGAAAAATTAAGTTCTTTTTCAGTCTGAGGAATTGTAAAATGTTGTTGATAAGTTTCTTTATAATCAGCTCAAAGTTGATCAATGATTGGGCCTCCAGGAAAACCTAGATTTAATTTCCTTGCAACTTTATCATAAACTTCACCAACAGCATCATCTTGAGTTTCTCCCAAAATTTCATAATGATTTGCATCTTGATAATACATTAATTGTGAATGTCCCCCAGATACTAGTAATCCTAAAACAGGATATTCGACATCTTTAGCAATAAAAGCTGAAAGAAAATGACCTTCTAAATGATTAAAACCTTGAATTGGTTTATTAAGAATTTGACTCATTGCATTAGCAACAACATAACCGACATGTAAAGAGCCAATTAAGCCTGGTTCCTTAGTGTAAGCAATAAAATCGATAGAATTAGGATCAATAACAGTTTTTAATTCTTCAATTAATAAACCAATATTTCTTACATGTAAACGTGAAGCAATTTCAGGCACTGTACCACCATATTGTTTATGAACTTCAATTTGACTAATAGTTTTCATTCAAATAGGTTGGTTATCTTTTAATAAAGCAAAAGAAGTATCGTCATGTGAAGATTCAATAGCAAATATTAACATTAAAGACCTCCAATTTGTGGATCATGTAAATAACATAATTCAATTCCCATTAAATCACTTATTTCTTGAAAACAAGTTTCAAATTTTTCAAAATTTGTTTCTAAAAAGTCGTAATCTAATTCATGATATTGGTTTTGTTCATCAATAATTTCACTACTTAAAAATTTGTTTGTTAATTTATCAAAATGAATTAAATAAGTATTATAACGATTGGCTTTGATTTTGATGTATCCTTCAAATTGATTTTTTAGTTCCAATTGTTTTTTAATTAATTCATAAGTTGTAGTTATTGCTAGTTTAATATTACTTAGTTGGCAAATACTACGAGCATATAATAAAGCAATTCTTGCTCCAGAAAAACTACCCGGACCAATTGTGATTTTAATTTTTTTAATATCATTAATTGACACATTATTTCTAACAAACAGCAAATTAATTTGTTCAAATAAAGCATCAGTTTTCTTAACTAAGGCTTTGAGTTCAATTTTATCAATTATTTTTTGATTATTAATTAAAGCTAAATATAAAGAAGATAAACTTGTTTCTAAAAATAATTCCATTTAAACCTCCTTTATTATTTCAAATACATGATTTTGATTTTCATCAAAATATACTTCAATTTCAATATATTTTCGAAAATTATGTGCAATATTTCTTGCTCATTCAATAATTACTAATTTGTCTTCAAAATAATCTTCATAAGCAAATAAATCTCCTTTTAGTTTATAAGCATCAATATGAACTAAATGATCATAAACTAAAATTGTATTAAAAGTAGGTGAAATAATTGTTTTAGTTTCACCTAAGGATTTGGCTAGTTGGCTTGTAAAGGTTGTTTTACCAGCTCCTAATTCACCATTTAATAAAATTGCTTCAAGTTCCATTGATTTAGCTAAAACATAATCAATTAATGGTTTTAAAGATTCATTTTTCTTAAAGATTCATTTCTTATTCATAATTTAAAATATTATAATACAAAAATCAAGCAATATTTTAATCAATATCGCCTGATTCTCTTAACATTTTTTCTAATCCATCAACTAATTTTTTAGAAAAAACACCATTTTTAGTTTTATGTTGTTCATATAAGAAATCTAATTCATCATACATGCGATAAATTAGTTCTAAGGGGTATTTATATAAATTAATAGAATTTTTAAAATCTGGTCAATCAATTACATTGAATTCTTTATCTAAATAACTTTTAATATCAATATCAAAATCAATATATTTGATGATACCTTTATCAATATAAAAAGGGCTTGCTAGATTAATATAAATATAATTATCTTTTTCTTTATTTAAAGTAATGCTTGCATTATAAAATTTGTTTTTAGCAAAGAAAAATAAAATTGGATCAGATACTACTCAATTAATACTTCTTTCCATAACTTTAGTCTTAACTAATAATAGAACAACAAAATCATCTAAATTAGCAATGATTTTAGCACCTTCGTATTGACGATATAATGTCCCATCGTATTTAAAAGCCTGAATAGTAGTGATTTGTCCCATATCAAATAAATGTCGGGGTGTTTTTTTTGATTGCGCTTCCTTTAATTCTTCTGGCATTAAAAGATCATTAAAAGAAGAAATTGAATTTTCTAATTGTTCTTCTTTTTTCATAAAATTCCTTTAAGAGAATGCTTTTTTTAAAAAAATGAAATAAATAAACGTGAAAAAACGCATTTTTTTATTGTTTTATTAATAAAAATATTTTCTTATTTCATTTTAGAATTATAATATATATGTGAAATTAAAAATGATAAAATTGAAAATTAATTTAGCAAGTTAAAGCAGCACTTTTTTTGTGTTGCTTTTTTTATTGAAAGGAAACCAATGAAAAAATTTGTAAAACTATTATTAGGTGGTGCTAGTTTAAGTGCTGCTGTTGCTGCACCTTTAGCAATGATTAGCTGTCAAAATTTAGGAGATTGTGAAGTTTCATTATCAGAAAAATCAAATGCTTCTTTTGAAGACATTAGTCAAAATGATTTAAAATTCACATTTACTGTTAAAACAAACTATGTTGACGTTTCAACAATCGTTATAACAAAAGATGCTAAGGAAAGAAAAGTTACTGTTAAATTTGATATTAAAGATGAACGTGGAAATGTTAAAACATTGACAAAATCATTTATTGTTCCTAAACCTGCTGCATCAGAAAAATTAACTCAATATGAAGAATGAGCAAACAATGCTTCAAACTTTACATTAACAGTTGTTGAAGAACAAAAACAAGCATTTATTGATGCAATTAATGCAAATAATGATTTCTATTATGACAGAAATAACTTTGGATTAATTACAGTTGCAAAAGGTAAACACCCAGATTGAAAATCTAAACCTGCAATTATTGTTAAATTAGCAACAACCCCTTCAAACAAAGACTTCCAATTAGCAAATGGCACTGAACCAACATATCCTGGAACCGATAAATCAGGTAAACCAATTAAGAAAATTTCAGGGATTATTGGTTGAAGAAAAGATAATAATAACATTATATTTACTTTAAAACCTGTTGTGTTTAACCATGATGGAAAATATTCACTAGGTGGTCTAGATCATGCAAACCATGAAATCACTGTAGCAATGCCAACTGCTTCAACTTCTGCTACTGGAACTACAACTGAAAACACAGGAACTGCTGCTTAATTAAATTAAAAATGACTGGTTAAAAACCAGCATTTTTTGTGCTTTTAATTTTGATTTATTTTGATTAAAAATAAATCAGGTAAAATTGTATCTATGAGACTAAGACATAATAAAGAAGCAATTCATATTTTAAAAGAATCAAAATACACCATCAACCATTTTCCTTTTAAATTAGATCATAACACTATTTTAGAAATTGGAATGGGGAAGGGTAAAATGATTAATGAGTTGGCTAAAAACCATCCTGAATTAACTTACATTGGTTTAGAAAAATATTCAACACCCGCTTTAAGCAGTTTAAAAAAACTAAATCAAAATAATTTGGAAAATTTATTTTTATTAATTGGCGATGCTAAAGATTTATTAACTTATTTTGAAGGAAAATGCCAAAATATTTGATTAACATTTTCTGATCCTTGACCGAAAAAAAGACATTTTAAAAGAAGACTGGTTTATCGTGATTTTTTAAAACTGTATGAAGAAATTTTAGAAGAAGACGGAATAATTTATTTTAAGTCAGATAATGATGGTCTATATCAATTTGCTTTAGAAGAATTAACCAATTACAAAGCCAACATTATTTATCACACTTCAAATTTACATCATTGTAATTATCCGATTGAAAATTATTTCACCGATTATGAACAAAAATTCTATGAATTAAATAAAAATATTAATTTTATTGCCTTCAATTTTAAAAAATAATACCGACTTTTACATCGGTATTTTTTTCTTAACGTCTATTGTAGTATTCAACGATTAATGATTCGTTAATATCTTTAGCGAATTCATGTCTTTCTGGAAGGCGAGTAAATGTAACTTTGAAGTTTTCTTTTGTTAATCATGAACTTGTAGTCATTACTTCTAAAGCATCTTTAACTTGAGCATTGTTTTGGAATGCTGGTTTCATTTCAATAACTGATCCAACTTTAATTCTCATTGAAGGAATATCAGCTTTATGACCATCAACAGTAAAATGACCATGATTTACAAATTGTCTTGCTTGTGCTCTAGTTCTTGCAAATCCTGCTCTAAATACTAAGTTATCTAATCTTGATTCAATCATTTGTAATAAATTAACCCCAGTAACTCCTTCAGTTTTAGCAGCTAATGTATATAAATGTTTGAATTGTCTTTCATTTAGACCATACATATATCTAACTTTTTGTTTTTCATATAAGTGTAATTGGTAATCTGATGGTTTAGCTCTTTTAGCGCCATGTTGACCTGGAGCTGTAGTTCTTTTTTTACCTTTTGTGAATTCTTTATTGTTTTCTAAAAGTGAAACGCCATAACGTCTACTTCTTTTAAACATTGATTTTAAATATCTTGACATGTTGTTCCTTTCTTGCAAAGGACAAATAACTCTAATGTATGTTTTTTGTTCTAATGATTTCAGTGATACAGCTTACTTACTTTCAAATCTATATCCAAAACAAAAAATTTTTACAATATGTTATCGTGCTGAGCCTTTTGCGTATTCTATTTTATCAAAATTATGAAAAAATTCTTGATTTTAATAAAAAACCCAAGCCAAAGGCTTGAGATTTTTTTGATAAATAATTAATTTAAAGTAACTTTTGTTCCAGTTTCTTCATTGATAATTGCTTCTAAATCTTTTAAATCACCAATGAATGCTGCTTTTCCGCCTTCTTCAACGAATTTAATTGCAGCTTGAACTTTAGGAAGCATACTTCCTGGAGCAAATTGGTTTTCTTTAATGTATTGTTCTAATTCTGCTTTTGTAGCGTGTTTTAAAGCTTTTTGGTTAGGTTGTTTGTAGTTAACCATAACATTATCAATAGCAGTTAAAACAACAAAGTAGTCGGCTTTTGCTAATGATGCCATTTTTGCTAAAGCAAAGTCTTTGTCAATAACACCATCAACACCTGAAATATAACCTTTTTCATCAGTTACAGTTGGAATTCCTCCACCACCACCGACAATAACAGTTGCTCCTGCTTCGATAGCGTTTTTGATTTGGTTAATTCCAACAAAGTTAATTGGCTTTGGAGATGCAACAACTTTTCTGTATCCACGTCCAGCATCTTCAACAATAACGCTATTTGGGTTAGATGCTTCTGCATCTTCTCTTGTTGCAAAAAATGGGCCAATTGGTTTAGTTGGGTTTTGGAATGCTGGATCTTTAGCATCAACTAAAGTTTGGGTTAAAATGTACAATACTTCTTGTTCTTTTAAGCCTTCTTCAAGAAATGCGTTTGTAATTGCGTTTACCATGTGGTATCCAATGTATCCTTGGCTCATTCCACCAGCTTCTGGTAAAGGAACTAAAGGACTTTTTGGGTTGGTTTCATGTGCACTTACAAATCCATTAAAAATCATTCCAACTTGTGGTCCATTACCATGGCCAACAATAACTTGGTGTCCAGCTTTAACTAATTCAGCGATTTTTTTGGCAGGTAATTTAACTAATTCTTTTTGTTCTTCAGGATTATTTCCTAAAGCGTTTCCACCTAATGCGATAACGATTCTACTCATAATTAGTATCCTAATGTAGCTAGAATAACTGCTTTAATTGAGTGCATACGGTTTCCAGCTTGTTCAATTGATTTGTTGTATTTTGATTGGAATACTTCGTCAGTTACTTCCATTGCACCAGTTGCAACAACTGGGTATTTTTCACCAAATTGTTTTTTGATTTCACTTGAGAATAAAGTGTGGTCGTCGTGGAATGCTGGTAAGCAGTGTAAGAAGATAACATCTTCATTAGCAGCTTTGATCATATCCATGTCAACTTGGAATGCACCTAATTCTTGAATACGAGGTTCAAATAGTGAGAAGTCTTCTCCTAATGATACTCATACGTCGGTGTAGATAACACTTGCGCCTTTAGCTGCTTCTAATTTGTTATCTGAGAATGAAACTGATCCACCATTTCTTTCAAATAGTTTTAAACATGCATCGTAAACTGGTTTGTGGCTTGGAGCATTTTTAACAATTTCGTGTTGTGCTTTAGGTCCACATAATACAACATGCATTCCTGTAAATGCTGCACCAATCATGATTGAACGAGCAACGTTGTTTTTAATGTCACCAGCAAAAACAACTTTTTTACCTTTAACATCTCCTAAGAATTCAATCATTGTCATGTAGTCGGCTAACATTTGTGTTGGGTGTTCTGCATCTGTTAAACCGTTTCATACAGGAACTCCTGAATATTTAACTAATGCATCAACATCAGCTTGTGCAAATCCACGGAATTCAATTCCATCATAGAATTGTCCTAAAACCATAGCGGTGTCTTCGATTGATTCTTTTTTACCGAAGTTTGATCCGGCTGGTCCGATGTATGTACAGCTTGCACCTAAGTCAGCTGCAGCAACTTCGAATGCACAACGTGTTCTAGTTGAGTCTTTTTGGAACATAATAGCAATGTTTTTTCCAACTAGAGGACGGTTATTTGTGTGTAGACCTTGGTATTTAGCTTTTTTAAGGTTAATTGATAGGTCTAATAAGTATTTAATTTCATCGGTTGTAAAGTTTAAAGCTGAGTCTAAACTACGACCTTTTAAATTCATTGGCATTTAAGCTCTCCTTTTTTTTACATATATAATATCGATATTTTCAGTGTATTAAAACACGTTTTAATTATACCCCAAAAAAATAATGTGAAGAAAAAAACTAAACCAGATTTTAAATCCTGGTTTAGCCTTATTTTTTTATTTTCCTTCCACCATATGTGATGAGTTTTTAGCCAATTGTTCATTCATTTTTTTCAATTCAGCTAAAATCAATTCTTCGTTAGTTGGTACTGGAGTAGGTTCTGGTGTAATAGGATCGTTTTTATGTTTTCTATAGTCATGAATATTTTTGATTGCATAAATTAAGAATAAAGTTACAAATACGAAAATTGCTACAACAAGGAAATTAATTAAAGCAGCTAGAAATTTTCCGATTTTCATATTATGAACAATTCATTTATCTAAATCAGCATTACCTCCATATATTGATGATATAGCTTGCATAATAACGTCATTTGCTAAAGAGTTAACAACTGCACCAAATGCCCCACCTAATAAAATACCAATAGCAAGCATGAACATATTTCCTCTAGAAATAACTTTCTTTGCATCGCTAGCAGCATTTTTAAAATAATGTTTTTTGTGTTCTAATTCTTTTTTAGTCATGTTGAATATTATATATAATTTTTTTCTAAAAAATGAAAGAATTTATGAATAATAATGTAAAATAAAAAAGCCAAATTAAATACTTGAATTTCACATTAATAATAAAAAGGAGGAAATAATGAAACCAACCAAAATTTTTGGGTTAGGCGGAATGCAAGAAATTGGAAAAAGTACTTTAGTAATTGAACATGACAAACATATTTTTATCATTGATACAGGAATTAAATTTTGTGATACTTTCACAACCGGAGTAAATGGAAGTATTCCTGATTATACTTATTTAAAAGAAAACCAAAAAAGAATTGAAGGACTATTTATAACACATGGTCATGAAGATCACATTGGTGGTGTTCCTTATTTAGTAAAAGAAGTTAATATTAAAAGAATTTATGCTCCAAGAATTGCTATTCAATATTTGAAATTAAAATTTGATAACATGAAAATTAAAACTCATGTAGAATTCATTGAAATAGAAAAGGATTTAGTAGCGGATTTTGGTGATTGTAAAGTTGATTTTTGAACAGCGCAACACTCAATTCCTGATGCTTTTGGAATTCGTGTTTCAACCCCAAATGGAAAATTAATGATGACTGGGGATTTCCGTTTCGATTACACACCTATTGGTAACTTAACTGATTTTAGCCGTTTAAAACAAATTGGTGATGAAGGTTTAGATGTTTTATTTTCTGATTCAACAAATGCCATGCGTCCAAACCACTCACCTTCTGAAAAAGATATTTTAACTGATATTCATAAATACATGCAAGAAGCTAAAAATAAAATTATTATCACTGTTTTTGCTTCAAATTTAACAAGAATTAAAGCAATTATTGAATTAGCTGAAAAAATGAATAAGAAGGTGGTTGCCTTCGGTCGATCAATGGTGGATGGAATTGAAATCGGAACTAAATTAGGCTATATCAATATCGCTCCAGACACTTTGATTGATAAAAAATCACTAAGTAAATATGGTGAAAATGAAGTAGTTATTTTAACAACCGGATCACAAGGTGAAGAATTAGCTGGGCTTGCTAAAATGTCTTTTGGTAAACATCCTTATGTAACAATTAAAAATAATGATACTATTATCTTTTCTTCTTCGCCAATTCCTGGTAACCGTTCTAAAATTGAATTACTAGTTAATCGTTTATACAAATTAGGAGCAATTATTAAGGAAAATGGAGTTGATGGTTATCTCCACACTTCAGGGCATGCTTATAAAGAAGAACATAAGAAAATTTTTGAATTAACAAAACCAAAATATTTCATGCCTTATCATGGTGAATACCGGATGAGTGTTGTTCATGGATATACTGCTTCTGAAAGTGGAGTGAATCCAAAAAACATTGTAATTGCTAAATTAGGAGAAGTTTATTATTTAGAAAATCATGAACTAAGATTATCTGATGAAAAAGTATATTTTGGTCCAGTTTTCATTGATGGAAATGTTCTTTCTAAAACTAATGCTAATATCATTAAAGAAAGAATGGAATTAGCCCAAAATGGTTTTTTACATGTTATTATTGCCATTAACAAGGAAAAAAACATTATTTTAGGTAAACCAAGAATTGTTTCAAGAGGAGCTTTTTATGTAAAGAATTCTTTACATTTAATTGAAGAAGCAAAACGAATTGTTCATGGTGCAATTTTATATGTAATTAAAAATACCTGTGATTGAACAGTCCCGCAATTAAAACAATTAATGATTGATAGATTAGCTCCTTTCTTTTATAAACATAAAAGAAGAAATGTGGTTATTTTACCAACTATATTATTCACTGATCATCATAAAGCTAAAATTGAGGATAATCCTGAATTAGATGAGTTTGGTGATTTAATGCTTGAATACAATTTAGAACAAGAGTTAAAAAATCATCCTGAAAAGAAAAAAGAAATTCTTGTGAAATTAAAAGAAATGAAAAGCAAAAAAAGTAAAAAAGCTTCTTCAAAAAAATCTGTTAAAAAAGAAAGAAAATCATCTGACAAAGAAGATTCAGTTACATTAGAAAATGAACCAGAAGTAAAAAAAGAAAAAGAAGAAAACTCATAAAACATTTAATGTAAATGAAGATAAATAATACAAATTCTGCATAAGTATTTATTCATGTTTTGAAAAAAGACATTCTACTACCCCAGTATGAGTGTCTTTTTTCTTATTGAATCTAATAAAATATTTTAAAATGAACTTATATTAATAAATAAAATGAAAAACAATTATTTGAATTGTTTTTCATAATTTTTATAATACTTAAAAAATGAATTAGTCTAAATTAATATCTTTAAACAATTTAATAATTTCTTCTTTGCTCAATGATGAATTAAATTCTAATTTGTTATTTTCAATAGCATCCAACATTATTCTTTCTTTTTCAGTTAACTTATCATAAATTCTATGCATCAAATTATCATTAAGTAAAATATTGCTATATGTTTGAGATATAAAATGATACTGGGTGTAATCTTCTTTGGTTAAACCAAGACGATTAATTCTATTTTTTGATTGTAAAAAATGAACCAAGTTATAACCTAAATCATAATATATTGCATCGTGGCAAACTTTATGAAAACTTACCGATTCAGCTAATGTATGAGGATTTGTAATTATAACATCAATTTTTTTATCATTAAAGCTATTTATTATTTTTTTGCGTTCGATTTCCTTCGTTGATCCATATATTTTGCAAGATATAATTCCACGATGTAATAATATATCATTAATATGGTCAATAGTTTTTGTAAAAATACACCAAATAATTACTTGTTTCTTTTGACTAATAAGATCTATAACTAAATTTAATAATCGTTCACATTTACTACTATTAGAAATTTGATTAACCATTTTTATAATTTCAGAAAATCCTTGTGTTTCTTCTTGAAGATTTAAATCATTAATTTGATCGCAATCTTCAATAATTGAATATAAATCATCTTCATTTATATTATCAACAAGCATTTTTGGATAAGATTCCAATTGCATTAATCTTATTATGAAAAGTAGAAAATTATTTTTATAATATTGTTTTAATAAAGACACTAATTTTTCTTCATCGGAAGATGATTTTGCTTCATATCATTTATCAATCAATGGTTCCGGTACATTCAATTCTTTTTTAGAAGCACGAACATAGAATGGAAATAATTGGGCATTAATATAATTAATTTGACTAACATTCCCAGTTCTAGTGATATTTCTTAAAAAAATGGGCTCATAATTAAAAAAATGGTTTCTTTCATCTCCATAAATCAATTTTGAACTATTATAAATATCTTCATAACTATTAGGGATTGGTGTTCCTGATAATTGAATCGTTCCTCATACTTTGGTATTCTCAATTAATTTAATACAAGCAGTTGCATATATTCCTTTAGGATTTTTAATTTTATGAACTTCATCAAAAACAACTAAAGTCTTTTCATTAATTATATTATGTAAACTATTTATATTACTTTTTACTTTTTCATAATTAACGATAACTAAATTTGCAATATATGCCTGCATAATAGTTTTTTTATTGTTGAAAATATGAAAATTGAGAGACAATTTGTTTCCGAATGTAAATTTTCACTCATTAATTCATGAATTAAAAGCATTCTTTGGGCATATAACCAATATTTTATCTACAAGATTTTTGTGATATAAATATGCATAAGTTGCTAATATTGAAGCCGTTTTACCAGCTCCTGGAACAGAAAAATTTGCAGAATTTTTCATTAACATTGCAAAAAAGGCATGATGATATTGTGTTTCAGTTAAATTTCTAATTGTATATTTATTTACAATATTTTTGAATTCAATGAAAAAACTATTAAATTTTTTATCATTTATAAACTCTTTAGACTTAATGCTTGTACCTAAGTTGATTTTGTCTTCTATTAAATTATTAATTTTATTAATTTTGCTTTTCAGTTCTTCGCTTACATGTAATATTATTTTTGGGTCGAAACAATTAATAATATCATTAATTGAATTTAATATATTCTTAATAACTCTTATAGATAAATTCTTTTTAAAAAATGTTAGATTTTGAGAAATTTTAGATTTTTCATTATCAACATAATTATCGATGCCTGATATTTTATATTCTAAACTTTTGACGACATCATTTTTACTATTTCCTCAATCTATAACTAATGTACAATTATTTTCAATATCTATATGAATTTCTTCCACACTAAATTTTTTCCTTTAAATCAAATAACTTTTCAATCACATTGGTTATTAATGATTTCATTTTTTGTTGTTCGTCGACTGACAAAACCCTAAACATCTCACTATCGAGATTTTCTATTTTTCTTTGTACTTGCTCAATATTTTCTATCATCTTATTAGATGAATTTAATATTTCAAATTTTTCTATCATTGCGTTTCGAACATGAGTCACTTTATCATTAAGTTCATTATCAAGAATGATAGATTTAAAAAATTCCTTAACATCAAGAGTATTTGTTTCATCACTATGTATATTAGCTTTTTCATTTATTTTCTTTACAATATCATCGGATTTTTGGATAAAAGAGCATATCATTTCAGGAGTTTGAATTATTTTTTTATATGAATTACGAAAAATTCTGGTTTTATCACCATTAGATGTTACAACTAAAGAAGCGAATAATGAATATTTCAGCATTGTTAATTCCTGATTAGATATATTTAAAGATTGAGCCTTCTTTAAAAGCGAGTTTATTTCCACAATTGGAAAAAGTCAATCGTTTTCCCTTGCAATATGATATTGTTTTTTAGCATTAATGAAAAACAAAAGTTCATTTATTAATTTAGCATTTTCAATATTTTCATTAATTTGTTTTTCTGAAAGACCTGTTCATTTTGCGACTTCTGATATACTAAATTCTCTCTCACAAACTAATTCATAAATACTAATTAGTACATCAATAGCCTTATAAGGAAGCTTCTCATCTTTACCAATTTGAATTTCTAACTCTAATTGTTTAATTAATTTAAAATTTGTTTCATAATCGAAATCCAAAATAATTGCCTGAAATCCCCTCTTTGCTCTTCCTTCTTTTGATAATTGTCTTAAAGCGGTATATCTTCTGTTTCCGTCAATAATTCGACCGTCTTTTAAAACAACACCAACTTCAAGCTGACCAACAATATCAATATTATTTTTTGTTTTTTTCATTGCTGGAATATTAGTGTTTGTTATTACTTCTTCAAATAAATCATTATATTTTTCTTTATTCTCAAGTCTCATTTTTTGCAATTCTTCTTTAGAATAATTTGATATATATGTTATAACACGATCATTAAATTCATTATAGAATAATAAATCTAATGGTATTTCATATACATCATATTCAGCAGTCATTCCATCTGCGTAAATTTTTTTAACTAAATTTGTTTTAATAACTCTAGGTTCATTTTTTAAATTCATTTATTTAATCTCCTATTATATTTTTCTTTATATTTATCCAATTTATATAGTTTTCTTTCGAATCATAAACCATCAATGCGTTTTTTGTAACGTAGCATCCAATTTGTTCTAATGCTTTAATTAATTTCGAACTATTAATTTCTATACAATATTTATCATTTAAAAATTCGACAATATTTTCTATAAATATAGGTTGATTCATATTTTGACTATTATTAGATTCCTTTCAAATGTCATTAAACATTATGTGATATATAAATTCATTAAAAGAAGTTATTTCTTTTGAAGGAAACCTTATATATATTGATGGTTTTCTCATAACTATAAATTTACTATCTAAACCATAATTTAAAATAGAATTATAAAAATAGTTATTAAATCCTAAATCTAATATTTTATGTTTAAAACCTCTTTTTAATAAACTCTCAAATGTGAAAAACATTTCGTTTTTTTCATACAACAAGGCATCTTCAATAAAATTATATAAATCATTTAAATTAATATTTGTGTCGCTATTTAATAGCGATTCTAGCGTAATACATTTATCTGATGATATTTTAAGTAGCTTAAACTCTTTAAGCAAGACATAAAACATATTATAAGTTCAACCACTAATTCCGTCTTTAATAAACTTAAAAGAATCATATAAACTAACAACTTTTTGCCCCTCAATTACTCCTTTATATAATGCATCAGATAAATTTAAATATTTATCTTGATATGATAGTTCCGAGTTTCTTATATAACCTATTTGTTTAAAATGCGCCTTATTAACTAAGAAAATGTCAATTTCAAGAATATTTGCAATTATTTTTTCGATATCAGATGTTACTTCGATTGGCTCTACTATTTTTGTTTTAATCTCTTGAACTTGCTCTTCATTCAACAAAATAGTATTATAGTTATATACGTCATTATTATCCAGTAAACTTTTTAATTCTAAAAAATTATTCATTTTATTTGGTATATAAAATTTTTCAAATCCATATTCGTCTGCATATTTTTGATATAACTCTTCTTTATGAATAGGTGCAACAGATTTAATAAAATTTAATAATTGTTGATCTTCATTCACATTTCCATTGACTAATGTTGGCATTTTTTTAAATAATCACGAACCAACTAATATTTTATAATTGAATAATTTTCTTAAAATGCAATGTAATTCATGTTCATTACGAATATCATATTCTTTCATTGTATCAATATTCTTGTTATAAATTATTCTAGTTGTAAAAATCATATTTTTATAATTAAAAATTTCTATTTTTTCCAAAAAATCATCATAATTATATTTATCAAATTCCCTTCATCTTCATTTGCGGTTATTTCCGCAAATTAAAAAGTTTGAATAACGCGCTAACAAAGCTTCAAATGCACGAATATGTCATTTTTTAAAACTAAATATTCATTTATTTGATAAGTTGTTTTCTACTCAATTTAATAAATTTTGAAAAATTATATTTAATTCAGTCTCATTTAATACATAATTTTTAAAATATTCTTCAATAATTGATAACATTGACATTGAATTTCTTTTAATATGAATTATCAATTGTTCAAAATCTTTAAATAATTTTGAATTAACTATTTTTACATAATCTTTATTTAAAAAATAAGCAGATAAATTAATTTGTAAATCATTGAACGTTAATAAATTTTGATTTTCATATTTATAATCAATACCGTTAAGCTTTTTCTTAAATAATTCTTCATAGACATTTAAAATATTCGTTGCTAAAAAATGTTTAATAAAAATTGGTATATCATAATCAAATAATAGAAATTCCTCAAGATTAAAATTCAAAATATTATTTTTGTTTTCTTTATACCGAGCTTTGTATAATTTATGAATTATCTTATTATTTACGCCGAAAATTAATAATGATAATTTAGGGGGTAATTTATATTTATTTACTAATATATCCACCAAATCTTCGCTAAAAAAATATGACATATATTCTATAAATGAAATTCAATAATAATCATCATTTAAGATAATATTGGTTTTTCCATGAACAATGTTGCGATATTTAGTAAATAAAACTCCTTTATTAAATATTGAAGGAATAATTTTATTAATTAAATGTTCGTATTGCAATAAATAATCATTGCTTTTAAATTGATTTTTTTTATCAGCAATTCATTTATCATAAGTAAATTCATCATTATTTTTGCCATTGCATATTGTTTCTATTGAAGGTTTTCTAAAAAAATAATATATTCCATTAGTGTAAATATCCATATGATTCTTAATCATTTTTAAGGCATTAAATTTATTTTTTTGGAATTCATTCGAAACAGAAGAAAACAATTTTTCTTCTGAAAGAAATATCTTATTATTCAATAACTTGAAATAAAAATGTTCAAAAATTATTTCATCTAAAATGTCGTTAATTTCATCATTAAATAATATTGTATTATTTAAATTATCATATTGTGCATTATCTATGTATTTAGCTAATGTGTTGTTTAATATTATGGGACCATTTGTGAAGATTTTTCTATATCATTTAATATATTCATAATATTTTGCTTTTTGTTCAGAAAATTGTTGTTTTGTTATATATGTATCATTAACAAACAAAATATTATTTAAATCATTTAATTTATTTTTTAATTTATTTTTTCCTTGAAAAGAATATACATAATATGATTTATATATGTCTTCACAACTCATAATAGCTAAATATTCGTTTATAAAACTATTCATTGAAAAACCAAATGAAATGGCCATATATTTTAAATATAAAGTCTTTAATTCTAGCATTTCCGTCTTTGTATCAACTACATAAAAATATTTTTCTTCATCAATAAACGCAAAAGGAGTTTGTTTAATAAAATTTACAAAATCAATAACACATTCAACAGTATAATCAACAAAATTAGAGCCCATCTCTATCAACTCTTCATTAGTGAATTGAATAATATCTCCTATTGTTGTAAGACCTTTCGTTTTAACTAAATGAAATATATAATCGCAATAGGGTATAACTTCATTTATCTTATAAAATTTTATTTTTCAATCTATCATTTATTCCTCACTTATTTTTTACAATTTCATAAATCTATTTAAAAACAAAAATTTTGAAACTACATATCATTTATGGCTGACATTGCCTTAAATATATTTTAGTTTTTTTTTGCTAGAAATGATGAAAATTTATCATCTAATAGATATGCATTAAAATAAAAGTCACTATAAAGTGACTTTTATTTATAAATTAATGTTAGTTGTAATATCGTTTTTCTTTCTTTTAATACTGAATACATAAAATTTAATAAGAAAAATATATATTTATATTAATTCAGTTAAATATTCAGTTATTAATTTCAAAATTGTTTTATTATCTTCATGGCTGACATTAGAAGCATACAATTCAAAAGTTTTATCTAAATAAAAAAGGCTTTTCAATATATTGACATTCATAATAGATTGATTAATTGTATGTTTCCGACACAAATAACCACCTTTATAAAAAGCAAAATCCACAATTTGTTTAGTATTTCCGCATTCAACACATCCATCTAAACGGGGATTTATGCCTTCAATTTGAAGAATTTTAAATAATAAAAAAGTAATAATTTTATTGTCCTTATTTTGATTAAATAGTTTTGCTAATTCTAAATATCACTCAATTAGAATTTGACAATTTTTACTTCTTATTCTTTTAAAAAAATACAATAGTTTTTCTTGAATTTTTGCCATATTGACATCAATTGGAAAGGCAGTTATTAAACTTGCTCTTTTTAATCTTTTGTTTAAGTTTGGGTATTTAGATATAATTAATTCTAAATTAGCAATGCTTAAAATGTTTAAAGCATTGCTATTTTTGGAAGTGATTTTCCTTACTCCTTTACAAAAAATTCATTCAATTCCCTCATTTGTTAATACACAAATATTTTCATCATAGTCATTGATAGATTTTTTTGATAAAATGATTCCAATCGTTTCGATTTCATTATTCATATTTATTAATTATATAAAAAAACAAGCAAACGCTTGTTTAATCTTCATAATAGGGAATAATGTGAATATGAGTTCTAAAAATTTCTTGACCAGCTGAAGAATTGTTATTAACAATTAATTTAAAACCGGTTGCATTTAATTTTTTCATTGTTTCCAAAGCTAATTCACGAGCTTTTAATATTAAATAAGAAAGTTCTTCATCTTCAATATCATAAAGATTTTCTGAAAAAACTTTAGGCACTACTAAAAAATGACCTTTATTTACTGGTTTAATATCATTAAAAGCAATAACTTCTTTATCTTCATAAATAATTGTGGCTGGTATTTCTCTATCAATTATTCTCTGGAATATATCCTTTTCCATAACTCTATAATAATCCCTCTAATTTTAATTTTTTAGCAATGGTTTCATTGATTGCTTTATCATCAATCTTAAAGCCAAGTTCTTGATAATATTTATTTGCTTGTTTGAAAATCTCTTTTTGATCCATAAAAATAATATTGTTAGCAATGATTTTTTGTTGTTCATTACTTTCTCATGGAGTTTGTCTAAAACTAAAACTTTTTGTTTCTTTAGTTTCTTTATCATTTGAATTTGTTGTTTGTGGTTTAGCTGTAAATAAAGGAACAATTTTAACAATGTATTTTGGGCTAAATGATTTAGTATTGGCATTAAATGAATTAACATTGGTTCTTAATAAGTTTAAGTTATATTCTTTAGATTCAGTTTCTGGATTTAAATTAATCAATTTAGTACGGTAAGTCAAAAATTGACGTTTTTCTAATTCTTTAACTGTTACTTTAACTTCAATTTCAATATCTTTGGTTTTCTTTAATTGACTAGTTACTGAAACTACTTCAAATCTTAAATGATACTGATTATCATCTAAAGTAACTTCTTTTTCATAATAAGTTTTATTATTTTCTACAACTTTCGTTAGATCTTTAAATTCAATATCACTAATTGCTACTTCTTTTTTATTGTCCTCTTTAATTAATTCAGCCTTATTTGCTTCAATAATTTGAGCAAGTGGAGTGGTTCTTTCTTGAATAATTAATTTAGCAAATTTAAATGCATCTTGTGAATAGACTTTATTGTTTGTTGGTGATACAAACCCAAAGATTGGAGAAAGTTGTTCTTTCAAATAGAAAATATCATTTGATAATTCGCCAGTATAACTTTCGGATTTGCTAATACCACGATAAGCCCTTAATTTAGTTAAATCAAAATGTTCATTTTCACCAATAGCAATCAATAATTCTGGCCGTTTTGCTACTTCATTAACCTTATATAGTGGTTTATTAGCTGGGTTATATTCAGCTAATTTATTAAATTCTTCTAAAGTAGCAATTTCACCTTGTCTTCAACGTAAATTCATATCACGATTATCATCAAATGATCAAGATTGAACCAATGGTGTATTTAATAAGTATTTAATTAAATATAATGAATTTTCGGTTAAATCAAGATTTTCGTGAATAATCCGTTCTTTAACTGGGGTTTTGTCTTTGTCAATTTTGACTTTTGATTCAATTTTATCTTTGCCAGTTTCATCATTAGCTAAAGCGCGTAATTCTTTTCGATCTTTTAATAAATAATTTCTAGAAAGGATTAAACTTTGAATTTCGTATCTAATATTTTCACTTAATTTATCTGAATGTTGCATTAAAAATTTAAATTCAGTTTCATTAGGCATAGCATAAGGAGCTGGTTGATATGAAGTAGTATCAATTTCGGCTTGAATAAAGGTGTTGATTAAATTTGAGAAATATTGTGGATTTGAATCAAGCTTTTTGAAAGCAAAAATTTTAAAAATTTCATAAGCATCTTTATAAAATTCAGATGAATTTTCATTCTTGTTAGTTAATAATTCCAAAATGACATCATTGGTTGAAGAAAATGATAAACCATTTTTTGTTAAATCGTCTTGATAAAAAGTTGCTAAATAACTATTTGTTAAAGTAATTAATACTTTATTAAATGCTAATTGTTCATTCAAAATCTTATTTTGTCTTGCTCTTTCTTCAACATCTTTATTGTCATGTGAACAAGCAGCAGCGATTGGCAAAATTGAAATAGGAAGAATTAATGATGCTGATAATGCTAATCATTTTTTATTTAATTTTCTCATTTCTTTCCTCCTATGCTTGTTTTAAAAAGTTTTCAATTTGCTCAAATAAATATGAAATCATTTCTTTGTTTTCATGACCTCTAATGCTAAATTGTTTGGTATTTTGATCATAAATGAAATCAGCACTAATATTAGTTGAAATAGTTTTTGAAACGTATTCTTCAATTTGTTTTGCTTTATTTCTTAATTCTTCACCAATATTTGCTTGTTCGACAGAATTTAAATATTTCAATGCCTTGTTAATATCTTCATCATTAAATTTATGAGTTTCATCTTTTTGATATGATTTTAATTCTTTTTCTTTAATATAAGCTTTAAATGAATCTTGTTTTAATAAATCGTTTAATTGATAATTCTTGGTTAAAATTTCATTAAACATAGTTTCTAAATCAAAAATAGTTTCATTAATTCCATCTGAGTAATTAGCTTTAGATTTGATTGCTAAATCTCTTCTAATAACTCGATTAACAACTTCTTCAGAATTTAATTGTAAAACGTTCTTAATAATAATGCCATTTAAAGAAACTAAAACAAAATTATTGTTAACTTTAATTATAGTTGAGACTTTATTTTTTTCATTATCATTAGTTGAAGTAGCAAAGGCAAAAGTATCTCTAAATGCTTCACCAGCAATTTTATTAAAGTCTTTTTCTTCCATTTCGTTAATGTATTTAGCTACTTTTTCATTTAATTCAGAATATTTATAAGTGTAATCACCATTATTTGCTGAAATTATTTCTTCAGATTTTGATAATTCGGTTTTTAAATCAACATTATTATCAAACAAAACTAAAAGTTTGGTTTTTAAATCAGAAAATAGTGTTGGTTTTTCTTCATATTTAAAGATTCCAGTATCAGCAGTTGCATCACCTTGTAAAATTGAAATTAATGGTAAAAAACTTTGTGGATCGCTATTTTTAATTAAAGATTTAACATTCTTAAATCCTTCTGAACCATATTTATTAGCATTGGTTGATGAAGAAGAAGCATTTATTAAAGCCATTTTATCATTTTTTGCTTTAATTTGATTTTCTTTTGATAATCCATCTTCTTTAAGAATTGAACTTAAACCTTGGAATTTGTTTAAACGATCAATACCTAATTCAATTGATACATTATCCTCGTCTTTTTCATATGTTGAATATTTAAATAGCTTAATAACATCATCTTTAGAAATAATTCAAGGATTATCCTTAGATTTTTCATCAGGTTTAATGTTTAAATTAAAATCAGAAGCGATAAATTGTTTTTTCTTAATTCATTCTTTAATATAAGCTTCAGGGCTTTTTTGATCAAAGACAAATGATTTAGTTACATAAAGTGGCACTTTAAATTCATCTGGTTTATTGATTTTTAATTCCGGATCAGTTTCACTTGGTAAAACAAAGTTAAAGTTTTCTTTAGCAAAAGGTAAAGCAATTTTGTCGCCTTTTTTAGCAATTTCCACTTTTTTACCATCAATGGTGTAGTAAACATCATCATTTGCTAAAACATAACCTTGTTTTAATTCGGTGTATGTTCAATCTTGATTCATTTCCATTTCATATCTTAAATATGCTTTGGATTCTAAACGTTTGGTTACTTTATAATTGATTGCTTCTTCTTTATTTTTAGCTCTACCATATTCATCTTTTGCTAATTCATTAATAAATTTTTCTTCTCATTTTTTATCAAAACCAAATTGTTCTTTAAATTTATTTTCTAAATCGTCAATTTTTTGGGTTTCTTCATTTCTAATTGATTCAATTGAAGGTAAGGCAATTGATCTAGTATCATTAATTTTATCTGCCTTATAAATAGCTTCATATTTTAAAGAAGCTTCATATTCTTGTTTATATAAAAATTCAGTAATATGATTTTGAATTTCTTCAGCAATATATTTATTTTCATTAACATTTTTATCTAAAACGTCAATTGTTTCATAATTAATAGAAACTGTTTTTCCATTAGGCAATTTGATTTCAAAAACATTATCTGTTTTGTTAATTGGTTTATCAATAACTGGTAATTTATTTTTAGCTTGAACTAAAGGAATAGTAATTCCTGCAACAACACCAGCACCTAAAACAGTACCTCAAAATGCACCTCATAATATTTTTTTTCTACGTGATTGTTGTTCAGTAGTCTTTATTTTTTTATTGCTCATTTTATTCCTTTCTAAATATTTATATATTTTAACATTTTTTAAGGTTTTTGTGTATATTGTTAATATTCATAGAATATTCTCTATATAATTATTGGTATTATGGATGAACAAAGATTAGAATTGAAATGAACATTATTAAAAGAATTTGTAGAAATTTGTGACAATAATCACATTTGATATAGCCTTGATAAAAAACTTTTATTGTATGCCATTAACAATGTTGAAGAAGAAATAGAAGATGATTTTGAGGTCATGATGACTTTTGAATCTTACGAGAAATTAAAGACCTTACATTCCAAATTTGTATTAGATAATTGTAAGCACAATCTTTATCATTCACAACAAATTAAATTTCAAAAAGATTGTGAAAACATTGAAGAAGAGCAACCTTTTATTAAAATTAATTTACTATTGCCAACAAAAGCGGTTAATGTTAAAAAACTATTCACTACAAAGTATAAAATGAAGAATTGGGCTTGTAATTTAAAACTAAATAGCACCGTTTCACACCTTATTTGAAATATACCTTTTTTTAGATGAAATTATAAACAACTAATTAATTTAATTCATGAAGAGATTTTTGAAGGTTTTATTGTTATTGGAGGAACAATTGATAAAGCAATTAAAAAGACTTGAATTCCAAATGTTAATTATCAAACTAAAAAAGTTTTTTATAAAAATCTTTATTTAAAAGTATTTAATGAAGCAAATGTATATTTAGCTAACATTTATGATGAATTGTTAACAAAAACAAGTGAAGAAGATAATTAAATTTCCTCACTTGTTTTTTTATTCATTAAATTTAAGTAATTATATTTTTCTAATGAAATTTTTTTATTTTTTCAGAAATAAACTCTTTTGATTTCAATTCCTTGTTCATTATAAGTAATTTGTGGCCCTTGTTTTTTATCATTTTCAAAAAAAGTAGTTTGTTCTAAAGCACCGTTTTCATAATAAATATTGTCAGGTCCATTTTTTAAATCAAATTGATAATATGTTTCAGAATATAAATTACCGTTTAAATAATAAATTTTTAGATTGCCATGACGATAATTATCTAAATAAGGAATTTCGGAATGTAGATTACCGTTTTTATAATAATGTTTTTCTAAAAAAGTTGTTTTGTTTATTTTCTTTAAAGTTTCTAACCGATCCTTTTTGATCTTTTTTAAAAGAAAAATTGAATATATAAAATAGCCAACAAATAAGCCTAAAACAATTGAAAATACAATATAAAATAACGATTTATTGGCAATTTGCTCTTTTTTGGCTAATAAAGCAACAAAAATAATTGAAATCACACTAATAATAAAGCCTAAAAAGACAATAGAATCACAAATAATCATTATAATTCTAATCTTTTTAGTCAATTTAATTTTGTTTTTAAAATGAATTAATATGCCATAAACAAGATTAAAAACCATAGCAATAACACTTAAAAGAGCAATAAAAACTAATAGAAATTCTAAACGATGCATATTCTAAATTTTAACACATTCATACTTGATTTAAGATGAATAAAAGTATCGCAAAATGCGATACTTAAATTATGCTTAATTTGAAGGTTCTTTTTCAATTAATCATTTTCTTTCTTGTTTAATAATTTCTTTGATTCTACCATCTTCTAAATAAATTACTTTGTCAGCCATTTCAGCAACATCAGGATCATGAGAAACAATAATTACGGTTGATTTATAATCACGGTTGATTTGTTGTAGAATTTTCAAAACAATTTTAGAAGTTTTTTCATCTAAAGCGCCAGTTGGTTCATCAGCTACTAAAATTTCTGAGTTTTTAGCAATGGCTCTTAAAATCGATACCCGTTGTTGTTGCCCACCAGACATTTGTGATGGATATTTATACATACATTCTTCTAAATCAAAGTTTTTAAATAGTTCTTTGATATTTAAGTGTTTTGATTTATCAGATTGCAAATAAGAACCAGTTTCAACATTATCATAACTATTTAAGTTTTGTAATAAGTTATAACTTTGGAAGATAAAAGAGGTGTTTTTTCTTCTAAATAAAGTTTGATGACGATCAGATAAATAAGGCAAATTAATATTATTAACTATAACTTTTCCACTAGTTGGTCGATCCAAAGCACTAATAATGTTTAATAAAGTTGATTTACCTGAACCAGATTTACCATATAGAATTGCAATTTCACCTCTTTCAATTTGAAAAGTAATTCCTTTTAAAACTTCAGTGGCAATATTACCTGATAAATAAGTTTTTCTTAAATCTTCAACTTCAACAATGAAATTTTCTTGGTTAATTTCTTTTTCTTTGCCATCTTTTTTCCGGGGTTTATCATTAGCTTTTTTAAATTCTTTTAAGGTTTTAGCATCCAGTATTTTAATAGCAACACCATCATCATCAATTTCAAAACTCTCCTTAGAATGAGTTAATTTTTCATATGATAATGCTTCTAACCCTTTTTTTTCTTTTTTGTTTTTACGCATTTTATTTTCCTTTCAAGGCATCAATTGCTTTAGTTTTGTTTAAACTATTTCAAGTAATCATTGAAGTAATTGTAAAGACTGAAATACACATAGTAGCAGATAAAATAATGGTTGAAATATTTAAGGTTAACGGTAATACAATTTGACTTGTTGCCATCATAAATTGATTAAATAAGAAGATTAATCCAAAAGTAACTGGAATCATTAAAGCACAAGCAAATAGAATAACAGGAACAAAATTGAAGAAGAATAAGAAGATCTTTTCAAAGTTACTGTATCCTAACACTGAGAAGGTTGCGATAGCTCTTTGGTTTGAACTAATCATAATGTTAGTAATAACAATTAAAATAACAATTGAAATAATGAATGATACAACAATAAAGGCAACTAAAACTGTATTAATAGTTTCAGAAATTCCGGTAATAAAACCAATTTCAATATCTTTACTATTAACATCAAATGAAGCACCAAACATAATATCTTTACCATAAATTGCATTGGTATCAGTTCCATACATACGATTTAAAGCATCTCTTGCTAATTTGACGTAATTGTATAATGTATCCCGTTTATGTTCAAGAATGTAATTGTAATCATATTCACTTAATTTAGTAAATTCATATAACTTATCTTTGTATGAGTAATTGGTTTCTCTTGATTCATTTACACTATTTACTAAATGTTCAAACACAGAAACAAAGTTTACACTCGGATCAGAAATGAAAATCCGTTTAAAGAATGCTCAAATTGATTCATCTGAAGAATTAGCAACGTCATAAGTACTTGCGGCTCCTCAGAATCCTGAAGATGAATAAGTTGTTAAGGTGTCAATGGTTTGTACAGGAGTTTTATCAACTGATAATATTCCATTGAATGCCTCGTATTTTTTATTAAAGATTTTAATATATTCTTCTTTTAATTGAGGGTTTTTAGCAATTAAATTATTCAATTCATATTGTCTTGCATCTTTTAATCGCTTAGTTAAATTATCTAAACCTAAAATCTTATCAATAATATCTTTTCTAGTAACAAATTCATTATTGATATAAGTACTTGAAATACCAACCACTTTGAAAGAATAATCTGTTCTTGGGGCTTCTAGATTTAAGACACGGTAGTTATAACGATCAATGTGATTTAAAACTTTGGCTTCAAAAGTCTCACCAACTTTAATTTTTAAATTTTTAGAAGTTACTTTATTTAAAACAACTGGTATTGCATCTTGGGGGTCCCATTGATAATTATTTAACAATTCACTTAAATTGTTGTTCTTTTCATCATAAATTTGAACATATTTTGAATCATTTGCATAACCATAAATACGGTATTCTTTGCCCTTAATTTGGGTTTTTGCATAAGAATATTTCTCATTGGTATTTTCGTTTCAATAAACACCTGCAAATCCAACAAAGAAATCAATACTATCAATCTTTTTATACGCATTAATTAAAAAATCTCTGTATTCTTGTCTATGACGAGCTGTTGAAATTTTAATTGGTTTTAAATAAGTTTCATTAACTGGATCTCATTCAACAAATTTAAATTGCATATCATTTGGATTGCTTGATTTGTCAGAATCATAATTTTCAATTCCTCTAAAGGTGAAATAACTTCTTCGATTACTCATATCTTCTGGTAAACCGGCTTTTTGGTCAGCATAATATTTATTGATATCAGCAACACAAATAACTTCATATCATCCAGCATCATTAGGAATTTTAACTAAGTTTTGAGATTCTTCAATTTCTTTTGAAACCCGGTTAAAAATTTGTACAACTCTAGCTCTTTGAGTTTCTGGCATACTTGCATAAGTTATATCTCAAGGAGATAATTCAACATTTAAATCCATTAATAAATCCAATGATGATTTAGTAATAACAACTGGATCAAATTTTCTTATTATTGTATCAGTATTTAATGAAAAACCTGGTCTTAAGAAGTTGGGATTATCATAATCTAATTGTGTTCCATTTGAAGAAGTTGAACCAGATAAATCGTTAGGCATATATAATAAATTTTCAACAATGTTTTTATTATAAGTTACATATGGCCCACCTTCGGTAGTTGGTGTTTCTAGATCCAATTTGAATTTATATAATCGATTTTTGTAAGTTTGACTAATTGAACGATCAAAAACATTATTTGAAGATAAGAAGAACATTGATATTAATGAAGTTGTTGAAAATGCTAAGAATAATGAAAGCATTTTTCAGAAATTATTTAAGGCCATAGAAGCAATAAATTTCATTTTAATGCCAAATCTTCTAAATATAGAAGAAACTTTTGAAGCAACGTTTCCAATATTTAAATCCACTAATCCACTCATCATTTCAGTTGGTTTAGTTTTAACTGAAACCTTTGTAATAATAAAAATCAGAATACTTGAAGCTATGATTGGTAAAATTGTTGTAATAAACATTGAAAGCCAGTTAAATGGAATTGTATTATTTTCTAGTGTTCAATAACTGCTGAATATTTGCATTGTTTTTAATTGTAATAACAATCCAGTAATATATCCTGCTAAGCCCCCAATTCCTGAAGGAATTCATCCAAAAGCACAGAATGAGAAAGCAATTTCACCAGTAGTATAACCTTGTGCCCTTAGAATACCTATAACCTTATTTCTTGCTTCAATATATCTTTTAATAATGAAATAAACAATAAATGCAACTAAAACAATTAATAAAATTACTGAATAAATTGAAGTTTGTTCAATAACTTTAACAATTGATCTAACAGTTTTATATCTAATTGCTCTTTCTGGGTTTAAAAAATCAGTTTCATCAGCTAAATAAACTTTTTTCATCCCATTAGTTGAATATTGATCAACTACTTTTTGTAATTCAATTTGTAATTCTTCAGGTGATTTATTAGCTAAATATTTACCTTTTGCATCTTTAGGAGCAGCTACTAAAACACTTTTCTTAATTGCAAATGTTGGGTAAGCTGAATACATTCTATCAAACCCTTTTTGGTTTACATAAACTAGTGCTTGAGATTTAGTGTCTACTTGCAAGTTTTCTTCATTAATAACTGGATATAGATAATCTGCAGTAGTATCAACACCAATAATAATATATTCAATGGTGTTAACAGTAATTTTGTTTTTAGCAGGTAAAGATTTAATCAATCTCTCCATTTCAATTGGATTTTTTAAGGCTTCAGTTAAATCACCAGTATAAATTTCTTTTTTATTTTTATTGAAATAACCGTAATTTACTTTGGCTAAATATGATCCAGAATCTGAATATACAATGGTGTTTCAGATGGTCATTGGTTGAATGATTTTATAAATTGAATCATTGGCTGTCTTAGTAATATTAATTCCAAAAAATTCAATATCTTTGCCGTCAGCAGTTTTTAAACCTTGATCAAAAGTATAGGCAAATGAACTTAAGTCTAAGTTAACATTTTCATTATCTTTTGAAGGGACAATTCATTTTCTTGTTTTAAATGAATCAAATAAAGTAATTAATGAGTCTTTAATTTCAGTTAAAGAAATGCCTTCTAGATTTTTCATAATTTTTTTAACAATGAAGGCTAAATTACCGTCTTGTTCATTATTAGTTAATACATAATATAAAAGAATTTGTGGGAAATTTAAAGCTAATAATGGGTTTAGAATTGGTCTTGGAACATTAATAATTGCTAAACCATTTGATAATTTTGAATATTCTAAAACTAATTTATAAATAACATCAAATTCATAATCACTAGGAATTAATGAATTATCATCACCAATAAAACTATTTAAAAATTGTTTTAATGAAGCAAGATAGAAAGTTGGCATTTGATCAGCTGCTGAAATATAACCAAAGTTATATGTTAATTCATTGATATGTCTTAGTAAAATGTTTTTAACTTTATTAGCAATATCAGGGTTATTTGACATTTCTTTCACTTTATTAAATAAAGTTTGGAAAACAGTTGCATTTTCAATTTGGTCTTTTAGGGTTTTAATTGCTAAATTTGGTTCAACATGAGCTCTTGATAATTTAAATAATTTAGATTTATAAATATTATCACTTCCTAAAATTCCCATACTTGGTAATGCATATTTAACATCATTATAAGCATTCATTAAAGCTTTTATTTCAGGACTATTTGCAATATTGAAAATATCCATCATAATTTCTTTAACTTGGACTAGACTTAAAAGATTATCTTTAATAATTTCTGAAACAGTTAGACCCGTTTCTGGATCTAATTTAGTTTTAACAGTATCATTTGATAAATCTCTTAGTTCATAAGCGATCTTGATTCACAATGAATTCAGATTTAATTCTTTATTAATAAATTCAGCTTGTGAAGAACCTAACATATTACCAAATAATTTTTGAGCTAAAAAGGCATGTAAAGTAGTTAGAATTTTGCCATCTTCTTCATGTTTTGGATCATTTGGATTAATTAAAGCAGAACGATAAGCTAAATCACCAAATGTTTTAATTTCTTTATTAATATCATCTTTAAAATCATAATTTCAATTGCCTTTTTCTTTTAAAGGCCCATAATTTGATAAAGATAATTTTTCAACAAGAGCTTTATATTTTTCTAGTTTTTCAATAACATCATCTAAATCATTTAAGTCATCATCATTAACTAAAACAATATTTTTTAAAAAGCTCAATTCATTTTGAGTAATTTGGAAACGTTGATGATTAATCTTTAAATTATTAGTTTTTGCAATTAAATTGTTGATGTGATTTAAATTAAATGCATCAAATGAAGGATTAGTTTCATCAGGGGTTGCTATGTGGTTATTTGGATTTGGCATTGCTAATGCTGGAATAACAAATAAGTCTAAAGCAGAAAGCTTTTCTTCATCCTCAGCTGGAATAATAATATTCAATTTATCAACTAAATTCTTAGTTTTGCTTGATAAGTTAAACAATTTAATAATTGAATTTTGTAATTTACCAATTTTTCCGGTAACTTTTGGATCAACTGAAGAATTTAGCCCAGAAATAAAAGCACTTAAATAATCAACTGTGTCTAAAACTTCGGTATTTCAATTATCATAAATTTTCTTATTAGCAATAATTGAAGATTTTATATGTCTAATTAAAATATCTAATGAATTATTGAATTTTTCTAAACTGAATAAATCAATAATTTCACCAATTCCTTCATTAATATTTAAATAAGCTTTAGCAGGGTCTTTATAACCATTAAATTTAATAAATAAATTTTTGATTTTATTTTTTTCTTCTTCAGAAAGAATTTCATTATTAGCTTCTTTAGCTTTGATTAATTTAGCATAATAACTATCGTTACTATTTGGATTTAGTAAACGATTGAAATCAATTTGATTAACTAAGCCCTTTAAAGCGGTTTTAATTTTGTATTCATCTAATGATTTAAGGACACTAATAATAATTCGATCTTTTGATAATGATCAATATTCATCATCAGTAGTTGAATATTGTTTTAAATTGTGATTTGGTAAGTTATATCATTCATCAATAATTTTTGATAATTTAGCAAAATCAAAGGCATCAATGATTTGTTTTAAAATATCAAAAACAGCTTCCTTATTTTTTACATAAATCAATAAATCCTTAATACTCATGTTTAAATAAGGAACAACAATTTTTGAACCTAAACCTAAAATTGGGGCAATGGTTTCAATTTGTTTTTCAAAATAAGCATTTCTTTCAATTTCAGTTGAACCAGAAAGCATATATTGTTCTTTAAAATAATCAATAGCGTAGTTTAAAATTCCTTTTAAGAAAGCATTTCCATTCATGTTTGCATGAGAAGAATTTGGGGCTGTTTTAGAAACTGATTGATTTAAGATTTTAATTACATCGAAAATTGTTTTAATAACGATTTCATTATTAACCTTTGCCACACTTAATAAAATGTGAAGATTATTTTGTTCAATAGCTTGTTGTACAGCATCAAAGATCTTATTCAGGTCATCTCTTCGGATTATTTTCTTTAAATCTGTTTCAGAAAGAATTTTTTTAATTGCACCAATTAATAAATCAGTGGTTTTTTTGTTAATAATTTCAACAGCAAATTCAGAATTAATTGCTCCAAAAGCAATTGGCAATGACATTGAATTACGATATGTTGAATTGACTGCTAGTCAACCATTTTTTCCAATAATTCCATCAATTGTTCAATTTTGTTCTTTTAAGATTTTATGTAATTCATCTAATGTAAAGTTTTCTTTATTATTGAAAATAACAGTTTTTCAAACTTTTTCTTGTTGGAAACCATCAATAGTATCTTTAACAACGATTGAATATTTTCCATTTTTATAAATAACTCCAGCAATAATAGTATGACCTTTTTCACTATAAGGTTCATCATCGGCAATAGTTAACATAATAATTTTACTATTAGGATTTGCTCTTGGAATTTGAGTATTTGGATAATAATCATAATAGGTATCAAAAATAATATTAGTTTTGAAATAGTATGGATCAGGGGTATATTGTTTTGAAACCATTTCAATGATTGTTGTTGCATAATCACTTGGAATTTTTCTAAAGGTTTTATCGCCTGGTTTTGGTTTTAAAATAAAATCATCAGTATTTTTATTAGTAATTGAACTATTTAAGATGGTTGGATTATATTGTTCATTATAAAGTTTTCCAATGTTTTGGGTTAATCCTTGAATTTTAAAGTCCTTATCTCCAGTATTAATAAAGTGGAAAACATTTTTCTTAGTAGTTATTTCATCAACAGTTTCAACAGTAATTGATTCTCTTAATCCTAAGTTTTCTTCTCCAACTTGTTTTTTTAATTCATCAATAATTGCTAATCTAGCTAAATTATTAGCTCCACTTCTAATTAATTCTGAATTTTCATTCAATTTGGTTGATTTGCTAATTTTAGCAATTTCTACATCATCAATTGGTTCATAAGCAATAGTATTAGGAAATTCAATTTGTCTAATTGTGTAATATGATTTTCTATTTTCTGTGGAATTTAATTCATTAGGATTATAAATATTAAATTCTCCACCATCTCAAGGGTTTTTAAATGTTACATCTAAATCATTAATTGTAATTGGAATAACTTCATTGTATGATTTTTGTTTATTTGAACCAATTTGATATGTAATAATCTTGTTTTTTGTTCAATATGAAAAATATTTTAAGTCGTGGTATTTTGTTGGATCATTCGCTTTTAAAAGTTTAATATATTTTAAAAATGATCCTTTTCAATTTGAATTTTCTTCATCTTCAATTTCATTTCAGTTCAAAGTATATCTATTTCAAACATAAGAAGAAGATTCTGATTTTGTTCTAATATAACTTTGAGGTAATTCATAAACAATATTTGGTTTTAAGGTGATTTCTTGTTTAATTTCAGCCTCAATTTTATTTGTTTTTAAGAAATTATTAAGAACAAATTCATTTTTTAAGGCATCTAAATCAAAAAGTGTGTTATTAGTAGTTTTAAATTCGTCTTCAAATTTTATATCAGCATTTTCATATAAAGCATTATTAAAATATCATTGATTTCCATTTTTTAATTCAAAGCCAAGGTTTTTCATTAATTCTTCACCGGAAATTACAAATAAAGTACCTTGATTTTTTCATTCTTGATAATCACTTGATAATAAAGAAACTTGTCTAGTTTCAACATTAATAAATAATGAAGTTGGATTAATTATGTATTCAGGAATTTCATTTTTTCCATTTGGTCCAATTGGCGAATGAACTATTTCACCTAAATCTTTTAAATAAATTTTATTAGTTCAATTAAATGTATCACCAATTTGGTTTGAAATTTTTTTTCCTAGAGGAACAAATAAATTATTTTTCTTAGTATATAAAGTGAATTTTCAAGGAGAAATTAAGCTAAATTCTTTAATTCTTGATTCATCAGGATTTGATTTTGTTAACTCAAAATTTACTGATGAATTAGGTTTTTTTGAAGTTCAATAAAAAGAAGCAAAATCTTCGGTGCTAATATATAAATTAGCATCATCTATATTTAAGTTCTTAAATTTATTTTTTAATTGAATAAAGTTTTGATCTTCATCTGGCATATTTAAACTAAATTCTTTTTTAGATTCAACATCAGCAACCTCAAAAACAATTCCATCTTGTCTTTTAGTTTTGTTATCTAAATCGATTTGATTAAAACCTGAATTAGGAACCAATCCACTTGGATTAACATCTAAATCAACAGTTAAATCATGAATTCTTGAAACGCGGTCATAATCATTAATTGTTGATGAATAACTTTTTTTAACATCAAAAAGTAAGGTAAAAATACCAGAGGTTAGAAATATTAAAATAGTTAAACAGATTAAAGTAATCTTATTTCTAGCCAGAGATTTAAATACTTCTTTAAATAATCTATGCATAATTTTCTCCAATTTGTATTCAAAATAAATATTAGAAATTATATATTATTAAATATTTTTAATAATATTTGCTTTTGGTGAATATAAAATTACAAAAATTTAACACTTTCGAGTTAAATAAAAATGAAAAAAGTGGCTAAATATTTGATTTAACCACTTCTTTCTCAATTGTTTGCATTGGTTCTATTTCACGAGTTAATAATTTTTTATATGTTAAATCCATTAATAAAGCACCTAAAGGAGCTGTAAAAATAATGCATATTACCGAAACTAAAATAATAGTTTGGTTTGGATCAACCCCTTCTTGAAAGGCGACTGCACCAATGGATGCTTGAACAGTTGCTTTTGGTAAATAAGCAAAAACGGCAAATAATCTTTCTTTTTGAGTTGCTTTAGATTTCAAAAAGCATGAATAAGTCCCCAATGATCTAAAAATAATTGTAATTGCAATTAGTCCTAGTGCTTTTAAATTTGTAATATCTTTAAAGTTAATGTAAGTTATTGCTCCTACTAAAATAAATAATAATGACTCAAAAGTTGTTCATAAATTGCCATACCCTTCTGAAAATTTCGTGGCATTTTCTTTATTAAAAGTAGCAAATAAAACAGCGATTGTAAATACAGACAATAATGAAGCATATTCAACCCCAATATTTAAAAGAAGTTCTTCAATGCCATAAACAAACATTGCAAAGAAAATTAAGATTGTTAATTGAACAGTTGGTTTAGTTTTTAAATTTTTAAAAATTCAAATTAAAGCAAATCCAAAAATAATACCTCCACCAATTCCTAATAAAATAGAACCAGGAATATTTAGGATCATGCCAACTGAAATTTTTACTGTTTCTGCTTTTAATAATGATTTTTTAACTCCTAATAAAATTGTAAATAAAATAATTACAAAAATATCATCTAATGAACTACCAGCCATAACAGTTTGTGGAATAGCATGTTTTTGAGCATATTTTTGTTCTTTAAGTTTTAACATTCGAGGCACAACAATCGCTGGACTTACTGCTGCAATTACACACCCCATAATAGCTGCTGTTAAATAATCAACATGTAATACTAATGGAGCAAAAATAATGGTGGCTATAATTTCAATTGAAGCTGGAACAAAACTTAATAAAAATCCTCTAATTCCAATTTTTTTAAGCTCTCCAAAATCTAAAGCTAAGCCCGATCTCATTAAAATAATTATTAATGCAATTCTTCTTAAATGAGAACCAACTAATAATAATGTTGGATTCATAGCATTAAATAATGTAGGGCCAAAAATTAGACCAACAACTAAATAACCAATAATTTTAGGAATTTTTATTAATTCTAAAACTTTACCTAAAGCAAATCCTAATAATACTATTAGTGATAAATTCAGGAAAAAGATTTCTTTCAAATTACCTCCTTTTAAAAAAGCGCGAATAAATAATTATATGCCTAATAATGAAAAAACATTTCACTTTTTGTGAAACATTTTTCTATTTCTTAATAATCTGTGATCACTTTCTTGGAAATTTCTTGGGTGTTTTTTTGGTCTTTGAATAAAAAACTAAAACATTGTGAATTTCAAAAAAAGTATTCAAATCAAGAACGCTTTCTTGAATATCTAATTCTTTCATTATTCATTTAGCATTAGCAATTTCAATTTGATACGAATTAGATTTCAAAAAACATGCAATGCCATTTATTTTTAATAAATGATGTGATATTTCTATTAAATTTTTTAATTCAGAAACAGCCCTTGCTGAAATAAAATCAAATTTTTCTAATTCCAAAGAGTCTTCTGCTCTGATTTTTTTTATAACAACATTTTTTAAATCTAATTGTTTTATTACAAGATTTAAAAAATCAACACGTTTTTTTAATGGTTCATAAATAGTAAGATTGAAATCTTGTTGATAAATAAAATAAGGAATAATTGGAAAACCTGCACCACTACCTATATCTAGAATTTCTTTAGATGACAAATTACAGATTCTGGCTTGGATTTCTTTAAAAATTTTAATTGATTCAATAATTCCATTTAGAAATAATTTCTCATTATAAAAACCTGTTAAATTATATTTTTGGTTTTCTTGCTCAATCAATTGATAATACTCAAATAATTTAGCTTTAATTGATTCTGGAGTATTTGGTAAATATTGATCAATTAAATTATATGTTGCCTTGGCCGTAATCATCATATACTTCTGTTACAGATTTTCTTTGAATATTAGCTTCAATAACTAATCCTAAAAATTGGGCAATTGAAAGGATTTTTAATTTCTTAAAACCTTTTAAATCATCATGATTAATTGAATTAGTAATAATTACTTCATCAACAATTTCTTCATTTTCAAACATTTCAAAACCTTTTGAAAATAAACCGTGAGTAGCAGCAATAATAATTTTTTTTGCGCCTTGTTTTTTTAATACTCTTGAAGCATTTAGGATTGTTCCGCCAGTATCAATAATGTCATCATAGATAACAACATTTTTACCTTTAACATTACCCAAAACACCCATAATTTCACTTTTATTAGGTGCTGGTCTTCTTTTATCAATAATTGCAATCTCTTCTTCATTTTTTAATAATTCAGATAATTGTCTTGCTCTTACTGCTCCACCATGATCTGGAGAAACAATCACAAATTTTTCTTTTCTATTTCTTAATTCATTTGAAAAAATAAATTGCCCCCTTAAATCATCAACTGGGATATTGAAAAAACCTTGAATTGAAGGATTATGTAAATCAATTGTAATAATCTTAGTTGCCCCAGCCACTGTTAATAAATCAGCAACCAATTTAGCTGAAATAGGTTGTCTACCCGAAACCTTTCTGTCTTGTCTTGCATAACCAAAATAAGTTAAAACAACGTTAATTCTTTTAGCACTAGCTCTTTTTAAAGAATCAATAAAAATTAATAATGACATTAAATTATCATTAACGGGTTTTGATGTATTACAAATAATAAACACTGCCTTGTTTCTTACTGTTAAATCAGAATACAATAATTGCTCACCATCTGCAAAAACTATTTTTTGAACAGGGGTAATTTCTCTTTTTATTGCTTCGCCAATTTCTTTGGTCAATTCAAAAGAGTTATCCATTCCAAATATAACTACATTTTCTTCATTTTCATTCATTATAAACCATTCCTTTCACATAAATTTTAATATATTTTAATATATTTTTGTGAATATAAAAAAACCGAATAATTCGGTTTTCAAATTTTATTATTTTAAGAATCTTGGTTCAATTTTCTTTTTAAAGAAGTTTGATCTTTGGAAGTAATGAACGAATAGCGTTTGACCAATTGTTCAAATTCCACTAATAATTCAATAAATTTGCAATCCAGCACTAAATAATACCCCAAAGAAAATAAACACTAACGAAATAATATTACTTTTTCTATTTTCTTTTTTCATTGCTTGTTTTTGATAAGCATCCATCCGTAATGCTTTATTTTTCTTTATCGCCAAAATCTTAGGCAGATATTGTGCTAATGCTTGGATACCACAAGCGAAAATAATTAACGGTAAATAAATATATTCTTTTCCTTGGATTACCCTACTAATTGAAGAAGCTGATAATTGAATCCCATATCAATCAGCTGATTTAATATCTGGAGAAGCAGAAATAATTCTAAATACAACAATTAAGATTGGGAAAGTAATTAACATAGTGACAAATTGGCCAAATGGAGAAATCTTTGCTTTTTTATACATATCTGAAATTTCCATTTGTTTTCTTTGTTGCATTTTCTTATCGTCTTTATAATCAGCATATTTTGCTTCAATTTTTGCTTTTTGTTTATTTAATTCTTCCATTTTTGATTGTCTGAATAATGACTTAAATGAAATGAAGAAGGTGATTAAACGAACTAAAATAACTGTTATTATTAATGCTAAAATTATTGATCAACCAGTTGTTCCTAGTCCATAGAATATTGCATGCATAAATTGGTAAATAGGATATACAAACATTCCATAAAATGGCCCTTGTTTTCAATAATCGCCATATGAAACAATTGGTTTTTGAGGAATGATTTCTTGATCTTTAATAAAACCTTTTAGGCTGTTGTCTGAATAATAATTACCTAAAGATGAAATTTTAGTCATTTGATATAATTCACCATCTTTGTAAGTCTTAGAAGTTGAAGCAATATTAAATAGATTATTATAGTTCATAATCATACGGCTAAGACTAAAAACAAAATTATTATAATCAGTGCCTAAAATAGCATCTTTTGGAATATTAACAGTTACTTTGCCATCAGGCGAAACAACTTTGTAATCGTCTGAACTCTTAATACCTTTATCATCATTAATATCAGCACTTATTTTGGTTTTTAAATCAGCAATAAATGCATCAATCTTTTCTAAGACATTGGCTCCAGTATATGGTTTTAGAATATCATTAATTCTATAGGTATTGTTTT
Source organism: Mycoplasma anseris ATCC 49234 (assembly GCF_000702805.1). Classification (GTDB taxonomy): domain Bacteria; phylum Bacillota_I; class Bacilli_A; order Mycoplasmatales; family Metamycoplasmataceae; genus Metamycoplasma; species Metamycoplasma anseris. The sequence continues at coordinate 42,244 of NZ_JNJX01000002.1, forward strand.
CTTCTCATTTCTTTAGAGTTTCATTTATTAATATTTGATAAACATCTCTAGCAAATAAGTCTTTTAAATCATAGCCAGCAACTAAATCTTTGGCAACATAATTAACATTAACAGCTTTAATTCTATTATTTAAAGTTCTTGTTTCAGAATTATCCTCATTGGTTGCTTGAAAGAATTCAATACTTGGCATAGCAATATAACTAAATTCTGTAACTGGTTTGTAAACAGTTGTTGCATGATTTCCATCTTTATCACCAAGGTTGAAAAAGACATAATCGGTGCCATTATTATATACATAGCCTTTATCAGTAGCTCTTGAATCATTAACATTTACTTCAGTTTTTGTTGTCTCATTATTTGAATTGGTTGTTGTTTTATCAGCAACAAGTTGTAAAGCAAAACTTCCACCATTGTAATTTAAATAATTTCCTTTGGCTTCTTCATTTAATGATTTTAATTTTTCAATGGTTTCTGGTGAATCTTTACCTAAAAATGTATTTGTTCTAATGTTTTTGTTGTCGTTATTTGATGAAAAAGTATTAGTAGTTTCATCATATTTCAATGTGTAAACATTAGGTGATAATTGGGTATCTTTTACATATAATTCATAACCAGCACCAACTTTGTTACTAGTCTTGATTGTAAAAGATTGAACACACCCAACCAAACCAACAGTAGCAAAAATTACAATAAGAACGATCTTCAATCATTTTCAAACTTTTAATCAAACACTTTTAGGGGTTTTTTCAGCTTCATATTTGGTTGCTTTAAAATCATTATAGTGAATTGATTTTTTATTTTTTGCCATCCGCTATCCTTTCATAAAGTTTAAATACTTCTTTTTTCTTATGATCAAATTCTAAATCAAGAAAACTCTTTCTAGCTATGATCACAGTTTCATAGTTAATTTTATTTATATCAATTTCTCTTAAAATTGCTCTAATTTGGTTTTTATAATGATTTCTATATACGGCGTTTGCAAATTGTTTTGGGATTGAAATACCGACTTTAAAATGCTCATTTTTTTTGAAATAAATAATCAAATGCTTTGAGACAACTTGGTTGCGAGATTTTAAAATTTCTTGGAACTCTCAATTTTTCTTAACAATATTTATTTTTTGCATTTCTATATAATAAAAATAAAAAAGTCGCATCAAACTATTTTGAGTCTGATACTGTTAATCTTTGTCTTCCTTTAGCACGTCTAGCAGCTAAAACTTTTCTACCATTTTTGGTTGACATTCTAGCCATAAATCCATGAACTTTAATGTGTTTACGTTTTTTAGGTTGATATGTTCTTTTCATACTTACTCCTTTTTACTATTTTTGCTATAAATAAAATAACTTAATGTATTTTACCAAAAAATAATTTTAATTGAATTAAATTTATATGCTTAATTACAAAAGTACAATACGCTTAGTTTAAAAAAGGTAAAAATATTTAAGCAAAAAAGAATCTATTTTTCAAAGTTATTAACATTGTAATTTATATTGATTAAATATTAACAATTTCAATAAAAAATATTCTTATAATGATATTTTTTTAAAAAATCATTGTTAATAATAATGTTAATAAAGTTAGTTTATTAACTATTTTTTGATAATAATGTAATGAGAAATTAATTATTTAAATATAATTAACAACATGGAAGAAGAACAAATAGAATTATATACCCTTAATAAGGCGTATCACGAAGATGTCAGAAATAACATAGATGAATTTACATATAGTAGTTTTTTTTCATTAACAAATGTTGTTCACAAGGAAAATAAAACCATTTACATTGAGGTTCACCCTGTTGTTTATAACTTTGTAAAACAAGATTATTTTAGTTTTATTGAAAGGACAATTAAAAATATTACTGATAACTCATATAGTATTGTTTTAATTAATAACAAAGAACAAATTACCAAATTAAATGTAAAAACGACTATTACAACTAAAGAAAACAATGTGAAAAAAGATTTAACTTTTGCAAATTATGCTGTAGGGAGATTCAATTCTTTAGCTTTAAAAGCTGCTAAAACAATTTATGAAAGCGATAAAGTAGAATTTTCACCCCTTTTTATTTATGCGTCTAGTGGTTTGGGTAAAACACATTTATTGCATGCAATTGGAAATGAATTTATTAAGAAAAATAAATCTTGTTTATATATAAATCCTGATGTTTTAACAAGAAGATTAGTTGAGAATTTAAAAAACAAAAACCAAGAAGAAATCAATAAAATTGTCGATGAATTAACAGCTTATGATTGTTTAATGTTTGATGATGTACAACAATATGGCAACAAAGAAAGTACCTTGATTGTTTTGTTTAACATTATTAATACAATGATTAACAATAATAAGCAAATCATTATTAGTGCTGATAAAAAACCAGAAGAATTAGGCGGATTTGAAGAACGATTTATAACAAGATTTAGCGGAGGGCTTACAATCCAAATTTCAAGGCCTGATATAAATGATGTGATTGATATTTTAAACTTTAAATTAAAAGAAAATAATATTAATCCTGAGCTTTGAGAAGAAGAAAGTTTGAAATTTATTGCTCGAAATTTTTCAAATTCTATTCGAAACTTAGAAGGAGCAATTAATAGAATTAAATTGTTTAGCCAAGGAGATGATTATTTTACTTATGACTTAACTACAATGAAAATGATCTTTAAAAATGTGAGTCAAGTAAAAGATAATATTACCCCTGAACGAATTATTGAAGTAGTTGCCAAATATTATAAGATCGATAAGAAAAAAATTACTGCCAATACAAGAAAAGAAGATATTGTGATTGCAAGAAGAATTTCAATGTGATTAATTAAGAACAATTTTGATTACTCTTTACAAAATATTGGCAAAATGTTTGGCAATCAATCACATAGCACTGTTATTGTTTCTTTAAATTGAATTGATAGTAATATTCAAAGCAATTCATCATTAAAATTAGCAATTGAAAAAATTAAAGAAAATTTAAATAGGATCTTATAGGAGTTTTTATGGAAATTAAAATTAATAAATTATTATTAGATAATGCCATCGAAAGGGTCAATCGAGCAATTGATCCTAATCCATTTTTACCAATTATGAAAGGAATTTTAATTGAAGCAGAAGATAATCAAATTACTTTAATTGGTTCAAATGGAGAATTAAGCATTAAACATGTTATTAAGGTTAGTGCTGATGCTGAAATTATTACCCCAGGAAAAGCTGTGGTTGAACTAAGTATTTTTAGAAATATAATTAAAAAATTAGATAATGATTTAAGTATTTCTTCTGATGATAAGACTATGTTAATTGCCACTGATTATGATCGTTATACTTTAAATTTGTATCAAACTTCTGAATTTCCCGAAATCGATTTTTCTATTTTTGGAGATACTTTAAAAATTAGCTGAGATGAACTTAAAAAAATGACTCGAAATGTGTTGTTTGCTGCATCTAATAATGAAATTAATTTAGTATTATGCTGTGTTAATATTTCATGTTCAAACAATGTATTAAAATTTATAGCAACTGATCGTTATAGATTTGCTCAAGAAACAAAACAAGTTGAAAATTTAAATGATTTTAATGTTTCAATTGTTGCTAAAAACTTAAAAGATATTTTTACATTTGATTTTAATGGTGAAGTTACTTTATTTATTTCAAGATACAAAGTTGCCTTTGAATTAGAAGGTACAATTATTCAAACCAAAGTTATTGATCAAGTTTATCAAGATGTATCAAGAGTAATTCCAAAGGAATTTGCAACAAAGCTTGTGATTGAAAAAAGAGAATTAAGTAATTTATTGAATAAAGCGAGTGTCATTACTTCAGAAAGTTATAACAAAATGAGATTACACGTTGATCATGATACTTTAATTTTTTCTTCAACAAGAGATGAAATTGCTAATGCTGAAATTAAGACAAAGAATTTCCAATATAATGAAGATGAATTAAAATTATCTATTAACTCTAAATATTTAAAAGATGCTATTTCAGTATTTGATGATATTATTAACTTAAACATTACTAAAGATAAATTAAGAATCGTGGTAACAAGTGATTCTAATCCAAATAACTTACAATTATTTACCCCAAATAAAGGATTTTAATTATGGAAATTGAAATTTATGGTGAGTTTATTAAATTAAGTCAATTTCTTAAAAAAATTGATTTAACTTCAACTGGGGGAATGACAAAATTCTTTATTAAAGCGCATATCATTAAAATTAATGGGAAAATTGCTGAGGGTAGAAATACTAAGATTAAAATTGGTGATACCGTTTGAATTGATGATAACGTGTATAAAATTGTTGCTAAAAAAGATTAGATTTGTAAACAAAAAAAATAAAAATATTGTAGAATATTAAGTATAAAATTTAAAACAGGAGAGTAATATGCCAGGTAGAGATCAATTAACAGGTCAAAAATCACTAAGCGGAAACAAAAGATCACATGCTTTGAATACTTCAAAAAGAACATTTGATCTAAACCTTCAAAAAGTTACTGTTTTACAAGAAAACGGAACTAAGAAAACAGTTCGTGTTACCGCAAAAACAGCAAGAACCTTAAAAAAATATGGTTTAGTTGCTTAATAAAAAATTATTAAAAAACTTCAAGTGAGCTTGAGGTTTTTTATTAACTAAGGAAAATAATAAAAAAGTTCCTTTAAGAGGAACTCTTTTTTTAAATAAGATTTAAATAATTATTTTGATAATCTTGAAGTATCAACATCAGCCATTTCTTCTTTTGTTGCTTTAAATAAAGGTTGATTATAAATTCCTAATTTTTCAGCCACAATAACAGTATAGAAAGTGTAGATTTCACGGTTAAATGAAGTTGCTTTGTAATTGTAATTTCTAATGGTTGCATAAATTTCTTCTTCTTGCATAACAATTTCTGAAGAGAATTGTAGATACATAGTATCAGCTTTTAATTCTGGATATCTTTCGATTTGAACATTAATTGCTCTAGTTGCTTCTGCTAAATTATTATTAAATTCATTTAAGTCTTTATCAGCATTAGCTTCACTAATTTTTGAACGATATTTAGTTACTTGTTCTAAAGTTTCTTTTTCATGTTTTGCATAACCTTCTAAAGAATCCATCATTTTTAATAAAATTGCTCTTCTTTTCTTTTGAGCAGCTTGAATTAATGAGGAAGCTTCTTGAATTTCATTCATTCTTCTTAGTAATTCATTTTTCTTTGGAAAATGAGTTGCAAAGAAATATATTCCCAAAGTAATAATACTTAAAAAAATGTATAAAGCTTTTTCACCTTTTGTGGCTTTTGCTTCTTTAATTGAATTGTCTACTTCTGGTTGAAAACCTTCATTGTTATCAGTTTTACGGGTATCAAATAACATAATTCCTTCCTTTTTTAGAATCTATTATTAATTTCAGATTCAATAAAATTATATAAATAAGTTGCGATTTGTATAAAAACATTGTAATTTTCTAAATCACTTTTTCTAGTCTCGGAATAATTTGTTCTTGAATTAAAGAATAAATATACTCCAGTATCATCAATTACAGCATATACATTACCTAAAGTCAAAAATTGTTGAATCTCGCGGATATTATTTAATTTTTCTAATCCTTCATAAATTTTTGGAATTATTCAATTAGATTTTTTTAAGTCAGCCATACTTGTATATACTAATTGTTTTTTACTAAAAATGGCACCAGTATTACCGACAATATCTTCAGGATCAATTAAATTCTTCAAATGCAATACATATTTTTCTTCAGAAATTGGATAATATCTTTTATAAGGCACCGGGACTTGTCCTGAATAATCAACTTGTTCTTCAAAGTAATATGATTTATTTTGAATTACATATAAATCAACATTGCTATTAATAGGATAAATTTTATTTAATTCAAATCAACTTAATTTATCCATATTCTTGTGATTGATATCAAAGAACATTCTTTCATAAATACGATTTAAAATTATGAAATGAATAGACTTGGTTGTATCAACTTTTTCTTGGTCTTTATAAGTGGCAATAAATGAATTAGCATTTGTTTCATAGTTTTCAATAGCTAAATTCTTTTGTAAATAAACCTTAGAAATATTTAAAATTGTTGTTACTAATGAAGAATAAATTTGATTATACATATAATCAGCTATTTGGTTAAAAGTTATTCTTGGGTTATTATTAGTTAAAGATAGAATATGAAAAGGAATATAGGTATCATTTGTTAAATAATTATTACTTAAAATAAGACTACCTAAAAGCTTAGAAATTTTTGATTCCTTTAATTTGTTTTCGGTGATATAACTTTTATAATCAAGAAATCTTTGTTGAGTTGAAGTACTAAAATAATTAATAAATTCAATTTCTTTGTTATATCTAAATCAATATGATTTACAAAATTCTTCATTTTCTAAAACATATTCACCGCGTTTTTTCATTTTAGCAATTTGTCTTGAAGTTAAAGCATCAGTTTCTTCGAAATTCAAGCCTGGTAAATAATTAGTCGGAATAACATTGAATCCAGCATATTCAATAAAAGGGGTTGGTTCATCATGAACAGAAGTAACAACATAAGATTCACCTTTGGAATTATAACGAGTTTCACTTGCTGAAGTTCTTATATTTTGAATATATTGATAAACTAAAACTAAGTCATAAAAAACTGAATTTCGGATATCATATTTTGAAATCGAAGCAATTCCTTTAACGTCTTTATTAAAAAGATTGATGGCCGTTTCAATTTCTTGATATTTGTAATTTTTAATTTCATTAACGTTAAAGCGTTTTCAAATCGCTGCTTTAATATCGTTTTCACTATGATTAGCGAAAATACTTAATAAATGATTGTTTTTTTGGTCAATCATACTATTTTGTTCATTTAAATAGTTAGATTCAATTTCTCGATATTTTTTAAGAATACGATTATTTTTTACTAAAAATGACATGAAAAACAAACCAATAATTAAAACTGAAAAAATAATAATAAATACATTGGCAGTTGTTCTTGCCCCAACCTTATGTGCTTTTCTTTCTTGCGCTAAATGCTGATCAATATTTGTAATCTTTTGTTCTAAAGCAATCATTTCATCGAATTGTTCACGAGAAGGGTTAATCAATTCTTGATTCACAAATTCTTTATAGACATTAAAAAGATTGGCTAATATTGGTTTAGTAAAGTTATTAATTGGGTTTTCTACAAGTTTATTTAAGTCAATTCTTTTTTCCATTTTTCCTCACTTTAATACTATTTTACAATTATTTAAGTTAGTTCTAACTTAAATATTAAAAAACTGCCAAATTAATTTAGCAGTTTCGTTTTTTTTAGTTTAAGGCTAATTGAATTAAGGTTTTTACCATGGCAAACATTGGTTTTTCATCAATATCATTGGTTCCGGCAATATCGCAGTGAATAAATTCAACTTCATTGGTAAATTCTTTTAAGAACATGGCTGCTGAACAAGAACCAGCTAAACCAGATAAATCAGTGTTTTTCAAATCGGCAACAACTGAATTTTTGATATTAACAGCATAATCATCATCAAAAGGCATTCTTCATACTAATTCATGTTGCATATCAGCAGCTTTTTTAAGTTCTTTTCAAGCTGTTTCGCTTGTTGCTCAAATTCCAGTGTAAGTGCTTCCTAAAGCTGAAACCATTGCCCCAGTTAAAGTAGCAACGTCAATTAATCTAGTTGCTTCTAAAACGGTTGCTCCATAATAAAGTCCATCAGCCATAACTAATCTACCTTCAGCGTCAGTGTTGTTAATTTCAACAGTTTTTCCTGACATTGAGGTTCATACAGAATCAGGTAATGAGGCATCACCATTAATTCTATTATCAGTAATACACATAATTGCTGAAACATTCTTTTTAGGTTCTAATTGAGCAATTGCTTTCATAGTTGCCGCAACAATGGCTGAACCTGACATATCATATTTCATACCTAACATATATCTTGAAGGTTTTAATGAATAACCACCTGAATCGAAAGTAATTCCTTTTCCAATCATAACGGTTTTTTCATTAGTAGTAGGATCACCATTATATTCAATTACCACCACTCTTGGTTCATAAACTGAACCACGGTTAACTGATAATAATAAACCCATTCCTAATTTTTCAATATCTCTTCTTTTTAAAACCTTAACTTTTAAATTTTGATATTGTTTAAAATCCTTAACAATATAATCAGCTAGTTGTTCAGAATTTAAGTCATTAGGGGCTGTTACTCCTAAATTTCTTGCAAAGTTTTGGGCTTCAATTAAGATTAAGGCCTTTTTAAATACTTCAATTACTTCTTCTGATGGTTTTTCAATTAATAAAGTAATCTGACTAGAATTTACTTTCTTTGTAAATGTTTTTTTGTTATATAAGTTTGCATTAGTGAAGTTTAAACCTTTAACAAAAGCATCAACCACACCCTTGATACATAGTTTTGGGCCTACAAATGAAGCTAATTCAATTTGATAATTTCTTGGTGTTTGATTTGGTAAATTAACTGCTAAATCATAAAGAGTTTCATAATCTAAATCGGCTTTTTTGCCTAAATATATATAAGCTAAATTATCTTTTAAATATTCAGTAATTGCACCTTGTTTTTTTACTAAATGTTCAGGTAGTTGGTCTTCTTCAAAAATTGCTTTTAATAAAACATCATTGTTTCTTTTAAATTCTAATGATTTAATTAATTCCATTTTTTCTCCTTATTTTTGGTTTTTAGCAAATTCAACTAATGTTGAAACTAAAACTCCAAAACCAATTCCTTTAGCATCAGCTGTTCCAGCAACATCACAATGGATATAAGGAACATTATTAGTAAATTCTTTTAAAAACATAGCAGCGGTATTACAGTCAGATAATTCAGTGGTTGAATAATTGTTTAAATCAGCCACTTTACTTAATTTATTTGGTTTATGAAAATCTTCATGTAAAGGCATTCTTCAAACTCTTTCATGTGCAGTTTTAGCAGCACTTTCAAATTGTTCTCAGTTTTTATCACAAGTTGAATAAATTCCTGAATAAGTTTTGCCTAATGCTCTGGTCATAGTTCCAGTTAATGTTGCTACATCAACTAATAAAGAAGCATTTAATTTAGTTGCACCATAAAATAATCCATCGGCTAATACTAATCTGCCTTCAGCATCAGTATCTGTAATTTCTACAGTCTTACCTGACATCGATTTAATAACAGATTCAGGAACTGTGGCATGAGTATCAATTGCATTGTCAGTAAGCATCATTATTGCTGATACATTAACTTTTGCTTTTAATTCAGCCAATGCTTTAACAGCATAAGCACAAATTACTGAACCTGACATATCAAATTTCATGCCATCCATGTGATATCCCTTAGTGTTATATCCACCAGTATCAAAACAAATTCCTTTTCCTACATAAACATATTTTTCTTTACTTTCTGGGTTTCCGTTGTATTCAACAATAACACATCTTGGTTCATATGAACTTCCAGAGTTAACAGCTAATAGCAAGTTCATTTGTTCTTTCTCAATTTCTTTTCTTTTTAAAACCGTTACTTTTAAAGCGGGATTTTGTGAAAATTCTTCTTCAATTTTGGCTGCAATTTTTTCACTAGTTGCAATATTAGGAGGAGTAATTTGTAAATCTCTTGCTCCTTTAATAGCATTAGCAAGAATTACATATTCTTCAGCAAATAAATGGTATTTTTCATCTGCTAAATATAATGAAATAGTATTTTTTTCTTCCTTTTTAGAAGCTGTTTTCATACTAAAAATTTCTTCATTATGAAATGCTTCTTGTAAAATAAATGCTCTTAAAACTTCTTCAACGCTTAAAAAGAAACTAGCAAATGATAAAATATCAATTTGGTAATTTCTTCTTTGTGAAAGAATAATACTATCTACAACTTTTAAAAAACTATAGTAGTTTTTAACATCTTTTGAAATATAAATATAAGCTTCGTTTTTATCAAAATATTCAGTTATATGATTAGCGGTTTTGGCAACAGTTGTACAACAATCTTGGCCCTCAAAAACAGCTTTTAATAACATATCTTGATTACGTTTTGTGTCGTATTTTAATATCATATTTTCCTTTCATTTTACTTTTAAATACTATTAAAATAGTATGCTTATAATTATAAAACATAATAAATAAAATAAACTTAATATATTTACTTTAAAATTTAATTAGCCAAAGGAGAGATAATGCTGTTATTTATTTTTGCAGAAAAACAAGAATCTGAATTTATTTTAAGTCATGTTGAAATTAAAAAAGAATACCTATTTAATTCACAATTTAAAGAATTTCAAAATGTTTTATTATGTAAAAAAAATGAGCAATTGTTTTATATTGCTCATTGCGGGGTTGGCAAGGTTAATGCAAGTGTATTTTTAACCAAAGTTTTAAATGAATTTAAAAAAATTAATAAGGTTATTAATTTAGGACCAGCTGGGTGTATTCAAAAAGCTGAAATTGGGACTCCTTTTTTAATTGATAAATTATTTTATTATGATGTTGATTTAACTATGTTGCCTAATTATAAATTAGGTCAATTGCCAAACCAGATTTATGAATTTAAAACTAATTCTAAATTGAATGAAATGATTCAAAGAAAACTAAAAACAATTGCTAAAACTAATGCTGTTTCAGCTGATCATTTTGCAACAATTAAAGATTTAGAACTAATAAAAAATAACTTTAATCAAGTTAATATCGTTGATATGGAATCAACTAGTTTGATTCATTGTGCCATTATTAATAATGTTGCTTTAAGCATTATTAAAATAGTAAGTGATTGTCTATCTTTTTCTAATCCTAACGATTATCAGCAAAACAAAATCATTTGACAAGTCAAGATTCTAGAAATTTTTAATTTATTAATGGAGGAAAAATAATGAAATTTATCGACATTCATACTCATCCATTTAAAGAATATTATGAAAATCCTCATGAAATTGTAAAAGATTGGTATAACCAAAATATGGAAAAAATGTTTCTTGTTGGAACAAATATTGAAGACTCAAAAGAAGTAATTGAATTAGCAAATAAAGAATCATATTTATATCCAATTATTGGTGTTCATCCAACTTTGGCAACCGGCAAAAATGACGCTAAATTATTAGAAGAAATTATGAATGATCAAGTAATTGGGATTGGTGAATTTGGTTTAGATTATCATTATGAAGATTCGCCTTCAAAAGCAATTCAAAAAGAATCCATGTTAGCCCAATTAAGATTGGCAAAGAAGCATCAAATTGTAGCAATGTTACATATTAGAGATGCTTTAGAAGATGCTTTTGAAATAGTTAGCCAAAAAGAATTTAGGGATTTAAAAATTGTTATGCATTCTTTTAGTGGAGATGCCCAATTAGTAAAAAGATATTTAGAATTTCCTAATATTTATTTTTCAATCTCAGGAGTAGTTACTTTTAAAAATGGTAAATCTACTCAAGAAGCTGTTAAAGCAATTCCAATTGATCGTTTATTTTGTGAAACCGATACCCCTTATTTAGCACCAATGCCAATGCGAGGTAAACCAAATATAAGTCCTTATATTGAATATACCTATAAATATATTGCCGGATTAAAAAATATGTCTTTAAATGCTTTTGTAGAACAAATTAAAAAAAATGTTAAGAAAGTGTTTGGTGTGTAATGAAAATCAGAGCAAAAAAATGTTTTGGGCAAAACTTTTTAAATAACAAAAGTGTTATTTTAAACATCATAAAAGTAGCAGATATTGAAAATAAAAATGTAATTGAAATTGGACCAGGGCATGGGGCATTAACTTTTGAATTATTAAATAAAATTAAAACCTTAAAGGCGTTTGAAATTGATAACGAGCTTTATAATGAATTGACAAATAAAATTAAACAAGAAAATGTTGTTATTAAAAACCAAGATTTTTTAGAATATGATTTCAATGAAGAACAAAACGTTGTTGTTATTGGAAACATCCCTTATAACATCACTAGTGATATTCTTTTTCATTTAATTAAATATAATCATAAAATTAAAAAAGCAACTTTGATGGTGCAAAAAGAAGTAGCTGAAAGAATCATTGCCAAACCAAGCACTAAAGCATATTCAAAATTAACTTTATCAATGAATTTTGTTGCTGATTGTCAATTAGCTTTTTATGTAAAAGCTAATAATTTTAATCCCAAACCCAAGGTTGATTCAGCTATTATAACTTTAGATTTTTATAAAAAATTAGAGTTAGAAAAAAATGAATTTTTAAATTTTATTAAATTGTTGTTTCAATTTAAAAGAAAAACGTTGGTCAATAACTTAAAAAATATATATAATCCAGAAAAAATTATTAAAGCTTTAGAAATTCTTGGTTTTGATGAAAAAATAAGAAGTGAATCTTTATCATTAGAAGATACCAAAAACCTTTATATTTTATTAAACCAATATGAATAATATTTATCATTGAATTGGCAAAATTGTTGAAGAATCTCAATATATTCAACACAATATAGCTCTTATTATTTGTTATCATTCAATCAATCAAAAAATAAAATCAAAGGTTTTAAAAGAAAACGAATTAGTTGAAATCTCAAAAAAAGCTTGAATTTTGAATAAAGAAATGTCATTAATGACAATGGGGCAAGTTATAAAATCATGCCAAGATTCAAATGCTTTTGATTCAAAAGAGATACAACTACTTTATAAATTCTTAAAGATTCGAAATGAAGTTGTTCATAAGTTTTTTATTGCTAATAACAAGTTTTTCAATGATGCAAAAAACATTGAAAAGCTATTGAAAATTCTTTCTTCAACTTTGGCTGAATTTAAATTAACTAATGAAAAATTTGTTGAAAAAGTCAATAGTGAAAAGGCATTTTATAAGAAATATTTTTCAAGAGGAGACCATTAATTTCTAATGATCTTTTTTATTTACCATTATATTAATTAAATTCAACATTTTTTAATAACATATAAGTTTAATTTTTTTGTTAATTTTAAAGAATATAACAAGTTTTTTTAATTAATATATTCATTTTTGTATAATATTCATGAAAATTATAATTTTACAATTCGAAAGGAAAATATATGGCTGAAAAGAAGCAAAAGAAGGACCGTAAAGGTTTATACATTTTCTTAGGAGCTATTGGTGGAACAGCTGCTGTTGCTACTATTGCTGCAGTTAGTGCATTTGCTGCCAAAAAATATTTAGTTGAAAAACCAGCTGAAAAGAAAACAGAAACAATTGATGAATGAATGAAAGACTATATTGCTAAAAATGAACTTCGTCAAGCTGCTATTGAAAAATTAGAAAGTGAAATTGCTGAATTATCAAAAACCGAAGAAGACAAAAAAACAAACAAGGCTGAAATTGATAAAAAAACATCAACAATTAACAATATCAAAGATGATATCGAATATACAAATACCTATATTCGTAAAGCATATGAAAAGTACTATGACGAAACCAGCAAGGAAATTGTTCCTGAAAAATCAGTTATAGAAAATAGTGCTAAACAACTTAAAGATGATGATAAAGTGGCTAAAGAAAATGCTGATCACCTAGAAGCAATTGAAAAAGCTAAAGAACTTGTTGAAAAATATACAGCTTTAAATGAAGGCAAAGAAGAAAAAGACAAACTATATGTTGAATTAGTTAAAACTTTAAAAGCTTCAGTTGAAGCTGCAAAAGATGAAAAAGATTCAACAGAAGTAAAAACCAAATTATCAACAGATTTAAAAGCTTTAGAAGATGCTATTAAAGCTGATGAAGAAAAAGCTGCTAAAACTGCTGAAGCAGAAAGAGAAAAAGACATCAACACAATCATCACTGATGCTACTCCAAAAGCTTAATAAGCTATATATAAAAAAATAGCCATTAATAATGTGGCTATTTTTTTATTTTTCATATTGAAACTCAATAATATTTTCAAAATGACAATCGACAATGTTTTTATTTACTTCATCAACATTTATATAAGCAGAAATGATGGATTTAGTAATTTTAAAATCTAAGATGTCTTTAATATCAGGATTTTTTTCAGCATATTCCCTAGCATTTTCAATTGTCTTTTTAAAAAAAGTTCTAATAGCAATTTCTCCTTTTAAATCACTATAATAATATTGATTGTCGTTTTCAATAACAATTGTAAAAAAAGTTTTAAATAAATCTAATTGCTTTAATAAATTTAAAGATACAACTGGTTCTTTATCAATATTATTATTTGTGTTTTCGGATTTTTGATAATCCTTTAAGAAATTCAAAATATCAAATGAAAAAATAAGATTTTTTTGATTAGAAGTAATTGTTGTTAACGAATCAATTTTGTTTTCTGGTTTTTGAATCCATTCATTAAAATGAATCTTAATTTTATTTGTTTTATCATTAATAAAAAGTGGTTCTAAGCTAAACGAAACAAGTGGTAATTGACCCTTTTTAAAAGACTTCTGAGTAGTCAATTTATTTTTAAAACCTTGATTAAAAAAACTAGCAATATTTTTTTGTTCTTGTTCGCTAATAAAAGTGGTTTTATTAGTATCTGGAGTTTCATTTGGTTTTATTACTAAAGGTTTGGTTTCTAATTTTAAATCTAAAAAATCATCCAAAGTATTTTTAGCATGTAAACGTTTTTGCTTAAAAACTAAAGGAACAACAATTAAAGCTAAAAAGCATGTACTTAAACCACCAAAAACTAAGGAGGTTAATAAAACATTCTTTTTGTTTTTCTTTGGTTTTTGAGTATTATTTTGAACTTCTTGTTCTTGATTTAGTTGCTTTAAATCCTTTTGTTCTTCCATTTTTAACCTCGATTGTTATAAATTTCTTTAATCTTTTTAATATTAATTCCTGTTTGAGTATAATCTCCATCTAAAACTTTATTGTATAAATAGGCAGCAAAATAAGCAATAATCCGGTATTTATAAAAATCTTTAGGTTCAAACATATCATAGCTTCTTCAAAACACTTGTTCTAAGTATTTAGAAGCATTAATATGCTCAAACAAAATTGCGATATCAATAAAGCGATTACTATAATAAGCCCTTGATCAATTAATAATGTATATATTAATGTTATTTGTAAAATATATGTTATTTAAATTCAAATAATTATGACAATTTGCATCAGGTTTTACATTCTTAATTCAACTAAATATATCATCTAGTAATTCTTGATTATTTTCAAAATCTGAATTTAATTCATCTTTAGGAATTTGGTTAAAATAATAATCGATTTTTTCTTTTAAAATGAATTTTGGAAACTTGGCATCTGAATCATGTAAGTTTCTTAAGGCTCTTGCTAAAACTTTCATTTGTCGACTATTAATCATGGTTGTTGGACTACAATTTAATCATCGTCAAATAATACGATCTCTATCTTCATATACACAACAAGGAACAAAGTAAAATTTTTCAATCTCTTTAATTTCTAATTGATTGTCAAACTGATTGTAATATTTTTGGGCAATAAAGCGATTAGAGATTGAATAATCTCGGTTTTCTCATTCTAATAAAGAATCAGATATCTTATTTTCAGGAGTTTTAATTTTAGCATAAACATTGTTATAAGTGGCCTTGCTAAAAGTTTTTAATAAATATAAATAATCATCAAATTTTTCTTCTTTTAATTTAAAGAAATCAATAATTTTTTGTTTATCGATACCTAAAAATAAATGTAAAGAAACAGGATCAACATATCTTGAATTATAAGAAGCAAATTCAAAATCAATTAATTTAATAAAACCGTATTTATTAATTAAGACATTATGTCTTTTTAAATTATTATGAGTTATTACTAATTTTTCATCTTTATATTTTGCTAAAATTTGGTGATATTTTGGATCATTAATTTTATAAGCATTTCAATCAAACTTGTTAATATCGGCACTCAATTTTTGGAAACTCATTATACAATTGAAAACTGAATTAATAATTTTATCATTAATTTCTAATTTAAATAAATCTTGTCCTGGGAATCATTTTTTGATAATTAATCCATCTTGAACAAATAAATAATCTTTAAATTGAGCCACCAATTTTTTTTCAGAATCATAATTAATATCAACAATATTTTTAGGAATTCTAATTTGGACTCAGATATCTTTGTATTTACCAATATAAGTATGATTATGAAAACCTTCTCTAAAAAATTTAATTTGTTTCAATTCATCAGAAACTTTTTTACCAAAGGTTTCTTTTACTTTTTTGATTACTTCAGGAATTTCGAAGTTTAATTGAGTTTTCAAAACTCAATGTGCTTTAATGTCATTGTTTTTTTTCATATAATAACTCACTTTTAATAAAAATTCTAATTCGCCTATTTAGTATAAAGTTGGTCATATAAAGCAATATATTTTTCAACTTTTTCTTGAAATAAAGTGTCATCAAAAACATCTATTTCATGTTTTTTGTTTCATAAAACAAATAAGGCATTTACGATTATTTTATGAGCTAATAAATATTTAGGCTCAAAATCATCGCCATAAGCTTCAAGAAAGGTTTTTTCCTGAGCTGAAGTTAAATTACTTCCTTCAATGAAGTAAGCTAAATCAAAATGAACATCTCCCATTGAAGCATATTCTCAATCGACAAAATAAATTTCGTCTTTTGTTTCAATCATGTTAAATAATCATAAATCATTATGTACAGGGGCACTATTATCAATATTTTTTAAAAATAAATTGATTTTTTTATAATGTTTATCTAATATTGGAATCTTTTTATTTAATGCCTTTATTTGTTGACGATATATTTTAAATCTTCTAGCAACTTGATTTTCTTTTGGAAAAGGTAATTTGGAATTATGCAAAGTAATTAAGTTCTTTGCGATTTTTTTTAATTGGCTATCAGTTGGATTTACATTTTCTGAAAGAGTCTTACCATTAATTCATAAAGTTACTAATTCTTGTTGGTTATCAATAACTGTTTTTGGTGAAAAAGCTAATTTGTTTAAAATAAAATAATCAATCTTATGATTAAATTCATCATAATTTTTCTTCTTGACAAAGAAATTGTTTTGCTCGTCTTTATAAGTTTTATTGGTATAACCTTGATTTTTTAAAAATACAAGGTCTTTAGAAATCAATGTTTGAGGCATATTTTGCGTTTTCTTGAATAAAATCATGACGAGGTTCAATTTCTTCACCCATTAAAGTTGCAAATACAGTATCACAGCTAGCAATGTCATCAATTTGTACTTGTAGCATTTTTCTTGTATTTGGATCCATTGTTGTTTCTCAAAGTTGTTCAGGATCCATTTCTCCCAGCCCTTTGTATCTTTGAATATTGATATTTTTTTTGTCTTCTAATTTAGCTAAAATTTCTTCTTTTTGAGCATCATTATAAGCATATTCAACATTCTTTCCACTAGTAATTTTATATAAAGGAGGTTGCGCTATATAAACAAAACCATATTCAATTAATGGACGTAATTTTCTGTAGAAAAAGGTTAATAATAAAGTTGTAATATGAGCACCATCAACATCAGCATCAGTCATAATAACAATTTTGTGATATCTTAATTTATTTATATTAAATTCATCAGCAATGCCAGTACCTAAGGCATGGATTAAGGTGGCTATTTCTTTATTTGCTAATACTGTTCTAAAATCATTTTTTTCAGCATTGATGACTTTTCCTCTTAAAGGTAAAATAGCTTGAGTGGCACGATCTCTACCCATTTTAGCAGAACCGCCAGCAGAATTACCTTCGACAATAAATAATTCTCTTAATTCGGCATTTTTAGTTGAACAATCGGCTAATTTGCCAGGTAAATTACCTAATTCTAGTCCATCTTTTTTTCTTGAGGCTTCTCTTGCTGCAATTCCAGCTAATCTAGTTCTTTGAGCTGCTAAACATTTTTCAATGATTGCTTTGGCATGATCTGGGTTTTCGATCATAAATCTTTCTAAAGTTTCAGAAAGCACTTTATTAGTTGCAATTCTGGCATCTTTATTTTCTAATTTTCCTTTGGTTTGACCTTCGAAAATTGGATCAGTATGTTTGATGGAAATAATGGCTACTAAACCTTCTTTAACATCTTCACGGCTAATTTTTTCATTAGCATTTTTAAATAATTTATTTTCTTCAGCATAATTGTTATAAATTCTAGTTAATGAATCATAAAAACCTTGTTCGTGTGTTCCACCTTCTGAAGTTTGAATGTTGTTTGCATAAGAAACGATATTAGAACTATAACTTTCATTATATTGTAAAGCCACTTCAACCATTACGTCTTCAGCATTTTCTTGTTTATCTTTAAAAGTTCCTTCAGCATAAATAACGTTGGGAATAATCAATTTTTTACCTTTATTTAATTCGTTTACATAATCAATAATTCCGCCTTCAAAATAAAAGTTTCTCTTGACATTTTTATTTAAATCTTCACAAGTAATTCTTAGACCTTTGTTTAAATAAGCAATTTGCTTTGCATGATCAACAATTGTTCCAAAATCAAAATCAACTTTTTCCATAACTAAATAATCTGGATGAAATTTAATTCTTGTTCCAGTATCATTTACATCAACTGCACCAATGACTTCTAAGGGTTTTATCGGATGGCCACCATTAATAAATTCTTGATAATGTAGTTTGCCATCTCTTTTTACTCAAACTTCAAAATGATCACTTAATGCATTAACAACTGAAGCTCCGACCCCATGTAATCCACCACTAACTTTGTAATTAGAACTATCAAATTTACCGCCGGCATGTAAAACAGTTAAAATTGTTTCAACAGCTGATTTTTTGGTTGATGGGTGAATATCAACTGGCATTCCTCTTCCATCATCAACAACCTCAATAATATTATTTGGGTGTAATTTAATATCAATGGTAGTAGCAAAACCTGCCATCGCTTCATCAACAGAGTTATCAACAATTTCTCAAATTAAGTGATGTAGTCCCCTAAACCCAATTGAGCCAATATACATTCCTGGTCTTTTTCTAACAGCTTCTAAACCTTCTAGAACTTGAATATTACTAGCACCATATTTATTTATTTCATCTTGTTTGCTCATATTTGCTCCTTTTTTGCTAATAAATGTTTATATTATACCAAAAATACTATGTATTTTGGTAAGGTCAAAAAAAGACAAAAAAACTAGCGATTTTTATTAAAATCACTAGTATCAATTAAAACATTTTGTCTTTATCTTCAATTAAAGAATAACGTTTATTTTTAGTCTCATTTTTTGGCTGTGGTTTTTCTTGATCAAGATTATTAAAGAAGTATTCTTGTTCTTCTAAAGGAATTGGTTTTTCAAATTCTTTAGATTTTTCTAAGTATTCTTCCATTTCTTTTGCATCCACATGTTTTGAAACATATTCATCAATAACACTGGTTTTCTCAATCACTCCAGTTTGTTCTAATTCATTAGATATTTCTAAAGTATCATCAAATGGGTCTAAGTCAAATTCCACTTCTTCTAAATTTAAATTGTTTGTGTTAGTTAAATTGTTTTGTGCTTCAGAAATTTGTTCTGGTTTGTTGCTAATAATATCAACTACATCATTTTCAATCGTAATTTGGTCTAATTCTGAAAGATCGTGTTTTTGTTCTTGCAATTTATTATTATCAATAATTCGATCATTATTATTAATTAAATTGTTATCAAGTAAGTTCTTAGAATGATTAAGTTGTACACTTGTTTTATTTTTAATTTTTCTTAATTCCTTGGCTTTTTCTCTTTTAGCTTTATTTAAACTTAATAATGAAAATCTTTGATCGCTAATAAAGAAAAATGAAATAGAAAGAAATAACAATAAGATTGAAATAATAAAAGCAATTACTTGTCCACTTTTAGCACCAAATAAACTAAAAATTGAATAAAAGAAGATTCCAATCACTCCGGTTGAATATTTATATGGCAAATAAACATCATTGTCTTGCTTAAATTGATTAAATCAAGCGCCAAAAACATTTTTAAATGACTCACCAGTATTAAATTTCAAATGGAAGCTGCTTACAACCATGATTGTTGTGCCAAGCAATAAGACACAAAAACCTAAAAAGGCTAATCTAGATAAACTAAAATGAAAAATTTTATAGCTATAAGTTTTTTTCAAATTAAATAATTTTCAAATTGAAAAAAGCATTGCTAATAAGTAAAAAATTGAAGAATAAGCTCCAAAAAGAACATTAATTGTATATGAATGAATTGTTGTTAATCATTTAACATTAATAAAAGAAATAATTGTTAAAAAAGTAATCAACATTAAAATGAAAGTTCAAATGATTTTGGCATCTTTACTTACAAAATAAAGCTTTTCCTTTTTTTGTTTCTTTTGTTTAATTAAATTCGCTTCAGTCATTTTAAATTTCATATAAAGTAATAACAACTAATGGTTCTTTTTCAATTAATTTATAAATCTTTCTTTTAATTGATTTTCTTAATCTTTCTTGAATGTCCTTTAAATCAATTTCATGCGGTTTTTTATCGTCAAATTCTTTTTTAAATAGGTCTTCAACTACTTTATAAACCACTTCTTTGTTGTCCTTAGTAATCAAACCATAGGAATTAACTTGTAATTCATTAATACGTTTTTTCTTTTTATAATCAATCAAAGTAGAAATTGCTAACACTCCATCCCGAGCTAGATTTTCTCTTTCTTTAATTACTTCGTGAGATATATCGCCAATTCCAAATCCATCAATAATTACATCCCCAACATTTCTTAAAGTATGTTTTTGACTGACTAATTCTCAATTATTAAATTCAGCCACTTTTCCATTTTGTAAAACTAGACAGTTGTTTTGATTCATTCCAGCTTCTCTTGCTATTTTTGAAGCAACAACTAAATAACGATAAAGTCCTTGAATAGGAATAAAATATTTTGGTTTTAATGCCTTAATAAAATCATAAATATCTTGGCTAGCTGGATTACATGCATAATATTGGTCTGATCCTAATTCAATTAAATTAGAAGTATGTCTTGCAATTTCATCTAAAGTTAAAGCATAATTAACTTCTAATCCATTTACTGGAGGAGCAATAAAAATAACAGCATCAGTCGGTTTTAATTTTAAATAAATATCATTATTTGAAGCAATACGAATAAATCTTAAATAAAGTCTTTCAATTGCCCCAGTTACTAAAATAACAGCATTGTCAACGTCATTAGCGGCTCGATAATCAATAAATTCTGGTCATTGCAAGGTTTGATCAATTTTACTTACTAAATTTATTAATTGTGAATAAGTTCTTCCATAAGTTATAACAGGCCTTTTATATCTTTTGGCTAGAATTAAAACTTCATGAGCAGTGATCATATCTTCATCATAAAGACCAACAATAATTCTTTGATTTTCAGGAGTTTCTTTAAATTTGTATTCAATTTTACGAGATACTCATAATTTTTCAATTGATTTACCTGGATAATTAGAACGATTTGAATCCATAATTAACATTTTTAATTCTTTATTATTCAAAATATTTTTAATTTTTGCTAAATCAGTTTTACCATAAGGACCTAAATCCCCATCAACAAAATTACTTAAAAATAAGATATTGCCATCATCTACTTCAAAATTAAAACCAAGTTGCCCAGGCATTGCTCCGGCAATACTAAAAGGAGTAATGGTTACATCATTAAATTTTTGGGGACGATTAATAACATTAACATCATATTCATTATGTTCAATGCTATATTTAGAAATCCGATCAATTAAAACTATTTTATTAAAAGTTGAAGTATAAATTTTTAATCCTTTTATTTGCATTAAAATTCAAGGAATTGCTGAAAAACTTTTATTTTGAACATCTGTTAAAAATAACCCAACAATATCTTTTTGACGTTTAATTAAATAGTCATAATTACAAATTAATGTATCAATCCCATTGTGAGAATTGATTGGTACTTTAGTTCCTGAGTTAATAATAAAAAGTTTGCCATTAATTTCTAAAACATAGGCATTTTTGCCATTTTCATCAAGTCCACCTAATGCGAAAAAGTTAATTTTGTTCATGTTATCCTCCTTTTTTCATTATTAAATTAAATTGTGCATGAAATTTTATATTAGTATTTTATATGATTTTTTTAATTAAATAAATTAATATCAAAAAAGTTATCTTAATTTTCTTAAATTTTTATTGTTTATTTTGCGAAAATTAAATTTAACTTATAATTTAACTATGAATTTAAAAGAATATATAAGAACTGTTGATGATTTTCCTAAAAAAGGCATCAAATTTAAAGATATTTCACTATTATTGGCTAATGGTGAAGCATTACATTATACAATTGAAAAAATCGCTGAATATGCTAAAGAAGCAGACATTATTGTAGGACCAGATGCTAGGGGTTTCTTATTTGGTACTCCAGTAGCTGCTAAATTAAAAAAACCTTTTATAATGGTAAGAAAAGCTGGAAAACTTCCTGGTGAAGTAATCAGTTGTGATTATGGTTTAGAATATGGAAGAAACGTCTTAGAAATCCAAAAAAATATTGTCAAAAGAGGACAAAAAGCTGTGATCGTGGATGACGTTTTAGCAACTGGTGGAACTTTAGAAGCAATCATTAAATTGCTAGAAGAACAAGGTGTTGAAGTTTTAAGAATTGTTGTTTTAATGGAAATTAATGGGTTTAATGCTCGCGCTAGATTAAACACTGATGTGAAAAGTTTAATTTTAATTAATGAGGATGAGTAATGAAAAAATACAATTCATATTTAGAAATTGAAGAACAATATCGTTTTGATTTAGAAGACATTTTGGAAAATAAATCTTACCAAGAATGAGAAGATCAATATTTTTTAATTTTCAAACAATTAATTGAAATAAAAGATAAAAAATATGAAGATTTGGATTTATTTTTAAAAGGAATAAAATTAACTGAACAATTAATTATTATTGGAAACAAGCTTCAAAACTACTTAGAAAATAACATTAATGTTAACCTTTCTAACACTAAATTTATTGAATTAAGAACTCGTTTCGAAACTAAAAACAATGAATATGAAATTGAAATGGGGAATGAGATTAATCGAATTGCAAAACACCGTAAAACGATTGAAAAATGAATTAATTTAAACGAATTAAAAAATGTTAAAAAGGATTTATTAGCAACTTTAGAAGTTTTGGATCATAAATTGGGCGACGAAGTTGAAGAATATATTAATAAAACCTCAATGGCACAACCCGATTTAGAAGAAATCTTTACTATTTTGACTGATAGTGAAACTGATTATGGCTATGCAATTTCAAAATCTAACAAAAAATTCAAAATTACTGAAGCAACTAGAATGAGTTTAATGAAAAGCAAGGATGAAAAAATAAGAAAATCCACTTTCATTAATTATGCAAATGCTTTTTATAAAAGAAAAGAAACATTGTCAAAATTACTATACCAACATTTTAAAAGAATCTCCGTTTTAGCTTTAAATAGAGGCTATCAATCAAGTATGGATTCAATTCTAAGCGAAGATAAAATTGATAAAAAATTATTAGATACAATCTATAACTCAATTCAAAAAAATATGGGAATTTTTAAAAAGTTTGCCACGGCTAGAAAAAGATTTTTTGAAAAGAAATTCAACAAAAAAATGCAGCTATGAGACCAATCTCTAGACTTAGTTAATGTTAAAAATAAATATAGCGTGGAAGAAGCAAAAGAAATTTTATTAAAAATTACTGAGATTATGCCTTTTGAGTATCATGATGTTGTAAAAAAAGCTTTGGATGAAAAATGAGTTGATTTTATGCATTGTCCTAATAAAATAAGTGGTGCTTATTCAATTGGAAATTCTTATGGTTTAAATAAAAAATATATCTTAATGAATTTTGATTATACTTTTGAATCAGTTAATACTTTATGTCATGAAATGGGTCATTCTTTACACAGTTATTTTTCTGATAAAACACAACCTTTGCAAAGAAGTGGTTATCCAATCTTTTTAGCTGAAATTGCTTCAATTTTTAATGAATTATTATTAAATGATTATTTAATTTCTAAAGCAAAAACTGAAAAAGAACAATTTTATTTATTAGAAAGAAGTATTTTTGATTTTATTGGTACTGTTATTAAACAAGCTGAATGATCAAATTATGAATATGACCTTTACAATCTAATTGACCAAGACGAACCTTTAAATTCATTTGATGCTTTAGAAAAGCTATATGTGAATAATAGTAATAAATACAAATTTAATAATACTAATAAAATTGGAAATAAACACAATATTTATTCAGTAATTGTACCTCATTTCTATTATCACTTCTATGTTTATAAATATGCTTTAGGATATATTGTGGCAAATGTTTTTTTCCAAAGATATAAAAAAGAAGGGAAATCAGCTTTAGAAAATTATGTTTTAAATTTTTTATCTGCTGGTGATCGTGATTGACCTGCAATTATTTTAAAAGAAGCAGGAATTGATATTTATAATGAAAACATTTATAATGAAGCTTTTAAAATCATTGAGGAAAAAATTAATAAATATATTAAATTAGGTAAAAGAATCTTCAAAATTACAAAATAATGATAATTTTTAGCACTCTTTTGATTAAAGTGCTAAAATTTATTATATTTAGAAAGGACCACTATGAAAAAAATCCCATTTTTACCAATAAAAAATCAAATTATTTTACCTGGTATGACAGATAATATTAAAATCGGTAAAGAGAATTCTTTAAAGATTTTAGATTTGGCTATTAAAAAATATGAAAATAATTTAATTTTGGGTGTTTATAAAAATAATGAAATAAATGAAGAATTTGAACGAAACACTATTTTTGATTTTGGATTTTTAACTGAAATTGAATCAATTAGCGAACAAGGAATTGTAAAAATTGTTAATGTTAATACCAAACATGTTGTTAGATTAAAACAAACTGATGAATTAGATGGACTAGAAAATGCTTCAATTGATTATGAAATTATTAAAGAAGATCAAGAAGAAAATATAGAAACTTTAAAGAAAATCTTTAGCAAAATCGAAGATGAGGCACAAAAATTCAATTTTGAAACTAAAAAATTACCTAAAGAAGAAAAACCAAAATACTTTGAAGGTTTAGTCGATCTTGTAAACAAAATTAAAGAAATAAGCTATAAAGAATTTTCAAAGTTCAAACAATGTGAAGAAGCTACTTGAAATTTATTACAAACATATAAACAACACATTGATTTAATTAAGGAAAAAGAGCTATTTTTATCTGGAAAATTAAGCACTAAATTATTCTACATTTTAAATCAATTCAAATTGGCTATCAACTATATCAAATTAGAAGATGACATTAATTATTCAATGCGTGGCGAATTAGAAGAACAACAACGTGATTTTATGCTACGTGAAAAAATGAATCAAATTAAGAAACTTTTAAATGATGAACCAAATGAAGCTAATTTAGAAAAAATTACAAATGATCCTAATTTAAAAGAACAATATCCAGATTATGTCTTAGAGGCAATTAAATTTGAACAATCAAGAATTGCATCAATGATGCCTTCTAGCCCTGAAGCTAACATTACCAAAACTTATTTAGATTTGGTTTGAAAATTACCTTGAAGAAAAGTAAGTAAAGAAATCATTGATATTAACAATGTAAGAAAAATCTTAGATTCACATCATTACGGTTTAGAAAAACCAAAAGAAAGAATCTTAGAATTTATTTCAGTTTTAACCCATACCCAAAATGCTAAAAAAGTATCAAAAGAAGTAAGTAATTATGTTCCTATTCCAGGACAAAAAGATTTATTTATTGATAAAAATCTATTCATTAATAAAGGTGGAGTTTTAAATAATGAATCAATAAATAATATTCCAATTTTAACTTTAATTGGGCCTCCAGGAACTGGTAAGACAACCTTGGCTAAATCAATTGCTGAAGCATTAGGAAGAAAATTTGTCAAAATTTCTTTAGGTGGGGTAAAAGATGAAAGCGAAATAAGAGGACATCGAAGAACATATGTCGGGGCAATGCCTGGAAAAATTATTGACGCAATTAAAAAAGCTGGCGTGTCTAACCCTGTGATTTTATTAGATGAAATTGATAAAATGTCTTCTGATTTTAGAGGAGATCCTACTTCAGCAATGCTTGAAGTGCTTGATCCTGAACAAAATGTTAACTTCCAAGATCACTATTTAGACTTAGAATACGATTTGTCAAAAGTATTATTTATTGCTACAGCCAACTATTATGATTCAATTCCTCCTGCTTTAATTGATAGAGTTGAATTATTAGAATTATCAACTTATACAACTTTTGAAAAAATTGCCATTGCTAAAAATTATTTATTACCAAAAATAACCAAACAAAATTACTTAAAACCTTCACAAATTCAGGTTAATGAAAAAGTTTTAGAATTTCTAATTAGATATTACACAAGAGAAAGTGGAGTGCGTGAACTTCAAAGAATCTTAGATAATATCGCTAGAAAAATTGTTGTAAGAATTTTAGATAAAGAAATTAATGAAGAATTTGTAGTAACTGAAGAAATTGCCAAAGACTTTTTAGGACCTTTAAAATTTGAAGATGATGAAAATGAAAATAAAGCTCAAATTGGGGTTGTAAATGGACTTGCTTACACAAGTTTTGGCGGTTCTACTTTAGCTATTGAAGTTACAACCTTCCCAGGTAAAGAAGGCCTAAAATTAACTGGTCAATTAAAAGATGTTATGAAAGAATCAGCTCAAATTGCTTTAGCTTATGTAAGAGCTAATGCTGAAAAATATGGGATCAATTTTGATTTTGATAACAATTCAATCCATATTCATGTTCCTGCTGGGGCAATTCCTAAAGATGGACCATCAGCTGGTGTTACTTTCACAACTTCAATTATTAGTGCTTTAAGCAAAAAACCTGTTCCAGCTAATGTGGGAATGACCGGAGAAATTACCTTAAGAGGAAAAGTATTGCCAATTGGAGGGTTAAAAGAAAAATCTTTAGCTGCAACTCAATTTGGAATTAGAAAAATATTCATTCCTTATGATAATCAAAAAAATCTAGATGATGTTCCAAAAGAAGTTAAAGAAGTAGTTAAATTCATTCCAGTTAAATACTATGATGAAATTTATAATGAATTATTTAAAGAAGAAAAATAATTAAAATACCCAGTTTTTTAAGCTGGGTATTTTTTTTTTTTTTTTTTAATAATTGCAAATAATTATTTCTTTTCCCTTGCGATTGATAGCATCAGAATTGATACTTCTTTTGGCCTCAACAACTTCAATTCTATAACCTTTATTATCATATAGACATCTTATTAATTCAGTATCGTGATTAGTTAACATACAATAACATCCACGTTTAGTTAATTTATCAAATAATTTAGCTAAACGAATGTGATCTTCTTTATTAAAACCTTCTTCAGTATAAGCATCAAAAGTTGTATCACTTAAAGGTGCATAAGGGCTGTCAAAGAAAATAAAATCACCTTTTTTAGCACCTTTACATGCTTTTTCAAAATCGGTATTTAAAATGGTAATTTCTTTTAAATATTTAGATAAATCATTAAATACTGCTTCATCAATAGTTATTTTAGTTTTGTTATTATAAGGGACATTGAATAAACCCTTAGAATTAACACGATAAAGACCATTAAAACAATGTTTATTCAAAAAGACAAATAAACAAGCTAATTCTAAATCATATTGGTTTTCTTGTAATTTTTGGTTATATCTATCTCTTGCTAAATAATAAAAATCCTTACCTTTTAAATTAATTTCTTCATATAAATTAGATAGTTTTTTAATAAATCCTTCAATATCATCTCTAATAAAGCAATAAGCATTCATTAATGGTTTATTAGCATCATTAATAATTGCCTTTTTTGGTCTTAAATTAAATAAAACTGCCCCACCACCAACAAAAGGTTCATAGTAATTTTTAAATTCTTTAGGTTGTAATTGCTTAATCTTTGTCAATAATTGTCTTTTTCCACCAACTCATTTAACAAATGGAGCCACTTTTAGAGCATTAAAATCTAATTTGGATTCATTAGCTAGCATAAAAACTTGTGAAGGTTTTATGTTTAAAGCGCTACATATTCTTAAAACGTTTAACATAGAAATATATTCATTTTTGCTTAATTTAGCAACACAGTTTTCGGAAATACCTGAAATTTTTATAAGATCTTTTTTCTTCATTTTTCTTCTTTTTAAAATCTCTCATAATGGTTTATATGATACATTCATTTTATCCTTCTTTCTTTAAATATTAGTATAACAAAAAATTGCGATACTGCAAGTTTTTGAATACTATTTCTTTCTTTTTTCAATGATTTCTTTAATGTTTTTATAACTTCTTCGATGAATGTCACAAATACCATATTTTAAACAGGCATTTTTATGCTCTTCGGTGAAATATCCCTTATTTTTATTAAATCGATATTGAGGATATTTTTTAGATATTTGAACCATATAGCGATCTCTTACAACTTTAGCTAATATTGAAGCAGCAGCTACATTAATACTTAATTGATCGCCTTTTATTAAATTTATTTGTTCAATATTATTAATATTAAGTTTTTCAAAGTCAGTAATAATTAATCGCGGTTTTTTCTGTAATTTCTTAATACATTGTTCCATAGCATATTGAGAAGCTCTTTTAGGATTTAATTCATCAACCATTTTAGAATCAACAAAAACAATTTGATATTCGATGGCTTTTTTGATAATAATTTCAAACAATTCTTCTCTTTGCTTTTCTGTTAATAACTTAGAATCATTAATATGATCATTTTCATAACCAACTGGTAAAATACAGCAAGCAGCTACTAAAGGACCAGCCGAAGGTCCTCTTCCTGCTTCATCGCAACCAGCAATCAATGTTTTAGGATAATCTTGTTCAATTCAATATCTCATATCTAATAATTATAAATAATTATTGCTATAGATAAGAGTTATTTTATTGTATAATAAATTAATTATGTATAATCACAAAAATATTGAACAAAAATGACAAAAACATTGAGAAAAACATCAAAGTTACAAAACCACTGAAAATAATAATAAAAAAGCCTATATTTTAGACATGTTTCCATATCCTTCAGGAGCAGGCTTACATGTTGGGCATCTTGAAGGATATACTGCCACTGATATTATGGCTAGATATAAAAGATTATCAGGGTTTGATGTTTTACATCCAATTGGTTGAGATGCTTTTGGTTTACCAGCAGAACAATATGCTTTAAAAACTGGAAATCATCCGGCACCTTTTACTTTAAAAAATATTGACAATTTTAGAAGACAATTAAAATCTCTTGGATTTTCTTATGATTATTTAAAAGAAGTTAATACTACTGATCCTAAATTTTATTTTTGAACTCAATGAATTTTTAAAGAGCTTTATAAGGCTGGATTAGCTTCAATTGAAGAAATTGATGTAAATTGATGTGAAGGGCTTGGTACTGTTTTGGCTAACGAAGAAATCATTGAAAAAGATGGTGTTAAAGTTTCTGAAAGAGGGAACTTTCCAGTTGTTAAAAAGCCAATGAAGCAATGAGTTTTAAAAATCACTGCTTATGCAGAAAAATTATTAGAAGGTTTAGAAGAAGTTGATTGACCAGAAAGTTTAAAACTATTACAAAAAAATTGAATTGGCAAATCAGAAGGTCATATTGTTAAATGAAATGTTGTTAATTCTAATAAGAAAATTGAAACGTTTACTACTCGTTTAGACACAATTTATGGAGTTAGTGCTTTAATTATTTCGCCTGAACACCCTTTAATTAACGAATTAACAACTAAAGAAAATAAAAATAATGTCAATGAATATATAGAAAAAACTAAATTAAAAAATGATTTAGAAAGAACTCAATTAGCAAAACAAAAATCTGGCATCTTTTTAGGTTCTTATGTTCAACATCCTTTATTAGATAAACAAATTCCTATTTGAACTGCTGATTATGTCTTGATGGGATATGGAACTGGTGCAATCATGACTGTTCCTGCTCATGATGAAAGAGATTATGAATTTGCTAAAACATTTAATTTAGAAATTATTTCTGTTTTAGAAAATGAAAATCAAGAATTACCTTTTGTTCATGATGGATTGCATATTAACAGTGAATTAATTAATGGTTTAAATAATCAAGAAGCAAACGCAAAATTAGAAGAAGTTTTAGGGCAAACCAAAACTGTTATTAAAAAAACTAGTTATAAATTAAGAGATTGAATTTTTTCAAGACAAAGATATTGAGGCGAACCTTTTCCAGTTTTATTTGATCAAAAAGGGGAAATTTATTTAGTTAAAGAGTTAGTAGAATTACCAAAAACTAACAACATTAAGGCATCTAATTCTACAGAAGGACCTTTAGCTAATATTGATGAATGAATGAATGTTGAAATTGATGGCAAACTATATCGTCATGATACCAATGTTATGCCTCAATGAGCAGGATCTAGTTGATATTATTTAGCTTATATCTTAAAAAATGATGACGGGACATATTGCCCTTTAAATAGTGAAGAAGCTAAAAAGAGATTTGAAGCCTGATTGCCAGTTGATTTATACATTGGTGGGCAAGAACATGCTGTTTTACACTTACTATATGCTCGTTTTTGACATCGCTTTTTATATGATTTAGGTGTTGTTAATACCAAAGAACCATTTTATAAATTAATTAATCAAGGTTTGATTTTAGGGCCAGATGGTCAAAAAATGTCTAAGTCATTAGGAAATGTTATTAATCCTGATGATTTAGTAGAATCACATGGAGCCGATAGCTTAAGAGTGTATGAAATGTTTATGGGACCCTTAACTGATTCTAAGGCTTGAAATACCGATTCATTAGATGGCATTAGAAGATGATTAGATAAAATCTATAATCAATTTGAATACTTCATGAATAATAATATTGATATTACCGAAACTAATGCTGAATTAGAAAGCAATATCAATGAATTAATAAAAAATGTCGAAGAAAATATTAATAAATTCAAGTTTAATATTGCAATTAGTAAAATGATGGTCTTTATTAATTATTTAGGATCATTAAAAACTATTCCTTCTACAAATGCTTTAAGAAAATTTGCTATTATTTTAAGCCCATTTGCTCCCCATTTGGCTGAAGAATTATTAATGATTATCAAAGAAGCTAGTTTAGATCATCAAGTTTGACCTTTTGTTGAAGAAGAAAAAATTATTGCTAAAAATCCTCAAATCGGAGTTCAAATCAACGGTAAAGTAAGAAGTCAAATTGAAATTCTTCCAGATTGAACTAAAGATGATGTTATTAATAATGCTTTAGCATTAGAACAAGTAAAAAAATGAACAGATGGCAAACAAATTGTTAAAACCATTTATGTTGAAAACAAGATTTTAAACATTATTGTTAAATAAGGACTAAGAACCAAAAATTGGTTCTTTTTCTTTAGTTTTTCTTTTATTATTCCCTTAAAACAATAATTTATCAATAACCTATTATAATTAATATATTAATAAACTAATAAATAAGGGAAATACTATGAATAAAGAAAGTAACCAAAGAGCAGAATTACATCGAAAAATCTGAGCAATTGCTGATGAAGTAAGAGGAGCAGTTGATGGCTGAGATTTTAAACAATATATTTTAGGTATCTTATTTTATCGTTATATTTCAGAAAACCTATGTCAATACTTTAATGAAGCAGAAAAGGAAGCTGGCAATGACAGTTTCGATTATGCTATTTATCCCGATGAAGATGCAATTAGAGATTTTAAAAATGAGGCAATTAAAATTAAAGGCTTTTTTATTTTGCCGAGCCAATTATTTCAAAACATAACAACTAATGCATTAACAAATGAAAATCT
>NZ_JNJX01000003.1 GCF_000702805.1 Mycoplasma anseris ATCC 49234
CCTGGAATTCAAAACAGCAAAAATCCTAATCAAAAAGCTTTATCAATCACACAAAAAGGTGACAAATACTATTTAGTAGTTAAATTTAGTGCTCAACAAATAGAGCCATATTGAATCCTTTTGAATTAAAAAAAGAAATTAAAAAAGTTGATTAAGTTCAACTTTTTTTCTTCTAAAAATTATTGAAAAACAATCATTTTTCTTGATTTTTTGAAAAAAAATTTTTTTTTTTTTTTTTTTGTTTAACAAATAAACCAAAAAATATATTTTTTGGTACAATACTGAATATTTTAAGAAAAACAAATTTTGAGGTTATATATGAAAAAAAAGTTAAAAATTATATTAGGTGTTTTATCTATTGCGACTGCCACTTCAACTATTGGAACAGTAATTGTTTTATTGCAAAAAACCAGATATGAAATTTTTAAAGAAAAGTTAAGAGGATTAGAACAATTAAATAAATTTCTAAAAGAACAAGATGATACTGATTTTTATGATGAAAATCAACTACAAAGTCAAGTAGATAAATTTAAGGCAATTGAAGACATTATTAAAAATGACAATGAAAAAATAGAAGAAAGTATCAAAGAAATTGATGCCATTTTCGATTCATACATTAATCAAACTAAGGAATTATTAAACAAATTCAAAGAACAAATGGAATCAATAAAAGATAGTGAAGGTATATCAAAAAGCGATAAAGCTGAAATCGACAATTTAATTAAGGAAATCGATAGACAGCTAAAATATAAAGAACTATACGAAAGTTTAGCAACTGTTGAACAAAGCGACAAATTAGCTAAAGCCATTGAAACTAATTTAGATGCCGAATTAAGACAACTAGATGCAAAAGCAAATAAATTAATCAATGATAATCAAAACAACCCACTATTTACCAATGATGTTGCTGAATTAAAAAATGTAAAAGATAATGTCAAAGCTAATGCAAATACCATTTTAAATAAAGCTCAAGGAGTTATCGACTTAAGAGCTGCTATTGAAAAATTCGAAAATAAATTAAAAGCAGAAAATGAAAGCATTAAGAACAAAATTGATGAATTATTAAGTGAAATTGCAACTTTAGAACCAAATCCATTTTTCAAATCAGAAGTATTAAAAAATACTGTTAAGGTCGAAAAAGACAAAATTAAGCAAATACCTGAAAATGATTTTAAAAAGATGAATGAGGAAATTCCGGTTTTAATTGACTTAATTAACAAAATTAAAGAAGATATTAAAGCAAACCAAGATCAAGCATTAGAAGAAGCGCTTGAAAAATTAAGACAAAATATTAACAATGCTAATGGTAAAAAAGAGGCTTTTGTATCTAATGAAGCCAAAAATATTCTTGAAAATGGTATTCAAGATGCATTAAGAGTTCATGAAGATCCTCAAGCTAACATCGATCAAGTAAATAATGCAATTGATACTTTAAAAGAAGTATTAAAAAGAGCAGAAGCAGAAAATCAAAAATACATCAAAGACGGTAAAATTGCTGATCACTTAGAATTAGTTAAATTAGCAAACCAATTAGCTAATGATGATGCTTATTTAACCAACAAAACAATTAGTGAAGCTCAAAAACAAGTAATTACTGATACTATTAATGCTTTAAAAGAGGTGATTGCTGATAATACATTAGATGTAATTAATAATGCTGATAACATTAGCATTGAAGAACTAGATAATGCTAATAAAAATCTAAAAGATAATTATCTTAATGCTAAAGATACAATTAAAGCAATAATTGTTAATGAATTTATTAAATATGCAAATGACATTATTAGACAAACTGAAACCTTTGTGGATTCAACATCAAAAATTCATAACCAACCAAATGAAATGGTTGTAGTTTTAACTTCTGAAAAAAATGATTTCAAAACCAAAATTGATCAATTGAATTTATCAGAAAACAAATTCGAAACTGATTTAACTGAATATAACAATGCTTTAAAACACTTAACCGATAATTTAAATAACACCAAAGAAACATATAATGAATTTGATAGCATTTTAAAATTAATTAAACAAGATAAAGAAGCTTTATTAACAAAAATTAACCAATTAAATGAATTGGGGGCTGATACAACTAAATATCAAACCATTTTTGACAAACATAATGACGATTTAACTACTACTACCACATTAGAAACTTTAAAAGGTTATGATGAAGAACTAAAAAAAGCTATTAAAGAAGCTGATGCTGAAATTCAAAAGACTCCTTCAAAACAAAGTACAATAGCTGAAATTAACAAGTTGATTGAAAAAGGAGACAAGATTTATAGTCATTTAGAAGATTCTGAAATTAAAAGAGAATTTAATGGCTTAAAAGATGAAGCTGATAATAAAGATAATTTAAATGAAACAGAATTAACTAAATTAAAAGATAAGCTTACTAATTCAGTTGCTAAAGGAGAAGAAGCATTACGTAAAAAACTACTTGATGCAATTAGATTGAATTTAGAAGAAGCAAACAGTTTATTAGCTAAATTAACAACTCCATTTTTAAAAGTACCAAAAGCATTTTTAGAAAATGTTATTAATAGTATTACAAATTATGAAAATGATGGCTTTGAAAATTTATTAGTTAAAAAAAATGCGCTTGATTTTGCAATTAGAAATTCAAAGTTTGAAATTGAAAATGATAAAGAATCTAATTCTTATTTAGAATATGTTGATAAATTAAATGCCTTATTAGCAAATGAGGATGTTAAAACTAATACTAAATTAGCTTCAACTATTGCTAATATTAAAACCAATATGCAATCCTTAGCTTCTAAATACAATGATTTAAAAGATCAAACCGGTGGAGATAATTTAGCTGATAAAAAAGATAAAATGATCAGACTAAGACAAGATATTGTTAATAAACATGACACATATTTAGCCGAAATTAAACAATCATACCTAAATGATATTAATGAATTAATTACTAAAGTTACTGAAACAGAACCTCATTTAGTACATGAAACAACTAAGAAAACACAATTATTAGATGTAATAAAACCACAATCAACAAATATTACTGAATCATCAGATTTACAAAGCATTATTGATTACCAAAAAAATCTAAAAACTGCTTTAAATGAAGCAATTCAAGCTGAAAAAAATGTGTATAAACAATGAAGTTTGGACAATAAAGACCAAACTGCTTTAATCAATCAATTAAAAGAACTTGGGCTAACTAGTGAAGCTGATAATTTAGCAAGTAAATTAACTGAATATTCAACTATTTTAGAATCAGCTGACAGCCAATTAGCACAATTAGCACCAACTAAGAAATTAATGGAAGATTTAATTGCTAATGCCAAAGCCAAGCCAAGTAGTCACACTGAATTTAAGAAATTACAAACTCAATTAGCAAAATTATTAACAGAAGCTGATGGAATTAAGAAATTAATTACTACTCCAAATGGAAATGATATTAAAACCGAATTACA
The DNA here is from genome assembly GCF_000702805.1 of Mycoplasma anseris ATCC 49234. Classification (GTDB taxonomy): domain Bacteria; phylum Bacillota_I; class Bacilli_A; order Mycoplasmatales; family Metamycoplasmataceae; genus Metamycoplasma; species Metamycoplasma anseris. Next base: position 3,441 of record NZ_JNJX01000003.1, read on the forward strand.
ATCTGCAGTTGATTCAGCTAATATTAAAACCAATAATAACAACCCAAGCCTAAATGATGGTTATGAAAATGTAATTGCTAAATATAATGAAGTAATTCCACAATTAACTAAAGCTATTAATGCAGCAAAAACTAAGTGAAAAGCTAAAGAAGAAACTAGATACAATGATATTCATGCTAAAGCGGTTGAATTAGGAAACTACAATGAATACTTAAGCAACAAAAACATTGATGATGACCAAAAACAAAAAATTACTAACGCTTTAGAAACTTTAAAACAAATTATTAAAACCAATACAATCGATAATTTAACTGAAGCTGAAGTTAATCACATTACTGAAGCTGCTAATAATTTAACTGATGGATATAATAAAGCAAAAAATCAAATTTCATTAATTATTACTAATGATTTTGTTTCTTTTTCAACAGAATGAACAACCAAAGTTGATGAATTCATTGCTTCAAACCAACACATTAGTGATATAACTGATAATACAATTTCTGAATTAAGTAATTTAAACAAAGAAATGAAAAATCAAATTAATGCTTTAAATTCATCACCTAATAAAGATCACACCAATCTAGCACCATATAACCAAAAATTACAAACTTTAATTAAAAAATATGAAAGTGCTAAAAAAGAATACCAAGCATTTTCAGATGCTTTAAGTGCTATTAAAAGCAATAAAACTATATTAAATAATAAAGTTGAAAAACTGAACAATGAAGGATATGACACCCAAGAATATCAAACTTTATTAAATAAATACACTGAAGAACAACTAAAAGCATTGACTATTGAACAATTAAATACTTATAATCAAGAATTACAAGATGCAATTACTAAAGCTGAACAACAAATTAATGTAATTCCATCTAAATCACAAACCATTGATGAAATCAATAAACTAGTTGAAAAAGGAAATGGATTATTTGATAAATTAGGTGATTCTAGTCAAAAAACTGAGTTTGCGGCTCTAGCCGAAAAAGCAAAGAATGCTTCAACATTGAATTCCACTGAATTACAAAAATTAAAAGATAAATTAATTGAATTAGTTTCATGAGCAGAAGAAGCATTAAAAAATAAATTAATTGAAGATATTAATGCAAAACTCGAAACTGCAAAAGCATTATTACCCAAAATGGCTTCAAATTTCTTAAGCAAACCAAAAGAATTTTTAGAAACACAAATTGCTGAAGTTGGTACAGATCATACTAATGATTCTTTAGAAAAACTACAAGCAAAAGTAGATAAGATAGATAAAGCAATTAAAAACAGCAATCAAGAAATCGAAAACAATTCTAATGCTGAAAAAATTGAAGCAATTATTGCCAAAATGAAAAAACTTGCTGAAACCCCTGATATTAAAGCTAGTGAAAACCAAACAATTAAGGCAACTTTAGTTCAATTAATAGCTGATATTAGTGATGTGGAAAGAGATTATGCTACACTAAAACAACAAACTGGTTCTGAAAACTTAGATACCAAAAAAGCAGCTTTAGCTAAATTAGTACAAACAAGTGGAACTAAATACTTTAATGATTTAAATGGCTTTAAAAATGAATTTTATAATGAATTACAAGCTGTTATTACTAAAGCAAATGACACAATGCCTTTATTAACTAATGAAACAGAGGCTAAAAGTGCTTTAACAACTAATAAACAAGCAGCTGAAGCACTTCAAAACAATAGTGATTTAAACAGCATTATTGAAAATAAAAATACATTAGCTTCATCATTAAATAATGCTATTGAAGCTGAAAGAAATGTTTATAAAGAATGAAGCATAGCAAATAAAGACCAAACTACTTTAATCAATGAATTAAGAAAACTTGGACTAACTAGTGAAGCTGATAATTTAGCAAGTAAATTAACTGAATATTCAACTATTTTGGAATCAGCTGACAGCCAATTAGCACAATTAGCACCAACCAAGAAATTAATGGAAGATCTAATTGCTAATGCCAAAACCAAGGCAAGTAATCATACTACATTTAAGAAATTACAAGATAAATTAAGTAGTTTATTAACTGAGGCAAATGATTTAGCCGGTTTAATTAATAATGAGATTGCTTCAAATGTTATTAATAAACTAAAACAAGCTATTCAAACAGCTAATACAGATACTAATAATAACAACCCTGATTTAAGTAATGGATATGATGAAGTTAAAGTTAAATATGATGAAGTAATTTCAAATTTAACTAATGCTATTACTAAAGCCAAAAACGATTGAAAAGAACTAGAAAAAGCAAGATATGATCAATTAAAATCAAATGCAAATGCTTTAATTGGCGATAAAAGTTATTTAAATGACAATGCTTTATCAAAAGAAGCTAAACAAACTATTACTAGTGCTTTAGAAGCTTTAAATGATGTAGTTTCAAACAATAACATAACTAACCCAGAAGCAACTGGTAATGATCTAAAAACTGCTAGTGATAATATTAAGAATAAATATGATGAAACCAAACAAATAATCAAGGATAATCAAGCTAACGCTTTAATTGCCAAGGCAAATGACTTAACTGGTAAGATTGATCAATTTTTAGCTGCTGATAATCATATTAGTAATTTCACTAATACAAAAAATGCACAACTTTCAACTAATAACCAACAACTTAAAAATAAAATTGCTGAATTAAGCGCTATTAAAGACAAAAAGGATTTAGATTTAAGTTCATATACTGAAACAATTAATGCTTTAACTACTGAGTTTGAAGAAGCAAAAACATTGTATGAAAATTACAAAAATGCTTTAGATACAGTAAAACAAAGCAAACAAACATTGTCTTCTAAAGAACAACAACTAAGAAATGAAGGCTATAACACCCAAGAATATCAAACTTTATTAAAGAAATATGATGAAAATGGATTAAAAGCTTTAAGTGTTGAGCAATTAAATGCTTATAATCAAGAATTACAAGATGCAATTACTAAAGCTGACCAACAAATTAATGCAATTCCAACTAAATCACAAACCATTGATGAAATCAATAAACTAGTTGAAAAAGGAAATGGATTATTTGATAAATTGGATAATTCAACCGAGAAAAATGAATATAAAAAATTGGTTGAAAAAGCAAAAAATGCTTCAACATTAAATGCTGCTGAATTAAAAGATTTAAAAGATAAATTAACCAATTCAGTTGCATGAGCAGAAGAAGCATTAAAAAATAAATTAATTGAAGATATTAATTCAAAACTTAATACTGCTAATTCATTATTACCTCAAATGAATTCAAATTATTTAAGTAAGCCAAAAGAAGCATTAGAAAGGTTAATTACTCAAGTTGGTACAAATCATACTAATGACTCATTAGACCAATTATTAGCCAAAGTTGATAAATTAGATAAAGCAATTCAAAGTAGTAATTTAGAAATTGAAAATAATACTAATGCTGCTAAACTTGAAGCTATTATTGCTAAAATGAAACAACTAGCTACAAAATCAGATATTACTAATAGCCAAAATCCGGCAATTCAATCAACTTTATCTCAATTAAAGGCTGAAATTAGTGATGCTGAAAGAGAATATGGCAATTTAAAACAACAAACTGGTTTAGAAAATGCAAAAACTAAACAAACTAGATTAGCAGAATTAGTAACATCAACTGGAGCCAAATACCAAAATGATCTAACAAGCTTTAAAAATGCATTTCACAATGAATTACAAAGTGTTATTGCCAAAGCAAATGAAACATTACCTTTATTAACTAATGAAACACCAGCTAAAGCCACTTTAACAACCAATAAACAAAATGCGCAAGCAATTCAAAGCAATGCTGATTTAAATACCATTATTGAAAATAAAAACACATTAACCTCTTCATTAAATAGCGCTATTGATGCTGAAAGAAATGTTATTAAACAATGAAGTAGAGATAACAAAAATCAAACTGCTTTAATAGAAAAATTAAAAACCCTTGGTTTAACTACTGATGCTAATAATTTAACAAGTAAATTAACTGAATATTCAAGCGTTTTAGAATCAGATCAAACCCAATTATCAAAATTAGCTTCAACTAAAACATTAATGGCTGATTTAATTAATGATCTAAAAACAAAAGCTACTAAACACGAGGATTTTTTAGCTGAACAAAGAAAACTTACAGCATTATTAACTGATGCAAAAAGTTTTATGGATTCATTGCCTCAACCTGAAGCAGATCAAATTAAAAATACCTTGTTAACTGCTTATAATCAAGCAAATACTCAAACCAATAACAATAATCCTGATTTAAGTCATGGTTATGAATCAATAATGCAAAAATATGCACAAGTTATTTCACAATTAACAAGTGCATTAACTAAAGCTAAAAACGATTACAAAGCCCTTGCTTTACAAAAATACAATAATCTTCATACTGAAACAGCTGACTTTATTAACAATAAAGTAAACAATGACCCAACGTTACAAAGCAACTTTAGAGATCAATTCAATACTAATTATGGTGGTTCGGTTGATAATCTAAGCGCAGACGCTATTTTAGCGAAATACAATCAATTAGTACAATTTAATAATTCTATTATTGGTCAAGCCTGAAATAAAACTGTTCAAGATACTAATAGAACAATTGAAGAAGTTAGAACATATCCTCACAATGAGAAATATTTAACTTCATTAAATACTCAATATACAGAGGCAACTGAAAGTGTAGGTCAAACTAATACAAATGCTAATAAAATTGCTCAAAGAGATAAATTGATTACAGCAATGACCCTAAAACAACAAATGCTAGATAATGCTTTGGCACAATGAAGAACATTATGAGATGCTTCAAATGAATATAATAAAAATCCATGATTAACTAATAGAGCTTATCCAAATACAAATTTTAATACTTATTTTAAAACTATTCCTCGCAATAAATTTAATGATTCTCCAAGAAATTTAGAAGAATATAAGAAAGTTTGAAGTGCCATTGAAGAGTTGCAAGGCAAATTATTTGATGCAAATAATCAAATGATAGGATTATTTAAAACTCATCCAATTAAACGTCATTTCACATGAAAATCAGAAGATTTATCTATGAAATATACTGAATTATTTGTTTCTTACATAAAAGAATATACAATGTTAATTAAAAATGGTAATTTTGATTTATTAAATGATCGTCTAGAAAAAGCACAAGGTTTAGAGCAATTTTCAAGAACCATTTCAAAATATTGAAATTTAAGAAAACAATTTAATTTCATTAGCTCTAATTACACAGAAGAACCATATAACACTATAATGGGTTCATATGTTAAGGCAATGCAACCAATATTAATTAAAGGTGTTGATGCTGATTCTTCAGTCGATGAACTATATACAAAATTATTAAAAGATATGGAAATAGGAAAAATGATTAGTGACAAATTTGATGAAGGCAATGGGTTTGCTGAATTCTTAGCTAAAAATAATAATTTCCGAAACAGAACTCAATATTTAGACAACATTACTCAAAAATTTGAAGATAAATATGAAAAAAATGCATCTTTAATTACATCTCAAGGTGTACTAATGCATAAAGCAATTACTGAATATCTAGAAACTGAATGAAATAAATTATCAAACTTAGTACTTACAATCTTACCAACAACAGCAAGTAATATTGCAAATCAAATTACTCAGGGATTAAATGCTACTGAAACACAAAAAAATGTTGCAATAAACCCTAATACACCTAATAATACTTTAACAACATTAGAAACTGATGAGCAGCTTTTAAGAAATTTAGTTTCAACTAGAGCACTAGTCGATGATGCTTTAAAACAATTAAACTCAGTGGCAACAAGAAATTACACTACTACTTTGTTGGGTTCTACTAAGATTCAATTAGCAACAATTAAGAATAAATTAAGTTCATTATTACCAAACCCAACTTATAACAGTGATATTGCTGGTTCATTAAGAAGCGGATTGAATAATTTCATTAATTACTTTAACCAACAACACGAATTATTAACTAGATTGTTTGAACAAACTAAATCAGCGCCTAATGAAAATATCAATCTAAGAATTCAAGTACTTCAAAAAACAATTGAATATGCAACTATTTATTTAGAAAGATTTATAAGCTACACAACCGTTGGAGATGTTGGATATGAAATTGATGAATTAGTAAGTAGATTCTTTAGAACTTATTATTCAACCAATGTAAGCAAAGGGCAATATGGTTGATTAAATAAAGAAGCTGTTTCCATGTTTATTCCAAAACTAGATTCACCTGATGCTCCTAATAATTATTTAACAAGAGATAATGCCTTTAATTATATATATGATATGAAAGATTCAAGAGGTAATGCTCAATCTAGAGCTATTAACCACATCTTAATTCTTGACGGTTTTCTACCTTATGTATATCAATCATATAAATCATTGGATGATTTATTAACCAAATTAAATAATTGAAATACAATCAAAAATGATTTCATTAGATCAGCAAAATCTACAGGAACAACTCAAGTTGAAAATGTTAAAAAAGTATTAAATTCTGTTGAAAAAGAAATATTTGATTTTTATCAATACTTTGTCACTGAAAACCCAATTCCATGAAAACCAACTGTTGCTGATGATATGACTCCTCAATATAATAAAATTCTAAATGTTGTTCAAGAAAAAGCTGAAAAAACAAATGATGGTACTTCATTTGGTAAATACATTAGATCTAGAATTTATGAAATAACTTCAATGGTAGCAGCTAATAAAGCTAATGCAAGTTCTTTATGAACTGCTATTACAATGTTGCATAACACAAATCATACTTTTGAAACAATGCGTAATTCAAGTAATGATTTTGAATTAACTATTTTTAATGAAGGGTATTTCCCTGGATTTTATAAGACCGCTAATAAAACAGCCGATCTACTTACAACCTTAAAAATGTTGAATGACAAATTTGCTAATACTTCAAAAACTTTTGCTGTTCTTCCACAATTAACAATTCCAAGAACAGAAACTGCAGGTCAATTATTCCATTATGGAGAAAGAAAATATGATGAAAAATTTGGTTCATGAAAAGAAAACGAAAGTGAATTAGATAATAAAAATCCAAACTTTGCTGTTTTCAAACAAAATGAATATACAATTCATACTCAATATAAAATATGAGCTAAATACATATATCGTTTTAAAATCTTTGAATTAGATGAAAATAAATTAAATAGATTAAAAGAAATTGAAAGAAATGCTTTAATAAAATATAACGCCAATGCTCCTGAAGAAGCAATTGCAATATTAAAAGCAGGATTAAAAGAATTATACAATTTCCAATAAAAAAGCCAACAACACTGTTGGCTTTTTCTTTTAATATTTAAAAATCATATTTTTGATTTCTATTACATTTTTTTATTCAAATTTTGTTGTGTTTTTTAAATGGCTTCATTTGCTAATTGATTTTTGGTTGTTTAATGCCATAAATTTTGCAAATCCACCTTCTTTTAAAGTTAATAAAATATATTCTTTTTTAGAGATTTCATTGGGTTGCCCATTTTTAGAAATCTTGAATTTGAATGGTTTTAATTTATTTTTTTCTTTTTCATTATAACCAGAAGATACAATCAAATACATAATTGAATCAGGCCCATAATTATCTTCATTATAATAATCATAAACATATTTAAATTTACTTCATTCTCAATGATAATCAATAATATAATTATTCATTTCACGACGATATTTTTCTTCTAAATAATATTGCATACCAGCAAATTTGGAAGAAAGGCCAGGAATTGCTTTAATATTTGTTCCTTCTTGAAGTTCTCAAAGAATTGATCTAACACCAGAATATAGATTTATAAAACCGTTTGAATCTCTTTGACTTACTAATGTTTCCCTACCAAACATTTCAAATAAAGCGAAATTAATAACATTGGTGAAGCGATACATTGCTTGGTATTCAGGCAATTTTGCTCTTATATGATAATTATCGTTTGCTCCCGGTGTGCGTTTAATAGCTTGATTTAATTGATTTGCCATCATTTTATATAAAGTGTCAATTGTTCTAAAAATATCTACACTAACAGTAATATTATCGGGATCACTAGTATCACCTGTTGCGCCTGGTTTAAAAGCGTTTTTAATAGTATTTGAAATTTGATCATTTAAATATTTCATTGTAGTTCTTTTTGAAACGTCAGGATCTTGATTTAAGTTGCGTAAAGCATTATATAGCACTGAATTTTCGAAATTAGATTTTCCAAAGAAAATGTTAATTAGTTTCACTAGTTTATCTCCAGTTACAACTCTATTATCTCCTATTAAAGGAATAATTACCAATACATCATTAAAACTAAAGACAGATGTTACTTGGTCAAAGGCATCTTGTAGTCATTTTGAAGGGTTTGCAATATCAAAATCTTTTGCATGTTTTGCTAATTGAACAATAGTTCTATTTAAGAATTTTCTTTGATATAACTCGGTTTTGGTTAATTCAGGAATTAAATCTTTAATTAAAGTTGCTAAGAAGGTTTTGTCATCAGGAGTTATATTTTCTAATTTCATAAATTGAACTAGATTGTCAATAATAATATTAATAATTTCATCATCTTGGGCAAATTTCAAAATTACATTGGTAATATTTTGTTTTAAATTATCTTTGATTTTCAAAATAATTTTTGATAATAATTCACCAAAATTGCTTGCTTCAGTTACCTTTGAACCAGCCATAAAATCATTAATTAAAGTATCAATAATATTTTTTGTTTCATTATAATTAACTACTTTTGTAATAATTGATTTCAAGACATCTGTAGACAAAACAGGGTTTTTAAAAAGAGAATAATCTAAAGCACTGATTTGGTCTTTTAATATTCTATATAATACATTACCTAAAGCAGTTTTACCATTGACATTATCTTGTTTAATTGAACCATTTAAAGCACTTAGACCGTTGAATAATAATTTTTCAACTTCGGCTAAAAATGCTTGTTGTTTAGCATTATTAGTTTCTGTGTTTGCTTCGTTTGGGTTGGTTTCGGCAGATGAAGAAACATCTAATGAATTATTTTCTTTTTTATTAAATTTATTTAAATTATGAACAATAAATGAGTATAGTGCTCATAATTCTGATTCAAGTTGACTTACATCTAAGGTTTTGTCTAAGATGGTTTCTAATAAATCTTCAATATTTGCTGTTGTTAAATATTTACTAAACTGAATTGATTTTATTGTATTGATAATATCACCAATTAATCCTTGTTGATTGAAATGACCATCATTGTCTAAAATATTGATAGTAGTTGTTAATTCTAAGAAATCATCAATTAAGGATTCAACAATGTTTAAAGAACCTAATTTCATTACTACTCTTTTTAGTAATGATTTAATATGATTAATTTGATCACTAGTTGTATCTAAATGATATTCTTTGATACTTCAATCTAAAATGAATTGAATTGTCTTATCTACTGTTTCTTCATTGCTTAACATGTAATCAATAATGTGATTTACAAATGATTTAAAGGCAGGTTTATTGGTTCTAATTAGATATGAGAACAATTGATTAAAATCATTAATTGTTTCAAAGGTTTCATGATTGATTGAAATTAATGAAATTAATAATGAATCAACTAGGTCCTTAGTTGCTTGGTCTTCAAAAATAATATGGTCAATTGATTTAATAATTTCATCAGCTAATTCAATACCTGATTGATCTAAATTAGGAATATTTTGTTTAATTTTTTGAAGTTGTTGATTTACTCAAATACGCATATTTGGTTCATTGATAAATCAAGTTGATAATTTTGGCACAGCAGCAATAACTTCTTGACGGTCTTCTTCGTTTAAAATGGTAAACACTGATTTAAATAAATTAAAGAAGACATTGATGTTAATAGTAATGTTGCCTTCAAATACAATAATTGGTCTTTTTTGTGTGCTTGAATTTGAATTTGGTTCTGAAACATTATCAGAATTATTATTGCTTTCAGTGGGTGATAATTGAATAATGTGACTAAATTTATCAATATTGTTTAATAACAACAACATAACATTTTTTAATTCTTGTGAAGTTAAATCATGAATATAATGATCAATATTGTCAAAATTTAATTTATTAATAATGGCTACCAAATTAATTGTTTTGGCAAAATCATATGTAGCAAAATTAAAGCGGTTGGTTTCAAGATTTTTAACAATAACATCTAAGACATTTGGCACTAATCCATCAAACAATTTAAAGCTTGGAATATAACCCATTAATTTTTCTAAAGTTGATATTAAACTTTGTTTACCTGTTTGGCCAAATTCAACCCCTTGAAGATCTTGATCCATTAATTCAACTAAGAAAGTTGCTAGGGCGTTTTTTAGAATTGAACCCTTTTCACCATTAACAAAGTTTTCAAAAATGTCATTAATCTTAGTCAATAAAAATGTTTTGTTTTGCTTAATAAAGTTTGCAACTCAATTATGGAAACTGGTTGCTTTTAAGGCAACTTCATTACTAAATAAGTTAGCAATTAATTCTTTAGCTAAAGGGACAATAAAGGTGTTATATTTTTCATTAAAGAAATCTTTTAAATAAGTTTTTACAATTTCTAATTGAGCTAAAGTGGCTTGGTTAAATCTTATTTGATCAAAAGCAATATTATTAATTTGATCAAGTACTAATTTCTTAATATTAATAGTATTAAAGATTCAATCAACAAATGTTTCTTTATCCATTAAAACTTTAGCAACTTGAATAACTTCATTAATATTGTATTTATCACTCACTAATGTAATTTCAAAAATTTGGTTTATTAATTCATTGTTGTTTTTTAGATCTTCTTTTATATTGTTAATTAATAAATCTTTTAATTCCTCAAAAGTTTCATTACCAGTTAGGTTGTTTGCTAAAGTGTTATAAATTAAAGTTTTTAAATGATTAAATAAAGTGGCATTGTCTAAATTCTTTAATACTTCTTTAATATAAGTAGTCAATTTTTCGCTTTCAGCACTTGATAAAGTTGTATTGGTTTTAATCTTAATTAAGGCTAATAAAACATTATTAACTTTATTTAATAAATCATCATTATGAGTAATATTGTTTATTAATTTATCAACTAAAGTACTTAATGAATTTTGGTTTATATTTTTTAACACCTTTATTAATAATTCTTGTGGAGTGTTTCAAGTATATAAATCACCATTTAAGACCATATGAGTTAATACTTCTTTAAATAATGAAATATTTTCATCATTAATTAATTCACTTAATAAAATATCGACAACTGATTTGGCATATTGATCAACATTTCTATCAGTACGATCTAAATGAACCATTTCATCAAGAATTGGGCGTTCAATTTGTAATAAAGCTTTTTTGATGAAATCTTTTAAAACTTCATTAATTTGTTTATCTCTAACAATGGTTTTTATTGTTTCACTTGATTCATTAATAATTTGTAATTTGTCATCTTTTGATAATTTATTTAAAATGGCTTTAATTATTCTAATGATTGTTTCTTGATTTCATGATGAAGCAGTTGCATCTGGAGTTGATGAATCTGCATTAAAATCAGTGGTTTCATTTGGATTTGTATTGTCGGAATTAATAGTCTCTTTAAATGAAATTTTAGACAAAATAAATGAGGTATTATCGAATAATATTTGAATAATATTTCTAATATCTTCATTGTTTAAATCATCATTAATAAAGGCAATGACATCATCAGGATTAAAAGCACTTAATAAAGCCTTAATATTAATTAGGTCTTGGAAATTATACTTAGTTGTGTCAAAACCAAAATTATTAATGTTTTCAGTGATTTTAGAAATAAAGTTTTCAATTAATGAATTATGAACATTTAATTTATATAACTTACGGATTAATTTTTCTAATGTCTTATTTAAAATGGTTAGTTTTTCTGGTTTTAAGACTAAATCGGGTACTTTTTGTTTTACAATGGTTAAAATCAACTGAGTGGTTAATTGAATTCTATCTGGAGCTTGTTTGTCAAATAAGAATTCATCAAATAAAATCCCAGTAATTTCTTTTAATAATGATTTAGCATCATTTAATCCATTAACAATAAATTCCTCTAATGTATTTGAACGATCAACATTTTCTTTGCTAAAAATTCTAGTAATTAATTGTTTAATTTTAATTAGAATAATTGAATCTCATTTTTCATTAATAAAGCTTTTTAAATCAACTAACAATGTAATTAAATCATTTTTGGCTATTGAATCTAAACCTAAACTGTCTAAGTTAATTTGATCAATAGCATTTAAAATAATAGTTTTAATATCCAATTTATTAAATATATAATTGATTAAAGTTTCTTTTGATAAGATGATTGATAAATTCTTAATCAATTCTTTTGATTCAACTTTGGAAATATTGCTTTTATCTTTAACAAAAATGACATCCAAAATTTCATTTACTAATGTTTGGTTATTAAATGAGAAATAAGTTAAAATGTTTTCTTTTAAATAAACCACAAAATCATTTATATTAGCAATATCTGAAACAACTAATTTGTTTGCTTGCTTATTAATATGCGCTACAAAATTACTAAAGAATTTGGAATCAGGAATATTGCCTATCATTTTTCTTATAAAGCTTTTTAATGAAGTTTTTTCTTCATTTGTAAATGTGGTTTTAGTTTCATCTTTAACAAAACCAAATAAAATGTCAACTCCTTTATTTCATATTTCATCATTATTAACAATGTTTTTAATTAGACTAGCTATAATATTTGGAAATTGATTATTTGGGGCTTGTTTAAAGATTTTTACTAATAATTCATGAGGTTCATTAAATTGATAATTTTGATTATTATTGATAATATCATGAATTAAATATTTGACTGAATCAACTAAATCAGTAGAAATAACACCATCATAAATAGAATAGAATCAATTTTTAACATAATCTTCTAAATTAGCAAATTCAGAATTAGCTAAAATTTCAGCTTCTAAATGTTTTTCTCTTAAATAATTTGTAATTGGAAAAACACCTAAATATTCAATCACATGGTTGTAAATTTGTTGTAATAATGAGTTTTTAGCAAAAGCATCATTAAAAATTGAATCAATTGTTGCATTGAAGAAATTTTTGGCTTGAGCATTTAATAAATTAGCATCTGCCTTTAAAATGTTTTTAAATAGATTGATTAAATTGTTTCGGTAATTATTATCCGTTAAATAAGTTAAGTTTTGTGGTCTTAAAGCATCTAAGGTTTTAATAAAACTAATTCCTAAAACATTCAAGCCATTTTGGTATTTAGTTTCATCAATATGATTTGGTTTGAAACTTAAAAAGGCAAATAATAATTTATGGCTTTTATTAACATCAAAGTTATTTGATTCATTGTCAAACAAATTATAAATAGTTTGACTAATAAGATTTAATGATTCTTTATTGCCTAAATTTTCTTGATTACGTTTAATAAAGGTTTGCACTGCTAAAGAAACAAAATCATTGATTTTTTCAAAAGAATTAAAATTATCAATAAAAGTATTCACAAAATATTTAAAATCATCAATTTGTTGTTGATTAAAATGTTCATTGTTAATTAAGTATTTAGCGCTAATAACATCAATCATATTTTGTTTAAATACATCAATTACTTTAACTTGTTTGTCTTGGATTAAAACGGTTTTTTGTTTTGCTAAATCAAGAATGGTTTTAATTAATTCAGTAATTTTAGTATTAGATGAGGCAAGGATTTTGTTTAAAAAGGCTAAACTAGTATCAATATTTTCGAAATAATCAACTGGATTATTAATAATTTCATCCAATACGTCATCAAAAATCGCTAACATTTTTTGTTTAATAGTTTTTTCTTCTAAGAAATCAGAAACAATATTATCCAATTTGGCATTAAATAATTTGTTAATTAAATCTTTATTAAATAAACAATCCAAAATACTTCTTAAAGAAGTTTTAAAATGTTGCTGGTTATTTGAATTTAATAAAAATCCTGAAACACTAATTTCTTTAAAAATAGCAAAAATATGATCAGCAGATGTTAAATCATTTGCAATTGCTTGTTTAAATTGATCAAATTGAATTTCATTTGGTAAGGTGTTTTTAAAAAGAACATCAATATCGTAATTTAATTTGTTTATTTGTTTATTTAAATATTTATTATCACAAACATTATTTATTAAATTAATTACAAATTCTTTAAATTCAGCATTAGTTAATAATTCATTTAATTTGTTTGTAATTGGTAAAAATTGTTCATTTGGAAAACCAATAATATTGACAATTTTATTAAAGAAGTCAATTAGCATTTCATTAGAAACATTTTTGCCATTATTAAAATAATATTTAAAAGATCTTAAAATATTTTGATCATATTTTTGATTCAATAATTTGTTTAAAATAACTTGGTTATCATTAATTTTTTCAAATTCATATTCCTTTTTAAAAGAAGTAACATTATCACCTAAAACACCAACAATCTGGGTCTTAATGCTAGTTGGTTTTGATTTGAAATCAAACACTTGATAATAAGGCTTTTTAACAATTGGTTGAGCTTCAGGATTTGGTTGTTTAGATTCATTTACAATATTAGTATTTTCTAAAGATTTTATTATTGGATGAGAATAATAATTTTGAATCAAATTAATGTAATCATTTTCAGATAAAGACATTTTCATAAAAATATCTTGGATCATTTTTTTAATTGCTAATACATTCGGTTTAACGCTTAAAAAACCATCACTTAAATAAGAGATATTTTTATTTAAATATTCATTATCAGTATAACTAAAGAAATTAATATTATTGTCTTTAGAAGCAGTTTCTAAAGATTTATTTAAAACGTTGGTTAATTCAAATAAAACATTCTTGTTTGAACTATTTTCAATTACTTTAGCTAATTTTAAATATGGAGTAGCATAACCAATTATATTAATATTAAGATGTTCATTAATTTTTCTTAATTCTTTAATTAATAAATTAATCTTGGTATAAACAAGATTCGCCCTTTGTTGGGCTTGAGTAATTAAATTTTGAATAAAAGTTTGGGTTTCTTCATTAGTTTTGCTTTGAGTTAAATGGAAAACGATGTCTAATAATTCTTGTTTCTTAAAAAAATCATTAAAACCTAATGAAATAGTCATGAAATTAGCATTAGCAATTGAATTTGATAAGAAGCTAAATTTGTTGTCTTCTAATTGAAAATTATTGAATAATTTTGCTAATTTAGCTTGGTTTTCAATCATTTCATTAAGGTCTTTTTGTACATTTAGATTGTAATCAAAATGATTTTGATTAAAACTTGAATATTTTGTTGGATTTAATAAGTATAATCAATCATCAATTGTAGTATTAGCTAAACTAAAATTGTAAAATGAAGATAATTTGGTATATTCATCATCAAGCATATGAATAGCATTAGCTAAATATGAAGCATAAGAAAGCCCATATATTTCATTACGTTCTTTATTGAAATAATTTGCCTCATGGCTTTTTAAAGAAATTTCAGCACTGCTTGATCATTGATCACCAATGGCAACATAATTAACATCGCCTTTAATCATGGCTTGTTTTGGTTGTTCAATAATTTCATTTTTTTTGGTAATGTTGTTTTCTTTTTCTTTTTTCTGGCATGAAGTAGTAGCAATCACTGTTGAACCAATAATTACACTAGAACCTAGCAATTTTACTAGGTTTTTAGTTGTATTTTTTTTCATTATGATCTCCTATCCTATTGAAACATCTTCATAAATGTATTCATAGTAATCTGGTCTTTTGTTAGCTTTTCCTCAAATTAAAATGGTTTGAGTAATGCCTAATTGTCCAATAAACATGTATAAAATTAATAATAATTTTGAAATTAAACCTAATTCAGAAGTTAACCCAGTCGATAATCCCGAACTACCGAATGCTGAACAAACTTCAAAGGTTATATGTGAAATATCAAATTGTTTATAATCAACATTATTTAAATGTAAACCGGAATGTTCATATGAAGAATAAGTTATTAATACTCCGATCAAAATTAAGGCAACACCAATTGCAAAAATATTAACTGCTTTAATCAAGGTCTCTTTACCAATTTGACGTTTAAAAGCATTGATTTTGGTTTTACCTCTAATCATTGTTATAATGCTTAAGAAAATAACGGCAATAGTAATATTTCTAATTCCTCCAGCAGTTGAAACTGGTGAAAAACCAATAAACATTAAAATTGCATGAACAATAATTGATTGGGTTGAAAAATGATAATAATCAACAACTGTAAATCCGGCTGATCTAGTTGATACTGTTTGGAAGAAAATGCTTCCTATTTTTTGAGCAGTATTCCCATATTGTTTTTGATTTCAGAATGATTGTGGATTTTTAGAAATTGTTTCAAATAAAATTGTTAATAAAAATCCAATAACAGTTACAAATAAATAAGTAATTAAAGTTAATTTAGTGAATAAGTTGAAACGGTGTCTTGGTTTATTTTTTCTTAAAGAAACTAATTTTTGATAAACATCATATATAACTGGATATCCAATTCCACCAATAAAGATTAAAATAATGGTGAAGGTTTGAACATATCAATCAAAATAAAATGGTTGTAAGCTTTTTGAGCCAAAGATATCAAATCCAGCATTACATAAAGAACTTATTGAGTGGAAAACAGCATATCTTAAAGATAATGTTAAATTTCCTTTTGGATTAGCAAGCTCAGATTCATAAGGATTAAAAACTTGAAATTCTTTAACATTATTGGCTTGTGCATAATCAGCAATTTCTGATTCAATTGTTGTTTTATTTAAAGTGGTGATATTTTCATTATAAAACCTACCATGAGGGCTAAAATAAAAAATTAAAGTAAAAGTTATAACTGCTAAAACCAACACAATTAATAAAAACGAAATTGAAACTTTGATTAGCTTTTTGGTATCTCCTCAAGTATTAGCCCCTCTTTCAGTTTGAGAAACTTGACTATTAAAAACGCTCATTTTAAAACCAAAGATATTTTGAATAACATAAACCTTAATCGCAAATATTCCAAGACCACCAACAAAGATAGCAATAGCAATAATAGCTTGTCCAAATCCATTAAAGCCTTTGCTAATGGCTAAAGTGGAGAGACCAGTATCACTAAAAGCAGATGAAGCTAAAAATAGGGCATCTGAATAATCAAAATTAGGTTTAATAACCTTTAAATCATTTGTATGGGTAATTGGTCAATAAAGTAATAACGAAATAATGAGTGTAAAAAGAATGTACACTATAAAAATATGTTTAACAGGTCCAATACTTTTAAAAAAACTAAAAAATTTATTTGTCTTTTTTGCCTTTGGTTCTTTGTTTTTCATAATGCGACAATTATAAGTTTTTTAATAAAAAAATGGTGTTTTACAGAAAGAAATAGGAAATTTACACAAAAAAATAACTTTTTGGTGTTTAAAATTAGTATTTTTTAGATTTTATTATGATTTATAATCACTACTTTTATATGAACTATGTTCATAATAAAAGAAGAAATTCAAAAAGAAAATAAACAAAAAAACTTGTGGTTTCACAAGCTTTTCTGAAATGGTACACCCTGTGGGGCTCGAACCCACGACCCAGGGATTAAGAGTCCCTTGCTCTGCCAACTGAGCTAAGGGTGCTTTTTTAATTTAAGTCTAAAATTTAATTTTTAATTTTATAAAAATACTCATTGATTTTTTAGACCTAGAATATTATAAACTATATTTGTGGGTTTTCAAAAAAACTATTTCAAAATAGGTCAAAAAGTTAGGTTGAAATTAACATTTTTTAGATATATATTCTATTGAATATAAAGAAATTATAATTCTTCTGGATATTTATGAAAGGATTATAAACTAAAAATGAGTAAAAAAACAAAAGTTATATTAGGTATATTAGGAACATTAACTCCACTTGTTTCATTACCTATAATTGCAACAAAATGTGAAAAAGACAAGCCAACACCACCTAAACCAGTTCCAGTTCCGGGGGGGGAGACTAAGCTTACAAAAGTTCAATTAAATGAAGAATTAAACAAAATCAAGATTTCAGTTGCTGAAAAAGTTACTGGACCAGAAGTTGTAAGCAATAATCAATTAGCTGTTTTAAGCGGTTTTGACGCTGAAAAAGTTAATGCTAATATCATAGAAGTCGTAAATGTTGATGATACAAATATCAAAGTTAAAGTTGAAGTTGTTGACAAAAAAGATGCAACTAATAAATCTGATGCTAAAGAAATTAATGTAGTTGTATTTTCAAGTACTGCTAAAGAACAAGAATTAAAAGCTGTTTTAAATGCTGAATTAGAAAAAGTTACTTTAGGAATTTCAGATGCAACCAAAACCGGGCCTGAAATTCAAGATGATAATAGCATAATTACTGCTAGTGGGCATGATGAAACTAAAGCAAAATTAAAAATCAATGAAATTCAAATTGAAAATGATACCCATATTAAAGTTGTATACACAGTAACTAATCCAAATGGAGCTTATACATCAGACAATACTAAAGAAGCTAGTTTAGAAGTATATTCAACTTTACAAAAAGAATTAGACGCAAAAGCTGAAACACTAACAGCAGTTTATTCAAAAGAAACTTTAATTAATGCCATTGGATTACAAATTGCTGACATTAAAGTTAAAGATGGCGAAGCAGATCTAGCTAGTGAATATGCTGTTAATGGATTAGCATTTGTTAACAAAGAACCTACTGAAGAAGAAATTAACACTGGTAAAAGATTAGTAAGTTTTTCAATTACTAAAGATTCTAAAACTTCAAAAGTTGTCCAAAAATCAGTTCAAGTTGAAAAATCAAATAAAGCTGTCATTTTAGATCAAAAAGAAAAAATTAAAACTGGTTTTGAATTAATTGATACATATAAATCAATAGAAACTTTAGAAGCTCTTGAAGAAGGAACAGTATTATCATATGATTACAAGACTTTTAAAGTATTCAGTGGTGAAAAATGAAATTCACCTGATAGAGTTGATTTATTTAAATTAAAAGATAATTTGTCATTAGATAATTTAACTAAATTTTATTCAGAACGTGATATGAATACAGGTAATAAAGTTGTATTGCACAAAGTCGCAAAAGGACAATATGAAATTAAATTTTATATTGGAAATCACTCATTCAATAAAGAAGAAAAAGCAATTGATGTTGAACAATTAACTATTACAGGTTTAAATTCAAAATTATTAGATAAAGCAGCTTTAGATGCATTATTAGAATCAAAAGCAACTGAATTTGTATATTCAACCAAAACTGAAGTTTATGCTAAAGATGCTAATGAAGAAGGAATTACAAAACCAGAATTTCCAGAAGGAGTTTCAGTTTTAATTTCTAACTTAACTAAAAATGCTAGTGAAGGTTCAATTACTTTCAATGTTGTAATTTCAACAACTGATGCTGAAGGAACTTCAAAATCTTCAGATCCAAAATCAATAACTATTTCTGAATTTAAACAAGATTCATTGGGTACTGAATTGGAAGGTTTAACAGTTGATTATACAACCAAAACTACTAAACCAAGTGAAACAACAAATATTGAATTAATTACCGTTAAAAAAGGCGAAGCAGATTATAATCCTGAAGGAATAACAGTTTCCAAAGAAATTGTTGCTGCAAAAGCAAATGATGTTAGAGGAGAAATTGTTGTTAAGATCACTTTAACAAAAGATTCCCAATCTACTTATAAAGAATTTACTATTGGTGGATTTACAACTAGTGAATTTAATTTAGATGATTTTGTTAATGGATTAACAATTGAATTACAAAATGTTGCAAATAAAGCAGAAACTTTAGCTTCATCAATTAAAGAAAGCAACATTAATGTAGTTGATCCAAAGGGAAATACTAACTTAGTTACAATTTCACATGAATTTAGTGCAAATAATGAAACTGGTAGTCTAACTGTAACCACTACAATTACTAA
This sequence comes from Mycoplasma anseris ATCC 49234, assembly GCF_000702805.1. GTDB lineage: Bacteria > Bacillota_I > Bacilli_A > Mycoplasmatales > Metamycoplasmataceae > Metamycoplasma > Metamycoplasma anseris. The sequence continues at coordinate 23,274 of NZ_JNJX01000003.1, forward strand.
AGATAGTGAAACAAAAACCAAAACTACTAAATTTACTGGATTTAAAATTGTTAAATCAGATGAAACATTATTAAATGAATTAAGAGAAGCTGCAGCAGCTGGTACTTTATTATCAACTGAAGGTATTTATGCACTATTTGAACAAGCATCTCAAAGAAATAAATATAATGCTAAAAATGGTTTATATGTACATCAACAAACACTTCAAGTTGGTGTTTCAAGTAGTGATTCTAAAAAATCAAAACTTGTATTCCCATTAAAATTCCAAAAAGAAGAATTTAATAGCGATTCAAGATACGCAGAATTATTAAAAGCTAACTGAATAACTTCAATTAGTGGTACTCAAAAAGCTATGAAACCTATTAAACAAGAAGATGGTTCATGATCATTTAGTTATGTAATTGGAGAAAAAGGAACAACTGAATACACTTTCTCAGTTTCAGCTTAATTAATAATTTAAAGGGGGATTAATAATCTCTCTTTTTCTTTTGTTTTAAATTGTTTAAAACCATTTATAATTTATTTTATTCTATGGAAAGGACATATAATGAAATTAATACAAGTTGAAGCCCATGGTTTTAAATCATTTGCTGACAAAGTTTGTTTAAAACTTGATGGTGGAGTTTGCGCTATCATCGGACCTAATGGTTCAGGTAAGTCTAATATTAATGATGCCATTAAATGAGTTTTAGGAGAAAGCAGTTCTAAAGCATTAAGAGGAGATAACATGCAAGATGTTATCTTTGCTGGATCAAAAACTGAAAAAGAAATGGATCGGGCTGAAGTTATTTTAACTTTTGATAACCGTGATCATGCTGTTTCAGTTCCTCATGACTTCTTTACCATTTCTAGAGTAATTCACCGAGGAAAAGGTGAAAATGAATACTACATCAATGGTGAAGAAGCTTCTAAAAAAGCAATTAAAGAAATTGCTATGGAAAGTGGTATTTCTAAATCAAGTTTAGCAATTATTAGTCAAGGGACCATTTCTGATATTGCTGAAGCAACTCCAGAAAGAAGAAGAGAAATTTTTGAAGAAGCTTCTGGAACCTCAATGTATCGTTCAAGAAAAATTGAAGCTCAAAGAAAATTAGAAAAAACTGAAGAAGCTTTAAGTCAAATAACCATTGTTATTGATGAACTGGAAAAACAAAGAAAACCATTAATGAGACAAGCTGAAAAAGCAAAATTATATAAAGAAAAAATTGAACAACTAAAAGATGTTGAAGTTACATTGTTAGTTCATGACTTTATGGAATATTCAAATCGTCTTAATGTTTTAAACCAAGATGCAAGAGAATTTGAAATTGTTAAAGAAGAATTAACAAGTAAAAGACAAAATTACGAAACTTCTTTAATGGCTAAAGGAACTATTATTAATGAGCTTGAAAAAGAAGTTGAAGCATTAAGCAAGGATCTAAATGAAATTATTGATAATATTACTAATTTAGAAATTAGATCAGCTAAAGAAGAAAAACATCGTGAAATGATCTTAAGCGGAGAAATTAAAGTTTCTACTAAAGATCAAATTGATGCCTTAAAACAAAGTTTAAGTGACTTAAATGACAAAATTTCTTCATACAAAAAATTCATTAAAGATAAAGAAGAAGAAATGGAAGCTATTAATGAAAGAACTGTTAAACGTTCTTCTAGAATCGCTGAAACCAAAAGAAATCTATCTTTAGAAATTGATAAGTTAAATAAAGTTAAAGGAAAAATTGATCTAATTAAAGAGGTTAGAGACAATAAAGCCACTTTGGCTAAAGGGACAAAAAATATTGTTGAAAATGCTGAATTATTTAGAGGCTATAAAGCCTTAGTTAGTCAACTAATTCAAGTTGAACCAACTTATGCTAGAGCAATTGAAACAATTTTAGCAGGTGCTACTCAACATATTGTTGTTGATAATTCTGAAACTGCTGTTGAAGCAATTAATTTCTTAAAACAAAACAACGGAGGAAGGGCAACCTTTATTCCTTTAAATTCAATTAAAGCTAAATTTATTAATGAACAACACATTGTTGTTGCACAAACTCAAAAAGGTTTTTTAGGTGTTGCTAGTGAATTGGTAAGTGTTGAAAAAGAATACGATGTTTTAAAGAAATTCTTATTAGGAAATATCTTAATTTGTGAAACCATCGAATCAGCTAATCGTTTATCTAAATTATTAGAAAAACGTTATATGGTCGTTACTTTAGATGGAGATGTTATTAGAGTTGGTGGAGTCATGTCTGGTGGTCAAGCTTCCCAAAATGTTTCTACATTTGGAATGGATAAGCAAATCGAAGAACTAGAAGCTTTAATTCCTGCTTTACAAGAAAATGTATTGACTTTAAAACAAATTTTAGGTAAATTAGAACACGAGCAAGACACTGATATTACTTATAGTTCTAATATTGCTTTAGAAAAAGTTACCTTTAAAAATAAATTAGATGAAACCATTGAGGAATTTGATAGATATAGACAAAAATTTGCCCAATTATCAAATGAAACTTTAGAATTAAGTGAAAGCACTGACTTTGTTTCAGCAATTAGTAAATTAATGACGGAAAAAAGTGCTTTATTGGTTAAATTAAACACTCAACAAGACATTCTTAAAAAGGCTAAGGATGAATTTAGAGATCTAACCATGAACAAAAGTCAAACTGATATTGAATTGAACAAATGATACGAAGAAAATCAAACAAAAATTACTGAAAAAGCAAAAGCTGAATCAATTATTGAAAATGCTAAAAAACGTTTATCAGAACAATATGGAATGCTTTTTGAAACTGCTAAACAATTTTACAACCCTGAAATTGATTTCAGTGTTGCAAGAAAATTAGTAAACAACTTAAGACAAGATATTAGAGAATTAGGACATGTTAACCTAGACTCAATTGAACAATTAGAAACTGTTGAAGAGAGATATAAAACTTTAAAAGAACAGGAAACAGAAATTACTTCAGCAAAACAAACAATTGAAGAAGCAATTGATGAAATGGATAAAATTATTGTTCAAAAAATTACTGAAACAGTAACTTTAGTAAATAATGAATTTAAATATGTCTTTTCAAAAATGTTTGGTGGAGGAATGGCTGAAATTAGATACACTGAACCTGAAAACATCTTAGAATCAGGAATTGATGTTATTGCTCAACCTCCAGGAAAAGCCATTAAGAACTTAAAACTATTTTCAGGTGGAGAAAAAGCTTTAATTGCAATTTCATTATTATTTTCTATTTTAAAAGCCAAGCCTTTACCTTTATGTATTTTAGATGAAGTAGAAGCAGCTTTAGATGAAGCTAATGTTATTAGATTTGCTGAATTCTTACAACATCTTAAAGCGGATACTCAATTTGTTGTTATTACTCACCGTCAAGGAACAATGGAAAGAGTTGATAAGCTTTATGGAGCAACTATGCAAAAAAGAGGGGTTACTACTTTCTTTGGAGTAAGTTTATCTGAAGCCAAACAACTAATTGATGAACAACAAAAAAAACAATAATCAATAATAAATGACCTTAGTTTCATTGCTAAGGTCGTTTATTTACTAATTAATTATTAAACCATGGTGTTTAGCTCTTAAAATACCTAGAAAATGGTATAATAGAAATTAACAAATACTATATTTTTTTAGCTTAATAATTTATTGGAGGTTAATCATGTATGGCTTAATTTTTTATTTAAACAAAGACGTTTTAAAAGAAGCATATGGTTTAGAAAAAAACCATCATGATGCATATGAAGAAATAAGAGACATTTTAAGACATTATGGTTTTCATTGACTATCAAATAGTTTTTATTTTTCAAGAGGATTAAACAAACTAGTTCACGTTTTTCAGGCAGTAAAGCATTTAAAAGGTAAAGAATGATTTGTAAAATCTTTAGTAAGCTTAAATGTCTTTAAAATGGAAGATATGTCTGATTTCACTGAATATATTAGATCTGATAAAGAATTGATTTTATTAGGTGAAGAAGAGGATGATACTGACATTGAAAAAGGAAAAACCAAATATAAAAGACCGCTTCTATAAATTAATAATGGTCTTTTTTTATTATTTTTTTCTATTTAAATCTCAGATTATCATTAATAATGATAAAACATATATAATATTATTATTTTAGGAGAGAAATGAAAAAGAAATTTTTAATTGGTTGTTTAACATTAACTGGAATTTCTTTAAGTGGTTTATCAATAAGCTGCAGTAGAGAAACCAATGAAGTTGATTTTGCAATTCCTTTTAGTATTAAAGATGAACGTGCTAAATCATTACAAAAATTAGTCAATAAGTTTAATCAAGAAAATTTAATCAAAAATAAAGATGATAAACCTGTTGTTTTAAACTTTTATCAATCAAGACAAGACCTTTATCAAAAATTATCAATTCAATTAAAAACTAATGATCCAGCCATAGCAAGTATATTGATGTATTATCCTTCTGCTTCAAGATTAATTTTTTCTTATAAAAAGGAAATTGAAGTATCTGATGTAGTGTCTTCAAGTAATATTCTTCCTGAATTTTTAAAAACCAATCAATATATTAATACTGAACATCCTAATTCATATTACATTTTACCTTCAGCAAATAGCACTGATATGTTAGTTGCTAATAAACTTAATTTAGGATATGTTTTAAATGAATTAGACAAGAAAATTAAAGAAAACAATATTAAAAAAAATGTTATTGCTTCAGAAAATGCTGATTTGTTAAATGAAGCTTTAAATCATTATAAAAAAATTAGTTCAGAAAATGAAGGAATCAAAAATGCTATTGAAAATTTTTGGGGTTTAGCTAAAAAAAATATTGATGTTAATATTTTAAATACACTAAATTTAGAATACACAGATGATATTTTTAAATATAATTATGATTTGCTAAAAATCGCAAATGATTTTGGAAGAATAATAAATATTAATAAGCAAGACAAAACTGAAAAAAAAGTGTTTTATCATAAACATATTGCCAATTTTATTTATTCCTTAGCATTTAATGAAGCTAATGCTAATTTTGATGATTATTTCTTAAAATATAATTCAAATAATCTTTTAAATTACGATGTTATTTATAATCAAGAAACACCTGAGTCTAAAACAATAAAAACCGTGTTTGAAAAAATCTCAGACACTATTAAAAATGGGGGATTACAAATTGATGCAACCATTAATTCTTTAAACCGTATTTTGCCACCAGCAGCTTATGATACTATTTTTTCAATTAGTACTAATAATGCTTATAACTGAATAACAAACGGGCAAACAATTCAAGATAAAAATGGAACAAATATCAATTCTATTCTAAAAAAAGATGACTTTATTTTTAAACAAGCCCCAACTAAAAATCAAGTATCACAAACAAAAGGTTCATTTTTGATTCAAGGTTTGAATATTATGGGAATTAGTCATTTTAATCAAAAAGATAAAACTGTGAAAAGATTTTTTAATTGGTTATATTCAGCTGAAAATAAGCGTGACTGAAATGGACTTGGTGAAAATAACCCTTTTATTAAATCTTTAACACCAATTGAATTTTTTGCTTATCAAAACAATTACATTTTCCCATCGAATAATTTTTTAAATAATTATGACAACAAATCATTGAACAAAAATGAATCAAATTTAAATTTAATTTCGGAAATCAATAAAATTAAAACAAATGAGAATGCTGTTTTCGAAGAACCAGTTGATGGCAATAGTGATTATTTTAGAAATAAATTAATTTCAATTATGAAACAATATTATCTATATGGTTTACGTAATACTGATAATCAACGTGATTTTGAATGATTTATTAATGCTTTAGAAAAAGAAATATAAAAATAAAAAAGGAGAATTATGAAAGAAATTCAGACTAAAAGTGAAATTATTGATACTTCGTCGTATATTAACACTGATGTTAAATTAGGACTTAATAATGAAGAAGTATTAAAAAGACAAAGAGAATTTGGTAAAAATGAATTACCAATAGCCAAAAGAAAAAATTTCTTTTTAATTTATTTAGAACAATTTAAAGATTTATTAGTCATTATTTTAATGTGTGCCACTATTTTATCTTATTCATTGGCTATTGTTCATGGTGTTCAAAATAATTGAATTGCTGGGCCGGAATTGACTATCAGTTTTGTCGAACCATCAATTATATTATTCGTTGTTCTTACTAACTCGTTAGTTGGAGCTATTCAGGAATTAAAAAGTCAGAAGGCAATTGATGCTTTAAAAAAATTAAATCCACTTCATTCTAGAGTAATAAGAAATGGGGAATTAATTATTATTGATTCTTCTGAAATTGTCATTGGGGATATTGTTTTTATTGAATCTGGTGATATAGTCCCAGCTGATGGATATTTGATTTCATCTTCTAATTTAAGTGTAATTGAAAGTTCACTAACTGGAGAAAGTGAACCAGCAAAAAAAGATCATAATGTGCCAAGAGATTTATCAATTCCAATGGCTGAACGCAAATTTGCTTTATTTTCTTCTTCAATTGTAGCAACAGGCACCGGCTTTATGGTTGTGAATGCAATTGGAACTAATACTGAAATTGGAAAAATTTCAAATCTTGTCAACCAACAAAAGACAATAACAAGCCCTCTTCAAATGAAAATAAATAAATTGGGTAAAATCTTTGCTATTTTAGGAATTGTTTTATTTATTTTATCAGTACTTATTCAAATCATTATTCAAGCTGTAACAAAAAGTGAAGCACTTAAATCTGATGTTTTTTGATCTACAACTATAATTAATGGGGTTTCATTAGCTGTGGCTGCTATTCCAGAAGGTCTAATTGCCTTTTCTTCAATAATCCTAGCTATTGGTGTCCAAAGAATGGCTAAAAGAAAGGCAATTGTTAAAGACTTAATGGCTGTCGAAAGTTTAGGCAGCTGTGCAGTTATTTGTTCTGATAAAACTGGTACCCTTACCCAAAACAAAATGACAGTTGTAGATTTATTTGCTAATAATCAACAATTATCAATCGCCAATTGAAATGACAATTCATTTTTAAACCTTGTAGAATATAGCGCCTTATGTACAGAGGCTAATTTATCAAGCGATGGTGAAAATAATATTGAAACTGGTGACCCTACTGAAGTTGCATTACTTTATATGCTTGAAAAACATTCTAACATTAAAACTAAAAAAGAATTAGAAGCTCTATTTCCAAGAATAAAATCATTACCATTTGATAGTGATCGAAAATTAATGACTTCTATCAACGAAATTAATGGACAAAACCTAGTTATTGTTAAAGGTGCTCCTGATGTTTTAATTAATAAATGTTCAAACCTTAATGAAGAACAAAAACAAATTATTAATCAAAAAAATGATGAATGAGCAAACAATGCTTATCGAGTATTAGCTTTAGCAACAAAAAGTATTGATAATGAATCATTAAATAAAATCAATCAATTATCAACAAATGATCAATATATTGTATTAGAAAATAAACTTAATTTTGTTGGTTTAATAGCGATGATCGATCCACCAAGAGAATCATCAAAAGAAGCTATTAAGGAATGCATTAGTGCTGGTATTAAGCCAATTATGATAACTGGAGATAATATCAATACAGCAATTGCAATAGCTAAGGATTTAGGTATTTATAAAGATGGGGATATTGCTTTAAGTGGCAATGAATTATCCCAAATGAACGATAATGAATTATTTGATAAAATTGAAAAAATTTCAGTTTATGCTAGAGTTGTACCAGAAGACAAATTAAGAATTGTTAAAGCATGACAATCTAAACACCAAGTTGTGGCAATGACTGGTGATGGGGTAAATGATGCACCAGCTTTAAAAGCTGCTGAAATTGGTACAGCAATGGGAATCACTGGAACTGAAGCTTCAAAACAAGCCTCTGATATGATTTTGGCTGATGATAATTTTGCAACTGTTGTTAAAGCAGTTGAAAATGGTCGTTCTATTTATCAAAAAATTAAAAATGTCATTCAAAACTTATTAATTACTTCTGTGGCTGAAATCATTTTAGTTTTCTTTGGACTAATAATTCTTCAAGCTATTTTTAAAAAAGAAATTCAAATGTATAATACAGAGTTTTATGTCTTATCTGCTTCACAATTGTTATGAATTAACTTATTTACTCATGGTTTTCCAGCAATTGCTTTAGGATTGCAAGATTCTAAAGAAAACTTCATGAATCAAAGACCAATTTCTAAATACGAATCGATTTTTGCAAAAGGAATGGGCATAAATACTTTATGAAAAGGAATTTTAATCGGAATTATTTCTATAATTGGGTATTATTTAGCTGCTATATGAGCTTTAAAAAATGGTAATCCAACAGAATTTGTTAAAGCTGGATCAAGTGTAGCATTCTTAATCTTAGGAATTTCAGCAACATTTAATGCTATTAATTTAATGAGCAAAAAACCATTTTTTGTTGATAATCCTTTATTTTATTGAAGAGTATATGCATCAGTAATCTTCTCATTAACATTTTTATTAATTGTTGCTTTAACAAAAGATATTGCAATTGTGTTTAAGTCTTATCCTGATATAACCTCAAGTGCTCATTTATTAGGATATGGTTTAGGTTTCCCTTTAATCTTAATTCCAATTTATTCTATTCAAAAAGCTATTGAATTACTAATTGATAAAAAACAAAGTAAAACTCAAACAATAACGTCATTTGAATTGATTTTACCTCCTAAAAAAATGTTAGAAAAATTGAATAAAAAACAACAAATAAAATAAATGAAAAAACAAGGATTTCAAATTCCTTGTTTTATTATTTTTTGATTTTAAAAGTCTCAGTTCCATTTGATATTAAGCTTTTAAAAAGCTGTTCTACTTTTTCTAAACCCGTATTGTATTTATCTTTAGAATTAAAAATAATTGGATATTTAGGGTCAAGGATGTCAATCGGACTTGATACAAAAGTAATCCGATTATTAATTTGACGATCAGATAAAATGTTGATTAACAAATTAATGAAATTTTCACTTTTTGCTCCAATTCCCATCCGATCTAAAAATAAATAATCAACATTAATTAATAAATTTTTAACATTTGAAATTACTTCATTGTTTTTTAAATTGGTATAAATAAAATTATTTAAAATGTTGATATCTAATCAAGCAACTGTTTTATTTTTTAAAGTTGCAAAAACCATTGATAAATATTTAAAAACACTTCTTGAATAAATAAAATTTTCATCAATTAAATAAAGGCCAGTTTTAATTGGATCTAAATTGGTTAATTGTTTGATTTTGGTTTGTAAATTTGGAGGGAATTTCTTAAAAGCTTTATAAGCTTCTAATAACACACTTCTTGGTTTATTTTTATTAGCAATTGTTAAATATTCATAAACATCATTATCTAATGGGCAAATGTTGGTTAGCCAGAAATTATTTAGCATTTTTTGTTTTTTATACACCACTGAATTAGAAATATCAATATCTAGTTGACCCAAAGAATTAATAATTAATCTTCATTGCGGACCATTATTATTTTGCTGATAAGCATCATAATATCTTAATAAAAAAGTCATGCCTTGCTTAATTTGGAAATCAGATAAATTATATTTGGCAATAAGCTCTTTAATTTTTGGGTGTTCTAGAACATCTTTATATAATTTATCTTTTTCAGCTTGTTCTTTTTCATCGATTCTTATAACTGAATCCAAAAGTGATTTCTGCATAACTCTCCTTAATTATCTCAATTATCTTCATTGGCAAGATCCAACATAAATTCACTGGTTTTTTCTATATTTTGTGAATTATTATAATGTGAATAATGGCTAAAAATAAAATCATTTTTTGCTTTGGACATATAAGCCATTTGCAATTCTTTATCAATTTCATCTGCTTCAAACAATTTCTTATTTGCATAATCTTTTGCGATTTTTTCAATATATTTAACAACAATACATTTATTAATATTCATTGAATAATTGATAAATAAATTAATTTGGTGGTCTTGAAAACCTAATTTAGTTAAATGTTTAATCATTAATAATTGACTAGGGCTTGGTTCTTTTTTAAGAATATATGATATATATTCTTCACTTTTTAGTTGTTTTTTAGCAACACTTTGATCTGATAATTCAAAATCATATGTCTGAACCTCATTATGAACATAATTATCTAAATCGAAAACCTCATGATATTTTTTGGAAATTTCTAGCATTGAATTCTTATTAAAATGAAAATTAGCTTTTTTATTAATTAATTCATCAAATCTTTTTTGACCAATTTTTTTAATTAAAAGATTGGCTATAATTTTATTTTTCACAATATTATTAGCGCTTAACGGTTTTTTTAATTCAAATAACAACATACCATCATTTGTTTTATAAGATTTTAATAAACCTAAGGCTTCAAGCATTTCTCTAGCTTCTATTACATTACTATTATCAAAAGAAAGAAATTCTTGGGTATCTTGTAAATCAAAAGTATCTTGGTGATGATTAATTGAAAAGAGATCAAATAAATATTGATAAAAAGAAATGGCCTTAATACCTAAAATAGGAGAATAGAATAATCTCAAATTTTCTAAATCAACATGATCAACATTATCATTATTTTCAATTAAAAATTTTTGCATTATTCACCTCCTTTAATTTTATTTATATTTGCGCATTCATGCGAGATTAGTGTATAAATTATGAAACAAGTGCTGGTTTTTTTATGCTTTTATAACAGTTTTTTCTTAATTTAAATTCATGTTGATTTTGTTATTAACATATCACATTCAATAAATAACATTCTATATACAATATTTTTTTTAAAAAACCATATTTATTAACAAAAAAATGTTGTCAAAATTCTCAATTTTTTAAAGAGAATTTTTGGTTATTTTTTTATGTTTTTTATTGTGAAAAATAAATAAAAAAAACTCCTATTTTTTATATTAAGTATAAAAAGGAATTTTTTATGTATTTAAAAGATTTCTAACGAAATTAGTTTGTTTTTAATTTCATTAAGTTCTAAATCGTCAAGAATTTTAAAAGTTTCATTAGTTAATTGCATATTGGATAATTTTAAATTAGATAAATCATTAGTTTTAATTTCAAAATCAGTTCTTAAAGTAGCTAAATATTTATCTCTTTGAGCATCTTGCTTATAATCAATTAACTTTTCTTTAACTTTAGGTCTGATATTATCTAAATTTTGATAAATATTTTCTAATGTATCAAATTCTTTTAATAAACCACTAACAGTTTTAGGGCCTAAGCCTGGCACACCCTTAAAATTATCACTGCTATCACCAACTAAAGCTTTATAATCGATAACTTGTCTTGGTTTAAAGTCATAATATTCATTAAAGTTATTTAAATTTAAAATAATATTTTCTGATTTATATTTCTTTATAATGGCAACGTTTTCATTAATCAATTGATTTAAATCTTGATCAGCTGAATAAATTAGGATTTGGTGATCATTTTGAAACTTAGTTGTTAATTTGGCAATGATATCATCAGCTTCAAAACCATCAACATATTCATTGGCAAATTTGCATGATGTTAATAATTCTTGAATTTTTTCTAATTGTTTATGAAAATCAACTGGTGCTTTTTGACGATTTCCTTTATATTCGGTAAACAATTCATGTCGAAATGTTTTTTTTCTGGAATCAAAGGCAAAAAAGATAAATTCCGGATCCACTGTTTTAATTAAAGAAAAAAAACTATTAAAAAAGCCTACTATAGCATTGGTTGGAAAACCTTTAGAAGTTTGGATTGCTTGACCATTAAAAGTTGCATACATTGTTGCATAATAAGAACGATATGCTAAATATGTTCCATCAATCAATAAAATTTTGTTTTTAACCATTGATTACACTCCATTCTTTTAACAAATATTTTGATTCGTCCTTTTTAATAATTTTCACTTTTACAATTTTTTTATCAAATTCTTTTCAATTGTCAATTTTTGAGTAATTTAAAATTGTAATTTTTTTAGTTGAATCTTGTAATTCAATTACATAATATGGTTTGCCATATGCTGAGGTTTTTTCAGATATTCGATTGCAAAATAAAGTTGTTAAGTATTCAACATTGTTATGCATATCTCCTAAACGTGATCCTTCAATTTCATAATTTTCAGTAATTGAAAAATTATAAATTTGTCCCAATAAATTTATTTCATTTTGGTTTTCTTCTTCGATATCGCTTTTTAGTATTTCAGTTGGCTTATAATTATTGATCATTTCCTGAGTTTCTTTTGAGTCAATTTTATTAATAAACATTTTTAAAATGATTAAGGTGTCACTATTGTCTTTAGATATTTCTGACAACATTGTTTTTTGATTTAATTTAAATTCTTTTAACGCATTGGCTTTAATCAATAATTCAATACTACTTAAACCAAATGATTTTAAATTTTGTGTCCTTAATAAGAAATGAAAAAAGTTTAGATACTTACCATTGGTTTTTCGTTCATGTACAAGCATTTTAGTAGTTTCAGGGCCAAATCCTTTAATCATATTTAAAGGTAAGATTATTTTATTATCTTTAATAATTGCTTTATCTTCTGAATCATTAATTGTAGGTGGTAAAACTTCAATATTTAATTCCTTGGCTTCATTAACAAATCTTGATATTGTGTCTTGATTGCCATGAGCAGAAGAAATAATGGAAGCAAAAAATTCTAAAGGATAATGAGTTTTTAAATATGCCATTTGATAAGAAATTTTAGCATAACTAACAGCATGTGATTTATTAAAACCATAGTCAGCAAAAGCTTCAATAGATTCAAAAATTTGGTTTGCCTTGGTTTCGTCATATCCGTTTTTAATTGCAGCATTCACAAATTTGGTCTTTTGTTCAATCATTTCTTCAAATTTCTTTTTAGAAATAATTCTTCTTATCATATCAGCTTCTGCATAATCAAAACCAGCTATTTTTTGAACTATTTCCATAATTTGTTCTTGATAAATAATGATGCCATAAGTAGAAGCTACAATAGCATCAAATTCTTTACTGATTGATTCAATTTTAATTTTCCTATTCTTTCTTTCGGCATAAGTTTTAAGATGTTCCATAGGTCCGGGTCTATATAATGAGATAATAGCAACAATATCATCAAATGAATTAACTTTAATTTGTCTTAAAGCATTATTCATGCCATAACTTTCTAATTGAAAAACTCCAATAGTTTTACCTTTAGTTAATAATTCAAATGTTTTTTTATCATCATATGCAATGGTTTCTAAATCTAATTCAATTCCTCTTTGGACTTTTATTAAATTCAATATTTCCTGAATTGTAGTTAATGTTTTTAAACTCAAAATATCCATTTTAAGCAATCCAAAAGATTCTAAATATTCCATACTAATTTGGGTTTGCTGAATATGATTTTCTACTAAATAAGTTGGGATTTTTTTAATGATTGAATCTGATGAAATAACAATTCCAGCTGCATGGGTCCCAGTTTGGCGATAAAAACCTTCTAATTTATTGGCTTCTTTCAAAACTCTTTGAGGCAATTCAAAATCTAAATTACTAATTTTATTTAACTCATTAGCAAAACGTTTATTAGAATGAAATTCTTCCAATAAATCAATATCTTTTGAAGAAATGCTTTTAGAAATATCATTAATTGAACTTGGATTAACCTTATAAGCTCTTAAAACATCTCTAATTGCTGATTTTTTGCCTAAAGTCGCAAAAGTAACAATATTGGCAACCCTTGAAAAACCATATTTTTGAATTAAATATTCAATAACTTCTTCACGGCGGTTATCTTGAACATCCACATCAATATCAGGCATAGTAATTCTTTTAGGATTTAAAAAACGTTCAAAAATTAAGTTGTATTTAATTGGATCAATTGTAGTAATACCTAAAATATAACTAACTAAAGATCCAGCAGCACTTCCTCTTCCTGGTCCAATTGAAATGTTTTTTGATTTTGCTCAATTGATTCAATCTTGAATAATTAAAAAATAATCTTCAAAATTCAAACTTTTAATTATTTGTAATTCATATTCTAAACGTTTAACATATTCAATTGTTCAAGAAGATTTATTGAATTTTTTTACAATGTTTTCTTTTAATAAATAATCTAAATATTCACTTGAACTCATATTTAAATTATTTTCAAATTTAGGAAGAAAATAATTATTTTGTTCCAATGGTATATATAGAGATTTTAAAAAATTATTTGTCTGTGAAATCAATTCATTGTATATTTGCAAATTATTTTCAATATTAAAAACAAGTGGTTCAAAAAAAGAAGTAATTGGTGCTTTTTCGCTCATTGAAAAAAGCACTTTCATGATGTTATTTTCTTCAATATCAATAATTGCATTATGATTAATTAATAAAACTTTAGACCAGTTTTGTTGAATAAATGCCTGATTATTTTCTAAATCAAAAGATTGAAACGAATAATAATAATTAAAATGTTGAATAATTTTGTTTGTTTGTTTATACACACCTAAAATTGGGTGTTCTACAAATAATAAATCTTCATTATTTCAAATATCATCAACTTTTATTGCTTTTTGACTTAATAATTCATATGAAAGCTTTTTTAAATCCATAAATCCATTTTTGTTTTTAGCATAAACAATATAACGATAAGGTTTATTATCTACATATAATTCACAATCTAAAGCAAAAATAGGTTTCAAATTTGTATTAAAGCATTTATTTAATATTTCCCCGTAACTAAACATATTATTATGTTCAGAAACAACAAAATATTCAACATTTTGTTGTTTTAAAATTTCAAATAATTTTTCAGTCGTTATAACGCTTTCTAAAAAAGAAAAAGTTGTATTTAAATGTCCATTAATTAATTTCATATAAATATGATATATTTTTTAATTTAATTAATTAAAAAATGCCTTCAATTTTAGGAAAATATTGGGAATAAAAATTAAACCTTAACAATTAAGGCCTTATTCATTGATATTAGCAATAATTTTTTTATAAGTAATGTTTTCTAAAATTTTATCTTCTAACTCATTTAACTTTGTTAATTCGGCTTCTAATTTCTTGGCTTCTTCTATGTTTGGCTTAGTGATTGGTTTTTTAGGTGCAAACAATTCGCATGTTTCACATGCCTTGATGATTGATAAATGAAAAGTATTAATTTCATTGGCTATCTTAATTGTCTCATTTTTATCAAATGATATTAAAGGTCTAAATACTGGCAAATCACTTGCTTCAGATATTGTATGAATAGATTCAAGGGTTTGGCTAGCCACTTGCCCTAAACTTTCACCATTTGATATTGCTTTAATATTTAATCTTTTAGCCAATTTATTAGCAATTCGATAAAAACTTCTTCTCATTAAAGTGATCTTATATTTTTGATTAGAAGTAAGTCCAATGTAATTCATTAAATCTGAATAATTTAATTGATATAAATAAGCATTGCCTTGGTATTTGGCTAATTCCTTAATCAAATCTTCTACCTTTTTGACAGTTGTATCATCAGTTTGTGGTGGAGTAATAAAGTTTAAAAATGTTACTTTTAGACCTCTTTTTTGCAATAAATAAGCAGCAACTGGTGAATCAATCCCACCACTCATTAAATGTAATACATTTCCTTCAGATTTTAAGGGCATGCCTCCTAAACCTTTTATTCGATCAATAAAGATATAACTATATTTATCTCTTATTTCAATTGAAATTTCCAAATCAGGGTTTGTTAAATTAACGTTGGCATTACGTCTTCGTCTTAAAACAATTCCACCAAAATGCATATTTACTTCATTAGAAGTCATTGGAAAGTTCTTATCATGTCTTTTTGCATTGATTGCAAATGAATTAAATTCTTTGTCTTTGATCAATTCTAAAATCATATCCTCAATGTCTAATAAATTTGATTCTACTTGATAAACAATTGAATATGAACTAATTCCGAAAATATATTGTAAGGCTTTTAAATTGGCTTCAGAATAATTTAAAAAGGCACGATCATATTCCATTTTTAAATCTTCTTTAGCAACAAAAAGTAAAATATTTTCTTTTAACTTATTGATAAAATCAATTTTATTTTCGCCTTTTAAAGTTAATTCCCCATATCTAATTAATATTTTTTTAGTCATAAAAGCTCCTTAATTTATTTCTGAGTCAATAAATTCATTTATTAATTTTATACAATATTCAAAATTATTTTGTTTGTAATTAAAATCTAAATCCTGATAAAGTACTAATGCCTTATTATTTTTAATAACATTTGGCCCTAATTTTTGCATTACAATCTTGATAATTTTGGCTTGTTCAATTTTAATAACCACTAAATTTGAGAAATCTAGGGTGTCGTTTTTTAATTCATTATCTAAATTTACTAAAACGCTAATTTCATTATTTCGCAAATCTTTTTGATTAGCGTTAATTTTATTCATTGCATCTTCAAACAATTTCATTTCAATATCATTTAATGCAATTCCCAATTCTTCAATTTGTGAATAAAAATAAATCAACATCGAATGATAAAATTCAATATTTATGCAATGTTTTTCCTTTTCATCTTTTAATAAATTAATTAATTCTTCTAAATCGATTTGTTTATCAACAGCAATTTCTAATTCTTTAAAAAAATCAATTGACTTTATTAATTTTTCAAATGTTGTGTTTGCATTTTGAATATTTTTGATTTGACTTTCTAATTTTTCTTTATCAATATTTACAAATTTTTTTAATTGATCTCTTTCACTGGCATTTTTTACTTCAATTGCATTTTTTTGGTATTTATTCATTAAAAAATCGAAATAATATTTAACTTTATCTTCATTGTTTTTAAACAAGTTATAAAAATGAATTTCTAAATTTAATTCTTTTCTTGCTTGATTAATTTGCAAATAAATTTCTTTAATTTTATTCTTAATATCTTGATAATTAATTTGTTTTTGAAGTTGCAAAGTTTGTTTGATATTTTCTAATTCATCAATAAATTCATTATTACTAAATATGTTTTCTAAATGTGAATTAATAAAATTTGATTTGTTTTCAAGAAACTTGTTTTTACTTAATAAAAATGAATTTTCTAATTGATTAGCTATTTTTAAACAGCCAAAACTTTCATACATTATCAAAAATAATTGCTTGATTAAATAATTTAATTTTTTAATCTTTTCTAAATTCTTGGTAATTTTATATTTTAAAAAAACATCTTCATTAAAATGTTCAAAGAGCGATAAAATTTCATTACTTATTGTTTGGATGGATTGTTGAAAAAACGCTTTATATTCAATGTTTTTTAAATCATTAACCAATAAGTTAAATTGATTAAATTGAATTCTTAAAAAGTTAATTTTTGGTAAAACAAAATTAATTTGTTTTGTGTTCTTGTCAATGAATTTTAAAATCGAATTAACTTTTATATTTAATTCTTGATTTAATGATTTTATTTCTTTAAAAGATGATTTTAATTTAAAGTAACATTTGATTTCTAAACGATTATGACTATTTTTGTGATTATTAATCTTAGTAATTAGATTTTGTGATTTTCATTCAAAATCATGAAAAATATTTTCAAAATCAATAGCACTATTTGCTAATTTAGTTTCTAAATATTTGTACTCATTATTATTTTTAGCAAACGCGACAAACTGTTCATTTGCCTTTTCAATTTTAGTTTTCAATTCAAGAAATTTATTTCTAATTTTTTTAATTTTATTAGATCAACTTAATAAATTTCAATAAGATAAAAACATTCAGATCATTAAAAATTCAAAAATTAATAATAATACTAAGATGACAATGGAAATAATCATATTCATGGTATTAATTATAATCAAATTGATTAATAAACATTCATTAATTCCACTTTAAAATAAAGAAAGACAAATTATATTCGTAAATAATTTAAAAAATTATTTTATAATAATAACCATGAAACGAACAACAAAGAAAATAACATTAGCTTGTCAAGAATGTTTTCATAAAAATTATTCTATTAATAAGAGTAATGATGCAAGATTGGTCATTAATAAGTATTGTAAATTCTGTAACAAACAAACTGAACACAAAGAGGAAAAATAATGAGTGAAGAAATAAAATTTAATGTTGAAGAATCGGCTAAAAGCAAAACTAATAAAGAATCAACTATGAAAAATTTCGCCAAGGAAGTAAAAAGAATAAGATGACCAAAGACTAAAAAAGTTTGAAAATGATTTGGCATCACAATTGTTTTTTTAGTTGTTCTTGCTGTTTTTTGTTTCTTAATTACACTTGGTTTTACAAGTTTATGAAATGTGATTGGAATCAAAGCCTAAGGAGAAGATATGAACGAAGATAATAAAATTTTTAAATGATACATGGTATCAACTGTTTCAGGTAAAGAAGATAACGTTATTGAGTCTTTAAAAAACAAAATTTCAGCACAAGGAATGGATGAATTTTTTAAAGAAATTAGAATTTTTAAAATGCCTCATTTATCAAACAAAGAATTAGAAAAGAAAACCAGAGGTGAAGATTATATTGTCAAAGAAGTAAACATCTACAAAGTGTATATTTTCATTAACATGTCAATGACTGATGAAGCTTGATATTTAGTGCGGAACACCCAAGATGTTACCGGATTAATTGGTTCTTCAGGAAAAGGGGCAAAACCAACTCCAGTAAGTAAAAGAGATTTCCAAAACATGATTGAACAAGAAAGAATTCTACGTGAAAAATTTGAAGCCGGGGATATTGAAACAGCTTTTAAAGAAGGAACTATTGTTAAAGTAATTAGTGGTGTCTTTGTTGGCGAAATTGGGGAAATCATTAAAAATAATGATGTGACCCAAAAAGCTTTTGTTAATATTGAACAATTTGGAAGAAAAGTTCCAACTGAATTTGATTACAAAGATTTAGAAATCTGTGGATAATTTATTTTTAAAAGCACAAGAACAAAAATCTTGTGCTTTTTCATATCTCAGTGGTTTTTTCTTATTTAGTTTGTAAAAGAAATTTATTTGTTTTTATATCTTCAATTACTTTTTTTAAATCTAAATGAAAAGCAACTATACAAGTATTTTTACGATCATCTTTTTTAAACTTACCATAACTTATAACTACTAATTTATCATTTTTATCGATATAGGCACCAGTATAGCCAGTATCAGGATTAGCAAGATAATTAATACCGCCAGAATTTTTTATATATGTATGGCCCAATTTAACCAAATAACCATGATGTTCAGGATTTATTATGTCATTTATATCATTGGCAATGAACATCATCAGCCCATGAGAATACATATAAAATTTAGATTTAATATTCATGAAATTCTGATAATAATCAATTTTTCTAAAGAAGATGACTATTTTATTATCACTAGTAAAGAAAACTTTATGTCGATCTCCAGTAATATGATTTGGCAATTCTTTAGGTTCTAAAAAAGTTTTACCATTATCATTTGATATTGCATAATATGAATTAGAATTTCGCGCTTCTGTTCTTATTAACATCATCATTTGATCCTTATTTTTAGTTTTAAAAATCTGTACTTCACTAAATTTGTGTTTCTTTTCAATACTTCGATATTTCTCAAATACCTTTTCAGGTTCAGATAAAACTAATTTGTTGTCTTTAAAAGTTATTTTTATTCGATATATAATGAAATCATAATCATGAAAATAACCATACCAAGCATCTTCATTGGCAATTTTATGCATAGTTGAAAAAGCAACTATTGGATTTCATACACCTTTTTTTCTTCTATATTCTTCTTGTTTAGCATTTGGACCAAAATAATTAACATGTTCTGAATAATTGATACCATCATCAGATAATGAAATATCAAAACCCTCACCTTTTTTATTTTTAGCATTTCAACCAGGTCTTGCTGAAATTAATAAATATTTTTTCTTTCCATTATTAAAATTTAAAGTAAATATTGTAGGGGTTTCTTCTGTATTCTTGAAACTATTTGGCAAATCAGTTCTTCTTTTTGATCAAGTTTTACCATAATCTGATGAGGTTTTTACTATTGTTTCTCCCTTACCATGCCCATTTACATAAAAAGCAACGAGTTTCTTACCATCATCTAATGAAAGTAAATCAGGATGTGCCAAATATTTATTCTTACCTTGATCATCAACAAGAACAATATTATTTGTGTTTGATAAATCATAATATTTAAGTGAAACTGGCATTTTAATAAAGGTCAACATAAATAAAAATATTAATATCAATAACTTAAATATTAGTAGGAAAAATATAATTCTTCTTTTTTTATTTGTCTTCATCATATTTATATAATATATGATTTTTATTTTGATTCTTAAGATTAAATACAAAAAAAGTCAAGTTGTAAAACTTAACTTGTAGACAATTTATCTTATTTATTTAAGCTAGTTTTGATATCTTCCACTTTATTAAGTTCTTCTCATGGCAAATTTAAATCTTTTCTACCAAAATGTCCAAAGGTTGCTGTTTGTAAATAAATAGGGCGAAGTAAATCTAGTGATTCAATAATTCCTTCAACACTCAAATCAAAATGCTTATTAATAATATCAATAATTTCTTGTTCAGAATAATCTGAAGTCCCAAAAGTGTTAATATAGATTGATTGTGGTCTAGGTAAACCAATTGCATAAGATAATTGAATTTCAAATTGTTTTGAAATGCCTGCAGCTACCATATTTTTAGCAATATATCTTGCCATATAAGCAGCACTACGATCAATTTTAGTTGCATCTTTACCACTAAAAGCACCACCACCATGATGAGCAAATCCACCATATGTATCTACAATAATTTTTCTTCCAGTTAACCCAGTATCACCAACTGGACCTCCTACTACAAACCGACCAGTTGGATTAATTAGTAATTCGTAATTTAAATCAAAATGATGTTGTTTTAAAACATAATCAATGATTTCTTGTTTTACAAATTTCTTAAATTTCTTTTCATTGAAATTTTCTTGGTGTTGAATAGACATTAAAACCTTAGCAACTTTAAAAAGTTTGCTTTCTTCATCATATTCCATGGTAACTTGACTTTTCATATCAGACTTAGCTCATTTAAATTGTTTTGTTCTTCTTAAATGCTCAGCTCTTTTTACTAATTCATGAGAAAGCACAATTGATCAAGGCATATAATATTGATTTTCATCAGTAGCATATCCAAATAAGATTCCTTGATCACCAGCTCCCAATTCCTTATCATCTTTTTTATCAACCCCTAAAGCAATATCAGGGCTTTGTGGATAAATACCATTGATAATATTAAAATCACTTTCTTTGTATCCTAAGGGTTTTAGAACTTTTCAAGCTTCTTTAATAGTGTCTACATATGATTTAGTAGTAATTTGACCACCAATATAAATTAAATTATTGTTTGCTAAAACATCACAAGCAACTCTTGCATGTTTATCCTTTTTCAAAATAGCATCTAAAACAGCATCACTAATTTGATCGCAAATCTTATCAGGGTGCCCAGCGCCAACACTTTCACTTGTTAAAAACCTTTTCATAATAAAAACCTTTCTAACATAGAGAAAGGTAATTAATAAATCCACATACATGTTAGATATCAATCCCTCACTATCCACCTTACATTTGCAGGTTGGCATGCGTCAAAGCAGTTATGCTACGCAACTCTCTATGTATTTTTTAATAAAATAATTTTAACTTAAAAGTTAAAAAAATAAAATAAAAAAATCCTAAAAAGGATTTCTTGGTATTCATACGAATATTGGCTGCCCTTGTTAGATTCGAACTAACGGATGGCGGTACCAAAAACCGCTGCCTTACCACTTGGCTAAAGGGCAAAATGGTGGAGGGGGAGGGATTCGAACCCCCGAACCGTGAGGAAGTGGGTTACAGCCACCCGCGTTTGGCCGCTTCGCTACCCCTCCAATAAGCATTAATATTATACATTAAAATTTTTTTTATGCTAAAAAATAATAATGTTGTCATTCATTAAATGAATTATTTGTTATTTTCCATGTTTGAAGATGAACATAATTAATTCATAAAAGTTGAATTTGATTTTATCTCTTTTAATTCTCATTATTCTATTTATTAATTGAACAATAATTTAATTGTGAAATGTAATATTAAAACTTTTTAAAACATCTCTTATAAAAACTATTAAACGACTTCAATTTTTTAGTCTTATCCAATTACTAATTTCGACTCCTGCTCTAGATTTTGTCTTAATATCTACAATATTATTTTTTGAAATTATTTCATCTATAACTTCTTCTAAAAACTGTTGAATTAAATCTTCAATAGTTACTATTTTGTTTGATGAATTTTGAATTTCATCTGTAATATAATTTTATTTTTTACTATATCCTAATAATTATAGTTTATCATATTGCCTTCCAAAATAACTAATAGGGCTACATCTATACATAATAATTTTGCACAATGTTGCAAATAAAAAGCAATGCTATACAAACATAACATTGCCTTAATAATATTAATATCCCATTGCTTCTTCATATTCTTCTAATGTTCCGTAAAATAAATAACTTTCATGTGGTTTAATTTCTAATAAAACATTAGCACATTCTTTGATCATAGCACGATTATAAGTAGTAAAAATACATGAACTCTTATATGCTTTTACTGCCTCGATTAAACTATCTATTGATTCTGAATCTAAGTGATCTAAAGGTTGATCTAAAACAATAAAATTGCTTTCTTCTAGCATCAATTTTGAAAACATTAATCTTACTTTTTCACCACCACTAGTTACTTGTACGTTTTTGAATACTGAATCATTTGAAAATAACATTCTTCCTAAAAATGAACGCATTCTGCTATCTGAATTATCTTTAGTTTCTTGAGTTGAATTATTTAAGGGTCATTTGCTAATTCATTCTAAAATGGTTTCATTTTCTGTAAAATATTCTGAATTATTGCTTGGAAAATAATTAGGTTTAATAGTTATTCCTCAAGTTACTGTTCCTGAAGTTGGTTTTCTTTTTCCCATTAAAATTTCTAAGAATCTTGTTTTAGCAATATCATCATCGCCTACAATAACCATTTTATCGCCAGGTCTTAAGGTGAATGAAACATTTTCAAATAAGGTATCGCCTGCATCATTTACATAACTTAAATTTTCAACACTTAGAATTTGTTTTCCAGGTGTTCTATTTAATTCAAAACGAATAAAAGGATATTTTCTTGAAGAAGGTTTAATTTCATCAATTTGGATTTTTTCTAATAATTTCTTTCTACTAGTTGCTTGTTTAGATTTTGAAGCATTGGCAGAAAAACGGGCAATAAATTCTTTTAATTTTTGGGCTTGTTCTTCTTTTCTTAAATTAGTTTTTTGTTGCATTTCTAAAATTAATTGGCTTGAAATTTTTCAAAATGTGTAATTACCAACAAATAACTTAGCTTCTGAAAAATCAATATCCACAGTGTGAGTACAAATAGCATCTAAAAAATCTGAGTCATGACTAACTACAATAACAATATTAGGATAATCCATTAAGAAATTTTCTAATCATTTAATAGTTTTTAAATCTAATCTGTTAGTTGGTTCGTCCATTATTAAAATATCTGGGTTTCCAAATAATGCTTTAGCTAATAAAACCTTCACTTTTTCATTTGCTTTCAATTCTGACATCTTAATTGTTCATTTAGTTTTATCAATACCTAAATTTGATAATAATGTTTGTGCATCATTTTCTGCGTTTCAACCACCCATTTCACCATATTTTTCTTCTAAATGGCTTGCTCTTTCATAATCTTCCATTGTTGCTTCAGGGTTTTCATAAATTTGGTTTTTTTCAAGATTTAAATTATAAAGTTCTTTATTCCCCATAATAACAACATCAGTAACTATAAAGTCATTATATTCATCTTGATTTTGAGATAAAACACTCATTCTAGCATTTTTTTCTTTTACAATTTGTCCTTCAGATGCTTCAACTTCACCTGATAAAATCTTTAAAAATGTTGATTTTCCTACTCCGTTTGCTCCAATTATTCCATAAACATTACCAGGTAAAAATTTCAAATTAACATTTGTAAAAAGTTTTTTATCTGAAAAAATCTTACTTAATCCGCATACTTCTAACATATTTCTCCTTTAACTCGCATTAATATTACTTATTTTATCAAAAAACTTGCTTTTAATCCCTTTATAGTCAATTAAAAATGTTGATTTTAAACATAATATTTTATAATTGTTCTATGATTTTTATTTTATATAACTCTTTATCTAAAACCGGTAAAAATATTAAGAAAATTACTAGGATTACTAATCAAGCCAAAAAGGTTTTTGGGAACCATGAAACCAAAATCATTGACTTAATAAGCATTAAAGACACTAGAGGTTTCGTTGACAAACTTCATCCCAATGATGACATAGCAATTATTATTGGTGGGGATGGTACTTTAACTAAAGTGGCAAACCAAATTCATGAATTAAGCAATTTGCCTAAAATCTATAGTTATAAAGCAGGAACTGGAAATGATTTTTTAAGAGCTATTAGCAAACATAAAGAAACAATTATTTTGAAGAAAAAATTCTTTTTTATTACCCCTTATTTAAAAAAATTGCCTTGAATTAAATTTAATAATCAAAAATTGTTTTTTTTAAATGGTGTTGGAGTTGGTTTAGATGCTGTGATTGCTTTAGCTTTAAATAATCTTAAAAAGAATAAATCTCCAAATTCATTTTTTCAATCATCAATTAATTCCGTTTTGAAATTTAAAAAATTAAAACGTGTTGAAATTGAATTAGATGGTAAGCCAATAATTTATCATAATGTTTGATTTACAAGCATTATGCAAGGAAAATATTATGGTGGCGGAATGAAGATTGCTCCTTATGCTAACCGTTTTTCTGATCAATTAGAATTGATTATTTTTAAAAATATGTCCAAAACTAGAGTAGCTTGTTTATTTCCATTGGTTTATACTGGGTTGCACCGTTTTCAAAAGGGTGTAATTAATTTAAGAGGAAGCCATATAAAAATTAAATTTTCTCGTCCTGAATGATTGCAAATTGATGGCGAAACCTTTCCTAGCATATTAGAAGTTGAAATAAAAAAAGAAAAGAACCTTGAAAAAGATTCTTAACCTAATTCCTACGGGAATTTTTTTATCCAATACTTGCCTTAGTAAACGAAGTATAAAATAAAATTTCAGATCCTGATTTATGGTGAATAAAAATAGGAAATGATTTTAATTGATTGGCATCAGTGTTATTAACATTTAATACTATTTGATCATTAATTAACAATTTGAAATTAAAAATTCCAAAGAAATTAGCAATAAATGGGTATTTAGCATTAATTTGGTATTTAGATGGGACAAGACTTAGATCGCCAATATTACTGTTTAAAATCTCAGGCTTATCAGTCGCTTGATATTTTGTGTTTCAAGAAGAAGAATTGTCTAATGAAAAAATCATTGATACATTATCTTCTGGGTTTAAATCAAAAACATTATTGTAAGCACTACTTTCTAAAATGGTATTAAAAAATGAACCGCCTAATGAAATAAAATGATGCTGTGATAATGTTTGTGCAGTAATCGCATCAGCTTTAAATACAAAAGAACCTTGTTTGTCAAAACTCTTAACAAATTGGGTTTTTATGCCTTTAAAAAATTCATTTTCAAAATTAGCAGCAAGAAAGTATTTGAAAAATGATACTCAAAGCATATCATTATATTTTATTAATTCATTATCGCTAAAACGATTTGATCAATTAGTATTTCAGTTTTGAGCAAGAATTTTTTTTAAATCATTCAATGAGACATTAGAAATATTGTTCAAATTCGTATAATTTTTAGGAATTATTCTGAAATCTTCTAAAGATAAGGGAATAACATTATTAGGTTCAGGATCAATCCCTTGAATAAATATTCTTCCTTGAGTATTTATAGTGGCAGCACTATTGTCAATATCGTTATTATACCTAAGAACCAATTGAAGCATTCTTCTTCTTTGATCATTGAAATTAAATGCTAAATTAAAAGTACTATCTTCATAATTTATATTATCATTAGAAACTTCTTTATAACTGCCATATCCAGGTTCTTCAAGATAATAGCGAATGCTTATATTGTGTTGTTTAAGATAATTTAGTGGATATTGTTTATTGTTAAAATTTAAAAATATTTTTACTCTAAATTCACTATTTTTTTCAACAATATAAGTATTACTATTTTTTTCTAATTGTGGAAAATAAGAAATACTTAAAGTTTTATAATCAGTAGGTATTGTGTTGGCTTCATTAATAAAATTGGTTAAGTTTTCTTCAATATTATTAATTTGTTGCTTGAATTCTTGAAATTCATTGCTATTAATTGGATTTTTATTTTCAATTGTTGAAGCAATAATGTTTAATTCTTCTTCAAAATTTAAGACATAAAAATTTTGTTGTTGGTATTTGGAAATTTTGTTTTTCAATAAGTTAATTGATTGTTGTAATTCAATCTTGGCCTGATTATTTGGTTGAAGTTTCAAAAGACTTTTTGCATTTAAAAGCTTTGCATTTATTAAAATGATTTCATTTAATAAACCATTATTTTCAATAGGACTAATTTTAAGTTTAAACTCATTATTTAAAACTTTAAAAATATTATTTAGTTCTTTTTCAAAGATAACTTTTGAATCTTGGGTGTATTTTAAATATATTGGAGATTCTTTGATAGTTGTTTCTTGATGATAACTATTTATTAATATTTGAATATTGGTTGCTATATTATTAAAATTTGTATTTCAGGTTTTGACTGTTTCAATGGTTTTTACTTTTGAAATAGCATTTTTAATTTCTTCAACAATAGAATCATCAAAATATTGCTTTATTAATTTAAAATTTACCAAAAACAAGTGTTTTTGCTTATTTAAATCATTTTCTGAATTAGCTTTTAAAAGAATTGCTTGATTATTTGTGGTGTCTAATAATTCATCATAATATTTGGTTTTATTTGTTAAATTTAGATATTCTAAATCTTTTATTTCTTTAAAGGCAACTAGTTTTGAAATATAACTAGTTTCTAATTGATTAATTTGTGATTCAATACTTTGGCTAATATTGTTTTTATCAATTTGCAATCTAATATCATTTAATTCATTTAAATATTTTTCATTAAGTTTATTTAGATAAATATAGTTGTTCTTTTTTATTTTTGATTCTAAATTATTGATTAATGCAAGAATTTTATTTTGTGAATGATTTTTATTATTTCTTGTTTTTAAAATAGCAATAGGAATAACTATCAAGAAAGTAAAAACGATTAAAAATCCACTTAATAAAACAATTTTTTTCTTTTTCATATAATTCCTTTAAACAAATATTAAAAGTTTTAAAATTAACGGATTTTTTGATTATAAGTTTGACTTAATTTAACAAAAAACAATTTTAAAGACATAAAAATTAATATAAGGGGGGTAATTAGTGTAATTAAATATCAAATATTACTTTTAATGTTTAATAAAGCTTCTTTAAAAACAACCCCAATATGTAGATCATTAGAATTTGTAATAAAATCTAAAAGTGATAATGAACTAATAATCAATAAATTCATTGCTAATTTATCAACAATTAGAATTAAAATAGAAGCAAAAATTTGTTTCCAAACATGTTTAAAAATTAATTGGGTGGGATTTAAACCAATTGAAATAGCTGCACTAATAAAATTTTGGTTTCTTAAAATCTTGGTTTCATTTTTAGTAGTTTCGTAAAAATGAGTTCAAGAAATTAAAACAAAAGCAATCACAATTGAATATCATTTTGTTCCTAAAAAAATACAGAACATAAAAATTCAAATTAATTCCGGAATAGCGCCAATAACATTAGCAATTCCCTCAATAATTTTGGCATATCATTTGTCTGATTTTAAACCCACAATTGCGCCAAGACTAAAACCGATAAAAATGTTAAAAATTAATGATAATAAAATGATTACAAATGTTAATCAAATAGAACTAAAA
The DNA here is from genome assembly GCF_000702805.1 of Mycoplasma anseris ATCC 49234. Classification (GTDB taxonomy): domain Bacteria; phylum Bacillota_I; class Bacilli_A; order Mycoplasmatales; family Metamycoplasmataceae; genus Metamycoplasma; species Metamycoplasma anseris. The sequence continues at coordinate 51,072 of NZ_JNJX01000003.1, forward strand.
ATTCTTGAATAAATATCAACACCATTTTGATTAGTACCTAATATTAAAAAATGATCAATTGAAATTTTTGTTTGATTTGATACGTTCAAATTTATTGCTTCAATTAATTGATATGGGTTATATCATAATGTTACAATATCAGTGTTTACTGAAGTTGAACCACCAACATCTAATGATGAGTCAAATAGAATTTTAAAAACTGGTGGTATACCTAACGAATTAGATCTTATTAATTCTTGCTTTTCAATAAACCTAATGAATTCCAATTCCTCACCTCTTTCAAAACTACGTTTAATAATTGGAGTGTATTGTGAAGGCAAATTATTAACAAAATCAGATTGTTGAAAAATTGAATTACTTGGACTATTTTTAATAAATAAACTAGCAATAATTAAACTCAAAAGAATAATTATTAATGAAATGAAAATAAAAATGTTAATTTTTTTATCAAAGAATTTCTTTCAAAAACTCTTTGTATTATTTGTATGAACAACTGGACCCTTTAAATTGGGTTTAAATTTAGCGAATTTAAATAATTGGGTTTCTTGCATTACTTAAACCTCCTTTTAGGAGTCTTAAAACTGAATCAAAAATTGTTCATGGTTAAATTTTTTTGTTCTGGATTCAAATAATCTAATATCAAAGCAAAAATAAATTTGGAAATAAGAAGAATCGACAAATTTACTACAAAGAAAAACATTACTAAATTTATTTCAGCATTCAAAAATGCATAAGAAATAAATATACTTTGACCAGGAATTGAAAAGATTCTTTCAATTGCGATTGAAGAAGAAATTAATAGTAAATAAAAGGGAACAAAGACTTGTAATTCACTAATTAATAATTGTTTAAAAATTATTTTTCAAAATGTCTTTTTAAAAGAAAATCCTAAACTTAAAGCAAAATGATAATAATTACTTGATAACACTTCTTTTGTTGTTTTTCTGGCTTTTAAGAAAAATAAACTAATAGTACTAAAACTAGTAATTAGAATTGGAACAAATAATGAGATTATATTTAAAGGCGCATCATAAATAAATTGTGAGGGATAACCAACATTAAAACTAATGCTTAAACTTAAAATAGCAATAATAATTAGTGGAACAGAAGCAAAGAAAGAAATACAAATGTTAATTAATAAATCACTGGTTTTATTATATTTAAAAGCACTATAAACTCCTAAAAGATTTCCAATAATTAAGGACAAAATAAATGTTAATAAAGTAAATAAAATTGTTCATTTAAAATGAAAGAAATACAAACTAGCAATTGAACTAGAATGTTTGATTTCACTAGCATATATTTGCCCAAAATTACCAGTAAATAAATTCTCTAAATATAATCCAAATCTACTAAATAAATTTTTATCAATTTGAGAAGCAACAGCGAAGGTCTTATCAATTTGTTTTTGTAAAAGAATATTAATAGCAAAGAAAATAAAAGTTATAGCAACTAAAAAGATTGCTATATATGAAATTATTCGAATAAAATAATGTTTCACTGTTTCTTTCATTTTCCTTCTTTCTAATATCTTTTTATTACATATGAAATGGTTTTTTGTAATGGGTCGTCTTCAATTTTAACTTGATAAGTTTTGTTGTTTAAAATGTTGTGCCCTCAAGTCATAGGAACTCTAAAATTAGTTATTGTTCTCTTTGTTTCTTCAAATCTTAATTGATTGTAAGTCATATTTAAAGGCAATAACTCTTCTTCTTGTTTTAAATTATCTTTATTTGTATCAATTCAAATTTTGGCATCAAATTTTTGATTATTAAAATATTTATTAATATCCTCATAAGTTAATTCGTCAGTGAAATAAGAATATTTATGAATCTTGTAATCAAGAAAATCAGGTTTTAACATATCTTCGCTATAAACTTCATTATATGATTTTTTAGCTATAAAATTATTAGCATGAATATGCATATTTAAATCAATGCTTTGATTTTGTTGATTGCTTAATACTAAATATGTTGGTTTATCAATATTTTTTTCATCATAATCAAAGGGTAAAAAACCACCAATATGCATTGATTCATTTTGTGAATCAATACTATGATTACCTAAAAAACTTATTGCTTGTCCATAACCATATAAATCAACATAAGCTTTAAAAAGACCTTTTAAACGATAATTAGCAGGGTAAATTGCAGTGTTATATATTTTTATACCTTGTTTATTTACTAATTTGGCCAATTCTTTGTCAAACACTCAGTTGGTGGAAAACAATAAATCTTCTGATCTAATGCCTTTTCCAATTGATTTTAAAACATCATCCCCGATTGCTGTGACCCAAAAGAAATCTCCATTTGTATAATATAAGAAATTATTTCAACCGCTTTTATCTTTAGGAAAAAAATTAAATAAGCTATCTTTAAAAATCAAATCACTAGCTGGAAATGACATTTTTAAAAATTCTCTTGGAATTAATTCTTCAAATGAATATAAATACTTAATTATTTCAGTATCAGCTGGAGTAGTAAATCTAGTAGGACTAATCCTTGAATTATTAAAATAATAATTTTTTTCTTGTAATTGATTTCAATTTTTAGAAGCATTAAAAGGTAAATTTGCTAATTCAAACAAATCATATGCACTTCATTTACTAAACACATTTATTTCATTTTCAGGCGGAGTAATATTTTTATAATAAGGAATTTGATCAATTATACTTGGGTTGTATCCTAAATACTTTCGAAATTCAGTTATAAATTTTTTGTTATTAACATAATTAGCTTTGACTACCTGACTTGAATCTAAGTTATATTCTAAAGTCTTATCACTGTTTAGATCATTAATGCGATGATTGTTATTATAACTATTAGCAACAAAATGCATATACTCATGGACTAAAACAGCCAAGACCATATCAACCTTAATGCTTAATTTTTCTTCTCTTCAATCATGATCTAAATAATTTGATGGATCAACTATAGCTGATATTGATAAATAAATTTCATCATCACTTGGTAAATAATAACCATTTGCTTTTTTTTCTATATCTGAACTTTTGTTGATATATACATTTCTTAATAAGTTAATCTCAGGCCCATACATTGCCCTTTTTTTAAACTCTTCATTAAGAAGTTTTAGTCCTTCGGGGCCTAAAAAATAAATTGGATTTCCGTCTTCATCAACTGAATAAGCATATTCTTTAATGCTTAAATTTCCATATTCATAAGTTTTTAAAATTTCATTTTTATTAGAAGAAGCATATTTTTGGTTATATAAAATACTTTTACTTTCGTCATTTGCAATAACTTTTCAAAAAGGAACACTTTTTATTAAAGAAGGAACAAAAAGATAAGCAGCATACCCAAGTCCTGCTAAGATTCCGAATCCAAATAAGATTCCGAATATTATTAAAAAGATTGTTACACTCTTCTTATTTTTTTTCATGTTGCTCCTTTTTATTTAATTAAATTTTAATATATTACATCACAAATATTAAATAAATGATATCTAATGATATCACTTACTTTATTTAATAAATTTTAATTTGCTTTGTAATTCCTTGTTTGAACCATCTTCATTTTGTAAATAAACTTTTTCAAAATGAATTTCATTAGCATAATCAAAGATTTCAACATGAGTTAAATCAATGTCTAACTCTCTCTTATCAGTAGCATTATCATCAATTTTAATTTCAACATATTCTTTTAGTTTATTCATAAATGATTGTTTTGATTCTGATTTAGCAGCGATTAATTGATCCAGCATGCTTGTGAAATTAATGTTTGATTTTTTAAGCTTAGAATTTATTTCATATTTTCCGATTTTTATTTTTGAATCAACAGAAGTTGTTTTAAAACCACTAATTTCAAATCTTTCAGTTTCTTCATTACCATTATAAATTCTTGTAATAAATAAATGTAAAACGCCAGATTCTAAATGTTCATGCGTTGAAGAACTTACACTATAAGAAACACCTTCAGGGGTATCCTTATCATCGTATTTAATTTGATATTTATTTAATAAAGTTTTTATTGAGTTTCAATCTTTGGCAGTTTTAAATTCTTCAGATGCTGTAGCAGAACTAATCTTTTGTTGATTAAGTGCAGCATTTGCAATCTTTAATCCTAATTTAGTTGTAAATTCCACATTTTTTTCTTCATTATTACCATGACAATTAGCTGCAATTAATGGAATTAATAAAGTTGAAGGGCTAATAATGCCTCATAATAATTTAATTTTTTTCATAATCTATCCTCTCTAACAAATTAAATTGTAATACAGTTTAATAAATAAAGTTGAATTTTTAATTATATTTATCATTTTTTATTAACTTATAGTTTTATTTTTTTTGTTTTAAAATAAAATTCATTTCTTAGTTTATTTTAGAATTATAATTTTTGTATGAAAAAAAGACTGATTAATAGGATAATTTTAGGAAACACCTTTCTAATTCCATTAGTAAGTTTTTTTAGTATTTCATGTAATTCTAAACGCCCAAAATATGATGAGCGAATCATTAATTCAAAAGAAATAGAAAATGCATCTTATGATAATGCCAATATCATTATTGATAAATCCAAATTCAAAATCGAAGGTAGTTGAAATAACTCTTATAACATTTCCAAAACTGAAATTCAAAAAATCTTTCAAAAATACAATATGGTTTTAACTGAAGAAGGCAAAAAGATAACTGCTAAACAATTTTATGACATTGCTTATGCAGAAATTGTAAAAAGAATCTTGCCAAGTGGAATATATTTTGTTGAAGGCAAAGAATCTTTCGAAGCAATTTTTTCTTCTAATCCTATAAAAAAATATTTAAACATTACATGACCTAATTTTGCCAAATTTGATCAAAACTATTTTGAAGTGAGATACCGATTAGAAGTATATAACCCAACAACTCCTGATGAAATCACTATTCGAGCACAATTCTTTCATAGTGATAAATTCCATATTGATAATCGTTATCCAAATATTGTTATTCAAAAGCATGATACCGGAATTAGCGTTGGACCAAAATGATATTTTACAATTAAAGGTTTTAAAGCATCAGAATAAAGTTTTTTAGATACTTTATAAATTAATTTATAATTATTATCAATATGATAAGAATTATTGCTGGTAAATATCGTTCAAGACTACTAGAACAGCCTTCTAAACAAACCACAAGACCAACAACTGATAGAGCTAGAGAAGGTCTTTTTTCATCGATTCAATTTAATATTGAAGGAAAAGAATTTTTAGATCTATTTTCAGGTAGTGGGGCTTTTTGTTTAGAAGCTCTATCAAGAGGGGCTAGTCATGCTGTTTGTGTTGAAAAAGATAAAAAAGCATATGAAACAATAATTAAAAATAAAAAAAATCTAAAAGAAGCAAATCTTGAGGTTCATTGAACTGATTGTTTTAATTATTTAAAAAATAATTTTTTTAAACAATTTGATTATATTTATTTAGACCCACCTTACAAATTAAGAAAAGAGTTATATCAGGCAATTGATATGATTTCAACCAACAATATGTTGAAAGATGGTGGCTATTTAATAATCGAAACTGATTTGGATAATTTTGAATATGAATCCAATGGTTATAAGGTTGTAAAAACAAAGAAATATGGTAAAATTTATTTCTACTATCTACAACATTAATTTTTACATAATAATCAATAAATTTATTTAAAACTTAAGGAGAAAAACATGGCAAATAATCGAAAATTAATTATTTTCACTGGACCCAGTGGAGTTGGCAAAGGAACTGTTGAACGTTGTCTTTTTGAAGATGATTCTTTAAAATTAAAATTATCAGTATCAGTAACAACAAGAAGACCAAGAGAAGGTGAAATTGACGGAGTTCATTATTATTTCGTGAGTCAAAGTACATTTGATGCTTGTTTAACAGAAAACAAATTGATTGAATATTCAATGCATTTTGATAATTATTATGGTACTTTGTATTCAGAAATTGATCGAATCTTATACCAAGGAAAAATTCCTTTTTTAGAAATCGAAACAAATGGTGCTATGCAAGTTATTGAATATTACAAGAAACAAAATAAAGTGGATGAAATTGTTTCAATTTTCTTAATGCCACCTTCATTTAAAGAATTAGAAAGAAGAATTTTAGGCAGACAAACCGAACCTGAAGAAATTATTAAAAAACGTTTAATTAAAGCAAAAGAAGAAATCGGCCAATCAACATTATTTGAATATGTTGTAATTAATAATGATGTTGAAAAAGCAGCTAACGATATTAAAGAAATTATTAAAAAAGAATTTGCTGAAGTTTTAGAAACCAAAAAGGAAGCAAGCGAAGGAAGAAATGCCTAATTAATAAGGGAGATTAGTTAATGGACTTTTTTTTAAAAACAGATAAAGGCTTAATAAGACCACATAATGAAGATCGTGTAAAAATTTGTTTAGGAAGAGAAACTGTTTTAGCCATTTTGTGTGATGGTATGGGCGGTCATTATGGTGGTGCTAAATGTGCAAGTTTAGTCACTGATTTATTTGAAACTTATTTTAAAACTAATTTCCCACATGATGTGCAATATGACAATAAAATTGCAATTAATCATTGATTTATTGATGCATTAGAATTTATTAAAGAAAATTTAGAAAACTTTGCAATTTTAAATCCTGAATATAGTGATATGGGGAGTACTTTAACGGCTGCTCTTATTTTTCCTAATCAAAAATATCTTTATATCTTTAATGTAGGCGATTCAAGAACTTATATTTATAATGGCTTACTTTATCAAGTAACAGAGGATCAAAACATTAAAAATGCTTGAGTCAAAGAAGGAAAAATTAAGAAAGAAAATGCTGATAATCTTAAATATGGCAATCGATTAACAAGCTGTATTGGTCCTAAGAAACAAATGAATCCAGATGGTGTAATTTATGGCAAAGATTCTAATCCCAAATATATTATTTTAACTAGTGATGGATTACATGATTTTGTTGAAAAGCCTTTTATGGAACTAGTGATGCAGCAAAATATCAGTTTAAAAGAAAAAGCTGAAAAATTAATTGACTGTGCTAAGAAAAACCATTCAAATGACAACATGTCAATTATTATTGTGGAGGTTTAAATGGGAATTAATATTGCAAAATTTAAAAACTTAAATAAGAATTTTCACGATTTTAAATTAATTGGCACAGGTGGATTTGGTGAGGTTTATTCAGCTTATTATAAAGATAACAAAGAACCTTGGGCAGTTAAAGTATTAACTGAAAATGATATTAATGGCAAAGCAATCAATATCAAAAGATTTGGCAATGAAATTGCAGTCTTAAAAAAAATTAAGGGTGAAAATATTGTTAAATTCTGAGGTCATTACTTAAATAGTGATGGTTGTTATATTGCCATGGAATTAATTGAAGGCTCTTCTTTAAAGCAAAGAATTAATAAAGACAAATTTTTTAGTGCGGAACAAACAGTGCATATTGCTAAACAAATTTGCCAAGGATTAATTGATATCCATGCTCATCAAGTGGTTCATCGTGATTTAAAACCAAGCAATATTTTGTTTGATAAATATGATACTGTCAAATTAATTGATTTTGGAATTTCATTATCAGAAGACAGTTTAAGAGTTACTACCACCAATAAGATTGTTGGCTCAATTTATTATATTGCTCCTGAAGTACTTTTAGGAAAGGCTAGCCCTTCAGCACAAAGTGATATTTATGCTTTGGGAATTTTAATTTATGAAATGTTAACTGGTAATCCTCCTTTTAAATCTAATGAACAAGAAATTGTGGTAAATGGACATATTAATGGACAAATTCCTCCTTTAAAAAATGTTAATAAAACTGTGCCTCAAGCATTAGAAAATATTATTTTAAAATGTACTGCTAAAAAGCCAGAAGATCGTTATTTAACTGCTCAAGAACTTTATTATGATTTAAATACTTGTTTGTCAACCAAAAGAGTGAATGAAAAAAGACTAAAAATGAATAATGACCACAAAAAAACTGCCATGCAAAGATTCAATAGCAAGGCTTTTAGTATTAGTCTAATTACAATTGGTATAATTTTAATAACAATATTGGCAGTATTAATTGGTTTGTTTGCAGGAGGAGTTATTTAATGGAAATTGGTAAAATTGTTAAATCAGTTGCGGGTTTTTTTGATATAAAAAGTTATAAGGATAAACAAATTTATCGTGTAAGAGGTTCAGGCAAATTAAGAATGCTTGATATGAAGCCAATTGTGGGTGATGAAGTTGAATTTGAAAAAAATGAGTTTATTCATCGAATTTTGGGAAGAAGAAATTTCTTTATTCGTCCTAAAATTGCTAATGTTGACCAAGCAATTGTGGTTATGTCTTTAGTTCAACCAGAATTTAGTTCCTTATTGATAGATAAATTCTTAATTATTATTGAAAACAAAAATGTTGAACCGATTATTGTTTTAACCAAAAAAGATTTAACACAAACTAGTAAAATTGATTTTTATAAAGAACAAGGATATAGGGTTTTTGAAATTGATTATGAAAAAGAAACTGGTTTTGATGGCTTAAGTGACATTTTTAAGCATAAAACAAGTTTCTTTGTTGGTCAAACCGGGGTTGGCAAAACTACTTTAATTAATTATTTAGCTAAAACTAATTTTGAAACGCAAGCCATTTCCAAAGCTTTAAACCGTGGTAAACACACTACAAGAGAAGTTAGTTTAATTAATTTCAATGGTGGAGAAATTATTGACACTCCTGGGTTTTCTTCAATTGAATTTGATTTAACCATTGATGAAATGCCAACTGCTTTTAAAGCTTTTAAAGATGCTTCTAAATTATGTAAATACCGTTCTTGTAAACATTATATGGAAAATGAAAAAGATTGTAATGTAAAAAAACTTGTTAATGAAGGCATTATTAAACAAGAAAGATATGATAACTATAAAAGTTTTTTAGAAAGACTTTTAGGAAAATAGGAGAATTATGAAAACAATCAGTCCTTCAGTATTAGATGTTAAAAAAGAAAATTTAATTGAATATGTTAATACCTTAATTGATTGAGGAATAACGAATGTTCATTATGATGTTATGGATAATATTTTTGTGCCAAATATTGCCCTACAATTTAAAGAAATTAAAGCTATCAAAAGAGAATGCAAAAAACATATTATGGATATTCATTTAATGGTACATGATGTCTTTGGCTATTATGAAATGTACAAAAAGATTGGCGATATTCTAACTTTTCATTATGAAGCAATGAATAAAGATGATTTACATAGTTTAATAGCTCAAGCCAAAGTTGATCAAGTCAAATTAGGTTTAGCAATTAAACCAAATACCAAAGTAGAAGAAATCACTCCTTATTTAAAACATTTAGATCTTTTATTAATCATGAGTGTTGAACCGGGTTTAGGTGGACAAACCTTTATTGAATCAAGTTATGATAAAGTTATTGAATTAAAAAGATATATCCAACAAGAAAACTTACATACCATTATTCAAATTGATGGTGGAATTAAAGATTTTAATATTAAATATTGTTTTGATGCAGGAGTTAATTTAGCTGTGGTTGGTTCTTATTTAGTTAAAAATTTTAATAAAGAAACTGTTGAAAAACTATTGAAATAAAGAAAAAGCCGGTTTTATGATTCGGCTTTTTATAATTTGTTTTTTACTTGCCATAAATTGTTATTATGAATTATTTTGATTATCATTGAGAAACAAATTTTGCTGTTGATTTTTTTGTGGGTCATTGTTGGATTTATTATCATATTTATGAGCATAAATACGAGAAATTAGATTTAATTCATCAATTAACTCCTTATATTTGTCTCTATCTTTATCATGAATAATAATTTTACTTAATCCAATAATGGAAGCAATAAATAATGTTAATATAATTATTACGAAAATTGTTGAAAGTAAGGTTAACAATTTTGCTTGTTTATTAGATGTTTTTATAGCAGAACAAATGCCAAAGGAAAATCAAATCATATAACCACAAATTACTCCAGAAAGTGGATAAACTCAACCTATATCTCTATTATAATAATTGTATTTGAGAGATTCAAAGAAAAGAACACAAAATAAAATTCATGAAATAATTCATATTGAAATACCAAACAAACTAGCAAATGCATAACTCCTAGACTTACTATGTTCTTGCATATGTCTCCTTTTTCTCTATCAACAATATCTTTTTTTGCAAAATGATTCTTAAATAGTGAATTATGCAATTAAAAAAGGAATAAGGTTCTTTAAAAAATAATTTATAAAATAAAAACATTCAACGCATCGAATGTTTTTCCATTATATAGTTTGTGTTTTTTTATAGTAAAAGGGAATAAATAATATACTGAAAATAGTTAGGAGTAATAAAACTAATCCTACCGCTTTTCATTGATATTTGCTATATTTCAAGCATTAAATCTTCTATCTAAATTCAATATTATTTTCATTACCTAATAATTATATAATAATTTATTTATAATTAGTTTATGAAAAAACAAAAGAAAAGAAATTTTAGTTCTTTTTGACAAGTTGTTTGATTTATTATTTTTACTACTTTTGTTGGATTTGGTGGCGGAAATGCTATTATGCCAATTATCAAAAAACAAGCTGTTGATAAAAGAAAATGACTTACTGAAGAAGAATTTGATCATGTCGTAATTATCACTAATATGTTGCCTGGAGCTTCAGTAATTGAAGCTTTAAGCTATGTTGCAATTAAACTATTAGGATTTTGAAAAGGCTTAATAGCAACTATAATCGGAATTTTACCACATTGTTTATTTGCTTTTTGCTTACTTTTAATAACCAAATATATTCCTAGAGAATATTTATATGTGGTTGCTTTAGGAGTCTTAATTACAATTATTGGCTTGTTAATTAATTTTACAATTAGATATTTAAAAAAGAGTTTTAAACCACTTGGGTTTGGACTTTGATTTAGTTTATTTTTAATGAGTTTTTTATTTAGTTTATTTGTTCCTACTCCCTATAACATGCCAGTTTTTTTAATGTTAAGTATCATTGCAATTTTCTTTATTATTATTGCTATTAAAAAACGCAATAAAAAACAAAAACTCTTAGAAGAACAATTATTAAAAAATAAAGAGGAACAAGCTTTAGAGCAAGATAATATAGAAGGAGGTAATCATGCTTAGTGCTTTACTTCTTTCAATCCCATTATTAATCTTTGTTTCATTAGCCATTTTTGGCGGAGGGCAAGTTTTTATGCCGGTCTTCCAATGAATGTGAAAATTATTAGATAAATTATTTCATTGTGGCATCAACCAAGAATTGATTGACAATATTTTCTCAATCTCGAATGCTACACCCGGTGTTATTTCAACTAAATTTGGATTGTTTACTGGATTTATTGTGGCAAATGGTGAATGATGAGGTTATATAGCTATGTTTTTAACTTTTCTAGTTTTTGTCATTCCAGCAATTGTGGTAATGCATTTTAGTATGAAAAAGATTAATAAAATTCAAAATAGTATTGTTTTAAAAAGACTATTTATGATTATGAATCCGGTTGTGGCCGGAATAATTGCAGCTTTAATTTTTCAACTACTTTTATCTACTATGTTCCCTTATATCATGTTTAATGAATCAGCTAAAGAATATATGGGAATAATATCTAAAGAGACAAGCAGTAAGGTTAAATTCTTTAGTGGTTGAAGACAAATTGCTTTATATCTTTGAGTCCCTTTAGGTATTACTTTTAGTAGTATAGCTAGTTGAAAAAAAACTCCAGTTTGAGCAATTATCATTATTAATTTGCAAATAACTTTTTTAATATTCCAACCTTGAATCAAATAATGAAGATAATATTTTACTTCGTTTTTTTTTTTTTTTTTTTTTGGTCATTTTTTTGTTGAAAAACATTGCTTAAATTAACATTTTTTGGAAAAGAAAAAGCTTCAATTCTTTCAAAATAAAATTACTATTGTAAAAAATATGAAAGGATGTAAAGAAGAATTGAGTAAAAAAACAAAAGTTATATTAGGTTTAATTTCTACAGT
>NZ_JNJX01000004.1 GCF_000702805.1 Mycoplasma anseris ATCC 49234
CGACCTATTTTCCCGTGAAGGTATCGTCGGCACTGAAGAGCTTAACTGCTGAGTTCGGAATGGAATCAGGTGGATCCTCTTCGTTATGGTTGCTATGGTTAATATTATATACATAATTTTTAATTTTTTAATTTTTTTTATTTTTTTAGTCATATAAATTATAAATTTAATAAAATTTTTTTATATATACATTAAAGGAAAATTATGGAAACAATTGACATTAAGACAAGAATTTTTTTCTTAAAAAAATTAAGAGACACAATCATTAAATATGAAGGTCAAATTATTAATGCCTTATTTTTAGATTTAAATAAAAATGAAACTGAAAGTCAAATTACTGAATTAAGATTAGTCATTAAAGAAATCAATTTATATCTAAAAAAAATCAAAAGCTGATCAAAAATTAAGAAGACCAAAAACCCCTTATTTCTATATAATCTAAAAAGTTTTTTAAAACCAACTGCTTTTGGAAAAGTTTTAATTATTAGTCCTTGAAATTACCCAATCAATTTAAGTTTGATCCCATTAATTGATGCTTTTGGAGCTGGTAATCAAGTACTTTTAAAACCTTCAGAATTTTCTATTAATTCAAGTTTGATTTTAAAACAAATTATTGAAGAAGTTTTTCCAAAAGAATTAGTTTCTATTCACTTAGGAGATAAAGAAATTGTATCTCAATTATTAAATCAGGATTTAGATTTTATTTTCTTTACCGGCAATAGTTTTGTTGGTCAAATTATTTATGAACAAGCGGCAAAAAAACTTATTCCTTGTGTTTTAGAATTAGGCGGCAAAAGCCCTGTAATCATTGATAAAGATAAAAAAAATCTAAAAAAAACTTGTCAAGAAATTATTTGAGCTAAATTAGTCAATTTAGGTCAAACTTGTGTTGCTCCTGATTATGTGTTTGTACATCAAGATCAACTAAATGAAGTTATTAAAACTTTAAAAGATGTTGCTAATTCAATGTATAAAGATAATAAAAATAACATTGCCAAAATTATTGACCAGCCTCATTTATTGAATATTGCTAAACTAGATAATGAAATTCAATATAATTTAGCAAAAAATAAGATTGAGTTATTAATTAAACCAGTTTTATTGAATGATAATTTAATGTCTAAGGAATTATTTGGCCCAATTTTACCGATTGTTAGTTATACTAATCTTCAAGAAGTTTTTAATTATATTCAAACAAATAAATGACCTTTATCGATTTATGTTTTTAGCGACGACAAAACCTTTGTAAACGAAATAATAAAAAATACCAATTCTGGTACATTGAGTGTTAATGAGATATTGTCTCAAGTTTCTAATCCTTATTTAGGATTTGGTGGAATAGGAAAAAGTGGGTTTGGCAAATATCATGGTAAAACAGGTTTTGATACTTTTAGCCATTATCGCCCAATTGTTTATAAAAAATCTCTTTTTAGTAATTCTTTAAAGTATAAAAGTTTAAAAAATGATCAAACTTTTTTAAAGTTTGTCAAAAAAATAATAAAATAACACCTAACTTTTTTATTTAGGTGTTATTTTATTTATCATTGTTTTCTTTAATTATCATTCCCAATCCAACTCATGCTAAAATTGGTAACACAAAAAGTCCAACAAGAGTTAGGATCATAGCAGTACTGTTTGTTGTTTTAACTGCTGCAATAATTGATATAACTAGTGAAGTAAAAGACAAAGCACTACCAACAAGAATTGCAACTAAAGTTCCAACTCCAGCTACTAATAATGAAAATCCAGCAACATTTGGATCATTAGTTGAATTAGCTATACCAATGCCAGCTAATATAAGAAAAATAAAACCTACTAAGGCAATAATGAATCCTAATGGGTTTAAAATCAATGCAACAATTGCTAATTTTTTTGATTTGCTCATAATTATTTAACCTCTTTGAAAATTTTACAAATAAAATTATTACAAAAAAAATTTTTATTTTTTTAAAAAAATAAAAATGCCTTTTTAGGCATTGGTATCTTTCGATAAATGGTGGAGAATGAGGGGCTCGAACCCACGACCCTTGCCTTGTAAGGGCAATGCTCTCCCAACTGAGCTAATTCTCCAATGGTGACCCTAGCGGGACTCGAACCCACGCATGTATGGATGAAAACCATATGTGTTAACCACTTCACCATAGGGCCATAATGGCGCCGACTATTGGGATTGAACCAACGACCAACTGGTTAACAGCCAGCTGCTCTACCGCTGAGCTAAGTCGGCACTCCTTTAAAATGCTTAATTATTATAACTAAAAAAAAATAAATATTTTTAAAAAAAATTAATTTTTATTTATTTTAATTACTTAGCTTTGTTCTTCCAATAATTACGCAAAATATTATAATCAAATTTTTTTATTTTTTTAAAATTTATTTATTTAAATTTAAAAGACTTTTAATTTATTTTTTAATTGAGATAAAGGTTTTTAAAAATTCAAATTCATACATAATTTTTAGATTTTTAGTTTATCATTTTGAATAATAAAGGAGAAAGATGAGTTTATCAAAAAAATTATCAATTGCTTCATTGGTTTTTTATAGTTTGTCATGTATTTTTCAAATTATTTTTATTTCATTAATAATTAAAATTACATTAGAACTAATAATTGAATCAAATTCATGACCAGAAGCTAAAGATGGATTATTAAATTCTTTTATTTTGTATTTATGATCTTTCATTTTTCTTTTTCCTTCAATATTATTTTGAATTGTATGTTTTGTTTTAAATATCATTATTTCTTTAAAAACCAAATCAAAAACTAGTGTTATCTTAATCTGAATTGGAACATTTTTATTCTTTATCCTTACTTTTATTGGTTTAGGTTTAGTTTGTAAAGAAAATAAAGATTGGTAAAGTTAAACAAATGATGTGATGAAAATTTCTTTATATTTTTTTGTATTAAAAATTTAACTCTAAAATTAATTTGTTTTTTAAAGCTAATTATGTTTAAAAAAACAAAAATAGCACTCCAAACTTATTTATAAAATGATAAGATTATTATATATGAATAATGAAAGGAGAAAAAGATGAGTAAATCAAAAAAGATGGCTATAATTGGAATTTCATTTTCCGCTATTACTGCTTTTTTTCAAATTATTTTAACTATTATTAAAATAATTAGACTTAATATTGTTCTTAAAGAATCTGATGCATCATCAATAACAAAAGTTCCACAAGTTATTACGATTTTATCAATTATAATTTGATTACTATTATTTGTTGTTTATGTAAATGCTATTATATTTAGTATTTTGGCTGCCATAAAATCTAATAATCAAACGTATATGATTATTACGCTTGTTGGAATATTTACTTTAATTGTTCTTGCAATAATTGGTTTAGGATTGATTATTAAGGAAAATAAAGATAAATGTAAAAGTACTTGTTTGTTAGAACAAACTGATAAACAACCAAATCTAACAACTAAAACAAATGAATTTATTGATCAACCAATTGTTGATGCAAATGAACAAAAAGAAATTAGTGATGATAATCCTGCAAATCTTTAAATTTTTAAAACTTCTTTTTTTACAAAAAAACAAAATTATAGGAAATATTTTCAAACAAAAACTCTTTATGAGTTTTTGTTTTTTATTGGTTTAAAAATGAATAAAAAAGACAAAAAAATGTGGCTTTTTTGTTAGAATGATTATGTAATATATTATAAGGAGTAAAAAAAATTGAAAAACGAAATGAGTTCTTCAAAGAAAATAGCAATTGCTGCTTTATTTTTTCTAATTTTTATCATTATTGCTTGAATTATTTTCTATGCTTTTATTTTTTATAATACTTTTAAAAATGCAAATAGAACAATGGTTGAAAATTATTACTCAATAACAAAATTTAATGACCTAAATATTTTTGTTTTTGGTGGTGTAATTGTATTTTTCAACATAATTGTCTCAATATTAAATATCATTGCGTCAGCTAAAACTAATTACAAAACAGCTAAAATTTTAACCATTCTTGGAACAACATTAATTTTTGTATTTCCAATTATTGCAATTTTAGCGATGGTTGGTTTAATTATGATAATTGTTCATAACAAAGATGTTGTTAAAAATGTGGCTAATGACCCATTTGCTAAACAAGCTAATCAATATGATAATCAACCTAAAATTGAACAACAAAACTTGTTTTTAAATAATGAAAATAATAATCAAGAAAATTAAACAAAAAAACTTCCCAATTTTTTAGGAAGTTTTTTATTATTGTTTTTTAGAAAATTATTTAACAGTTTTTTCAGGATAAACTGATGCAAATTTTCTATTGATTCTGTCTTCAAATTTTACATAACCATCGATTAATGCATATAATGTGTGATCTTTTCCAATTCCAACATTTTGACCTGGGAAAATTTTTGTTCCTCTTTGTCTATAGATAATGCTTCCTGCTAAAATAAATTCACCGTCTGTAGCTTTAACACCTAATCTTCTTCCAGCAGAATCCCTGCTGTTTCTGGTAGTTCCACCAGCTTTTGTATGTGCCATTGACTATTTTTCCTTGATTTCTAAGATTTTAACTCTTGTATATGGTTGGCGGTGTCCTAATTTACGTTTGTGAGTTGATTTTGCATTGTGTCTATAAACAACGATTTTAGCTTTTTTCCCTTGTTTTTCGATAGTTCCTGAAACAGAAGCATTTTTTACATAGGGAGTTCCAACAGTGTTTTCTAAAGCTAAAACTTTATCAAAAACAACTGTGTCTCCTTCATTGCCTTCAATCTTTTCAATAAAGATTGTATCGCCAGCTTTAACAAGAATTTGTTTTCCGCCTGTTTCGATAATAGCAAACATTCTTGCCTCCTTATATTTTGTCACATCCTTAAGGCACTTATTTAAGTATAAGTTTTGCGCTAAAGCCTTTTTAGTATGGTTACTCTATAAGTAACGCACTTATTATAGCAAAAAATCTTAAATAATTATTTGCTTTTATTTTTATTTTTTTTGTAATAACAAATAATGATTTTTGGCTATATTAATTCAATTTTAGAAAAAATAAGAGTTAATAAAATAATACTAATATTAAAATCTAAATATTTTTCTTAATAAAAGCAAATAAAAAAGCAAGAAAATCTTGCTTATTCATAAAATCCTTTATCTCTTAATTTAAAATAAGGTCCATCCTCAGTAACTGGCAAACAAATTTCTTTAGCCACATTTTTAGTTACATCTTCACCATTTCCCATAGCAATTCCTAATCCAACTGCTTCTAGCATTTCAACATCATTTTCACTGTCTCCAAAAGCAACCATTTCTTCTAAAGAATATCCCAATAAATCAGCTAAAATTTTTAATCCAACTGCTTTTGTAATGCCTTTCGCTGAGATAAAAACACCACCATCTCATTCAGCTAAAACTCAAACATTCATATTATTTTCTTCAAAGAATTTTGACAATTTAGCTCCTAAAACATGTGATTCTTTGCTACTTACAGTAATTAAATAATTCTTATCATTTTGTTTTTCAAATTCATCAATTGAAATAAATTTGTCCTTGTATGGTTTATAAAATCAATGATCAACGTTGAATAACTCATTGTAATAACCTCATTTATTTCCAACAAAAGAATAAGGTAGATTATTTTCTTTAGCATATTCTGCAAATTTTTTATAATCTTCATATTCAATTGTTTTTTCAAAAACATATTCATTAGTTTTTAAATCTAAAATGAATGTTCCATTAGCACCAACAAAATAATCAACATAAGGGTTATTAATTTGTTTTCCTACCGTAAAAATATCACGACCAGAACATAAAACATTAATATATCCATTTTGTTTTAATTTTTCAAACATTTCTTTCATTCTTGGTGTTAATTCATCAACCCCAAAAGGTAACAAAGTTCCATCTATATCAAAAACTAAGATTTTATATTTGGTCATAATCCCTCCTTTGGTAATTTATCTTCAATCCGCAAGAAAAAGATTTTAGAAAAAAATATTTTTCCAAATTTACTTTCTCCAAACCCAATAATTAAATTATCAAACATAAAAATAATTTGTCCATTATAATTGCTAAGTTCATTTATAAATAATGATCTATTTTTATAAACTTCTAGCAATTGCGGATTATTTAACATAAATAATTTTACATTAAAAAGTGAACTTAATTCTGTAATTTGTTCATTTTCAAATTCTTGATTTAAAAAAATATTACCAATTTTAGTTCTTTTTAATAAATTTACTAATGCATCAGTTTTTAGTTTAACTCCAATGTCATGAATTAAACTTCGAATATAAGTTCCTTTTGAAACATTGGCAACAATGCTGAAAATTTGATTTTCATAATCAAAATCAACTAATTCTAAGTTGTTAATTTTAATTTTTATAGGTTTTAGGGATATTTCTTTATTTTCTCTGGCTAATTTATAACTTCTTATGCCATTAATTTTTTTGGCTGAAAAAACTGGAGGAATTTGAGAAGTGGTTAATTTTATTTCATTTATTGCTGATAATAACATTTCTTTTGTTATTTTTGGGCGATCCAATTCAAATATTTCTTCACCTTCATCATAACTAGCGCTATATTTATGCAAAGTAGCTTTTACAAAATACTCTTTATTTTCATTTGCAATAAAACTTAGCATTTTAGTGTCATAATCAGTTGCAACAATTAATAAACCTTCAGCTAATGGATCTAATGTACCAGCATGACCAATTTTTTGAATTTGATGCTTTTTAGCAAATAATTTAATTGCTTGAAATGACGATATTCCTCTTTTTTT
The DNA here is from genome assembly GCF_000702805.1 of Mycoplasma anseris ATCC 49234. GTDB lineage: Bacteria > Bacillota_I > Bacilli_A > Mycoplasmatales > Metamycoplasmataceae > Metamycoplasma > Metamycoplasma anseris. Next base: position 6,731 of record NZ_JNJX01000004.1, read on the forward strand.
GTTAATCTTATAAAACATAAAGTCTCCTAAATAACCCGGTTAATATTATCATAAAGTTTTTAAATTGCGTTTAAAAGTATTAAAGTTATAATAAAAAAATAAATTTTTATTCATTTTTTACTTTTTATTATTAAATAATAAATTTTAAGTAAAATAATACATATGAAAAAACAAACTAATAATCTTATTAAAAAATCTAAAAAACAATATGCCTTGCAAATTTGTTTATGAACTTTTATTCCAATAGGAGTTGTAGCTAGTGTTGGGGGGGCTATTTATTTTTTACATAAAAATTCAAGGCCATTAGAAAAGAAGCATCTTTCTCCAGAAGAATTTATAAAATTATGTGAAAAAATTGAATTATCACCAGTTTTAGATATCACTCAAAATGCAAACACAATTTATGACAATTTTCAAAAAGCCAAATCATTTAAAACAATAAAACCTGAATCTAGAAATAATTCTGAATCAGATAATAAAGAAGATGATATTGATAAAAATGATATAAATGCTTTTGATCCACATCGTACTTTATCTATTTATGTTTCTAATAATTTAACTTTTGAAAACCAAAGACAATTAGTGGTGGAATATTTAGATTTAAAAAAAGTTGTTGAAGATGAAAATATGTTGGAAATATTTTTTACTGTTAAATTGAATTATGAATATACTAAAGGTGTTTTTGAATGAAAAAAATATCAAGGTACAGAAAAATCAAAATACTATTATAAAGGTTCACGAAAAATCAAATTTGTTTCATTAAGTGAAGATTGGGATTCTAATCCTGAATTTTTAAGATTGTTAAATGAACGAAGTGAAGAAATTGCTAAGATTATTAGACATCGAGATTCACCTGAAGATGGTACTGGAGAACAATGATTTAATTCAGAAGAATTTAGAAATCAAGTGTTTGAATGATTTAAAAAGTTAGTTTTGGATTCAAATGCTCAGCCAGATTTATATGATAAAGAATCATTTGACATTATTCCTTATTTAAAAAATGATAATTTTGTTGTTTGAATTCCAAATAAAGGATTAAATAATTTGCAAATTGATTATCAATATCGTTCTAAGCAAAATTCTGAAATTCTCTCAGAAGGGAGAAGAAAAATATTTACTATTCAAAATGTTTAGTAATTATTTTTATTTTTAATGCAAAAAGCATTTACAAGAATGAAATATTTTGAAAAATATCGTCAAGAAATGAAAAGCAAACAAAATATTTCCAAAACCATTTTAAAATCTAAAAAAGAGCATTTAAGAAAAATAGACAGAATAAAAAAATATTTTAAAACCGATATTAATGATTCATATTTAATTAGTAAGGAATTCGATGATTATTTTCAAAATGATTTTGAAGATTATTGATTAAATAAAAACCAATTACAAAAAAAATTAAAGAATCATGACCAAATTAATATCAAAAAAACCATTGAATATTTACAAAATTTAAAAAACGAATATTTAAAAAATTATGAGGATGAACTTTTTAAGAAAAATGATCCAGAAATGCAAAATTTTATAAAATTGTTAGAATTAGAAGAATCTAAATATGATGTTATTTTAGGAGGAGAATATGAAAAAGAGAATTAATATTGCTATTGATGGACCAAGTGGAGTTGGAAAAACTGTAATGGCAACCATGCTTGCTAAAAAATTAAATTACAAATTTTTAAGTAGCGGGAGTTTTTATCGCATTATAGCTTTTAATGCATTAAAACAAAATATTGATTTAGCAGATGAAAAAGCAGTAAATAATGCTTGAAATTTTGAGGATATTGAAATTTTTGAAGATGGAACATTATTATTTAAAAATGAAGATGTTACTAAATTAATTAGAGAAGACAAAGTTTCTCAAGGCGCTTCAATTATTGCTAAATATGCTTCAATTAGACATAAAGTCAATCAATTTATTCAATCATATTCTAAAATTAAAAAGGGAATTATAGTAGATGGTCGAGATGCAACTTATCGAATTTTGCCAAATGCTGAAGCAAAATTCTTTTTATGAGCTTCACCTGAAGAAAGAACTCATCGTAGAATGAAACAAAATCAGGAATTAGGGATTGATTCAAATGAAACTTTTGAGGAAATGCTAAATTCTATTAAGCAGCGTGATTATAATGATATGAATAGAGACATCGACCCTTTAAAAGTCAGTGAAGGAAGTATTGAAATTGATACTACCGGCATGAGTATTGAAGAAAATTTCGAAGCAATATATAAATATGTGAAGGAAAAATTAATATAATGAAAAATACTGTAGCCATTATAGGCAAGCCAAATGTTGGTAAATCAACTTTGTTTAACAAAATTATTAACAAAAGAAAATCGATTGTCTATGATACTCCTGGCGTTACTAGAGATCGTCTGTATGACAAAGGAAATTGAGCTGGTAAAGAATTTAATATTATTGATACTGGCGGAATTACTATTGAAAACGAAGCTTTTAAAGAACAAATCAAATTACAAGCCCAAATTGCTATTGAAGAAGCTGATGTAATTATCTTTTTAATTGATGGTAAAGAAAATTTAACTTCTGAAGATTATTATGTTAGTGATTTATTAAGAAAATCAAACAAACCAATTTTAGTTGGAATAAACAAATTGGAAGGAACATTAAACTTTGATCCTTCAATTTATAGCTTAGGGTTTAAACATATTTTTCCAATTAGTGCTATTCATGGTGATGGGATTGGGAATTTATTAGATGAATTATTAAATAATTTAGATTTTTCTAATAATCAAGCAAATCAAACTTTTAAATTAGCATTATTAGGAAAAACAAATGTTGGTAAAAGTACCTTATTGAATACTTTGTCAAATGAAACTCGTTCAATTGTTAGTGATGTAGCTGGAACAACAAGAGATTCAGTATCTTCAATAATCAAAATCAACCAAGAGGAATTTGAAATTGTTGATACAGCTGGCATTAAAAGAAAAAGTAAATTAATTGATAGTATTGAACATTATGCGTTAATGAGAGCTACTGAATCAATTGAAGAAGCGGATTTGTGTTTATTATTACTTGATGCTACTGATGAAGTTAGTCATTTCCATCAAAATATTATTGGTATTGCTTATGAATTGAAAAAACCAATGATTGTTGTTGTAAATAAATGAGATCTAATTGAAAAAGATTCATTGACTATGGATCATTTTAAAAAGAATCTAAAAAAGAAATTGAAATTTGTTGATTGAGCACCGATTGTGTTTATTTCAGCTAAAAACAATAATCGCATTCATAAACTAAAAGAAACCATAATCCAAGTTAAGGAAAACATTTCAAGAGATATAAAAACTAATGAATTAAATAATCTCATTATTTCGGCTCAATTAATGAAACCAGCTAGTTCAATTAATGGAAAAAGATTATCAATTAAATTTGCTAAACAAATTAAGGCAAATATTCCTAGTTTTGTTTTATTCGTTAATAACACAAATTTAGCGCATTTTACATATTTAAGATATATTGAAAATCAAATTCGAGAAAATTTTGATTTTAGTGGAACACCAATTGAATTAATATTAAAAAATAAAAATGGAGATTAATTATGAAAAAAATAACTGTTATTGGTAGCGGAGCAATGGGAACTGCTTGTGCAACTGTTTTAAAAGATAATAAACATAGCGTAATTATTTATGGTGTTGATCAAAATGAATTATGTGATTTGAAAACTGGATGTAATTTAAAATATTTTGAAAAAAATATTTGTATTCCATGTTTTGAAACCACTAATGATATGCAATTTGCTTTAAAAGATGTTGATTATGTGGTTTTAGCAGTGCCTACTAAATTTATTGATCCCGTGATGGAAGCAATATTGGAAGAAATTAATAAACCTGTTGTATTTATAAATGTAAGTAAAGGATTTTGACCATCTTCAACATTATCAATGCATGAAGGGTTAGAATTAAAAACTAAAAACAATCCATTAGTAAGAGGAATTGTTAGTTTAATTGGTCCTTCATTTGCCATTGAATTAGTGCAAAGAAAAATCACTTTAATTGATGCTGTTTCAAATCAATTGGAATTAGCAAAAGAAATCCAAGAACTATTTTCAAATGATTATATGCGGGTATATACCCAAATTGATGTAAAAGGAGCTGAAACTGGAGCAATTTTTAAAAATATGTTGGCAATTGGTTCTGGAATGCTTGAAGCATTGGGATATTCATTAAATACACAATGCGCTTTTTTAACAAGAGGTTTAAAAGAAATGGAAACTTATAATCAATTTGTAAATGGGAACAAGCAAACTTTATATGGTTTAACAGGACTTGGCGATTTAATGTTAACTGCTTTAAGTTCCAAATCAAGAAATTATTCTTTTGGTAAAGAATTTATTAAAAATCGAGACATTAATACAAATATCACAGTTGAAGGTTTAAATTCAGTTAAATTAATTTATGAAGAATTTATTAAAACTAAAAAATTAGATTTACCGATTATTGAAAATTTATATAATATTCTATATAATAAATGTAATATTCAAGAAGCGATTAAATCATTATTAAAAAGACCGCTTAAAAGCGAATAAATCTTTGGAGGTATCAAAAATGAACAAAAAACAATTAATTGCAAAAGCAAGTGAAAGAACAGGTCATTCTCAAGTTCTTATTGAAACTATTTATAACGAATTAGAAAACATTATTGTTGATGAATTATCAAATAAAGGTAAAGTTTCAATTTCTGGATTTGGAACTTTCTCAGTTATTGAAAAAGGTGAAAAAGAACGCTTAAATTACTTTACAAAACAAGCTATTATTGTGCCTGCTAAAATTGAACCTAAATTTAAATTTTCACATGTTTTTAAAGAGCAAGTGAATAAATAATTATTCTAAACAAGAAATATAATCTAAAATCCCTGGAAATTCTAAAATAAGTTCTTTTCCATAACTAAGAACTTCATTGAATTTTAAGGATTTTTTATTTTGACTAATTTTTTTAAAACTTAAATGATCAATAAAAATAAATTTGTTTTGCATTTTAAAATAAAGTATTCAAAAAGCCTTACCTTTAAAAAGTAAAACTAAGTCTAAATATTCAATTTGATGTTTTTTTACATTTTTTAAACTAAAATTACATTCTTCAGTACTTTTAGCTTCAAAAGCAAAATAATTCCCATTATAGATTCCATAATAATCGACAGTAGATTTAGAAATAATTTTTGCTCCATTAGTAATTAATTTATTTTCTTTGAACATAACTGATTTAAATTTAATGTCCAAATTCTTTTTATGAACTAAGGCTTTTTGTTGTTCTAAATAAAATAAATTAGTATGATTTATAATGCTTTCTAAAAGCATTCCACGATTTTTAGTTATTTTTTCCATATCTAAATTTAAACATAAAAATAAGGGTGTCTTTTCCCTTATTTTTCTTATTTTTTTGCATCCTTTATTATAAGGAATCATTATATTAGTTAAGAACTTTTTTTAAGTTATTTATACTTATATTTATAACATAATTAAAAAAAGGTCATATTCAATAAGGTGTGTTGATAAACACTTGTTTTTAAAAACAAGACTAACTTATTAAAAGTGTAAATCTTGTATTTTTGTTGCAAATTCTTGATCAAATTGTTCTTTGTTAGCTAAAATATATTTAACTAAATCAAATGCCATAATCATTGCTAAAACATCGTTGTGGCAATATTTTTTTAATTCTTTAGTTTTGGTTTCTCATTCTTGGTCTTTAATTGCATTAGCCGCTCTTGAAGTAGCCAATGCTAAAGCCATACTACCATTTTTCACTTCCAATTCATTATATGGTTTAATCATGTGTTCTAGTTTTAAATCATGTTTGGTAACATATTTTTCCACCAATTTGATTGAATATTTAGATTTTAATCAAGAAATATGAATGTAAGCTGAACCAACATTAGTTTCCATTGATTTGCTTAAAGGCTTAAAAAAGTCTGCTAAATCAACTATTTTTTGGTTTATTTCATTTCCTTTTTGTCTTGCTTCTGCTAGTTTTAGTGTATCGAATTGATTTCTTTGATTATAGATTTCTAAAATTTCAATGGCTTCATTAATTCTTGCTGATTCATAACCTTTATTAAAGACAATATAATGATCAGCATTTTCATCATAAATATCACAAATAATTTGATATAAAGTTTCTTGATTAAAACTAATTGGATCATAAATATAATCATTTGATTCATAAATTTGATTGCGATTAGTCTTAATAATTGAAGTTTGGCAAGGCAATTGAGTTCAAGGGGTATTAAAATCAATAATTGGATAAGGTAAAGAAACTCCTTCAAAATCAAATCAAACAAAATTTGAATGTTTTTCATCAAATAAAGCGTTTAAAGATTCACTAAAATTAGGATTTATCTTGATTAATTCATTTTCATAAAAAGTTTTATATTTTAAATTTATCTTGTTTTCAAATAATAAGTTTCTTCTTAAATCACTTGAAGCATAAACTAAATCTGGAGCTACTTTATTTAAAACCAAAGCAATAATATCTTTACCATCATCATAATTATTAGTTGATAAAACTGATTTTAATTCGTCTAAATTAGGTTCAAATTCAAAGAATTTTGGATAAGCTTCTAAATTATTAATATAACTAACAAATTGATTAAAAGAACAACTAAATTTAGAATCAGCAACATCAAAGAAATCTAATTCATTTTGATCAATTAATTGGATCATTTTCTTTGGATTTTTTTCTTTTCCATATATTCTATCTTGAATATATTCAGATTCCTTTGATTTTCCACAATTTTTTTTATAACTATAACCGTCTTTTGTGTTTTTTGCATAGGAACTAAAAATAAAATCAAGTTCGCCTTTTTTGTAATTTTTTCTATCCTTTAAACGCGGTAAAAAGATTTGCGCATCATCGATCTTTAAATTGTTTTTTCTTAATATATTTAAAACATAATAAACACTTAAAATGTTTTTTCTTCTTGTTCTTCACGAAAAATTTAAAATAGCAAAACTATTGTTGATTTTATCATACACAATTGGGCTGGCAATTGCCTTTTGATATTCAAAAACTGGGTTAATAATGACTTTAAAGCCTTTATTAATTGCTCTTGTGGTCTCATGGATTAAAAATTCAGTGCTTGCTTTTTTAGATAAAATACAAATTTCATCATTTTCTAATTTGTATGTATTTTTATAATATGTTATTAGAGCATCAATTGCTTTTTGTTGATAAGCATCTAATCCAGTTGCAAATATTTGCAATTCTTTATATTCAGAAATCAAACTTAAAAAATCATCTAATTGATGATTAGCTTTTAGTTGGTTTAAAATTTGTTCATTTTCATTGATATTTTCTTTTAAATATTCGATTTTTTCAATTGTTGTTCATTGTTTATTAACATTAAAATCAATTTCATATCCAGAAATAAAATGCTCAATTTGATTTTCAATATCACTCATTTTATAATTAAGTTCATTATAAACTTCTGATTGATCATCTTCATCTTCTAAAATTTCTTTAATTTCAGAAGTTAATTCATTATTTAGCATGAAATAAGGATGAGTTTTATTTAATTTAAAAAAATGATTAAAACTAAAATATTTAGGCTTATTCATGATTTGGCACAGCCTTTTTAATTGCTATTCAATGATTATATAATTGAGTTCATTCATCTTGATTTTTACATTTCAAATATTCAATTAAATCATTGTCAATCCCATTTTTTCATTTAGGACTTATTCCAGATTTTGTGTATTGATTGTATCATTCTTCACAAAATTTAATATCATCTAACACTTGAGCTTTATTTACTTTGAAATTAAAGTTCTTAATTTTTCTTTTCAAAATATCAACTTGGTTTGGGTCAGTATAGTCTTCATCTTTTAAAAAGATAGCGACAATTGAAAAAGAATCAACTCCCATTAAATAAGCATATAGTTGAGCTTGTTTTTGATAACCAATAGGAACCTCTTTATTTGTTCAAAAATCATAGTTTTTTTCATTAGTGGTTTTAATTTCAATAATGATTTGATTTTGTTTAGCAAAACCATCTGGAAGTCCACCAAATAGTTTGTTTTCTTTAAAATAGTCATATTGATATTCTTTCGCATCAAATCTTTGTAGTTCTTCGCCAATTGCTTGTTCAACTAAACTAAGAATTTTGGGTTCTAAAATAACGCCAGCTCTAATGTATTTTTCATCTAAAACTGGCATAGCTAAACCACATAATCTAGCAAAAGCTGCAAATTGTGATTTAAAATTATCCACTTCTAAAATATCACCTAAGGCAGTTCCAGTTAATTTTCTAAACCCATTAGGATTAGTATAAGGGAATGATAAAAGTCGTTTATGAAATTCAGGATTTAATTTAATTGTTTGAGTTTCTCAATTAATTTGATAATGTTCTTCATTATAAAATCTACGGTATGGCGCTTTATAGATCATTTTGTTTTTTTCCTCATTTATCAATAATATCATCATCAAAAGAAACGTGTGGATATTTATTTTGCATTAATTGTCAAATATAAGAAGTGTCTGTATTTGGGTTTTCTTTTTTTATTAAACTAGCTTGTTCATAAGATAAAATGGCATCATAAATTGCTTTATAAGTAGTATTAGTTTGTGATTCTCAATAACGATATTCTTCAAATACTTTTTGATCGATTTCAACTTCAGAACTTTCTGGGAAATAGCAATGAACAATTTCATGTAATAAAGCAAGGAAAATATAACTTTCAGTGTTATACATATCTGAAAGAAAGATATATCTTTTACCACCTTTTTTTAAAGTGATTCCTCTAATTAAAGATTTTTCAATGAATTGTTTAGTTACCAAAACAATTCCTTTAGTAATTAAATAAGCTTTAATTTCATCAATTTTTTTGTGGAAAGTTAGATCCTTATTACTCATAATGTTTAATAATTTCTTCATAATTGGTGAAAAAAGCCCTTTTCTAAATACACCAATTGGTTGATCATTGAATTTTACTGATAATTCGCAAAAACGAATTCAAGTATATGAATTGGGTTTGTCAAGATATTTAACTTGTTCTGCTAAAACATGTTCTTTTAAATAAGAAGTGTAGTCATTTAAAGAACTTACCCCATAAAATCTTTTTAAATTTAATAATTTTAAATGAGTGGGCATTTTATTAGTAATACAAATATTAAAAGGAAGTGATAATTCAGGATGTTCAATAATAAAATTAATTCCAAAATGTCTTAATTGTTCTTCAACATATCCATGAATCTTAGATGATTTTAAATTTGAATAAATGTGATAAATAGTAGTTAATGTACCAGTTTCCAATTGAAAAGCATATTCTAAACCTTCTAAAACAGAAACTGAGATATCACTAATAGCATCATTCAAAATGCTATTTACATGTTTTATACTTAAACCTAAACGCATTGACAACTCTTTTTGTGTCATTTGATATTTGTTTAGATAATACCTAATTTCTTTAGCAAATGAATCTCCGTGTAATTCTATGTCCTCAAGACTAATAGATTTTTTTAGATTTGAAATCATTTTTAACCCCTTAGTGCAAAAATTGTTATTTAAATTATACAAATAAAACCCATAAAAAAGGAAAAATTTGTGTAATAAAATCCTACATTTTTAACAATATTCTTTTTATAATAAATAAAAAAATTATAAATTACATAAATAATTAACCTATAAGTAAATAAAAAAAGTTGCTTTTTTTGTTTTTATTACACAAAATAAATAATTCAAGTTATATAAAAAAAGTTCCATTTTAGAAACTTAAATCCACTTTTTATATAACATTATGTTAAATTTTTTTGTATAAGTCTTCTAAAAGTAATATAATTTTAAAATGAAAATCTAAAGTAAGGAAGGTGAAAATGAAAAACCCAGTTATAAACTATTCTAATTTTCTTTTTAAGACAACTTTTAAAAAGAAAAACTCATTTATTATTCCAATAATTTTCATTTTAATTAATATTTGCTTAGTAATTAGCTTAAGTATTATTAAAATGGATGTTAAATATCATCCAATTGTTGTTTATAGTTTAATCTTTTTTGATTTACTTTTAACAATTGCTTATGCTAGCTTAAAAGCTTTAAATATTTTTAAAGATATTGAAGCAGAAGGTTTAGAAATTCTTATATTTTCTAAACCAATTACCCGAAAAAATATAATTAGCGCTAAAGTCTTGGCTTTTATTGAATTTGCCTTAATGTGATCAGCTATCACTTTTATATGTAATTTATTATTAGTTTTAATTACAAAAATACATAATTCCATTGTTTTATTTAGTTTCTTTAGTTTTGTAGCAATATTTTTTGCTTTTGTAATCTTTGGTTCAATCACCAGCATTATTGCTTTTAAATTAAATCAAAAAATGGCAATGACTGTTCCTTTAATTATGTTTATGCCTTTAGCATTAGGAGGAAGTTTTATTAGTGCTAATTCAACTTCTACAAATGACAATTTAGCATTTTATTTAAATACTAAATACCCTTATCATCATTCTAATAAAGAAGTCGATGCTGAAATGTTTTATTTGAATAATAATGAGGATAAATTTTATTTAATGCCAAATGGTTTTAATAAAAAAGGCTTTGATCAGAGCCAAGAACTTTATTTAAAAAAGGCATTAGAATTTTCTAAACAATCTTCATATAGTTGACAAGCTTATTCTTGAAGCATATTACCTTATCAAATGATTGATATTTTCAACCAAGATGATACTAATATTTTTTCTTTATTAACTGAACAAAAAGAAAATAATTTAGCAAATTATTTATATTATCCAAAAAAAGAAAGTATCACATATACTTATAAAATTAATAAAACCCCCAAATTTTTAACATCATTTAAAAACCCAAACACTAATGAAGTGGAATATATTGTTCCTTCATTATTAAAAAATCATTCTTTTATTAGTCCTACTCCAATTAATTCAAATGTAATTTATGCCAGAGAAGGAGCTGATGATGAGACAAATAGTTTCCCTGAAGATTATTTCATTTATGCCAACCCTAATAACCTTGTTGGTAATTTAAAATGAGAATTAATTGCTGATGTTTTAAAAAACGAAGATTTTGATCAATTAAGTAATTTATTCTTTAACAAAATAAAAATTGAATTAGCAAAGCAAAATATTAATTCTGATATTGAAGCAAAAAACTATATTATTAATACAATTTCAAAAGAAATAAACAATGAAAATTCTGATTTTTATAAAATTAATGAACCAAACATTGCTTTATTTGATAAAAATGCTGTAAAAAATAAAAACTTAAGTAGTGAGATTGAAAGAAAAATTTATTTAGCAGTGACTTTAATTTATTATTTATATTTCAAACAAACTGCAGACCAAAATATTGATTTGTTAAACAAGATTTTAATTAATGATAATCCTAAATTGGAATACCAACCTAGTCAAATTAAAATCCAAGTAGAAAATTACAATTATTTTATTGGTGGATATGAATATTTTGCTCCTAAACAAATTATTCGAAATGATAAAGTTATTATTAGATATCAATTAAAATCAAATGATAATTATTTATTTTCAACAACAAATCAACTTTATTCAGTAGAAAGAGATAAAAAGATTGTTAATAAGCACTATTATTTAATTATTTGATTAGCCTTTGCTGGATTACTTTTATTCTTAAATGCTTGATTATATGCTAGAAAGGATTATAAATAATGGAAGAAGTTATTTTAAAAGTGTCTAATTTAACCAAAATTTATGATAAAAAAAATCGTGGTGTTTTTGATATTTCTTTTGAGGTTAAAAAAAATGAATTTCATGCTTTTATTGGCGAAAATGGAGCTGGGAAAACCACCACTATAAAAAGTATAATTGGCGCTTATACTAACTTTAAAGGTGAAATTCTAATTGAAAATATCTCTAATTTAGAAGCTAAAAGTAAATTTAAAATTGGTTATGTACCTGAAAACGCAGTTTTCCCCAAAGAACTTAGTGCTTATGAGTATTTAAAATCTTTGGCTTTATTATCTGGAGTAAAAAAACACTTAATAAAAACTAAAATTGAAGCAATGCTAGAAAAATTTAATATTTTAGATTTAAAAAATCAAAAGCCTTATGCATTTTCTTCAGGGCAAAAAAAGAAGATATTGTTAATTCAAGCCTTAATTCATGAACCAGAATTAATCATCTTAGATGAACCAGCAGCTAATTTAGATCCAACTGCTAGATATGAATTATTTGAAACTTTAAAAGAATTAATTAATGAAGGAAAAACAATTTTTATTAGTTCACATATCCTTAGTGAAATTGATCAATACACCAATGCTTTAACAATTATTCATCAAGGAAAAATACTTTATACCGGTAAAAAAACTAAGTCATTGAATGATATTTTTTATGAAAAAGTCATTAAAAATTAATTTAAGTTTAAGTTTAATTAGCTTATGTAGTATTTTTCCTTTAGTTGCTTGTCAAACAACAAAAGCTAAATCATTATCATCGCTAAAATTAAATAAAGATTCACTATATACCAAACACAATTTATCAGAAAATGTTCATATTAAGAAAATCATTGATTTTAAATTTAAAAATGATGAAACATTAATTAAAAATTTCATTAATAATCAAAATAATATTGTTGATTCCAAAATAAACGAATTAGCTTCTGCTTTAACTTGATATCCACCTTTTCGAGGAGACTCCGCTATTGATAACGGCTCTTTATATGCTGAATTTTCTAGGAAATCTAAAAATGTGTTAATTGAAACTATTAAAAACGATTGGTTATGGTTTTTAAATAATTTAAAGAATATGGAATTCGTTTTAAATTCATACGGGGAATTTTATAAAGATATAGATAATAAAAATAAAGAAGAATTAGAAGCAGTTTCTCAATATTTTCCAAATATTACTATTAAATTTAACGAAACTAAAATTATTGATGCTTTTGAATATAAATTACCAAATGTTAATTACAATGCTCAATTTAAAGATTTAAGTGTGATTTTTATCATTTTAGATGCTAATAAAGTAATTAAATTTTATAAATATTTAGATCAAGAAGATCAACCAAATATCTTTTTACAAACAGATGTTTTCTTCTTGCCAAAAATAAGTACTATTGATGGCTTAAAAACCACATTAATTTCATTTGAAAATAAGATTTGTGAAATGTGAAATCAGTATTTAGTTGATGAAATAAATTATTGAAAAAATGTTGATCCTACATATGACTATAATCAAGTGTATACAACATTTAATGATGCTAAATATGTCTTACCTTTTTCTGGATTGAACCGGGAATTAAATTATGAAGCAATTCAAGCTTTAAAAGAAGAAGAAAAGGAAATTTATCGTTTTACCTGGAGGTTTGTTGATGTTAAATAAAAAACGTTTATTATTACTTTCATGCACATCAGTTCCATTGATACCTTTAATGGTTTCTTGTGCAAATATGAGCAATGAAAATAAAAAGAAATTAACAAATTTAATTGATCCTAACAATGATGTTTCCTTAATTCCAATAAATAAGCAAGAGCAACAAACTGAAAACATTTTAGATGATCTTTTAAAAAAGGTTTTTAAAAGCAATAATGTTGCTAAAACTTTGTTTTTAAAAAAACAAAATGATAAACAACATCAACAACAAATAGTTGAAGAAATAAAAGCTCAAAAAGTCAAATATATAGCAAATCCAAATGATGAACATATTAGATACGAAGTGATAAACAAATTAACCAAAATTTATTCTGATAATTGATATTTTGTATTAAAGAATTTCACAAAATTTGAAGGAATTTTTCATGAATGATTTATTTTAGAAGAGCAAAATGGCAACAAATTAAGTGATGAATATTTAAACAATTTAAAAACCCTTGAAAAACCGAAAATATTAACCTTTGAAAATAATTTCATTGATAATTTAGAAGAAGGTGAAGAATCAGCTGAAGATTTAGACAATATTATTTTATATTTATTAAAAAACAACATGGTAATGAGATTTAAAATTGCAAATGAAAGAAGTGAAAGTCCCCAAATGATCCTATCTCCGCTTGTATGATATTTTGAAAAAGCTCAAACTGATAAATTATCATTAAAGTTTATTTCTAATATAATTCATAGCGCAGTGGTCCATGGTTTTGAAGATGGCTATATTAGGTTTGAGCAAGATATGGTAAAGAAGTGAAAATATGGCGAACCATCAGTAATGTTATTAGTAGGTAAAGATGAATAAGAAAAAATGATTATGAATGCCATTATTATCGATAAATGCACTTCCATTAATAGCAATATCATGTAACCAAAGCAAAAACATTAATGAAACAAGAAACATTGAACTAACTTCAATTATTAATACTAAAAATCAAGAAGACTTAAATTGAAAAAATTTCTTAAAAAACAAACATATCCAAGTATTACTTGATTTAGCCTACGATTCTAATCAAGAAAAACAAGATTATATTAATAGTCAAAAGCAATTAGGAAACAAATATATTCAAGATTTAAAAAAATGATTATACTTTGGAAACCCAATTGTTTCAATTTTTAAGGATGACGGCGATTATGATACAAAACCATATGTAATGAAAAAAGGACAAGAAGAAGTTCTTCAAACATTGTTAGAACAAAATTGATTAACTTTTCTTTATCATTTAAAGGATTTTGTTTTCATTTTCGCGCCAGTCTTTGATCAATTTATGTCAAATGTCAATAACACAATTTTAGATGCTCATGAAAAAAACCTAAAATTAGGAGCCTTTTATTTACCTGAAACAAACAATATTATTGATTTTACAATTCAAAAATATGCAGATGATGAGGATGAATTACAATATGAAGTTTATTTATTAACTGAACAAGGTTTTATTTTAAACATCACCATTAGAAGGAATAAAAAAATTTTAAAAGAATTAATTAGTGATTTTAATTATCATTTAGAAGATTTAAAATACTACCAAGAAAACGTGTTTAATGAATTTCCTGAATTAAGTGCAAAATCAAAAGCCTCAATCAATGAAGCAGAAACCAAAAAAGCCCTTTATATGAATGATTTTGATCAAATGTATACATTGTTTAAATGAATAAATAACGAAATCAATGATTTGAAATACGAATACAATAAAATGAAATATCCAGAAGAAACCACCAATAAACCTGAAATAAGTATTACTGAATACAAAAAAGTTGAGATATCAACTTTACCTTATATTTGAACTTTTGATAAATTATATAAAGCTGAAAATAAATTAAACTTTTTTGATATTAAACAATTTGTTGAAACTTCAAAAAGTTTTAAAAACAAACCTAATAACCGAAGTGATGAAGTTTTGTTTAAAGAAAAATATGGTGGCGATCTTCTTAAATACGGTCTAATTCATTTAAAATAAAAAAGCCTAATTAGGCTTTTTTTGAAAAAACATTTTGCAGTTTTCTACATCATCTTCAAAGATTTCATTTTCATTATTATTATCAATATAACGCAATGGCTTTAAAAATTCAAAATATGCTTCTTCATATTTGTTAGGAACCATATCAATATCTAATAAAATAACTTTATGCAATTTGGGAGTTGCTTTATTTGCATCTTTATTAATTAAACAAAGTCCATGGTATTCAATATTCTTAATAACAACATTAACAAAATAAATTCCGCTTCTTAATCTAATTAATTTTTGAGGATATTCAAAATAAAAATGTTCAATATTAGTAATAAAACTATATTTTTCAATCAACAATGTGTTAAGGGCTTCAATATTACCTTCATTAATAAATTCCCTTATTAAAGATGAAGAAATTTTTTTACCATTAATTTTTCGTTCAGAAGCTAAAGCAACATTAAAGTGTTTTTTTAATAAACCAAGATTACCAGTTTTATTAAATCCAAAAGCATAATCAATACCACAAACAACATATTGAACATTCATTTTCTTTAAAATTTCAATAAATTCTTTAGCACTTATATTTCTAAATTTTTCGTTAAAATCAATTATATAAACTTGTTCAAAACCATAATTTGCCAAAGTATATAGACGTGGTTTTAATTGAAAAGCCTTATCTTCTTTAATAATTCCTTTAATATGTGGTTCTTTAAATAAAGAAAAAGCCAAAACTGCATCGGGGTGTTGAATTTTTAAACTATTTGCTTGTTTAATTAATTCTAAATGCCCAATATGCAAGGTTTCAAAAGAACCAAGACATAAAATAACTGGCTTTTCACTACTTTCTATCAATTCAGTGTTAAAGTTCAAAAGTTTCATAAACTAATTTTACTATTAAAATAATTTAACAAATAAAAAATAAAAAAGAAAGAATAGGAAACTTTCCTATTCTTGTTTTGGTTATTCAGTAATGTTGTACACCTTGTAAACAACTGATTTTAAAGTATCCATTG
This sequence comes from Mycoplasma anseris ATCC 49234, assembly GCF_000702805.1. Classification (GTDB taxonomy): domain Bacteria; phylum Bacillota_I; class Bacilli_A; order Mycoplasmatales; family Metamycoplasmataceae; genus Metamycoplasma; species Metamycoplasma anseris. Next base: position 23,044 of record NZ_JNJX01000004.1, read on the forward strand.
GTAAAGCACTGTTTCTTAATAGAATATCAAAGAATTTCTTGATTTCACCATGTTCAATAGGTTTACCATTTTCAGTTGTTGTAGCTTCAATAAATTGTTTTCTATTGAAACCTAATTTGTTTTGAACTTTCTTGTATAGGTCTAACATAACTTCTTTACCTGAGTTGTAAGCAGTTGCTTGTCCTGGTAATGATAGATATCTTCTTGATTCTGAGTTTATATCACCAATACCTAAAGCTGAATTTGCTTTCATAAATTCTCTTACTTGTTTAATTGAAGCACCAGCAGGCAAATCTGATTTTCCTTGAACACCAATTCCATGGTAGCTAGTGTCTAATGCTAAACGCATATTTCTTAATTGAGCTTCATTTAATGCTCCAAAGTATTGAAGCATGTTTGCTAATTTAACAGCTTTTTTAGCATGTTCTTTTTCATCACTAATTTCATTTACTGATGAAACTTGTTTTCAGTAAACTCCACCATGTAGCTCTTTAATTTGTTTAATCATTTCAGGTGTAATATCTGCATCATTTGTTGAAGTAAAGAAGCTAGTAATACCTTTTGATAAACTAAAGTCTTTTGGCATTGCATAATAATCAGTGCTTTCATAATCAGGAGTTCCATAGAATCCATTTTCAATTCCAAATCATTCCATGAATAATGCTCATCCTTCAACATATGAAGTATAATCAAATACTGAACCTAAGTTTTGTCCATCAATTTTTGCTAAATATAATTCAGCATATTTAATTTGGTTGTGGTGTCCCATCATTGATTCATGGTTAGCAAATGATGTAACTGATCATTTTGGCAATGAGTAATAAGGGTCAGCATTAAAGAAGAAATTCTTAACACTTCCATTATAAGCTCCTACCCCTTCATTAGTTCTATTTGCATATTCATATGTATCAATTCCATAATCTGGAACTGTTTTTCCAAAGAATTTTGCTCCATATGCTTGAGTTGTAGCTTTAAATTGGTTATATCATTTAAATGATTCTAAAGCTCCATAATAGAATTGATCATTTGTAATTCCGTTATATTTAGTTTCATCACCTTTTAAAGGATCATATCCCAATTTAGTTAGACTAGCTCTAGCTGCAACCATACCTGGAGTTTGATCATTTAATAATGATTCTTTTAATTCATTAGTATAGAATGATTTATCTTCTCTACCAAAGAAGAATTCTTCAGAATTTAATCATTTATTAAATTCACCTAAATTGATTGTTCCATCACTTGAACGAATTGTAACTTTTAAATCTTGAACTTCATCTGGACCTGGACCATCAGCATCATATTTAATAGTTGGTGCTCATTCACCTGATTCGCCTTTAATTAATTTAGATACTTCTGTAGCGATTTTCTTCATATTTTCAGCTGCGCCTTTGGCTGAAGAATAACCCTTTTGGTAAACTTCATCAGGAGTTAGTTCTGAAGTTGTAACCATTTTTAGATATTGATTATATACATCTTTTCCTGTTAATTGTCCTTCAGTTCCTGGCATATAACCAATACCGACTTGGTTTTGATTTAAGTCTTTTTCAGTAAATCCTAAACCATAAACCTTTTCATATCTACCATTTTTTAGAACTTCAATGGTTTGTTCTTTTTCATCAAGAGTATTTTGTTTAAATACTTTTAGTTCTGTTAAGTTTTCACCTAGACCATAGGTTGAAGCATTATAATATTCAGTTACATAGTATTTAAAGAAAGCATTTTTTGCCTTTAAATCTTCAGTATTATTTGGAGCTGAATCAATTAGAGCTACTAAGGTTTTTTCAGTTTCTTCTCCATTTAAGAAATCTTGTAATTGTTTATTATAAACTCTCTTCATTATTAAATTAATGTTTGCTTTTAGTCATACTTTAGAAGGAACTAAATGCAAAGTAACAGCTTCTTTTAAAGTACTTAATCATTGATTTCATCTGTTAGCTTTTCAGTTACTTCTACCACTTATTGTTCCATAAAATGAATTTCCAGCATAAGCATTTGATGGACCTCAATTGAATGATGATAGTAAGTAACGTGAACCTTTTGTACGATTTCCTTTATCAATTTCTCAATTGTATTTTAATCCTTTGGCTCATGCCAATGAATCTTCAGTAAGGTTAGCTGAATTGATTAAATCAATTTTCCCAATGTATTTATCAATTGCTTTAACAATTTTAGCTTCTTCTTCCTTAGTTGGAGCAGGGTTATATTGATCGATTGATTCTTTATTTAATTCTTCTTCAAATTTTGAATTTAAGGAAATAATGTAAGCAGCAGTGATAGATTTATCTCTATCTGTTCCTTCACCGCCCTTAGCTATTGTTTCACGTTTTTCAAATAATTCATCACTTAAGGTTTGAATGCTTGCTTCTAAATTAGAAATTTCTGTTGCTTTTGAATCAGCATCAGATGATTTCTTTAATTCTTCTAATTGACTTTCTTTAGTTTTCAATTCTGAAGCTTTTGAAGCAATTTCAATTCTTAATTCTTCAATTTTATTTTTTTCTAACTCTTTGTTAGGATCTGGTTTTGGTTCTGGTTTTGGATCTGGTTTTGGATCTGGTTTTGGTTCTGGTTTTGGTTTATTTTTATCACATGCAGAAGCAATCACAGGCACTGATAAAAGTGGTGTTATTGCCCCTAAAATCCCTAAAATAATTTTTGATTTTTTGGTCATAGAAAACCTCTTTTTATGTTTTGAAAATGTAAATTTATTTTGATGTCGTTTGCTTATAAAGAATTTATAAGCATAATACATTTTAAGTTTTTCTATTTTTTCAAAAAAAAAAAAAAAGAAAAATATGATTTTTGAATTTTTTTTATACTTCTAAGTTATTTTTTTTTGTTTTTATAAATTAATAAGAAAAAACCGGAATTATCCGGTCTTTTTTTAATCTTCATCAATGATAACTTTTCCACCACGTGCTTTAATAATATCATCAGCTAAATTACGAGGTAGTTTTTCATAATGATCGAATCACATTTGGTAAGTTCCTCTACCTGTAGTCATTGATCTTAGTTCTGTTGCATAACCAAACATTTCACTTAAAGGAATGTATGCTTTAATAACATGTGCTCCATCATTTCTTGTTTCGTTATCTCTAACTTGTCCTCTTCTTCTAGAAATATCACCCATAACATCACCAAAGAAATCTTCAGGAGTTACAACAGCGACATCCATAATTGGTTCTAGTAAAACAGTTCCAAGCATTTCTCTACCTTTGGTTAGAGATTTAGAAGCAGCAATTTTATAAGCTAATTCAGAACTATCGACTTCATGGTATGAACCATCAAATAAAGTGGCTTTAACGTCAATCATTGGATATCCAGCAAGAATACCAATATCCATTTTTTCTCTCAATCCTTTTTCGATTGATTTGATGTATTCTTTAGGGATTTTTCCACCAACAATTTTATCGATGAATTCAAATCCACCATCTGGGTTTGGTTCGTATTTAATTCATACGTGTCCGTATTGACCTTTTCCACCAGATTGTTTCTTGTGAATACCTTCAACTTCAGCTGATTTAGTAATAGTTTCACGGTATGAAACTTGAGGTGCTCCAACATTAACTTGAACATTGAATTCTCTTTTTAGTCTATCAACAATGATATCCAAATGTAATTCACCCATACCAGCAATAATGGTTTGACCTGTTTCTTCATCAGTATAGTATTTAAAAGTAGGGTCTTCTGCTGATAATCTTTGTAATGCTAGAGATAGTTTTTCTGAAGCATCTTTTGTAGCTGGTTCAACAGCTTGAGAAATAACTGGTTCTGGGAAGTTCATATTTTCTAAAGTAATATCTTTGTGTTTTTCATCAATCAAAGTATCTCCAGTGGTAGTTGCTTTTAAACCAACTGCAGCAGCAATATCTCCAGCTCTTACTTCATCAATATCAACTCTTGAGTTAGCGTGCATTAATAAAATACGTCCAACTCTTTCTTTTTGGTTTTTAGTAGAGTTCATTACATATGAACCTTTATTTAAAATTCCAGAATAAACTCTAAAGAATGTTAAGTTACCAACATATTGGTCGTTCATAACTTTGAAAGCTAAAGCTGAGAAGAATTCATCATCACTTGCAGGAATTCCGATTTCTTCTTTTTCTTCTTCATTAGAACCTTTATATGCTTTCATTGGAGGGATATCAACTGGGCTAGGTAGATAATCTACAACAGCATCCAACATTAATTTAACCCCTTTGTTCTTAAATGATGTTCCACAAACAACTGGGAAGAATGTAGAAGTTAAGGTAGCTTTTCTAATAGCAGCTTTTAAAATAGTAGCTGAAACTTCTTTTTCTTCTAACATTAAGTTCATAATTTCTTCATCATAATCTGCTAATGATTCAGCTAATGATAAACGCATTAAAATTGCTTCTTCTTTTAAATCGGCAGGAATTTCAATTTCTTTTGCATTTTCTTCTGGGTTTCCATCATATTGATAAGCTTTCATTTCAACCAAATCAATGATTCCATTGAAATTTGATTCAGATCCAATATTTAATTGGATTGCATGAGCATTAGCTCCCAATAATTTCTTTAAAGATTCACATGAAGCTTTAAAATTAGCCCCAGCTTTGTCCATTTTATTTACATAAACAATTCTTGGAACATGATAATTTGAAGCTTGTCTTCAAACAGTTTCTGTTTGGGGTTCAACACCACTTTGAGCATCTAAAACAGCTACAGCACCGTCTAAAACTCTTAATGAACGTTCAACTTCAATAGTAAAGTCAACGTGTCCTGGGGTGTCAATAATATTTAATCTTTTACCTTTTCAATAAGCTGTTGTAGCAGCTGAAGTAATAGTGATTCCTCTTTCTTGTTCTTGAACCATTCAGTCCATTTGGCTAGCACCATCATGAGTTTCACCAATTTTGTGGATTTTTCCAGTGTGGAATAAAACTCTTTCTGTGGTTGTGGTTTTACCAGCATCAATATGCGCCATTATCCCGATATTACGGTAATCTTCAATTTTATATTCTCTAGACATAATCTCAACCAACCTGTATTATCATCTAAAATGAGCAAATGCTTTGTTTGATTCTGCCATTTTGTGAGTATCTTCACGTTTCTTGATTGCTCCACCAACTTTATTTGAAGCATCAATAATTTCATTTGCTAATTTTTCTTCCATGGTTTTTTCATTTCTTAATCTTGCATATTGAATAAGTCATCTTAGAGCTAAAGTTTGTTTTCTTCTAGCACTAACTTCACAAGGAACTTGGTAGTTTGAACCACCAACTCTTCTTGATCTTACTTCTAATTGAGGACTAATGTTTTCTAACGCTACATTAAAAACGTCAATTGCTTCTTTTCCGGTTTTGGTCTTAATAATTTCAAAAGCATTGTATAGGATACTTTCAGCAACTGATTTTTTACCATCAAGCATAATTCCATTAATTAATTTAGTAATAATTTTTGAATTAAAAACTGGATCTGCTAATACATCTCTAACAGGTGTTTTTTGTTTTCTTGACATAATATTTCCTTTCTAATTCTTTAATTAAGCTTTAGGTTTTTTGGTTCCGTAAACAGAACGTCCTTGTTTTCTATTTGAAACACCAGCTGCATCTTGTGTACCTCTAACAATAGTATATCTAACCCCTGGTAAGTCTTTTACTTTACCGCCACGGATTAATACTACTGAGTGTTCTTGTAAGTTGTGACCTTCTCCTGGAATATAAGCTGTTACTTCTTGACCATTTGATAATCTAACACGAGCATATTTACGAATAGCTGAGTTAGGTTTTTTAGGTGTCATTGTAGCAACCCTAGTACATACACCACGTTTGAATGGACTAGGAATTTTATTTTCTTTTTTCTTTAAAGAGTTATACATCATCCCTAAAGCAGGAGCTTTAGATTTTGTTGTTTTATCTTTACGACCTTTAGTAATTAGTTGACTAATTGTAGGCATAATAATTCCTTTCTTAAAAATTTATTAAAATGTTTGGTATTTTTGCTTATTAAAAATACTTGATTATTATACTACAACTTATCCGGTGTTCTATATTTTTTTTAATTTTTTTGTGACAAATAAAAAATAAGCGTCTAAAAACGCCTAATTTTATTTATTTGAATAGAATTTTTGGATTAATTTTTCTTTATAAATTTTTAAAAAGTCTTTTAATTGTAATTCTAAAGAAGTAACACCGTTATCGAATGTGTAATTAATTGCACTATTAGGATTATAAAATAAATCCTCAATATCAACATCTCGATAAGTTAATCATGAATTTTTTTGTACATTTGCATAAATTGGGTCTTGTACACGAATTGTTTCTAAATATTCTTCATAACGTTTATTTAATTCTTTTTGAGACATATTTTTTTCTAATTGGTTGGTCTCTTTAATAATTAATGCTTTATTATCAGCTTTTTCCATTCATCTGATCTCTTTTTCAAGATTGCTTAATTCACGTTCTTGGTTTTCTTGTTGTTTTTGCCTAATAAATTCTTCTTGTTCTAATTTAATTTGTTCTTGGGCCTGTTGTCTTTCAATTGATTCTAAAGTTTCTTCAAATAAATTAATTTTAAAAATTTGATCTAAATAAGTTTTATATTGATTAACAATTGGCTGATTTAATAATTTATTGTATTCATAAACAAATTTAGCAATAACTCTTGTGCCTAATTTGTTGTCTTGTTCATTTTTCTTAATATCAATTTTAATCATATCAACTACATTTGCATAATTTTGGTTTAAAGTTTGTTTAATTGAATGCAATTCTTGTTCAACTTCTTTGGTTGAATGTTTGTATTGAGCATCCTTAAACTCTTTTAAATAAATAATCAAAAGAGATATACCAAAAGCCAATAAAAGTATTACATTAGCTATTAAAACTGCTAAAAAGCCAATAGCATAGGGGTTATTAATTCCATTGACATTATTGGGGTTTTTTAGATTTTTAATTAAAACAATAGGTAAGGCAATGATTTGAGCAACATTTAATAATAATGTTAATAAAAGATTATAAAATGATCCACTTTTAAGATTAAATCCTTGTACATACGGAATAACTAATTCATTTGCTAAAACTTCTTTAGTTTTAATAACACTTCTTTTAAAATTTATTAAAAATTTGGTTACTAAAAATAAAGTTAGTACAAATAAAATGATAAAGACAATAGAAATCGAAGTTTGATTTAAAGTTTTATCTGAATTATTAGCATTAGTTTCTGCTGTTAATTGAATTAAAGAACTATCCATGACTATTCTTTATCCTCTTGATTTTGATCTGCTTTTTCATTTTGTTTTGAAATAACGTTTGCTTCTTCAGTTTTAGCAAAAGATGCAGCAATTTTACTAATTAGTTCTTCTCTTTTTAAATCTTCTGCTCCATAAATATTTAATCTTTTTGCCATTTCTACTAATTTTTCATCACTTAAAACTTTTAATTTTTCCACATAATTAATTTCGTCACTATTTTTTAAATCTTCTTGATTAGCTGCCATTACAACTGGTTCATCTTCAGACTTAGGTTCAGCTGAAGTATTAGTTTCTGAATTATTATTCATTTGTCCGCCACCAAAAAAGGTGTTAAAGATATCATTAATACCAGATTTATTCATTGCAAGTTCATATTCTAATCTTCTGAATTGAGCAACAATTCTTTTGAATAAAACAAACCCCACTAAATAACCAACAACAAAAACTAATGTGCCTAAAATGTTTAAGATATTGTGGGTCCATTTAAAACTTTCAAAAAAAGTAATTGGATTTCATAATAAGTTGAAAAATGACATTAAAACTGGAATGAAAAATAAAATATTCATAAAGAATGCCATAAATCTTGATGATTTAGCATAATTTTTAGCTTTTTGAATTTTGATTATGTCAACTATAAATCAAATAAACATAGTCAAATAAGCTAATACAATAATTGAAAAGATACTTGCAGTTTTTAATATAAATGATTTTCAATTTGCATCAAATTGAGCTTGGTTAAAATTATTATTTTTCACAGCTTCTTGAAAAATAGTTGTTTTAATAACTTCTAATTGTACAACAAAAGTAATTAATGAAGAAAGATATAATAAAATTGATACCGCTAATAAAACTATAAAGATAATTGATCATTTTAAATAATGTTTTTTATTGTTAGCTTCAAACATTTCTTCACATGAAGTATATGCCGGGCTTGTATTTGAATTTAATTCTGGATTCATTTCAACCTCCTTTTAAAAAATTATAAATTAATTTAAAAAATTAATTAGAATTTGAAATCTCATTCAGCATTTCTTTTGGCAAATCGATTTCAAAATGTTGGTTTTTATTATTATTATCAATAAAATCTAATTCTTTAGCATGTAATCGTTGATTAAATTCATCAACTTTTTTATTGTAAATAGGATCTCCATAAACTGGGTGATTAATATATTTTAAATGCACTCTAATTTGATGGGTTCTTCCAGTTTTTAAATAACATTTAATAAGAGTTTTGTCTTGATTTTGAATTTTTAAATATTTAACAACTTCAATAGTTGTAAAGGCGTTTTTAGCATTTTTATCTGTTACAGTGTATTTTTGGCGATTTTTAGGATCTCTTCCAATTGGTAAATCCAAATGCATTATTTTATTTTCAATAATGCCATCTACAATGGCATAATATGTTCTTTTGATTTCATGAGTCTTTAATAAGTTAGCAAAATAATTATGAGTTTTGTTGTTTTTAGCAACAATTAAAAGACCACTAGTATCTTTATCAATCCGGTGTAAAATGCCTAAACGTAATAAACCGTTTACATTACTTAAATTGTTTTTAAAATGATACATTAAAGCATTAACCAAGGTATTTTCTTTATGACCAGGAGCCGGATGAACTACCATTCCTGATGGTTTGTTGATAATTAAATAATCTTCATTTTCAAAAACAATATCTAAATCAATTGCTTGTTCTTGAACTTTTATTTGTTTTTCAATAACTTTTATGACTTCGATTTCATCATTTTCTTTGACAACAAATTTATTTTTATTGATTTTAATCCCATTTACAAAAACAGCTCCTTGTTTAATTAATTCTTGAATATCATTTCTTGAGATTTCTGAATTATTAGCAATGTATTTGTCAATTCTTTCACTATATCTAACTTCTATTTTTAACATAAAGTTAATTATAACAAATTTATATATAATATGAATATGGCAATTTATGAAATTAAAAAATCCAAATTCATCAGTTTTTTATTTGATATCAATAAAAAAGAAGATATCAAAAGCTTATATGAACACCTAAAAAAACAACATCCTAAAGCAAAGCATATAGTTTATGCTTATTTGCTTCATCAAGATAACGTTATTTCTGGTGGGTATTCTGATGATAAAGAACCAAAAGGAGTAGCTGGAATCCCTTTATTTAAATTGCTAGAAAACAAAAATATTCAAAATAAAGCAATTTTTATTGTTAGATATTTTGGTGGTATAGAATTAGGAAAATCAAATCTATTAAGAGCATATTTGCATACTGCTAAATTAGTATTAAATGAAGTATAAAAATGAGGGCAATTTAAAAGCCTCTCATTTTTTTTATTCTTGTAATTGTTTGTTTGCTTGATTTAATTCATTTTCAACAATTTTTTGTTGTTTCTTTTGTTTATTTAATCAAATAATTGTGGCAAAGAATTGAATTCCAAAAATTATACTTGAAATAATTTGTCAAGTTAATCCACCAATTGATGCACTATCATGTGATGAAGCAATTAATAAACTAAAGTTTAAAATTCAATTAGCATTGTTAAATAAATATAACAATGGCATGTATGGGGTTACTCCACTGAAATCATTGTTTTTGAAGTTTTGAATAATTTGTGGTAAGAAAGCCAATGTGGTAAAAGAAGGGGCAATAAAACCAAAGATTTTTGTTCCAGTTTCGCCAAAATCAGCTTTTAATATTACATTAGTTGCTCTTAAAACAAAGACTACAAATAATATTAAAGAAGAAAAAATGACTAATAATATTGGGATTAATATAAGTTTTTTGGTCTTAGTTTGAACTTTTGGATGATAATAATAAACAAAATAAACGGTAGCTGAATAAAACATAATACATACAAAGTTTGCTACAAATATATAAGGTTTAGCAGTAATATCGCCTGATTGAAATGTTCCAAAAATAATTCAAACTAATAATCCTAAATAGAATACTCAAAAAGAAACGAAGTTAACATCACCAGTTTTTTTAACTTTTAATTGGTGAATTAGTTGTGGTAAACCTAATCCGATTGTGCAAATCGCGCCGAGTATTCCAAATACTTGAATTGCTATTTCCATAATGTTGTATATTATACAAAATTACAACCTAAAAAGTTGTTTTTTACTTTAAAAAAAGTAATGATTTAAAAAATAAAATAAAAAAACACCAAAAGGTGTTAGTCATTTCTGAAATGGTGGCTCCGGCAGGAATCGAACCAGCGACACACGGAGCTTCAGTCCGTTGCTCTACCAACTGAGCTACAGAGCCAATAATGGCGGTCCAGACGGGAATTGAACCCGCGATCTCTTCCGTGACAGGGAAGCGTATTAAACCACTTTACCACTGGACCGTGGTTGCGGAGATTGGATTCGAACCAATGACCTTTGGGTTATGAGCCCAACGAGCTGCCGACTGCTCTACTCCGCTATATGGCGGGCAATGAGGGATTTGAACCCCCGCGGGCCGTGAAGCCCCTGGCAGTTTTCAAGACTGCTCCCTTCAGCCACTTGGGTAATTGCCCCTTGGTGGACCCAACAGGACTCGAACCTGTAACCGACCGGTTATGAGCCGGTTGCTCTAACCATTGAGCTATGGGTCCGAAGCCCGTTAGGCTCTAAACATATGGTAGCACCGAAGAGAGTCGAACTCTTGACCTTCCGGGTATGAACCGGACGCTCTAACCAACTGAGCTACAGTGCCATAATGGTGGAGAGGAAGGGACTCGAACCCTCTACCTCCTGCGTGCAAGGCAGGCGCTCTAGCCAGGTGAGCTACCCCCCCATTAAATGGTGAAGAAGACAGGATTTGAACCTGCGACCACTTGGTCCCAAACCAAGCGCTCTACCAAGCTGAGCTACTTCTCCACAGCAACAAATTCAATTGCCTTAATATTATAATAAAAAAAATTAAATTATTTGAAAAAAATAAAAATCTTTTTTGATTAAAAATCCTCTTCATTTCAAGTAAATTCATAATCCTTAATTTTTATTGTATCCCCGTTTGCAACTCCGCTATTTCTTATTAAATCAAAAACCCCTAACCCTTTTAATTTAGCATTCAATCTTCATAAATTGTCTAAAGTTATTACCGGAATTCTTTCATAAACCTTAATTACATCTTCACCAGTTATTTCTCAAGTATCATTATTTAATTTATGAATTTTAATTGGGTCTGATTTGAAAGTAATAGTAACAATGTCTTGTTTTTCTTCAACAAGTGGATTTGTTTTAATTTTTTCTAATTGAGTTCAAATAGCTTTTTTAATTGCATCTAAATTTTCTTCTAATAAAGCTGAATATTTAATTAATTTAATTTTGGGATACGCCTTTTTAAAAGCTTTAACATGATCTTCATAAGCATCTAAATCAGATTTATTAGCAACAATCACTTGAGGTAATTTTTCTAATTTTAAATTATATGATTTCAATTCATTATTAATGATTTCAAAATCTTCAATTGGATTTTTAGTAGATGTTCCAAAATCGATGATGTGAGCAATAACTTTGCATCTTTCAATATGTTTTAAAAATTGAATTCCTAAACCTTTTCCTTCTGAAGCGTTTTCAATTAAACCAGGTAAATCAGCTGCTACAAAAGTTTTATCATAATATTTAACCATTCCCAACTGTGGAACTAGAGTTGTAAAATCATAATCAGCAATTTTGGGCTTAGCATTACTAATTTGTGAAAGAATAGTGCTTTTTCCTGCACTAGGTTTACCAACAAAACCAACATCTGCTAAAACTTTTAAAACTAGATGTAAATCTCTTTTTTCACCAGGCAGACCATTTTCACAAATTCTTGGAGCAGTGTTTCTTGATGATTTAAATTTTAGATTTCCTTTTCCACCTTTTCCACCTTTAGCAATTAAGTATTTTTGTTCATCAACAACATCAGCTAATAATTGATCATTAAAATACACCATTGTTCCTAATGGTACTTTAATAATTAAATCCTCAGCATTTGCACCATAGGCATTTTTGGTTTTTCCGTTTTCACCGTTTTTGGCAATAATTTTATTTTGATAATAAAATGGTAATAAAGTGTTTTGACCAGGATCTCCTTGGAAATAAATACTTCCGCCATCGCCACCATCACCACCATCCGGTCCACCTTTATCAACGTGTGCTTCTCTTCTAAAACTAATAATTCCATCGCCACCTTTACCGGCTTGCACAAAAATCTTTACTTCATCAATAAATTTCATAATTTTTAATTTTATCAAAATATTTAAAAAATTATGTTTTATCAAAATCAAGAATAAAAAAGCCACTTCAAAAGTAGCTTATTTTATTCTTGGGAATAAAATCTCTTTAACATCAATTTGTTTGTGATCAAATTTATGATAATCTTTTAATAAATTTAAATCAAATTCCTTAATTGAAAGAAATTCTAAAATTTTCTTACATTTAGTTGGTAAAACAACTGAAAGCATTAAATTAACAGCATAAATACCATTTAATAAAGTGTTTAAAATCACATTTAGACGATTTAAATCCGCTTTTAAAGTTCAAGGCTTGGTTAAATCAATGTATTCATTTAATTTAGAAGATAAATTAATTGCTTGATTCAAAGCTTTATCAGCGTGATATTGATTAAAATGTTCTTTATAATTACTGAAATATTGATCAATGTAAGTATATATTTCTTTATCAATATCAAGTAAATGACTCTCTTCATAAGTTGTTCCATTTTCGAATGATTGATTAATCATTTTAGCAGTTCGGTTTAATAAATTTCCAAAATTATTGGCTAAATCCGCATTTAAGTAATTAATTAAATTAGTTTTTGAAAATGAATAATCTGAATCAATGTTAACTTGAGAAGCAAAGAAATATTTAATTTCCTCAGCTCCAAATTCGGATAATAAATCCAATGGATCAATAACATTCCCCTTAGATTTTGACATTTTGCCTTCAGGAGTAATAATTCAGCCATGAATTATTTCTTTATCTGGCAATTTAATTCCTAAACTATGAAGAAAAATTGGTCAATAAATAGTGTGAAATCTAGCGATTTCTTTTCCTAATACATGAACTTTTTCATCCCCGTTTAGTCAATATTTTGAATAAAGTTGATCATTTGTTTCTTGATAATTTAAGGCTGATAAATAATTAAACAAAGCATCTAATCAAACATAAATAACATGTTGTCTTTGGGTTGATAAATGTTCTAGTTTAATTCCTCAATTGATTGAAATTCTTGTAATAGAAAGATCTTCTAAACCTTCTTTTAAAAAATTATTAGTTAATTCTTTTAAAACGTTAGGATTTGAAGAAAAAGCAGGATTTTGTTTAAAAAAACTAATAATTCATTGATTGAATTTAGCCATATTAAAGAAATAAGATTCTTCAGATACTTCTTTTAATAAATGATTAGAAGTAGGGTGATAATATTTTCCTTCAACTAATTTTGCTTGGGTTTTGGTAAAAAATTCTTCATCTTCAACTGAATAAAGTCCTTCATAATTACCTTTATATATTAGTCCTTTTGCTAACATTTGATCAAATACTTTAACGATTAAAGATTCATGGTTTTTATTAGTTGTTCTTGAAAAATGATCAAAATCAATAGCCAATTTATTTCATAGTTCTTTAAATTTTTGTGCTTGCAAATCAACATAATCTTGTGGTTTTAGATTTAAAGACTCTGCTTTTTTAGCAATTTTTTCTCCGTGCTCATCAATCCCGGTTACAAAGAATGTATCATAATTCATTAATTTTTTAAAATTTCGGTAGGTTCAGGCTAAAGTTGTGCAAAGCACATGACCAATATGTAAATTACCTGAAGGATAATAAATGGGGGTTGAAATATAAAATGTCTTCTTAGCTTTCATTCTTACTCCTTAACTTTTTTAGGGACATATAATTTTTTGATTTCTTCAGTATATTCATGACGATTTAAGTCATCATAATGTAAATATAAATTAGGTTCAAAAAAAGTTCCTCAACCTGATTTATATCGAGCTTCAACTAAACAAAATTTTGGTAAACCATTTTTTCTCGGGTAAATAATTTGGACTCGCTTGGGTTCAAAATCATATTTTCTTAGTAAACAAATTAAATCAATATATCTTGCCATTGGTAAAACAATTGATAAATAACCTTTTTGCTCAATGATTTTGGCCGAATTAGCTATTAATTGTTCTAAATTCAAGCAAATCTCATGGGTAGCAATTTTTTGAGATTCAGTGGTCTTTGTTCTTTCAACATTAAAATTCTCATTATAATAAGGAGGATTTGCAACAATTAAAGAATATTTCTTGGCTTGTTTATTGCCACATTTAAAAGCGAAATCTTTAGCATATTCATTAAAATCAGCATGAATAACATTAATTTGTGCTTCTAATTGATTTAATTGGACGTTTTTTCTTGCTAGATCCACTGCTGGTTTTTGAATTTCAATGGCATCAATGTTAATCTTTTTAGAACGCGAAGCAATAAAGATTGATAAAGCGCCATTATTAGTTCCAACTTCTAAAATATTACAAACCTTAGAATTGATTGAAACAAAATTACCTAACATAATGGTATCAACTGAATAATTAAACATGGATTTATCTTGATAAACAAATAAATCTCCTGAAAAACCTAAGTTATTTTTTACAATCTTATTTTTTGCTTCCATAATTTATAAATTATAAATTAAATTTGAAATATTCCAATAAAAACAAAACCACAGAATTTTTAATTTTATAAAAAAATAAATATAATTAAATGGAGGTTTTAAATATGCGAATTATAAAAATGAAAAACAATGATCTACACCTTTTAGGAAAAGAAGTTGAATTAAATCAAAAAATTGAATTACAAGGGGCATTTGTTGGTTCTTTTGAACAAAAAACATTCAATAATGAATCAAAATACACTGTTTTAGCAACTTTTCCTTCAATCAATACTCAAGTATGTGATATGCAAATTCTAGAATTATCTAGAATTTCCGCTAAATATCCTGAATTTAATTTTGTTAGCTTTTCAGCTGATTTACCAAGTGCTTTAAATAGTTATATTTCTAGTGGTCATCCTGTTGGAAATATTCAAATGTTTTCTGATTATTATAACCATAATGTTGCAAAACAATTAGGAATTTTAATTGATGAGATTCATTTATTGGCAAGAGCAATGTTTATTTTAGATAAAGAAAACAAAATTATTTATAAACAAATTAATCAAGAATTAACTGACCAAGTTGATTTTGATCAACTTTTAAACAAATTAAATTCATTATAAAATAAAATACAGACCACAATTGCTGATCTGTATTTTATTTTTAATTAGTTTTATTCTTCATCATCGTAGTAATCATCTTCTTGTGATTCATCTTCAACATAAACTTCTTCATTTGCTTCTAATTCTTCAATTTCTTTATTATATGCTTCTAAATCTAATGGAGTGAAATCCATTTCATCTTCATTTTGTTCTTCTTCATCAATAAAGTATTTAATAGCTGGTTTAATATCATATTTTGAATGAGCTTCAAAAGGATATAATGCTGTTCCAGCTGGAATTTTCTTACCAACAATAATGTTTTCTTTTAACCCATTTAAATTGTCATTTCTTGAAGAAATAGCAGCATGAACTAAAATTTTTGAAGTTTCTTGATATGAAGCAGCAGCCAAGAATGAATCTGATAATAAAGGCACTTGTTTTGCTCCTTTAATTACCACATTACCATAAGCTGGTTTGAATCCCTTGGTTAATAATTGTGCATTTTCTTCTTGATAATCGAAAATATCAACAATTGCTCCAGCAAAGAATTTTGAATCACCAGGATCATGAATTACAATTTTTGACATCATTTGACGGATAATAATTTCGATATATTTATCTGAAATTGCAATCCCTTGAATACGATAAATTCTTTGAATTTCTTTTAATAAATAATTTTGAACGGTTAAAGTGTCAGTTAATTCTAATAAGTCTTTTAAAATGATTGGACCTTCTGATAATTTTGCTCCAATTCTAACTTCATCACCAACTTTAACTCTAAGTTTTTTATTAGTTTCCACAAAGACTTTTTTGTGTTGAATTTCATTTTTACTATTCTTGGTTTCAATAGTTACTAAATGGTGGAAGTTATTTTTTTCATCGATTTCAATTTTGGTTACAGTTCCTTTATAAGGTGAAATAGTTGCTGGACGACCTCAAGGTTGTTCATGGGCGTCAATTAATTCGATCAATCTAGTGAAACCACCAGTAATATCTTCTACACCAGCAACCCCTCCAGTATGGAAAGTACGCATGGTTAATTGAGTACCAGGTTCACCAATTGATTGAGCAGCAATGATTCCAACTGCTTCACCAATATTAACAATTCTATTGGTTGCTAAATCTTTACCAAAACACATCTTACATACACCATTTCTGGTGTTGCATCCTAAAATAGATCTAATTTCTACTGAATCAAAACCTTCATCAATGATATTTTGAGCAATTTTTTCAGTAATTAAAGTGTTTCTAGGGATAATTTCTTGCCCATTTTTACTTAAAATAGCTTTATTTGTATATCTTCCAACAATTCTTTCTTTTAATGGAACAATAACTTGTTTTGTTTTAGTATCAACAATATCTCTTGCTACATAACCATAATCTGAACCACAGTTTTCTTGACGAACAACAATGTTTTGGGCAACATCAACTAAACGACGAGTTAAATAACCTGATTTAGCAGTGTTTAAAGCAGTATCGGTTAGACCTTTTCTTGCTCCGTGAGTTGATGAATAGAACTCAAAAGCAGTTAGACCTTCAATGAATGAAGATTTAACCGGAACTTCAACAGTTGATCTAACAATTCTATCGTTTTTAGCATCAGCCTTAGTAGTTTTGGTGTTGTTTGCCATTAATCCCCGCATACCTGCTAATTGAACGAAGTTAGAAATATTACCTCTAGCCCCAGAGTTAATCATGGTAATAACTGGGTTTTGTGGGTTATTTTTAATAATAGTTTGTAATTCTTCTTGAATCTTGTCTTTAATTTCAGTTCATTTCTTAATAGTTAATGAATATCTATCATCATCAGTAATATAACCTTGATTATAATATTCTTTTAATTGATCAATGTATTGATCTCCTTCAGCAAGATATTCTTCTTTCTTTTCAGTTTCTAAAATATCAGAAATTGAAATTGAAATACCTGAAATGGTTGAATATTCAAATCCTAGATCTTTAATTTCATCAAGAATAGAGGCAACAATATTAGTATATCTAAATCATACTTTATCTAAAATTTGGGCTTTTTCTTGAGCAGAGAATGGAATATCAGCTCCATTTACTCTTTCAGGAGTTTTTGATTTTAAATCATTGATTTCTTCTTCAGTGAATGAAGCAAGAATTAAAGCATGTTCTTTATCAAGTTTTTTGTTGTTGTATGTTTGCAATTCTAAGAATTTTAAAACAATGTTTGAAATTGAAATGTCATTAATACATTTAATAACTGAAGCAACATCTTCTAAAGTAATGGTCGCAACATATTTGTCAAAGGCATGACGAATGATTTTAGCAATGTTTTTCTTATTAAATGCTTCTAGAACTGGCAATTCATAAGTAATATATTCAGGAATGTTTGTTCCAGCAGGCACAATGTATTTATTAATTCCATTTGCATATTCTTCTAATGAAGTGGCTTTTGTTACTTTGTTGTCGTATATAAATGGGAATGTTTTTGGAAAGACATTGTTAAAAATGAATTTACCAACAGTTGAAATAATGTATCTTGGTTTGTCTTCCGGGTTAATAAATAATTTAGTACTTTTTACTTCTTCAATTGGTAAAGCAACTCTTGCATGTAATGAAACTTTTTTAGCTTCATAAGCTCTCATCATGTGATCAAAGTTGTCAAATACTCTTCCTTCTCCTAAGGCATTAGCTTCTTCTATGGTTAGATAATAAATACCTAAAATCATATCTTGAGAAGGGTTAATAATTGGTTCTCCATCTTTTGGACCCAAAATGTTTTTATTAGCAAGCATTAATTCACGACTTTCTAATAAAGCTTGTTCTGAAATAGGAACGTGAACAGCCATTTGGTCACCATCGAAGTCAGCATTAAATGGAGTACATACTAATGGATGTAATTTAATAGCTTTGCCCCTAACTAATACAGGTTCAAAGGCTTGAATTGATAAACGGTGTAAGGTCGGTGCACGGTTTAATAATACTAATCTTCCTTTGATTGTTTCAGCAACATGAGGTCAAATAACTGGGTTTTGATCTTCAATCATTTTTTTAGCATTTTTAATTGTTGTTGCCACTTCTTTTTCAATCAATTTAGCAATGATTCATGGCTCAAATAATTTAGCAGCCATTTCTCTAGGAATACCACATTGATGCATTTTTAAATGAGGTCCAACAACAATAACAGAACGTCCAGAATAATCAACTCTTTTTCCTAATAAGTTTTGTCTAAAACGACCTTTTTTACCGGTTAAAGCATCACTAATTGATTTAAATGGACGATTGTCTTTTGATAAAACAGGGTTAGGACTTCTTCTTTGGTTATCAATTAAAGCATCAACTGCTTCTTGAATCATTCTTAATTCGTTTTGAATAACTAAAGTTGGCGCATCTTTTTCTTGTCATTGTTTTAAACGATTATTTCTAATAATTACCCGACGGTATAATTCATTGATATCACTTGTTGAATGACGCCCACCATCTAATTGAATTAAAGGACGCAAGTCAGCTGGGATAACTGGTAGGTTATAAATCAACATACTAGTTGGTTTTTGTTTAGATTCAATAAAAGCATTAATTACTTGTAAACGTTTATAAAGTTTTTCACGGTTTTGTTTTGCTGTTGAAGCAATTTTTGAACCATTTTTAATTTCTTCATCATTAATTTTCTTAATTTCAGCAGTAACAAATTCTTTTTCTTGTTTTAAATCAATATTTTTTAATAAATATTCAATTGCTAAAGCACCAGTTCCGATTTTAGCTTCTGAATAATGTTCAATAACTTCATTTAATTCATAAAAGTCAATTCCATAATCTTGACCAATTTTTGAAGTTGCTTTTTCTACTAAATCATCAAGTGTTTCCTTAATATCATCATAATCTTCAGTTCCTTCTTCGAAACGAGATAATAATTCTTCTAAGGCATTTTTATAAATCATGGCAGCTTCATTAATATCAATAATAGTGTTTTTTGGAAGAGCTTTTAAACCACCTGATTCTAATACAATATGGCTTTTGTAATAAATCAAGTTTTCTAAATCAATTCTTCTAACCGTATCATTGTTTCTTCCAACTCTTAAACCTAATAATTTATAAATAATTGAGTGATCAACTTTAAAATATCAAAAATGAACAACAGGGCTATTTAATTTAATATGACCCATATGATTTCTTCTTGAAATTTTTGGTAAAATCTCTACTTTTTCTTGTTTACATAATTCAGTTTTAGTACAGAAACTTTTTTCATTAATTTTTTTGTATTTATGACCACAAACAGGACAACGATAATCAATCATTGGACCAAAGATAATTTCATCAAATAGCCCATTTCTTTCTGGTTTATAACTTTTGTAGTTAATGGTTTCTGGTTTAGTTACTTCACCATGAGATCAACTTTCAACATCTTCAGGAGTAGCTAATGCAAGTGAAATTTTAGCAATCTTGTCTTCTTCTAAAGAAGCGTATTTTCTAGATTTTTTCATTATTCTGCTCCCCCTTCAAATTCTTGATAATATTTGGTATCAATTCTTTCGTTATCATCGTCATCTTCAAAACCATTTAATCTTTCATGAGCCTCAAGTTTAATTCCCAATCCTCTTAATTCATATGCTAAAACATTAAATGATTCAGGCATACCTGGTTTTGGTAATTTTGATTTTCTTGATAAGGCATTATAAACTTGGTTTCTTCCAACAATGTTATCTGATTTGTATGTCAATAATTCTTGTAATACGTTTGAAGCACCATAAGATTCAATAGCTCAAGTTTCCATTTCCCCAAATCTTTGACCCCCGTTTTGGCTTTTTCCTCCAAGGGGTTGTTGGGTAATTAATGAATAAGGTCCAACAGAACGAGCATGCATCTTGTCATCAACCATATGGTAAAGTTTCAACATATACATAACCCCAACTGAAATTGGGTGATCAAATTTTTCACCAGTTTGACCACTGTATACTGTTGTTTTAGCACTTGGATCAATTTTTGCTTCTTCTAAAATTTCTTTAATTTGATTATGAGTTATTCCATCAAAAACTGGAGTAACAAATTTTGTATTTAATTTTTTAGCTGCTAAACCTAGGTGTAATTCAAGAATTTGTCCAATATTCATCCGAGAAGGAACCCCTTGTGGGTTTAACATCATGTCTAATGGAGTACCATCTTCTAAATATGGCATTTCTTCAACTGGTAAAACGATTGAAACAACCCCTTTGTTACCATGACGACCAGCCATCTTATCACCAACTTTAATTTTCCGTTTTTGGGCAATTGATACTTTAACGATTTTTTCAATTCCATCTTCTAATTGATCGCCAAATTCACGACTTAAAACTTCAATAGCAACAACAGTACCATTATGACCATGTTTAACTTTTAATGATGTATCTTTTCTTGAAGCTGTTTTTTGACCAAAAATAGCAGCCATTAATTTTTCTTCAGGAGTAGGGTTTTCTTCTCCTTTTGGTGATGTTCTACCAACTAAAATATCTCCAGCACTAACTTCTGAACCAATTCTTACAATACCATTTTCATCTAAGAAACGTTTAGAGAAGTTTGAAGCATTAGGAATATCATTAGTTAATCAATCTTCACCAGCTTTTGAATGTCTAAATTGAATGGTTTGTTCTTCAATGTGAATAGAGGTATAAACATCATCTTTTACTAAACGCTCTGAAAGAATAATAGCATCTTCATAGTTATATCCATGTCAAGTACTAAATCCCACTAAAACGTTTTTACCTAAGGCTAATTCTCCATTTTTCATTGAAGGTCCATCAACTAATAAATCGCCATTTTTAATTTCTTGTCCAACTTTAACAATTGGTACTTGGTGAATTAAAGTTCCAGCATTTGATCTCTCAAAAGTTCTTAAATAATAGGTTTGTGCCTTATTTGAATCATGAGGCATAATTTTTACCATATTTGAATCAACATAAGTAACTACCCCATCTTTTTGAGCTCTAATATTTGTTGATGAATATTTTGCAATATCAGCTTCAACACCAGTTGCTACTAAAGGGGCTTCAGGTGTAATAACTGGTACTGCTTGACGTTGCATATTAGATCCCATTAAAGCACGGTTAGCATCGTCATTTTCCAAAAATGGAATAGCACTAGCAGCAATTGAAGTCATTTGGCGGTTTGAAACCCCTAAATAATCAACTTCTTCAGCTTTAACTTGCACATATTCATTATCACGTCTAACCATTACATATTCATCAATAATTTCATCATTTTTAATATGAACGGTTGATTGGGCAAAAGTATATCCAATTTCTTCAATTGCTGTTAAATAAATAGGAGCTGAAAAATCAACTTTTTTATTATTAACCTTAAAATATGGAGTTTGAATAAAACCATATTTATCAATTTGAGCAAAAGAAGCTAGGTTTAAAATCAACCCAATGTTAGGTCCTTCAGGAGTTTCAATTGGACAGATTCTTCCAAAATGAGTTGGGTGAACATCCCGAACCTCAAATTGAGCAGTATCTCTGTTTAATCCTCTTGGTCCTAATGAAGTAATTCTTCTTTTGTTTGAAATCTCAGCTAATGGGTTACATTGATCCATAAATTGAGATAATTTTGAAGTGTTAAAGAAAGATTTAAATTGGTTAAAGATTGGTTTATTATTTGTAACATTTCTTGGACTAATTTTATCAATGTCTTTAGCTGCAATTCTTTCTTTAGTGTTTTTTTCTAATTTAATTAACCCCACTCTAAATTGGTTTTGTAGTAATTCACCAATTGTAACAATTCTTTTATTAATCAATGAGTCTGGATCATCATCTAACCCAACTTTTTGTAATAAATTGAAATAATATGAAATGGTAGCAATTAAATCAGGAATTAATAAAAAGTTTTCAGTAGCTGTTGGATCATTTCCAATAACTTGAACTTTATTATCATTAATCATATCATTTTCAGTAGGATAAATTCAAACACATGGAACATATAAACGAGATGCTAATGTTTCATTGCCTTCTAATTCAATTTGATTTCCATAAGCGGTTTCGTCAATGTCTGGAAGTCTTCACATTGGAATACTTCCTTGTTTAAATTCATCATGGATTTTTTTAGCCATCTTAAAGGTGATAAATGTATTTTTTTCATACATTAGTTCACCATTTGAAGCATAAATATCTTCAGCTAGATATGAATTAGAAATTCTTTCAATCACATTTAATTTACGGTTTAAAGTAAATCTTCCGGTTTCAGTTAGATTGTATCTTTTTTCGTTAAATAATGTTGATGGAATTAAATTTCTTGCACTTTCAGCAGTCATTCTATCACCTTTTCTAATAAGACGATAGATTGCTTCTTGTGCTTCTCTTACTGTATCTTCATGAGATTCATTGAATATTTTATCTTTCTTAAATGTTTCTTTTAATTCTGGAATTCTTCCAAACATTGAATAAATTCCTTCCTTAGTAAAGCCTAATGCCTTTAGAAAGATAGTTAGATAAAATGATTTATTCTTGTCGATATGAATTTTTACTGTATCAATTGCATTTGATGTTACTTTATGATAAATTTCAACTCAAGAACCAACTTGAGGAATTATTTCTACTTTGTTGAATAAGTCGTTAGCTTGTTTATTTCTAACACCAACACCAAAATAAGCTCCTGTTGATCTAATCAATTGAGATACAATAACTTTTTCTGATCCATTAATTACAAAAGAACCACCATATGTCATGATTGGAATTTCAGCAAAAACAACTTCAGCATCTTCAACTTCACCAGTTTCAATGTTTGTTTGTCTTAATTTTGCTTTTAGTTTTCCAACATATGATGAACCTTTTTGTTTAGCTTCTTTAATTGATTCGAATTCTGATTTCTTTGGTCTTTCAAAATGAGCTGTATTTGGTATATAATCAATTCTCACTTTACCATGCGCTTCAATTGGATAAATATTTCTTAATTCTTCTTCAATTCCTGTTGTTAAGAATTTTTCAACTGATACACGTTGCATTTCAAGGAAATCAGGAGTTTCAAATTTCTTTTGACTTAAAGAATAATCACGTCTTTCAGTAATTGGACCAAATTTTCTAATTTCGTATTCAGGGCTCTTTATCATATCTTTTACCTCATTTTGTTAATTATTAATATTTTTATTTTTGGAATTATTTAGTTTGAAGGTGTTCATTTGCTTTTGTTAATATATACACGTGCATGTGTATATGTGTATAAAAAAAGACAAAAAGGGCTTTAAAAAAAGCCTTTTTTTATTTGTTTTTTTTATTATTCAATTACAACTTCAGCTTTAACTTCAGTTAATTTAGCTTTAATTTCTTCAGCTTCTTCTTTCTTAGCATTTTCTTTTAATAATGCAGGTGCTGATTCAACTAATTTTTTAGCATCCATTAAACCTAGACCTAATAAGTCTTTAACAACTTTAATAACTGCTAATTTGTTTCCACCATCTGATTTTAAAGTAACGTTGAAAGAATCTTTTTCTTCAACTGCTTCAGCAGGAGCAGCAGCTGCTGCTACAACAGCGGTTGGGTCAATTCCAAATTCTTCTTTTAGTCCTTGAACTAATTCCATTACTTCTTTAATGTTCATTTCTTTTAATGCTGATAGAAATTCTTCTTTTGTTAATTTTGCCATAATAATTTCTCCTTTAATTGTATATATTATTCAGATTTAACTTTTCCTTGTTCAACTAACATATTAAGTCCAATAGCTAAATTTCTTAATGGGCTTATTAATGAGTTTCCTAGAATCATTAATGATTCTTCATATGAAGGAAGTTTTGCTATTTCTTCTAATGCTTTAGCATCAACAACTTGATTTTCGTAAATACCAGCAACAAATTCTAAAGCTGGGTATTGTTTTTTAAATTTAACTAAAACTTTAGATGCACTTAAATCATCTTCTTTAGCAAAAGCAAAAACGTTTTGTCCAACTAAATAATCATTTAGTTTATCAAAACCTAATTGACTTGCAGCTTGTTTCACTAATCTATTTTTATAAACCTTAAATAAAACTCCACTTGCTTTTAATTCTTCTCTAATATTTTGTAAAGCAACAACATCAAGAGTTTTATATGAAACAACAACAAGTGCCTTAGATTGCTTTAAATTTTCAGAGATTTCAGATACAACCAAACCTTTAGCATCTCTTAAAGCGCTCATGTTTCCTCCTAATTTAATTATGCAATAAAGAAAAAAGTAAACATACTCGGTAACAAATTAAGCTTTTTAGCAGTTACTGTCTTCATATATTGCTTGCTTATTATATCACAATCAAGTTATTTAAAAATTAATTTTAAATTTTATTTTATTTCTGCTTGAGAATGGAATTTTTCTTTTATTGTTTTTTTAACTTTTACAATTGAAAGAGTTAATGCACCAATTCCAGTATGAACAGCAATTACAGTTGGCAAATCAAATACTGAAACTTTATTAAATTTAGTAATTTCTTTAACTTGTTCAACATAATAATCAATTTCTGTATTGTCAGCATTACAAATAACAAATTCATAGTCATCTAATTGGTTTTTATAACTAAATTCATCCCAAAGTTCTTTAATCATTTTAATCACTGTTTTACGGAATACTTTTCCAATGCCATATTTTACTAATTCACCATTTTTAAATTCAATAATTGGAACAATTTTTAACAACTTAGCAATAACGGCTGCTGGTTTTGAAAGACGACCACCTTTTACTAAGGCATCATTAAATTCTGGGATTAATAAAATTTTATTGAATTGATCATCAAAAATTTTTATAGCTTTTTCAAAACTTTCACCATTATTAATTTTTTCTTCGAATAACAATAAATCCTTCACCATTAAAAATGAAATTTTATTACTATCAATAACAAAAACCTTATCATTGTCTTTATACAAAGTTTTAATCATTGAATTTTGACTTGATAAATGTTTTGAAATCGTATAAACGACAATCTTATCATAACCTTGATTAATCAAATTGTCAATTTGCATTTGTGCTTTACCAATAGGAGTTGCTGTTGTTAAGCAATTTATTTTTGGATTTTGGCGATACATTAAGGCAAAGTTTTTTAGATTCATTTCTTTACCAATTTCATAAATTTTATTATCTACCTCTGCTTGCAAAGGCAATAATTCTCAATCTAGGTTTTGAATTGTATTTTCATCTAAACCGCAAGATGAATCAACTAATATTTTTATTTTCATATATAACCTCAATATAATAAATAATTTAATCTAATTGTGTATATAATATTACCATAATAAAAATATTAATTGAAAGGAAAATTATGTCTAAAAATATTTTGGAGGAACTAAAAACAAGAGGGATTCTTAATAATATTTCAAATGAAGAAAAATTTAGCAGTTTAGCAAGTGGTGTAGGAGTATATACTGGTTTTGATCCAACTGCTAAAAGTCTTCATTTGGGAAATTATGTTCAAATTGCTAATTTATTAAGATTCAAGCAATTTGGATATCATCCAATTGCTATTTTAGGTGGCATAACTGGAATGATTGGTGATCCTAGTTTTCGTAATTCTGAAAGAAATTTTTTAGATGAGCAAACTCTTCTTGAAAATAAAAATTCAATTCAAAAACAACTTGAATTTTTTGGCCTAGAAGTGATTGATAATTTTACTTTTTATAAGAATTGAACAATGGTTGATTTTCTAAGAAAAATTGGAAAACATATCAATGTAAATTATTTATTAGAAAAAGACAGT
This sequence comes from Mycoplasma anseris ATCC 49234, assembly GCF_000702805.1. Lineage (GTDB taxonomy): Bacteria > Bacillota_I > Bacilli_A > Mycoplasmatales > Metamycoplasmataceae > Metamycoplasma > Metamycoplasma anseris. The sequence continues at coordinate 49,091 of NZ_JNJX01000004.1, forward strand.
ATAGCAACAAGATTAACTCAAGGTTTGTCTTTTACTGAATTTAGTTATCAATTAATCCAAGGGTGAGATTTTAAAACCTTATATGAACAAAATAATGTTAAAATCCAACTTGGTGGAAGCGATCAATGAGGTAATATGACAACTGGTTTAGAGTTAATTAGAAAAACTCATGGTGAAAATGATGCCTTAGTTATTACTGCTAATTTATTGGTTGATGAAAACGGTAAAAAATTTGGCAAAAGCACTGGTGGTGGTGCTTTATGATTGGATAAAGAAATGACTTCTCCTTTTGCAATTTATCAATTTTTATTAAATCAAGCTGATTCAAAAATTGAAGAATATTTATTATGATTAACTTTCTTAGATACAAAAGAAATTCAAGCAATTATGAAACAACATAATGAAAAAAAATATCTAAGAATTGCACAAAAAACTTTAGCTTATGAAATTGTTAAAAATATTCATAGTGAAGTAATTGCTAATCAATGTGTAAAAATAAGTTCAATTTTATTTTCAAAGGATCAAAGCAAATTAGAAATCCAAGATATTGAAATGCTATTAGGTTTTCTTCCGGTTATTGAAATTGAAGAAAATGATGTATTTATTGAAACAATTAAAAAGAATGGCATTTTAAATTCAAACCGTGAAGTCAGAGAATTTATTAGTAAGAAATCTTTTTCAATAGATGATAAAATAATTGAAAATGAAAACCATTTAATTCAATTCTTAAAATACGAACACAAATTTGCCTTATTAAAAAAAGGTAAAAAAGAATTTATCATTTTAAGGAGAAAATAAGTATTATGGCTTATCCGAAAATAATTATTGATGAACAAAAATTCTTACACAATATCAAAGTAGTGCAAGAAATTTGTGCTGAAAAAGGAATTGAAGTTCTAGCTGTAACCAAAGGTTTTTGTGGTAATAGAAGAATGGCAGAATTATATGCTAAAGCTGGAATTAAATTTTTTGGTGATTCAAGATTAGATAATTTTGAAGTATATAAAGATATAAAAGGACATAAACAATTATTAAGATTGCCACAAATTGATGAAATTCCTCGCTTAGTGGAATTATGCGATTCAAGTTTAAATAGTGAATTAGATACTATTAAAGCAATTAGTGATTATTGTTTAGCAAACAATAAAACCCATGAAGTTATTGTTATGGTTGATTTAGGAGATCGTAGAGAAGGCTTTCTTCCTGAAGATACTGTTGAAGCTTGTGGCAAAATTATTAATGAAATGAAAGGTGTTAAATTAGTTGGTTTAGGATGTAATTTTGGCTGCTATGGAGGAAGAATTCCTTCTGATGAAGCAATGAAAATCTTTGCTGATTTAAATAATGAAGTTCAAGCTAAATATAATGTTAAATTTAGCCATATTTCAGGCGGTAACTCATTAAGCTTGCATTTAGTTTGAGAAAACCGCATGCCAAAAGAAGTTAATGTTTTAAGAATGAGTTTTGCAATGATCTTTGGAACTGAAGATAAATATAGAAAAACTATTAGAAACATGCATCGTGATGCTTTCCAATGCCAAGCTAAAGTAATTGAGGTTAAAAGAAAAAGTTCAATGCCTATTGGTGAACCTGGTTTAGATGCCTTTGGCAATATCCCAACCTTTGAAGACATTGGTGATATTGATCGAATTATTTGTGCTATTGGAAAAATTGATACTATGTTTGATGCAATGACCCCTTTAGATAAAGACATGGAAATTCTAGGTGGCTCTTCAGATCATATGATTATTAATGTTGATAAATGCAAAAAACAATATAAAGTCGGAGATATTATTACTTTTAATCTAGATTGAGGAAGTTTATTATATTTATTTAATTCAAATTATGTTGAAAAAGAATTTATTAATAAAATAGATTAAAATAAAAAAATTCATTTAAAAGGAGGTTCTTTCCTCTTTTTAATTTTTTAAAAATAATATGAATTTATAATTAATTTCTAATTTGGTAAAAGTATAAAAATTGATAAATTAAAAAAACATTTTATAAACCTAAAAAACTTTATAACCCGTGTTCTTTTAAAGAATTTAAGTTAATGAAAAACAAAAAATTCATTTTAAAAAGAACAAAAATTGGATTTTTTTGAAAAACTAACAAAACCTAAGCAGTTTTTTTGCAAACAAATAAAATTAGTTTTATAAATATAAAAATGTATTATAAAAGGATAAAAAATGAAAAGCAAAAAAATAAAAAACTTTATTATTTATACTTTCTTTTTGTACAACAGGGGTAATTACCACATTACCTTTAATTAGTTCAAAATGTGAAAAACCAGTTCCGGAACCTGAAATTCCAAAACCAGATCCTGAAGATAAAGAAAACAAACCGACTCTGGGGGCAGGAATAGAAAATACTGATTCAAATAATTACACACCAAATGAATATTACAAAATTGTTGATAATACTTTAGTTTCTGTTAACAAAAACTTTAAAGGTGATTTCAAAATTACATAAAAAATAAAATTATTGGGAACAAAGCATTTGAGGGGTGTACAGGATTAACTTCGATTAATATTCCAGAAAGTGTGACTTTGATTGGAGACAGTGCATTTAAGGGTCGTTCTAGTTTAACTTCGATTAATATTCCAGAAAGTATGTTTTTGATTGGAGATAGAGCATTTGAGGGATGTTCTGGGTTAACTTCAATTAATATTCCAGAAAGTGTGACTTGGATTGGAGACAGTGCATTTTGAGGATGTTCTGGATTAAAAGAAATTACTATTCCTAATAGTGTGACTTCAATTGGAGACAGTGCATTTGAAGGATGTACAGGATTAACTTCGATTAATATTCCAGAAAGTGCGACATCGATTGGAAATTATGCATTCAGTGGATGTTCTAGTTTAGCTTCAATTAATATTCAAAGAAGTGTGACTTCGATTAAGCAAGGAGCATTTAATCACACTCCATTTCTTGAAAACTTGAAAAAAGAATTTGGAGAAAATCCAATTGTTATAAATGGCATTACTTATGTTGAATAATTTAATAATAAATAATTAAAAATTGAAATTTATAATAAAAAGAGAGTTATCTCTTTTTTTAATTTATTTTCAAATGAAAATTAATATATTTAAGATTTATTATTAAAAAAAGAACCAACTTAATGGTTCTTTGGTCAATTGCTTGAAATGGTGCGAACGAATGGACTTGAACCATCGACCTCACGATTATCAGTCGTGTGCTCTAACCAGCTGAGCTACGCTCGCATAAAGCGGTAAAAACCGCAAATATAATTATATAAAATTTTATTAACGTTTTGAGAATTGTCTTGCTCTTCTTGCTTTTCTTAAACCGAATTTCTTACGTTCTTTAACACGAGCATCTCTTGTTAAGAATCCAGCATCTTTTAATTTATTACGGTACTCATTGTTTGAAGCTTCTAATAATGCACGGGCAATTCCTAATCTAATAGCACCTGATTGTCCAGTTAATCCACCACCATTAACATTAGCAATAACATCAAATGTATTGGTTGTTTCAGTAACTGAAAATGGACTTAAAGCATCTTTGATTAAAATGTCAGAATTTAAATATGTTTTAGCTGGTTTATTGTTGATTGTGAATTTTCCATCACCAGGTAAAATATAAACTCTAGCAACAGAAGATTTACGACGTCCTAAACCATAGTATCTAATTTTTTCAGCCATTATTTAACCTCAATTTTAACAGGTTGTTGTGCAACTTGTTTGTGTTCTTCATTAGCATAAACATATAAATTCTTAAATTGTTTTCTACCTAATTTAGTGTGTGGTAGCATTCCTCTAACTGCTTTTTCTACTAATGCTTCTGGATGTTTTGCTCTTAAATCTTTAGCATTAATTTTTTTAAGTCCCCCTGGATAACCAGTGTGGTGGTAATAAATTTTCTTTTCTTCTTTTTTAGCTGTTAAAAGTACATCTTTTGCATTGATAACAACTACATTGTCGCCCATGTCAACATTTGGTGTAAATGTTGGTTTATTTTTTCCCCGTAGGATTGAAGCTACAAGAGTTGAAAGTCTACCCAAAGGTACGTTATTTGCATCGATGATGTATCATTTTTTATCAACTATTTCTTTTCTAATGATTGTTGTTTGACGCATACTTTCTTCCTTTTTTTTAATAAATTTTGTAAATGCTTAAACATTATAACATATAAACAGTTTTTTATAAAAAATTTATATTATTCTACATAACATAAAAATAAGTGCAGTTTCTGCTCTTAAAATGGTATTGGTCAATGAAACTATTTTAACATTTTTTTCAACTGCTTTTTGAATTTCATTCAAACTAAATCCACCTTCAGGGCCAACAATAACTAATGTGGTTTGATTTTGTTTTGTTAATGGCAGGGTTTTGGCTTTTTCATAAGCCAAAATCTTATTATTAATATTTAAATTAAGAATTTCGTCAAAAGAATGAAGTTTCATAAGCTGAGGAACTTTATTTCGGAATGATTGTTGAGCAGCTTGTTTAATAATTTTTAATAACCGTTCTTCTTTATTTAAAATATTTAAATTATTTTTTTCTGTGTATTCAGAATAAAAAGGAATAATTTTATTTACTCCTAATTCAGTTGATTTTTGTAAAGCAATTTCGAAATGATTAGCCTTAATAACCGGGATACAAGCAATAATTTCAAACTCATTTTCATTATTAATGTCTTCTTTTTTTAAGATTTTTGCCTGATTAGGAAATTCAAATAAGCATTGATAAAACTCATCTTGATAATTAATTAAAAAGACTTCATTATCTTTAATACGGATTGTTTTTAAATGGTTAATAGTTTCTTTATCTAAAATAAAATAATCATTTTCTTTTTGATCAGCAAAAAATTTATACATAATAGATATTTTAAAACAAAATAAATAAAAGAGAGAAATTTATTTCTCCCTTTCTTGTGATTTTTTGCTTATTTTTTTTTAAACCAAAGATTTCTTACATCATCTAAACGGTTTTAAAAATATCAGCCATATCATCATTGTATTCGTTTTTATTTTCGTCTTCAACAACAAAATCACTTGGAACATAAGGATTTTTTAATAAAAATTCCTTAGTTGTTTCTAAATCGCATCGTAAGTTTGCATTTAAAATGGCTTTTGAAATTTCTTTTTGGATACCATTAGTTTCTTTTGGAGCATTTTTTCTTAATCCAGTAGCAATTACTGAAACGTATAATTCTCCTAATTTATTACTTTCTTCAGATGCGGTGTTAGTTAATCCAAAAATGATATTAATATCTTGCCCAACTAATTCACGCATAGTCATAATAGCTTTATTAATTTCATTTAAAGTTACTTCATTGCTAGCATTAAAATAAACAATTGCATCAGTAGCGCCAACGATACTTGATTCTAAAATCGGACTACTAATAGCAGAAGTAATGGCTTTAGTAGCTCGGTCTTGACCACTTGCTGTTCCAATCCCAACTACAGCCTCTCCACTGTTTTTAATAATTGTTTCTAAATCAGCAAAATCTAAATTGATAATTCCAGGTAAAGCAATAACATCAATTAATGTTCGAATAGTTTGTTTTAAAATATTATCAGCACATTTAAAAGCATCATTAAAGGCGATATTACCATATTGTAAAAGTAATTTATTATTGGAAATAATAATGTATGAATCAACCTCTTTAACTAATTCTTTAATTCCTTCATTAGCAATTTTAATTCGGCGACTGCCTTCAAAATCAAAGGGAGTAGTAACAATTGCAACCACAATTGCCCCACATTCTTTAGCAATTTTAGCAATTACTGGGGAAGCTCCAGTTCCAGTTCCTCCCCCCATCCCTGCTGTTATGATTACTAAATCAGCACCTTTTAAACGAGCTTTTATATCATCAACACTATCTAAAGCTGCTTTTTTGCCAATTTCCGGTTTGGCACCAGCTCCTAAACCTTTTTTGTCTCCTAATTGTAAAATGAAGCTTTGATCGAATTGTTCTAAAACTTGACGATCAGTATTAGCGATAATAAATTCTAAACCACTTAATTTGGTGTCTAGCAAAGTTTTTATACTATTATTGCCACCACCACCCACACCAACTACTTTTATTTTTGCAACTGGATTATAAATGTCTTGATTATTAGCATTAGACATAATTACCTCACTTAAGCAAATATTTTTCTTCGTATTATTTTAGCCTTATTAGTAATATTATTGATAATGTTAGAATCAATAATAAAGGTTTCGGTAGTAATATTTGCTTTGTTGATAAAATCTTTTGAAGCTAAAAGGTTAATTACTCCTTTTGCTTCATCAGAAATTAAATCTCTAGCAACATATAAAGAATAAATTTGGTTATCTCCGATTTTTGATTGTAAGATAGTTTGAACAAATTCATTATTTGCTAAAAATCCAAATAAATTAATTTGCAAATTTTCTTGGTTAATTTGATTTTTATTAATAATTTCTTTAATTTCTAAGGCCAATTCATTTAAAAAATCATTAATAAATTGAGTATAAACTTCGTTTTTAGCAATCATTGGTTTATTTTTAATTAGGTTTTTGGTGTAAAAGAATAATAATTCCTCATTTAACTTGCTATTAGTTTTGATTTTGTTAATTAACTTGGCTAAACCAAAATTGATCTTGAAAGTTTTAATGATTGTATTATTAAAACTTAAAAAAAGATTAGTATTATTTAAATTCATTTTTACATTTAAAGCAATTTGTTTTTCATTTAATAAAAGGGTTTTTAATTCCATTTCCTCTAAAAAATAACAATTTGCTAGGTTTAAATTAATTTTTTCTAAAGTGTATTTAATTTCTTTTAAAAAGGAATTTGAAATCGTGATTAAAGAATTATATTGTTTAAAATAATTTTGATTAATCGTTTGCTTTTGGGTGTAGTCTAAGAATTTTATCTTTCTGTTAGATAATAAAAATTTGTTATTTTCAGAGCATTTGTTGATAATTAAATCATTTAATTGTTGATTATCCATTGCTACTGAAGATTCAATTTTAATGTTTTTAATATTTAAATTAGCATATTCATTTTCACTTATTAAAAGAATCACTTCTTTTAATTTACCTTGAATAATTTGTTCGATTTTGATTTTTGAATCATAAACGAATTTTTTAAATGAATTTATATTAAATAAAGATGTAGTTTCACTATTTTTAAATATACTAAAGATACCGTGAAGAGTTTCTTCGACTACTTCAATTTCATATTTATCTTGAAATATTTTTAAAATAGTGACTATGGTTCTTTTCATCTTTATTCCAATCTAGTAATTACTCTTAATTTGGCGCTTCTAGAACGCTTGTTTTCTTGGGTTTCTGTTTCACTTGGAAAAATAATTTTTTGTTTTCATTCACGTTTTATCTGAATTGGTAATTTATTTAATTTTGGATCTTGATAAACTAAATTTTGAAAAAACTTTTTAATAATCACATCTTCTTTAGAATGAAAAGTAATAAATAACATTTTGCTTGATGGTTTTAATAATGAGCATGCATCCTCTAAAAAATCTTTAATTGCATTTAATTCATCATTAACAGCAATACGAAGAGCTTGAAAAACAGCTTTGGAAGGATTTTTTTCTCTTAGAATCTTAGCAGGCAACGTTTGTTTTAATAATTCATTTAATTCAAAAGAAGTATTAATTGGCCTGTTTTCACAGATTGCCTTCGCAATTTGGTTAGCAAATTTTACATCAGCATTTTCAATTAAAATTCGTTCAATTTCATTAGATGAATAAGTATTAATAATATCACTTGCTTTTAAATGGTTATCTTGGTCCATTCGCATATCTAAATCACAATCTTGTGAATAAGAAAATCCTCTATTAGCATTATCAAGTTGAGGGCTACTTACTCCAAAATCAGCTAAAATGCCGTCTACTTTTGTAATTCCAATTTCCGCCAATTTTGCTTTAGCAAACCGAAAATCAGATTTTATCAAAATGTAATTGTTATTAATTTGTTTTAAAATTTGATTTGATTCATTAATCGCTTCTTGATCTTTGTCAAAACTAATTAATTTACCGGTAGTAATTTTTTTTAATATTTCTTTACTATGACCTGCTCTACCTAAAGTTAAATCAACATAGATTCCATCTTTTTTTATATCAAGTTCTTCTAAAACTTCATTTAATAAGACGGGAATATGTGAATTTATAATTTAACTCCTTGTTCTAATAGTTTTTCGGTCAAGTCTTCAATATTATTTGAATCTTCAAAGAATTTTTCTTTATCATCGTACACTTCTTTTGCAAAAATCTCACAATAGTTTCCGACGCCGATAAAAACGACTTCCTTGGTGATAGCGGTTTTGTCAATGAAATGTTTTGGTAGGGTTATTCTTCCTGACTTATCTGGGCAAACTTCTTCAGTGTTTCCAAAAATAAATCTAGTTAAATCTCTTAAACCTTTATTTAAAAGGTTATTTGATTCTAAATTCATTTTTAGTTTTTCGAATTCTTTTTCAGTTCTTAATACTAAAGATTTGTCAAAACCCAATGTGATATAGAATTGTTCACCTAACTCTTTTAATATTTTAGTAGGTATTACAATTCTATTTTTATCATCTAATTGCCGGTTAAATTTCCCAAACATTCCCATTTCCTCCCACTATCACCCTTATTTTATCACAATATTTTATTGTTTGGTTATTTTCCTTTTTAATTTAAGTTTTTTTGATCTTTAACTGGTGTTTTGATAAAATTTATATAGTTTTTGCTGGTTTAGCTCAATGGGCAGAGCAATTAATTCGTACTTAATAGGCAAGGGGTTCGAATCCTCTAACCAGCACCATATCTTTATAAAAAAAGAAAAAACCTCACTTACAAAAAAAGTGAGGTTTTTATAAATAAAAAGCGGACACCCGCTTAAACTTAAGTGATATGGTGCGCGAGAAGGGACTTGAACCCTTACGCCGTAAAGCATTAGTGCCTAAAACTAACGTGTCTGCCAATTTCACCACTCGCGCAAATGGTGCCGTTTATAGGACTTGAACCTACGACCTACTGATTACAAGTCAGTTGCTCTGCCAACTGAGCTAAAACGGCATTTGTTTAATTGACTTTAATATTATACAAAAAATATATATTTTATTACTAAAAAAGATAATAAAAAATCCCAATTAAGGGATTAATTTTTGTTCTCTGAAAACTGAATATGACTTAGAAATTTAGATATCACTATAGAATCACTATTAAACCAATCAATTTATTAGTACTGGTCAGCTGAATACATTGCTGTACTTACACCTCCAGCCTATCAACCTCATAGTCTATAAGGAATTTAAAAGGGAATATTCATCTTTGAGGGGGCTTCCCGCTTAGATGCTTTCAGCGGTTATCCTTGCCGTACTTGGCTACCCAGCTATGCTCTTGGCAGAACAACTGGAACACCATCGGTACGTCCACTCCGGTCCTCTCGTACTAAGAGTAGCTCTCATCAATATTCCAACGCCCACATCAGATAGGAACCAAACTGTCTCACGACGTTTTGAACCCAGCTCGCGTACCGCTTTAATGGGCGAACAGCCCAACCCTTGGAACCGACTACAGCTCCAGGATGCGATGAGCCGACATCGAGGTGCCAAACCTTCCCGTCGATGTGATCTCTTGGGAAAGATAAGCCTGTTATCCCCAGGGTAGCTTTTATCCGTTGAGCGACGGCCTTTCCACGAAGTACCGCCGGATCACTAAGTCCTGCTTTCGCACCTGCTCGACTTGTAGGTCTCACAGTCAATCACACTTCTACCTTTATGCTCTACATACGGTTTCTGA
>NZ_JNJX01000005.1 GCF_000702805.1 Mycoplasma anseris ATCC 49234
AAAAACTTTTTTAAATTAACATTGGCAATTATAATTGTGAAAAATTACCCTCTTATATTTTTATAATTTTTTGAATGATTTTTACATTATGTATCAAATTTAAATATTAATATAATTAAGATCACGTTTTCATAAAAAAGAAATAATAAATTAATAGCAAACATTAAATAAAAACAAAAAAAATGAAGAAAACAAACAAAAAGTATTGAAAAAAGAATGTTTTTTTTTTTTTTTTCAAAAAAAATTTTTATTTTTTGATATTCTTTTTTTGAATTTTATAGAAGGAGAGTAAACAATGAGCAGAAATCGTAAAGTTAAAATTATTCTTGCAACAATGTTAGGTTTAGTAGCTGCTGGTGTTACTGCTGGAACAGCATATGTTTTATTAAGAAATGATATTGATAATAATTTAAAATTAGATATTGAAAAATTAATTAATGAGATCAATTCTTTTAAAGATAATAAATTAAACACTGATTTAAAGAAACATTTGAAGAATAAAGCATTGATGTTAGTTGATAATCTAAATAAAGCAAAATCAAACAAAAAGAATAGCGAATTAAAAGCAATCTTAGAAAAAACTAATTATGATTTTAGTCTTTTGAAAAAGCAAAATGAATATGTTGACTTAGCCAATGAAGTTGGTGAATATTTAAAAACTATTGGTACCAAAGAATACCAAGAAATTTATGATACATTAAACAATCAATTAAATGATAGTAATAATAAAGTTGAAATTGCTAAAACAGTTGATGACATTGCTCATGAAATTGATGAATTAAGAAATAAATTGGATTATGCTAAAAAAGAAGTAGAAAATCATATTGCATCATCAAAACGAAATTCATTGATTGAAAAATTCAATAAATTAGCCGAAGATATAAAAGTTGAATTAAACAATTGAAATGATCCAAAATATGACAATTTAAAAAATTCATTAAATACTAATGTAAATAAAGCAAAAGAGATTATTTTAAATCCAAACTCAACAATTGAAGATATTGAAAATCAAATAAAAGAGTTAACTGACAAATTTAATAACTCAAAACATCAAAAAGAAATTATTGCTGCGAAATCTGAATTTGGCAACCTTGTTTCATTAATAAATGATGAAACCTCATCATGAAATGATCCAAAATACTCTACAATCAAGGATGAATTAGATGATTTTATTCACAATAAAACTGAAGAAGTTACAAATGAAAATAATTCAGTAGAAAATATTAAAGCCAAAATTGAAGAAGTTAAATCTAAATATGAGGAATCTAAAAACAAAAAGGCAGAAATTGATAGTTTATCTGAAGAACAACTTCATAATCGTTTAGTTAATGAGCTTAGACAAAAAGCAAAAGAAATTAAAACAGAAACCAGCAAATGAAGTACTCCAAAATTTGATGACATCAAAAAACCTTTACTTGATTTAGTTAAAAACAAAGAATCAATCGCTGATATTGAGACAACAACTACAAAAGAATTATCAGATGCAATTAAAGAATTAAAGACTGAATATAAAAAAGCTCTTGATGCTAAAAAGGCTATTGAATTAAATGATGCTAAAGCAAAATTTAATGATTTAAAAAATGAAATTATTAATGAAATTAAAAAATGAAATGATGATAAGTATACTGATATTAGAACTAATCTTGAAAATTCAATATCAACTAAAAATGATACTGTGGGTAATGAAAACGAATCTATTGAAGCAATTGAAAGGGTTATTTCTAATTTAAGAGATGAATATGCAAATGCTATTTCAACCAAGGCAATTATTGATGCAAAATCAGAGTTTGATAAAGTGTTAGAAAAAGCAAACATTTTAAAAGATGATCATAAATTAGAAAATTACGAAATAATTAAACATTATTTAGTAAATCAAATAAATTTAACTACAAATAGTGTTGAAACAACTCCTACTGTTGAAAATATTAATAATCAAAAATCTATTTTGGAAAATGCAATTGAAAAAACTAATAAAGATTATGAAATTGCAAAAGCAGGCGATGAATATATTAGTATTTTCAGTAAGGCTCAATCATTGCATAAGAAATTAGAAAATAATTCAGCTGAAAAAATAAAATTAGATCAAGTAATGGTTGAAACAAAAAATACAGTTGAAGCCCATGATAGAACTAAGCAATCAATTGAAGCAGCAACAACAAAATTAAAAAACGTTATGTCTGAAATTGAAGAATCACTTGCTAATAAAGCTTTAAAAGAATTTACAGATGCATTGAATAAATTAAAAACATATCAAAAATCTCTATCTGCTTGAAATACTAATGCAGCACAACCTTTAACAATTCGTATCAATGATTATGATCAAAAATCAAAAGCACCTAATATTAATAACGAATTATTCAAACAATATACTAAAGAGATTAATGAGTTAATAACTAATACAATAAATAATGTATTAAGTTCTACAATCGATAAAGCACGTACTTATTCTAAATCAGCTCCTGCTAATGAATATCCTTCAATTCAAAGCAAATTAAACAATAAAATAGCCGAATATAATAATACTAGTTCTTGAAGTGAAACTGATAAAGATTCTAAATCTTTAGAATTACATAATTATGTTGCTACAATTAAAAATGAAATTAAAGAAAAAGCTTATTCAACATTTAAATCATTAAAATCAAATGCTTTATCATATATTTCAGGTGATTATACCGATTCAACTACTATATCTAAAATTAATGAACTTAAGTCATTGTTATCTTCATATGATTCATATAATGAAAATACTGATGAATCACAACTTGTAGTAGCTAATAAAGAAATAGATAAACGTTTAAGCGAAATTAATAATTATATTGAACACGACAAATTCTTGACATTAGAGAAAACCGTTCAAGATTTTATTAAAGACCCAAGTAAAGCTAATGAAGTTAAGTTTAAATTAAATAATGTTTTACCAGGTATTAAAAATAAAGAACTTACTGAGTTTGCTAATAAAAATACATTAGGAATTAGAGCACAATATACAGCTTTAAAAAATGTATTTGATTTTGCAACTAAATTTAATGAATATTATGATCTTAAAAAAGTGTTTCAATCATTAGAGACTAAATATCCACTATATAATGATGAACAATTCTTTATTGATGCTAAAAAAGTATTTACTTCATTAAAAACAGAAGAAGTACCTACAATCAATAATACTGATTTAAATAAAGCTGACGAAATGATTAATAAATTTAGACCTGTTGTTAACCAATTACGCCAAACAATAATGGAAAAAGAAAGAGCAAGAAATACCACTTTAAGTGCTGAAGCATTAAGAGTTGCTGATGCTGCTTCTACAAATCCCTTTGCATTTAAAGAAGTATTAACATATAAACAAGATATTGCGCCACTAGTGAATTATAGTGCTAATCCCGATGATATCGCAAATAGAAGATATGAAAAAATTACTGATGAATTTTATGGAAAAAATAATTTACTTGCTGATAAGATTAAAAATATTAATGATATAAATAATTCAGTTGCAAATAAATTTATATCAAATGATATTAAAACATGAACTACAAATACAATAAAAGAAACAGAGAATACTTTAACTGAATTGAATTCCAGAGCAGCTATATACAATGATGGTGTTACTTACAACTTTGCAAGACGTTTAATTAAATCAGAGTTTATTAAGCTTTTTAATCGTGTTACAAATAAATTTAATGATTATAAACAAAAATTCAACCAAAATCAAAATAATATTGCGTATTCAATAGCTGTTCAAACTTATGCAAAAACAATTGAGGAATTATATATTTATTATATGTCATCTGCTGATGTTGATTGGATTAAGCATAGAGGTGCTGGTCAATCAACAACCTGACAAAAGCTAACAAGAAAATATTATGGTTCACAATATGGTGCAAATTGACGTGGCTTATTTACAAATGAAACGGGAAAAAGAATTATTCCAAAAATCTCAAATTATCCTAGCAGATTTAAAAATAATGTTATTTCATCAATAACTGATGGTTTTTCAAGTATTTTTGGTCATGAAAGCTCTAGAAATCTAAATATAGTGTTAACACAAGATGGTTATATTCCAATTGTTACAAATACATTAAATTATGTTGATAAATTTATTGAGATTTTAAATAATATGTCAAGTATTGTAAAAGAAATGGATTCAAAAATTTCAGATAAAGCTAAGTTAAACCAAATATTGAATCATTTGAATTCTAAATTGCAAAGTATATCTTCTAATTTCACAAAATCCGTTGATAAATATGAGGTTATGAGCAGAACAGATTTACAACAAGAATTCTTTAACATGAAACAACAAATTACAACTTGATTGTCAAATTATAAGAGTGAATCATCAAGTAAAAATATTAGACATGAAGGTGCCACTTTATATTTAGAAGATCGCTTAAAAGATTATGAAGGAGTGATCACGACTTCAGGTAGTTTTGATGAACAAAAAGTAGCGTTGCGTTCATTATATGATGCATTTAATAATGCTAAACGTATTGCTGATAACAAAACATCAGGAGTTGTTGCCAATGAACATAAGTCATTCTTAAAATCTGAAAATACTAATTTATTAATTGAATTTTTTGAAATATTAATTAAATCCCAAGAAAAATATAATTTCTCATTCAAAAACCCAATTCAATGATTGCCTGTTTATAAAGCAGATACAATTATGGATGAAGATTGATACCATGATAAAGATTCAAATGGTAATATTGTTAATTCAAACTTTATAAACTTCGATGAACATGAATGAAATTGACAAAAAAAATATAATGTTCTTAAATCACGTGTTGATTTCGGTTTGGTATTCAATATGTTCCCATCATATGCAACCGAAAGTATTACAACTATAATATATCATGCAAATTATGCATATCAATTGGGTAGATATGAAGAAGCATATAATAAATTAAAGAATGAAATTAAAAAATATGATCCAAGTTTTGGAGACCCTAAATAAAAAATATTAGACAACGTTTGTTGTCTTTTATTTTATAGAATTTCTAAAACTTTATTATTTAAGCTAATACCAAAAAAACAAAAAAACTCACAAAAAGAAGTAGGTATTTCCAAAATTATATTTATTTAAAAAATATTTCTTAAGTAAAATTAAAAACCCAAACAAGATGTTTGGGTTCATAGAATAAATTATTTTGTAATTTTGATTACTGAACCAGCACCAACAGTTCTTCCACCTTCACGAATTGAGAATTTTGTTCCTTCTTCAACAGCGATTGGAGCAATTAACTTAACTTTTAAGTTAACGTTGTCTCCAGGCATAACCATTTCACGTCCATCAGTGAATTCAATTCCACCAGTAACGTCTGTTGTACGGAAGTAGAATTGTGGTTTATAGTTATGGAAGAAAGGAGTGTGACGTCCACCTTCTTCTTTTTTAAGAACATAAACAGCAGCTTCAAATTCTGTGTGAGGAACAATGGTTTTAGGTTTAGCTAAAACTTGTCCACGTTCGATTTCTGATCTATCAATACCACGTAGTAATAAACCAGCATTATCTCCAGCTTGAGCTTCTTTTAAGTTCTTTCTAAACATTTCGATACCAGTAACAGTTGTTTTTTTGGTTTCTTTTAAACCAACGATTTCAACTTCTTCACCTAAGGTTAACACACCACGTTCAACTCTACCAGTTGCAACAGTTCCACGACCTGTAATGGTGAATACGTCTTCAACTGCCATTAAGAATGGTTTGTCAGTTTCACGTTTTGGTTCTTCAATGTATGTATCAACTGCATCCATTAATTCTAAAATAATTTTTTCATATTCAGCGTCACCTTGAAGAGCTTTTAAAGCTGAACCAGCAATAACAGGAGCATTGTCACCATCAAAACCATATTCTGATAGTAATCCACGAACATCCATGTCTACTAATCCAACCATTTCTTCTCTTTCTTCTGGTTTGAACATGTCAATTTTGTTTAAGAATACAACAATTTTAGGAACACCAACTTGTTTTGCTAAAAGAATGTGTTCTCTTGTTTGAGGCATAGGACCATCAGTAGCAGCAACTACTAAGATAGCACCATCCATTTGAGCAGCCCCAGTAATCATGTTTTTAACGTAGTCAGCGTGACCTGGACAGTCAACGTGAGCATAGTGACGTTTTTCTGTATTGTATTCAATGTGTGAAGTATTAATAGTAATACCACGAGCTTTTTCTTCAGGAGCATTGTCGATTGCAGCATAATCTTTAGCTTCTGATAGACCTTTTTTTGATAAAACTGTAGCAATAGCTGCTGTTAATGTTGTTTTACCATGGTCAACGTGACCGATTGTACCAATGTTTACGTGTGGTTTAGCACGGTCAAAATCTAATTTTGCCATAATATTTTCCTTTCTAATGAAATATATTTTATGTGATTAAACGCGTTTAACCAACCAAAGTATAGCCTTTCAACTATATCCTGTCCATTTCGTTAATCATAGCATATATAATTTTACTTAAAAATTTTAAAAAGTTAATAAATAAAATTATATAGATAAAATTTGAATTTTTTTATTTTTAATAATCTGGAAAAGTACTATGTACTTTTGTAATAAGAAAACTTGTTTTTGTTTAAAAAGATTAATAAATTTCAATCTTAAATTCAACAATAACTAAAAAATAAAGATGCTTTTAATCAGCATCTTTAAAGATATTTACAAGAGTTTCTTGTAGTTGATCAAGAATAACAGGTGTGAACAATCCATTTTTAGCTAAAGTAATTCCCCCATTTTCTTCTGATACTACTAAAGTTGTTGCATCACAAATTTCACTAATTCCCATTGCGGCTCTATGCCTTGCTCCATATTTATTGTCAATTGATTTCTTTGTAATTTTGTAATATGTTGAAGCATAGTGGATTTTATTATTTTTAATAATAATAGCCCCATCATGTAATGGGCTGTGTTTATTGAAAATTGAAATAATTAATGAGCTTGAAACATTAGCATCAATAATAATTCCATCAGTTCTTAAATTATCTAAGTCATCATTATTTTCAATGGTAATAATGGCACCAGTTTTGGTTTTTGAAAGATATTCTAATGATTCTTTTAGTTGGTGGATTAATCTAATTTTAGTTGATTGCCCTAAAGCAGTTTTAGTATTTTTGGCCTTCTTTCAATTTCTTAAAAGAATTGTCCCATAATGAATTACTGCTCCAGCAAAAAGAATTGAAATCATTGCTAAAATAATATAAAGAATAATTAACATTTAATCTCCTATCATCACTTATTCAATCCAACTATAATCAATAACATTGCAATAAAAACTACGGTAACAACACTAATGATGATAATTCTTTTGGTCTTTGACAATGGTTTTGCTTTTTCAGCAAGAGGCGAATCAGATCATTTTTCATATTCCATATAAGGAGTGTATTTGGCTTTGAATAGTCTTTGGCGTTTGGCAGTCTCTTCTATTTTATCTTTCAAATTTTCATCCATTATTTTCATAAATCGAATCTCTTTAAAATATTCAAAAATTTTCATTTCATCAATTGGTTTAATAAAATGAGCATTTTTATGATAAATTTGAAATTCAGTAATTAAAGTTGAAACACTATCATTTTCTGGGTCATATTTTAAAGTTCTGGTATCTTTTTGTTTTTGTGCATTCAAGATTTTTTTCATGTCATCCCCCAATAATTAAGTAGTTAGATTAATATAAGAATTTTAGCATTTATTATATAATTTTAACAAATTCACAACGAGAAGGAGACAAAATGAAAAAAACACTTAAAGATTTGAATTTAAATGGTAAGCGCGTAATTTTAAGAGTAGATTTTAATGTTCCTATTATCGACAATGAAGTAGCTGACATTAAAAGAATCAAAGCAGCTTTACCAACAATTAACTATATTTTAGAACACGGTGCTAGTTTAGTTATGCTTTCTCACTTAGGAAGAGTTAAAAAAGAGGAAGATAAATTAACTAAATCATTAGCCCCAGTTGTTAAAAAATTTGCCCAATTAATCAACAAAGAAGTTAAATTTGTTGCTCAAACTAGAGGCAAAGAAGTTGAAAATGCAGCAAAGAATTTAAAGGCTGGTGAAATTTTATTTTTAGAAAATACTCGTTTTGAAGATTTAAATGACAAAGCTGAATCTTCAAACAACCAAGATTTAGCAAAAGAATGAGCAAGTTTAGGGGATGTTTTTGTTAATGATGCTTTTGCCACTGCTCACCGTGCTCATGCTTCAACAGCAGGTATTGCAAATTATGTTAAAGAATCTGCATTAGGTTTTTTAATGGAAGCTGAAGTATCACACTTAGACAAATTAGTTAACAATTTTGAAAGACCTTTTGTAGCAATTATTGGAGGAGCTAAGGTTTCTGATAAAATCAAAGTTTTAGAAAAATTGTTTAATGTCGCAGATAAAGTTTTAATTGGAGGCGGAATGGCATATACCTTTAATAAAGCTTTAGGAAAGAAAATTGGAACTTCTTTAGTTGAAGATGACCAAGTAGAATTAGCTAAAAAACATTTAGAAACTTACAATGATAAAATAGTATTGCCAATTGATAATGCCATTACTAAGGAATTTGCTAATAACGAACCAATATATACAACTCCAGAAAACAATAATATTCCTGATGATTATATGGGATTGGATGTTGGACCTGAAACTGTTAAATTATTTGCCAAAGAAATTGCCAAAGCCAAGACTATTTTTTGAAATGGGCCTTTAGGAGTAACTGAATTTTCATATTATGAAAATGGAACTAGAAACGTGGCAATAGCAATTGCTAATAATCAAGCTTGTTATTCAGTTGTAGGTGGCGGAGATTCAGTAAGTGCTATTAATAAATTAGGCTACCACGACAAATTTAGTTTCATCTCAACTGGTGGTGGAGCATCAATTGAATTTGTTCAAGGAAATCAATTACCAGGAATTGTTGCTATTCAAGATAAATAATTAGACATCTTAAAATTTATGAAACAAAAACCAAAAAAATTGTCAATCGAACAAAGACAAATTGCGATTGATTTAATTAAAGAAAAATTTAGAAAATATTTAGCAAAAGAACTTAAACTAATAAGAGTAAGTGCACCATTATTTGTAAGTAAACAAAGTGGATTAAATGATGGTTTAAATGGTGAAAAACCTATTGAATTTAAGGCTAAAACCATATATGATGATTTAGAAATTGTGCATTCATTAGCTAAATGAAAACGGCAAGCGTTAGGCAAATATGATATTGGTAAAAATAATGGAATTTACACTGATATGAATGCCATTCGTAAAGAAGAAAATTTGGATCAAACCCATTCTTTATATGTTGATCAATGAGATTGAGAACTAAAAATAAATCCCGAAGATCGTAATATTGACTATTTAATGAATGTGGTTTCCAAGATATACAATGCTTTAAGAAAAACTGAACATATTATTTATAAAAAATATAAAATTGCCAAAAGATTATCTAAGAAGATTTATTTTATTGATTCAGAAGAACTATACAATATGTACCCTAAATTAGAAGCAACTCAAAGGGAATATGAAATTGTTAAAAAATATCAAACAGTTTTTATAATGCGAATTGGTAATCTTTTAAAAGACAATAAACCGCATTCAAACCGAGCTAAAGATTATGATGATTGAACACTAAATGGTGATTTAATTGTCTATGATGAAATTAATGATTTAGCATTAGAACTTTCTTCAATGGGAATTAGAGTAAATAAAGAAGCTTTAATTAATCAATATAACTTACCTGAAGAAGAAATTAAATTAATTAGTCCATATCATAAAAATATTATTGAACAAAACCTTCCTTTAACAATTGGCGGAGGAATTGGTCAAAGTCGAATTGCAATGTATTTATTGCATTGCAAACACATTGGTGAAGTTCAAGTTTCTATTTGAGACGAAAAAAACAAGAAGTTTGCTAAAGAAAACAAAATTGTATTGTTATAAAAAAAAGAGGCAAAATAAATGCCTCTTTTTCATTTTATTAAGAATGATTACCTTTTTTGCCTTAAATTAAAGATAACAATTGCAATAATGCTTGCTATACAAATAAATAATAAAACCGGGATAATTCATCAATTGTCTAATGAATGAGCATTATAGGCAATGACATGATAAATAGCCAAGCTAAATGCGCAAAAAACAATTAAAGCCAAGGAAATATTTAAATAAATTTTGGCAATTTTTTGTTGAGGTGATACTGAAGTTTTTGTAATTCTTTTTTGCGCTGAAATTTCATTTAATAAAGCATTACAATAATTTTTATATTCTAAATTGTCAACAGCTTTAGTTAAAACTTTTTTATAAAAAATATTTTCATGAATGTTAATGAAATTATCAATGTAAGATTGATAATATTCAACTGTTGTCTCAATATTTTTTTGCATTTTTAAAGTAAAGTTGAAATGTTTAGAAATATTGTTTAAAACTGATTTAATAATGAATAATTCACTAATAATTTTGATTTGGGCTTGGATGGTTAAATAAATTTCGGTACTTTCAAAAATATCATTAATTGAATTTATAGTTTTTTCGGTTTTAATAACTAATTCATCTTTACCATAATAAAATTCATAATTAAATTGCTTAAAATCTTTTTTTTCATTATGCAAAAGCTTTTTAGATTGAAGAAAATCTTGTTCAATGTCTTTTAGTATTTGATTATTAAGTTTGCTTTCATTGATTTTTAATTTATGACTTGTTGTAATATAAAGTAATTCTTGGTCAGTTGCAACATTATTGGTAAATAAAACTGAATTAATATAATTAAAACCATTTTTACCAAAATGAATGCTTGATGCTTTTTCTCTAGGCAACAGATTCTTTTTCTTAAAATTTAATGAATAATAAACATCTCAACAAATGTTTTTAATTTTATTCATGATTTCAATTTCATTGGCAAATAATTTATCATTTTGATAATCATCATTTATGAATAATGATTTAGCAAAATGTCTAACAATAAAGTTTTTTAAAATCAATGAATTTGAATCACGATTATACTTATTTAATAATGCATTATGTTTATCAAATAAAATGAATAGGCCAATTCCATTTGCTTGAATTAAGAAATAAAATTCGTTAGTGATTTTAGCATGAGCAATAGTATCTTCAAATAAACTTGTTTTCTTAATTTCATAATCCAAAAAAGCATCTTGATTAGTTCATTCAAATGAATTAATTAATTGAATATTTTTTAATTCTTCAGTAAATTTAATATTAATTCCATTTAAAAAATTAGTGGTCTCATTTAGATCATTTAAAAGGTTTTTGCTTAATTTTTCAACTAATGTTCCACCAATCTCGAATGGAATGATGAATAAATGAGACATTGTCGGGCTAATCTTTATTTCATTTGTCATAAATCTCTCCTTATAAAAGTTCTTTATATAGTTTTTTATAAATTAACTTCACAATTTCAATCAAAATAATATATACACCTAGAAATAATACTAATCAAGCATAATAAATTGCTGGTAATCCTGACAAGAATAATCAATCTTTGATATATGGAATATATTGAATTGAAGTTATTATTCCAACTCCTAATGAAGTAGAAATAATAACTGGAGTAGAAGCATTTGAACGAATAAATGGAATTTTATTTGTTCTCATAAAATGAATAACTAGACATTGAGTTCACATTGAAGCAACTAATCATCCAGTTCAAAATAGTTGTTTAAATAATTTAATATCATTAGCCTCTGTTAATTGATTAAAATGTAATCCATTAAATTGGCTAGGAATCATTACATAATATAAAATTAAGAAAGTTATGATATCAACAATTGAACTAACCGGCCCAAATCAAAACATAAACTTAAAAATTGATTTATGTTCTCATTTCCGCGGTTTTTTAATAAATTCTTTGTCAACATTATCTCATGGAATCGTGCCACAACATAAGTCATAAATTAAATTTAAGAAAATAATTTGAACTGGCATCATTGGTAAAAATGGTAATAATATTGAAGCTAAAACGACACTTATTACATTTCCAAAGTTTGAAGAAACAGTCATTTTTACATATTTATTAATATTAGCATGTGTCTTTCTTCCTTCTTCAATTCCAGTTGCTAAAACATTTAAATCTTTTTCTAAAAGAATAATATTAGCAGTTTCTTTTGCAATATCTACAGCAGTATCTACTGAAATCGAAACATCAGCAACTTTCATAGCTGGAGCATCATTTATTCCGTCTCCCATATAGCCAACTACATGTCCATTTTTTCTTAGAATGTTAATGATTCTTGCTTTTTGATCGGGGCTTAATTTAGCAAAAATTTGGGTATTTTCCACTTCAATTGCTAATTCAGCATCACTCATATTGACAATATCTTTTCCTAAAAGAATCTTTTCATAAGGGATACCAACTTTAGAACAAATAGCTTTAGTTACATAAGGGTTATCACCAGTTAGAATTTTAACTTCAACACCAAGATTATGAAGTTTTTGGATAGCATCTTCAGCTGAGTCTTTTGGCGGATCTAAAAAAGTTAAATATCCAATTAGAGTCATTTCTGCTTCATCAGAAACCGAGAATTGTCCAACTGGAGCAGCATCATTTTTTGAAGCAATTGCAATAACTCTCATTCCTTCTTTACTTAGGTCTTCTACTTTTCTTAATACTTTTTTAATCATTTTTTTATCTAGCGGTACAACTTTACCTTCTAAATAAATTTTTGAACAAATACTAATAACTTCTTCAACAGCTCCCTTAGTAATCATTTTGATACGATTATTTTTTAATGATCTAACTAAAACTGACATTCTTTTACGGTGAAAATCAAAAGGAACTTCATCAATTTTTTCAAAATGTAATTCTAAATTATCTAGTTCTTTAATATTATCGGCTAATTCTAAAGTTCGATTAATAATAGATTTATCTAATAAATTTTTTAATCCAGTTTGGTAATATGAATTTAAAAATGCATATTTCAAAACATAGGTATCTTCTTTTCCTAAAACATCTAGATGTCTTTCTAAAATAACTTCATCTTGAGTTATTGTTCCAGTTTTATCAGTACATAAAATATCCATTGCTCCAAAATTTTGAATTGAATTGATATTTTTTATTATTGTTTTTTGTTTCCCCATTTTAATAGCACCTTTTGAAAGGCAACTAGTAATAATCATTGGAAGCATTTCTGGTGTTAATCCAACAGCAATAGAAACTCCAAATAATAAAGCATTAATTCATGGGCTTTTATCAGCATCTTTATTAGTTAACCCAACAATTAAAAATACTAAAGGAATAATAATTGCCATAATGATAGTTAGCATTATTGATATTTTTCTTACCCCTTTTTCAAAACTAGTTGGCACTTGTTTTTCATTAACTTTAGCAGCTACTTGACCAATATAAGTGTCATCCCCAACGACCACTACCACTGCTTTAGCAGAGCCAGAAATAATATTAGAACCCATAAAAGCAAGGTTAGGATGATCGGTGATATTATCATATTCTTGATTTGGATCAATTGAATTGAATTTTTCAATGGGTTCACTTTCTCCTGTTAAAGAAGATTGTGAAACAAATAAGTCTTTAGCTTGAATAATTCTTACGTCAGCAGGAATAATATCTCCAGCAGCCAAATGGACAATATCTCCTACAACAATTTCATCTAATGGGATTTCTTTAAGAACACCATTTCTTTCAATTAATGATGTTGTCTCAATTATTTCGATTAATTTATTAGCTGAAGAAGCTGATTTTTGTTCTTGATGAAAATGAATAATGCTGCTTGCAAAAACCATTACTAATATAACGATCATTGTTATATAGTTTCTTTCTTCAGGAGTAGCCAAAATAACATCTACCACCATTGAAATCATTGCTAAAACAAACAAGATAATATTAAAAGGATTGAAAAATGATCTAAACAATCTTTTTCCAACAGTGTCAGCTCCCTTTTTAGAAATAACATTTTTACCAAATTGTTCTTGATTTTCTTCAATTTGTTCTTCATTTGTTATACCATTTTGGGAACTATTATAATGTTTTAAAATGGTTTCAGTATTTTCCTTGGAAGCAAATAATAATCTTTTTTTAGTTTCCAAAAATTTTAGTTCAGCTTCTTTTTTAGCCTTTTTTGAATTTAACATCATTGCCATATTTGCCTCCATTAAAATGTGTTTTCTTTTTATTCAATTTTAGCATATAAAAAAATTTATTTCTTTGAATATAAAAAAAGGCAACTTGCCTTTAATAAATTTGAATTAATTTATTAATATCATTAAATTCAGTTTCATTTAATTTAACGATTGATTGGTTTTTAATTAAATAAACTGAATCAAAATTATGAGGAATTAAATTAAGATCATGAATGTTTAAAATAATTGTGGTTTTTTCTTCTTTATTAATGCTTTTTAATAAACTGATTACATCATTTGCTGAAATAATATCTAAATTGGAAGTTGGTTCATCCGCTAAAATTAATTTGGATTTCTTTAATAAAATTTTTGCAATTTCAACTCTTTGTTTTTGCCCACCACTTAAATCACTAATCCTAAAAAAGCTTTTTTCAAAAAGTCCTAATTTAGTTAAAACATTCATTATTTTTTGTTTATCTTTTTTAGTTAAAATGTTAAATCAAGCAAAGAATTTATTTTGAAAGTTATCATATGTTCTTTTAATTGAATCAAAGATGGTTTCATATTCGATTAAATTTGTTTCTTGAGATAAAAAACCAATTGAATTTACAATTCTTTTTCAATCTTTGGATTTAACATTTTGAATATCTTTTTTAAATAAAAAGCATTGCCCAGTTACAATGTTTAATTGTCTTAATAATAAGTTAAACAAAGTTGATTTCCCAGCTCCAGATTTACCAAGAATCGCAACCATTTCTCCTTCTTTGATATCCAAATTTATGTTTTTCAAAATTAAATCAGAATGTTTTGAATATGAAACCGATATATTATTTAATTTAATAATTTCTTCCATATTCAAAATTATATTTTAAAAAAACAAAGTTAAATAAAAAACGCTTTTTGCGTTTTTATTATTCACTAATTAAACCACTTGGTTTAGTATTAATTCTTTTTAACACTTCTAAGACTGTCTCTTTAATTTCTGTTGAATAACTATCAAATAATGCTTGATCTTTTTCTTCTAACCTAATTTTAGGAAGATGTCTATAACCTTCTTTTCCTAAAATTACCGGTAAACCAAAATAAACTCCCTTGGCTTGGTAACATTCAGGTAGCTGAACACCCAATGAAAAAACGGTTTGCACATCATTTACGATGGCTTTGGTAATTTCAGCTAAACCTTCACCGATTCCGAAATTAGTAATTCCTTTTCCAGAAATAATTTCAAATGCTTCATTTTTTACCTTAGCATTTAATTCATCTAATCAAGCTTGATCAATAGTATTGTTCGTTATGAAATCTCTTAAAGAACAAAGTCCGATTCTCATTTTTCAAAATGGAATCATACATCTAGCGCCATGTTCACCAATTACATAACCAGTGATGGCTGATGATTTCACATTTAATTTTTGTGATAAAAATTTCTTCATTCTGGCTGTTTCAAGAATTGTTCCTGAACTAATAACTTTTGAAGCATCAAAACCTGAAACTTGTTGATAAATGCTTGCCATGATGTCAACTGGGTTTGAAGCAATAACAGTAATTCCATTAAAGCCTGACGCTTTAATTTTTAAAGCAATTTCTTGCATTAGAATTGCATTATCGCTTAATAATTCTAAACGATCTTGTAATTTACCTTCTTTAGGTCTTACTGAAGCAGTAATAACAATTACTTTTGCATCTTTTAAATCATCATAATTACCAGCAACGAATGTTGACCCATTACTAATCATTGATGAAGCTGCATCATTTAAGTCCTTAGCTTGGGCAATTGCAAAAGATTCAAATGCATCAATTAAAACATATTCAGCTTCAATATTTCTATTTAAACTTGCATATAAATAAGAACTTCCAACAGCTCCAACGCCAATAATTCCAATTTTATTCATTTGTACTCCTAAATATCTTTGATATTCTTTTTGAAATTGATATTAAAACTATTTTGTGTATTATTAATAAAAGGATTAACTCCAATTAAATATGCGAACATAATTGAAGAATAATGTAAGAATGATAATATTCAACCAAAAGTTTCCACATTATCATCCATAATCTCAATTTTAATATTCGGTATTTTATAAATGATAACATGATTTTCAATAAAACTTTCTATGACAGTGCGATTAATTTTATTATAAGTAGTGTCAATTAGGTATTTGATATGTTCATCGCTTTGATTTTGATAAGGTGCAATCTTAAAATCATATTTGGGAATTTGGATGTGAATTGTAGTATAAAAAATTTTAAATTCATTTTCAGCAAGTGATTGTCCAAAAGCTTTAATTGAGCTATTTGCATGATTAAGAATTGGCAAAATTCCTTTTTTTTGTTTAACGCAACTTTCAGAAGCATACATTTGAAATAATTCACCCAATTTCATTTCTTGTTTGGAAAAGACATTAATATTTTCAATTTTAAATTCATTCCGATAAAGAATGTATTTAATAACAGCATATCGATAAGCACTATTTTTTTCTAAATCATCAATTGAAAATCACGCTTTGGCTTTAATTGCACCATCAATTACTTCTTTAATATTGATATCAGCACAAGCTAAGGGAAATAATACTGCCGGTGAAAGACCTAAATATCTTTCAGTTAAATTATCTAGTAAAATAAAATGTTTCAAATTATTGTTTGTAACTTCTTCAAATAAGTATCCGAAATTATTATTAGTTGTAATGTAAATATATTTGTTGGCTACCGCTTTTGAAAAAACTTGTTCCAAAAGTGATCTAAATTCTCTGTATAAAATTAAAGTTTCTAAACTCTCACTATTTTGTGAAATGACATTGATAGCAAAGGTTTTATCTTCTAAATAATTAATTAAATTAGTTAAATCTCGCCCATCTAAATATTCATCAACATAAATAATTTCAAGTCCCTTATTTTTATTTAATTTAGGCATAAACAAATCAATAAAAGCTTGTGATTGTAAGCAAATATGTTTACCCCCAATTACAAGTAATACCTGAACGCCTTCATCTTTTAATAATTTAGCTTCTTTTTGAATTTTAATTAAATCTTGTTCAATAGTATTTTTTAAGGGATCACGAAAGCCATAATTTTCATGTCCAGACATTGTTTTTTTGTTAATTCGGTGATTAATATCATTAATAAAAGCTTGAAATTTATTGATTGCTTCATCTTTAATAGCGAATTGATTTGAAATGGTTATTTTACAATTATTTGCCATATCTTAATCCTTTGTTTGTAAAATCTAATAATGCATCAAAATTAGTATCGATATCATCCATTCTAAATTCAAAAGGATTTCTTAATTCCTTTGGATGAATTCTTTTAAACGAAACAATATACTCCCCAGTATTGGTTACGTCTATGACAATTACTTCTTTAATATCTCCAATTTTAAAAAATTGTTTTAAATCACTAATAAAATAATCACTAACTTCTGATATATTTAAAAAGCATTTAACGTTTTCTTTAGTAGTTAAAATAACTGAGTTTTTTCAAACTTTAGTTACTTTCGCTTTGATTATTTTTGAAATATTCAAATCCATAGGAACTCCTTAATTAAAAATTATACAAAATTATCTATATAATTTAATTTATAAAGAACAGGGGTGCTTTTAAAAAAGCTGAGAAATACCCTCATTAACTGATCTGGTTAATACCAGCGTAGTGAGTTTCTCTTTTTTAGTACTCCTTCTAAAATTTTAGGAGGATTTTTTATGAAAAAAATATTATGAGGACTAAGTATCATGCCAATTTGTGGTATTTTGCCACTAACCACTATTAGTTGCAAAGAACCAAAAAATATAAAGGTTATTAATTTCGCCATCAACAAACCTTGATATGGTGAAAATAATGATTTCTTTTTTCAAACCATTGCTAATGAATATAACAAAATCAAGGATCAAGATTTAACAAAAATTGAAATTAAACCTGATTTTGTAGAAGCTAATGCTAGCATTTTAGATTCCTTAAAAAAAGGTTCAAGTGATGTAGCAATTTTGACTAGTGCTTTATATGAGAATTCTTCAGTTTCTGATAAATCTAAATATAAACCATTTATCCAAACTACAACAACTAGTTTTGTGTTTGATCAAGAATATTCAACTTATGTCAATGGGTCAAATGAAGATCCGTTAATAAAAATTGCTAAAGAAGCTGAAAAAACATTCAATTTAAAACCTTTTTTAGAATGAAATGATGAAGAATATCAATGAAATGGTTCATTATATAAGAAATTCTATAATGAATCAAATTTAGTTTCTTATTATCGAGGTGCTATTTGAATTTGAGGAACTAAGTCGGAATTAATAGCTATTAAAAATGCTTGAGATAATAAAGATTGAAATGCCTTTAGAAATTTTGGAATTTTATTAAGTGATGAAACAAGTGGTTCAAAATATCAAATTCAAGAAAAATTATTTCAAAAACATTTTAATAAGCCAGATCAATTGTTTCAATCATTTGCCTTTGATAAATTGAAGCATAATGATAAATATAAGATTGGCAAAGCCAAAGATATGGGAAAAGGAGCAAATGTTCATTTTCATATTGTTTTCGATGAATTAGGTAGCTTTGCTTATACTCATAATTACAAATTGAAAAATAATCAAAAAGAAATGAGAGATTATTATCGCCCTTCAGCAGAAAATACTTTTGTTGAAATGTTAACAGTTACCGATCCGATTGAATACAATAAATTTGTTGCCTCAAATAAATTAAGTACAAAAGAAATTGAATTTTTGCAAAAAGCAATTTTAAAGGTTTGAAAAGATGGTAAGGACTCTTATGGACCAACAGTTGGTTTTAATGGCTATAAGATAATAAAAGTAGAATAGGAAAACATGAACAATAACCAAAAAAGCATTTTCTTTGATGTATATCAATATCAACAACAAACAATTAAAGGAAAATTGAAAGCCAGATGAAAATTTTTGCTTTTATTTTTGTTTTTGCTTTTATTTTTTATTTTTTTTATTGGAATTGATTGAAAATTTGCTCCTAGTGGATTTGCTTTATTTAAAGAAAATATAATAAAGTTTTTTCATGTAAGCAACATAAGTAGTTATTATGGTAATACTAATTTATGAGTTTTAAGTTTTCAGTTTCTTTTTTATAGTATCAAAATAATTTTTGTAGCAACTTTTGTTGGTGCTTTATTAGCATTTTTAACAGCCTTATTGACTAATTATCAAATGGTAAAAAAATGAGTAGTAATCCCTTTTAAAATTATTGTTATTAGTTTAAGGCTTTTTCCTGAATTATTATTCATTTATTTCTTTTCCATTTCATTTGATAAAACTTTGGGTTTATTTCTATTGTTTGTTTGATTTACCTGACTATGATTACATGAATATTTTTCACAAATTATTGAAAATGCCAATTTTAAAATTTATTTCCATTTAGCAAAACAAAAAACAAATCGTTTTAAGGCTTTTTTTCAAGAAATTTGGCCTCAAATTAAGCCTAAAATATTAAATTACTTCTTGTATTCCTTTGAATCTAATTTAAGATGATCTTCAATTCTTTCACAGTTAGGATTTTTAGGAATTGGAACTTTATTGCAAGTACCTTTAATTCATAATAATTATTATTCTGAATTATTCATACCATTATTCGTTTTAATTTGTTTTTTTGTCATTTTAGAATTATTACAATTATTTATTAATGAAAATTTCTTTAAATCTAAAAGCTTAAAGACATTTAAACAATATAATGATTATTCACTTATCAAAAAATTAATAGTTGCTTTTCTTTCTTTATTGGTTATTTTATTATTGATTTTTGTTATTAATGATTTGGTAAATCAAAAAGTCTATTTTGCTAATCAAAAGGAATATTGAAATGATTTATTTAATCCCAATTGAAGAATTTTAAATTTGGAAAGTTATAAAGAAAATAACTTCTTTTGAATACTTTTTCAACTTTTTGCTTTAATATCTATAACTTGCTTATTATTATTCTTTGTTTTATATGTAAATCTATTTTTTATTAATAAATACATCTTCAATAAATTTGTATATATAATTTTTAAAATTATCAATTTATTTATAAGAATGATTCCTATTTTGATTTTATTTATTTTGATTAATCCAATATTTAATTCATATGCAACAACTTTTATTTTTGCTTTTGCTATTCATGGTTCTAGTTCTGTTATCAGAAACTTAGAAATGAGTATTAATAATTTAGAAGAATCAAAAATTAAAAGTCTTAAAAAGCAAAACTGGACAAAATGAAAAATTTATAATAAATTTATTCTTCCTTCCATTAAGTTAGAATTAAGCTCATTTATGACCTTTGAAATTGAGAAAATCACAAGAAATTTCATGAGCTATGGTCTTTATAATTCTTCGTTGTTTGGTGGAAATATGATATTAAATAGAGTTAGAGAATTTGACGATATTGCTCCTTATTTATGAATTGGTTTTATTTTGATTGCTATTATTTCTATTTTTGGATATTTAAAAAGATTACAAATCCAAAGAAATTACATTTTTAGGGCTTTTAAGTCCAAGAAAAAAACACCTTTAATTTCTTAAAAAACTTCGATTTATTTTTCTTATATTTAAAAATTGTTTAAAATTTACTTATTGATAAAAAGGAGTGAAAATGAATAAAATTAAATTAGTATTAGCAGGCACAGCTAGTTTTTCAGCAAAGATTTTTGAAAGCTTGTTAAACAATCCGGCTTTTGAAGTTGTTGCTTTGATTAGCCAACCAAACAAAGAAAAAAATCGTCAAAAAGAATTATTAGATACTGAAGTAGCCAAATTAGCAAAACTATATCATGTTAGATTGTTTCAACCAAATAAAATTAAAGAAATTTATGATGAATTAGCTAATTTGGAATTTGATTTTTTCATTACTGCTGCTTTTGGTCAATTTATTCCTAATTCTATTTTAAAATTACCTAAAAATGCTGCCATTAATGTTCATGGTAGTTTATTAGAAAAATATCGTGGAGCAGCACCTATTCAGCATGCTTTATTAAATGACGATAAAGAAACTGGCATTTCTTTGATTTATATGATTGATAAAATGGATGCTGGAAATATTATTAAAACTGCCAAATGTCAAATTGATCCTGAAGACACCGCTTTAGAGGTTTTTGATAAATTAGCAAATTTAACTATTGCAAACTTGGCTAATTGAATTCAAGAAATGAACAAACAAAAGATTGCTGGACTAATGCAAGATGAAAATAAAGTTACATTTGCAAATAAAATTACAAATGAACAATGTGAATTATTTAGTCATGAAAAGGCACGTGATGCTTTAAATAAAATTAGAGCTTTTAATGATCAACCTGGCGCTTTTATATTTATAAATAATAAACGCTTAAAAATTTATAGAGCAACATTAACTAAAATTAAAACGCCTTTATCTCTTCAATTTGCTGATGCTAAATTATATTTAATTGAATATCAATTTGAGGGCAAAAAGAAAGTTAGACATGAAATTTAATTTTCAAGACTTCTTATTAAAAGAACAACAAAAACCATATTATCAATTGCTGATGTTAAAACTTTCTTCAACAGAATATTTGCCTAGTAAAGAAAATTGATTTTTTGCTTTAGAAGATTTTGATTTTGATAATCTAAATGTTGTCATTCTTGGTCAAGATCCATACCATACTAAAGGTGTTGCTCATGGTTTAGCATTTAGTAGTTTAGCAACAAACACACCTCCATCATTAAGAAATATTTTTGATTGTATTAAAAAAGACTATCCAAAAACGGTTTTTGCTTCCAATAATTTAACTAATTGAAAAAACCAAGGTGTTTTATTATTGAATCCAATTTTGACTGTTTCACCTTCAAAACCATTATCACATAAAAATTTAGGTTGAGAAACATTTTCTTTAAATTTATTAAAAACATTAGTAAACCAATATTCAAATATTATTTTTGTAATTTTAGGCAAAAATTCTCTTGATTTTTTAAGTTCAATTGATTTAAAAAATCAAATTACTTTAAAAACATCTCATCCTTCTCCTTTTTCTGCACATTTAGGTTTTAATGATTCCCATATTTTTAAAAAAATTAATCAATATTTAATCAAATTAAATAAAAAACCAATTGACTGGTCAACAAAATAAATTAAGGAGTCCTATGATTATTTCATTTTTTCATTCCCTGAGAAGAAAATTTCAATTAAAATCTTTCAAATTGACTGTTTTCGAAATTGCTTTATATGGCTTATTATTAGGCATTTATTTTGGGTGTTCTTTATTAGAAAGATATGTATTTAAAGGACCCTTTAAAATCACTTTAACTTACGTAGTTTTTATTATCTTTGGTTTAGCCTTAGGACCTTTGAAAGGTGCTTTTTTAGGAATTCTTTGTGATACACTAGACCAAGTTATTTATGGAATTAGCACATGAATGGTTGAATATGCAATTGTTCCTGCAGTAATAGCAATTTTAAGTGGCTTAATGATGATGTTCATTTTTAGCACCAAAAAGCGAACATGACCCATTGGCTTTATTATATTAAGTATTATTACCACTATCATGGTTGTCTTTTTATTAAAGTATAATCAACCATTTGATTGATCTGAATATCGTTTTAAAAGTAAAGAACCAATATCTAAATTAGTAGTTGGTTTAGTAAGTGGTTTTGGTTTAGGAATTGTTTGAATAATGTCATTTTGTTTCTTTTTAGTTAACAAATTTAATAAGAATTTTGAAATTCGTTTTAAAATGCAAAATTTATTCGGGATTCTTATCGGAACATTTTTAATTATTGTAATTGTAAGATGGTTTTGAGGCCCTTTTGCATATATTAATTATCATAATCGGTTCCGAAATGGAACTTGAAGTTATCAAACTTATTTTTTACCATTTATGATTCCAATCATGTTTAAATCATTTTTAGAAGTTCCGGTTTATGCGACAGTTATTTTTGCCTTTAAACCAGTAATTAGTTTAATTGTTGATAAAATTAATTTCTATACCCAAAAAATTTTTGTATATTAAAGTAAATAAAAAGACAAGAAAATTAACCTTGTCTTTTTATTATTAAGCATTAGCTTGTTCTTCGTGGTTTTTTTTGCATTCTTTTTTCTTTTTAATAATTAAAGCAATTAGAAGAATTAGAATTAATAATGTTAATAAAGCAATGATTCATCAAATAATGTCATGTACTTTTGAATTAGATTTAGAATTGTTAATCCCTTCTTCTAATTCTTTTATTTTGTCTTCTAATTTAGTAATTTTGTCTTCTTTATCAGTTAGTTGTTTTAATAATAAAGACATTTGTGCTGAAGATAATAATTTGGAATCAAAACTTGATAACTTATCTGCATTAAAGTTATGACCATCTGCTAATTCAGTATTGGCATATAACAATGGTAATAAAATATCATTTAGTTTTTTGTTTAATTGTTCTAATGATTCTACTTTAACTTTTTCGGTTAAGAAAGCCTCAACAGGGCTTTTTCCTTCTTTTAACTTAGCTTCATAATATGTTATATATTCTCTTAAAGCATTAATTGAATCAGTAATTTCAGTTTTATTTTCTAAAGCGTTAACATTTTCATCATAAGAAATTTTGCTGTCATATTTAGCAGAAACTTCTAATTTGTTTGTTGCTAAAAATTCTTTGAATGGTGCTAATTTAGTATTAACTGTTTCATAAATAGGTTGATATTTTGTATTTTTAAATAATTCAACATTTTTTGAAATTTCTTTAATTAATGTTGTTGGTAATACATAGTCATATAAAACGCTACGGAATAAGTTGGCTTGATTTAATCATTTTGCAATAAGGAAAGTTCCTTCTTGTTCATTTTTAGTTTTTAATTCTTCTTTTAAAGATACTTTATTTTTTAAAACAATTTCAACATCTTGTTGATTTTCTTTATATGGAAGTCTAAATTCATTATTTGCTAATGTCATATATTTTTTGATTCATTCACTTGTGTTTGAAAAGTTTTCAAATTTTTCAATTCTGTCATATACATCATTGTTTTCAACATATTTATCATATAAATATGTTTTTAAATCAAAAGCAAGAATTTTTTTAGCAGCAGCATCAAAAGTAGCAGCTGAAATTGTTCCTCCATTGGCATTAGCTTCATTATATGCATTTATAAATTCTTGATTAGCAAGAACCATTTTTGCCGCAGCAGTTAAATCTGTTGGACTAAAATAATTTCCCATTGACACTTGAATTTTCTTAACTGCAAGTTGTTGTAGTTCAATAATTGTTTTTCTTTCATTAGAACTATTTTCATTTGTAGCAGCAGACATTAAAACTACTGGAGTTAAAGGCAACAAAGCAACACTTGATAATATTAATTTTTTCTTTAACATTTTTATATTCCTTTCATTAAAAATAAGTAAATTATAAAAGAAAAATACATGTTTATTACATTAAAAAAGAAAAAGTGCTTAAATTCTTTTAAAAATTGTGCTTTCATTTATATAAAAAATTCAATTTATAAAGTCCAATCAAAAATATTGAATCATAATATAATAGTAATATACAAGGTTATTAATTACATAAAACTAAGGAGATAATATGAAAAAAATATTAGTTTTATATTCTTCACCCTCATTAAAAACTAAGTCAAGTGCAAATTTTTTTGCAAATAAATTTATTGAAGAATACCAAAGAATTCATCCAGAAAATGAAATTAAATTTTATGATTTAAATGAATTAAAAATGGCTAATATAACACTAAATTCATTGAATATGAATAATTTTTTCAATCAAGAAGATAGTTTAAATTACATTAATGAGTTAAAATCATTTGATAAATTA
This sequence comes from Mycoplasma anseris ATCC 49234, assembly GCF_000702805.1. GTDB lineage: Bacteria > Bacillota_I > Bacilli_A > Mycoplasmatales > Metamycoplasmataceae > Metamycoplasma > Metamycoplasma anseris. The sequence continues at coordinate 24,801 of NZ_JNJX01000005.1, forward strand.
ATTATCATTACATCAATGACTAATTTTAATATTCCAGCTGTTTTAAAAAATTACATTGATCATATTTGTTTAGCTAATGAAACATTTTCTTATAAATATTCTAAAAAAGGTGATGCTATTGGCCTTTTAGATAATTTAACTGTTCAAATTATTGCAACTCAAGGTGCTCCAAAAGGATGATATCCTTGAGGAGATCATGTTGCTTATTTAGAAGGCACTTGTAAATTTTTAGGAATGAAAATTAATCCAAGTATTTTAATAGCTGGTACTAAATTAAAAGCATTTTCAGAAAAAACATTAGAACAACATTATGAAGAATTTAAGCAAGAATTTATTTCAAAAGCGAAGACTTTTTAATATATTAAAACATTTAGTTTAAAATGAGTTTTCATAATGAAATAAATTAAGTTTATTGGTTAAAAATGCAACATAACGTTTTATTACAATAAAATGTTGCTTTTTTATTTGTAAAGCAAGTTTTTTGATATAATAAAAAACGCAATTATTTAATTGCCTCTAGCAAGTGGGAGAATTCAAACAAGAAATTCATTTGCACCACAAAGATCGAAAGGAACTTATTTTATGGCAAAAGAAATTGTTAAAAAGGCAAAATTACAATTCCTTGCTGGTCAAGCAAAACCAGGTCCAGCTCTAGCTGGTGTAGGGATCAATATGCCTGAATTTACAAAAGCATTTAATGATAAAACAAGAGAAAGAGGTTCTGAACCTGTTCCTGTTTTAATTACAGTATACAAAGACAAATCATTTGATTTCCAATTATTTACTTCGCCTACTTCATATAAATTAGTACAAGCTGCTAAAGTTAAAAAAGGTAGTGGAGTGCCAAACAAAGAAAAAGTTGGTTCAATTACTATTGATCAATTAAAAGAAATTGCAGAATACAAATTACCAGATTTAAATACCAAAAATATTCGTTCAGCTATGAAACAAATTGCTGGAACAGCTAAAAATATGGGAATTACTGTTGAAGGGTATGAAGAATTTTTAAAGGAAGGAACTAACTAATGGCTAGAAAACTTTCAAAAAATTTAAAAAATGCTAAATCACAATTTGACAAAAACCAAGTATTACCATTATTAGAAGCAATCGAATTAGCAAAAAAAGTTTCATATGCTAAATTTGACGAATCTTTAGATATTGCAATTAAATTAAACTTGGATACAAGAAAATCTGATCAACAATTACGTGGAGCTATTGTATTACCTCACGGAACTGGGAAAACTGTTAAAGTTTTAGTTGCCACTGATGATGTCAATGCTCAAAAAGCTTCAATTGAAGCTGGTGCTGACTTTGTTTATACTGCTGCTGAATTACCAGAAATTTTAAATCAAGACAAATATGACTTTGATGTTATTGTTGCTGATCCAAAAATGATGTTAGTTTTAGGAAAATATGGTAAAAAATTAGGACCTAAAGGTTTAATGCCAAACCCTAAAACTGGAACTGTAACCACAAACCCTGCTAAAGCAGTTGAAGAACTTAAAAAAGGTAAAGCAAATTACCGTGCTGATAAAGGTGGAATTATCCATGCTTCTGTTGGTAAAAAATCAATGGATGCAAACTTATTAGCAGATAATGCCGGTGTTTTAATTAGCACAATTAAAAAATTAAAACCATCAACCGTTAAAGGTTCATATGTTTTAAACATTACCGTTTCAACTTCAATGGGGCCAAGTGTTAAAGTTAAAATTGATTAATAATTAAGATAATAAAAAAGACCTTTGGATTTAAAAAGGTCTTTTTCTTTGTTTATTTTTATTATTTTTTGTTGATATTATGTAATGAATTAAGTCCTTCAAATTTCGCTTTTTCACCTAGTTCTTGTTCAATTTTTAATAATCTGTTGTATTTAGCAATTCTATCAGTTCTTGATAATGAACCAGTTTTAATTTCGCCTGTATTAAAAGCAACTGCTAAATCAGCAATAAAGGTGTCTTCTGTTTCACCTGAACGGTGTGAAATAACTGGAACATAGTTGGCTTCTTGAGACATAGTAATAGCTTTAATTGTTTCAGTAATAGTTCCGATTTGATTGATTTTAATTAATGAGGCATTTATGGCATGTTTTTGGATTGCTAATTCAATGTATTTAGGGTTAGTTACAATCAAGTCATCACCAACTAATTGAACTTTACTTCCATATTTTCTTTCCATTTTTATAAAACCATATCAATCATCTTCATTATGTGAATCTTCAATTGAAATGATTGGATAATCTTTAATCAAGTGCCCATAATATTCAATTAATTCATCTGAAGTAAATTCGTATTTCATATTACTTAATTTTTCAAAACCAGGTCTTTTTGCTTCAATAGCATTTTTAAATTTCTTAAAGACATATTTTTTAGTTTCAGGATTGTATAGTTCTGAAGCCGCAGCATCTAAACAAATAGCAATGGCTTTTTTTCCGCTTGTAGCAGGCACAAACCCAGCTTCTTTAATTGCTTCAACTAAAAATTCTAAAGCCTCTTCATGGGTTTTTAAATTTGGAGCAAATCCACCTTCATCTCCAACTTGAGTTCCATGGCCAGCTTTTTTTAATAATTTAGCTAGAGTATGGAAAACAAAGTTTGCCATTTGCAAAGCTTGTTTAAATGTTTTAGCTCCAATTGGCATAATCATGAATTCTTGGAAATCAATAGTATTTGAAGCATGAGCACCACCATTAATTACATTTAACATTGGAACAGGTAATTTGTAAGCGGTTCTTTTTTCTAATGAAGCTAAATATTGATATAAAGGTATATTTTTTTCAATTGCACTAACTTTTGCTAAAGCCATTGAAACAGCTAAAATTGCATTGGCTCCTAAATTTGATTTAGTTCTTGTTTTGTCTAAATCAATCATTAGTTGGTCAAGTTCAGCTTGTTTTTTAGAATTTTTTCCAATAAGAGCTGGAGCAATGATGTTGTTAATGTTATCAACTGCAGTTTGAACACCCTTACCACCATATCAATTGTTTTCATACTTAGTTCCTTTATCTCTTAGTTCAAGCGCTTCTTTAGAACCAGTTGAAGCTCCAGAAGGAACTAAAGCTTCTGCATACGCTTTTTTAGTAGTTAATTCAACTTTAACAGTTGGGTTTCCACGGCTATCAAGAACTTCATAAGCATTAATTTTAATTATTTTTGACATTGTATCTCCTTTAATAAATAATACATATTAAATTATAAATTAAATTTTTAATCTACATAAATAGATGTATTGTTGCAATTCATTTTATTATATAAATTTATTTAAATATATGAAAATTTAATCTTCATGTTTTCATATTTATATTTTATGAGATATTTTATATAATTAAATGAAAATATATTTGCTAATTTTTAAAGAAATGGCAATATGATATTTAATGATTGAAACTATATTTATATAAATGGATACAAATTAAAAAATAAAATTGTTAATTAAAGATGCTCTCATGTGCCAATGAAAGCTATTATTTTTCATTAATTAATATTAATATAATGATATTTAAATACATAATAGTAAACCTTTAGGTTTTATAGATGTAAAAATTGTTCTTTCCATAAAATAGTAATAAAAAATAAAACATTTATTCCAAATGTAACTGATTTAGAAGATGAATCATTCTTAAGAATACAAGAAGAAATAGTTAAAATATATAAAAAAATATTGTCAAGAAATTTATAATTTTAGATTTATTGTAAGAAGTCTAAAAAAAGAAAGAAAGAACCCTTCCTTTTTTATTACACTTTGTATTTAAATTTATGTGTAAAAAGCTATTCAATATATGTAATTCCATTTATAACAATAGGTTTTTCTCCGAATTCTTTTTTCAAGTTTGTTATAAATGGTGTTTCATAAAAAGCAGACTTTCCAATTGAAGTAATACTATCTGGAATGTTGATTGATGTTAATGATGAACAATGAGAAAATGTGCGTTCATAAATTTTTGTAACATTATTTGGAATAGTAATTGATATTAAGTTTGAACAACCTCAAAAAGCTTCTTCTCCAATTCACGACACATTATCTGGTATATTTATAAAATTCAACTTTGAACAGTTTTTGAATGCTAGAGCATAAATTGATGTTATGCTCTTAGGAAGCGATACTGATGTCAAGTTTGAACAACCATTGAACATTCCGGTCTTGATTTCTTTAATACCATTTGGAATAGCTACTGATGTTAAGCTTGTGCAACCTTTAAACACTTCTCAACCAATTGATTCAACACTATCGGGAATAGTAATTGATTTTAACCCAGCGCAACCTGTAAATGCGTTATCTGCAATACGAGTTATATCTTCGAGTTTAATTGTAAAATTTGAACAATTATTAAATATTGAGTCCCAATATTTTATATAACTATTACTGATATAAAATGTTAGATCTGAACATCCACTGAATACATTAACATCAATTTCTGTAACACTATTTGGGATTGTTACTGTCGTTAATCCTGAACATCCCGAAAAAGCTCCGCGGCCAATTGATTTAACACTATTTGGAATATTAACTTCTCTTAATTTAGAACAACCTAAAAATGAACCCCAGCCAATCGTTGATACACCATATGGTATTTTAATTGATGTTAACTCTGAACATTCTCTAAATGCAAAATCACTAATTGTTTCTACATTGTATGGTATATCAATTGATTGCAAACTATTGCACCCATAGAATGTATATGGACGAATTATTTTAATACTTTTCGGAATGGTAACTGATACTAATTTTGAACAATTCTTGAATGCTTCTCCACCAATTGTAGTGACATTTTCTGGGATTACAATAGATGTCAATTTTGAACAATCATTAAATGCATTATCACCAATTAATTTAACATTCTCAGGAATTATAATAGATTCTAAGTTTGAACAACCATTAAACAATCCACTATCCACAGATTCAATATTTTTCGAAATTGTTGCAGACACCAAGTCCGAACATCCATAAAATGCTTCTTTTCCAATTGAAGTAACACTATTTGGAATATTTATGGATAATAATTTTGAATATCCTTTAAACGCATTTTTTCCAATTGAAGTAACACTATTTGGAATGGTAACTGATGTTAATCCTTTACATCCAATGAATGCATTATCTTCAATATAAATAGAGCCATCAAGAATATTTATATTAAAATCTAAACATTTATCCATGTTTAAACTTCAACCCCCTATATTTTTATTTGAAATATTAATTGTTAGTCCTAAACAGCCCTCAAACAAAGAATTACCAATTGAAGTAACGTTCTCTGGGATATTAATTGATGTTAAACTTGAACATTTTCCAAATGCACTATGCCCAATTGATATTAGATTTTTAGGAATTTTAATTGTTGGTAACTTCAAACATCTAAAAAATGCATAATCACCTATGTCAATAAGACTTTCTGGGAGGATAACAGAAGTTAATTCTTCACACCCGTAAAATGCTCCGCTTCCAATTGATTTAACACTTTCTCCAATTTTAATCGATGACAATCCAGAACATCCATTAAACGCATTTTTTCCAATTGAAGTAACGCTATCTGGAATATTTATGGATAATAATTTCGAACATTCTCCAAATGCACTATTACCAATTGAGGTAACACTATCGGGAATAGTGATTGATGTTAATTCAGTACATCCACTAAATGCTTTTTCATTAATAGAAGTAACACCATCAAGAATATTAATTGTAAAATTTTCGCTACCTTCAAATATGGGTTTTCAATTTGAAATATTTTCGTTTGAAATATTTATTTTCATTCCCGTATTTCCTGTAAATATTTTTTCACCAATTGCTAAAACACTACTTGGAATATTAATAGATGTTAGATTTATACATTTTCCAAAGGCGAAATCATTTATTACTGTTACACCATTCGGAATATTAATAGATGTTAAATTTGTACATCCATAAAATAATCCTTTATTAATTGAAGTAATCCTATTTGGAATATTAATAGATGTTAAATTTGAACATTTATAAAAAGCCCCTTCTTCAATAGATGTCACGCTATCTGGAATATCGACTGTCATTAAATTGATACAATCTTTAAAAGCCCCTTGACCGATTATTTTAACACCATTTTGAATTGTTATTGCTTTTAAATTTGTACATCCTTCAAACATTCAATTAGGAATTCCTTTTACGCTATTCGGAATTGTTATTGTTTTTAATCCCCTGCAACCATAAAATATTCCATTTCCCAATGATTTAACACCATTCGGAATATTGATTGATTTCAAACCTGAACATCCATAAAATGCACCTGCCCCTATGTCCGAAACAGTATTCGGGATTGTTAATGATGTTAAATTTAAACAATCTTTAAAAGCATCATCTCAAATAGATAGAACACCCTCTGAAATATCAACTGCTCTTAAATTTGTACATCCTTCAAACATTCCCTCTTTAATGATTTGAACACTTGCAGGGATATTAACGGACATTAATCTTGTACAACCTTTAAATGCCCCTCTTCCAATTGATGTAACGCTATTCGGAATTGTTATTGAAGTTAATTTTGTACAATTTTGAAAAGCATAAGAATTAATAGAATTTATGTTTTCTTTAATTTTTAAATCTCCTTCAAAATTCTTATCAACTCAAATTAATTCATTAGTGAGTTCATTTATTTTATATGGTTTGTTTTCTTCAATAGGTTCACCACATTTAGAACTGATTAATGGCAAAGTAAAAATTAAACTAGTTGCGCAAAAAGGCAATGTATATAATAGAATTTTTTTATTTTTTTTCATAATTTTCTCCAATTATTTCTTAAGAATTATTGATAAATAAATATAAATTGATTGTCAATTTATAAAGCATGAATTTTTTATATTTATTTCTATTTTTGAAACAAATTTTTTTAGTTAGAATCTGTCAATTACTTATCACTTTTAGTTCTATTACATATTTTATGCGTCAATTGAGCATTGTCTTCTGTTGTTAACCCGCCTTTGGAAAATGGATTGATGTGATCGATTTCACATAAATTGATGTCATTTATTTGTTGATTGCATATTGGACATACATAATTTTGTTTTTTAGCTAATGATTCTTTAATATCTGAATTAAAAAATCTTTCATTAGATTTAATATCTTCTTTACTAATTGGGTTATTATCTAAAATGTCTTTTATAGTTTTATAGATGATTTCTATTCTATAAAGTAGATGTTCTTTTTTACCAGTTGATCAATGGCATGAATTTTTATATTTTTCATCATATATTTGGATATTTTTAATTGCATTTTTAATTTTTTCTGCATTCATTTGAATGTGTAATTGTTTATAATCATTTAAAATTCATGCAAATGCAACTGTAATTGAATCAAATATACTACCTGAAAATTGGTTTACAATATTTAATTTATCATTTTTTAATTCTTTAGGTTTAAATGCATCTTTTCCTAATATATCAATAATTACATCAATACAATTGATGAATTTTTTCTCATATTGTTTTTCAAGTGCTTCTTTTTCTTCAAACACTTTCTTTGTTTTAGACATATATTCATTTAAATATTTTTTTAAATTTGATTTATATTCTTTAAGATTTTCTTCAGAAAGAGTAAAGAATTTTAATATTTGTTCCTCAAAAGCCATACGATTATTTTTTGAAACAAATAATTCAGAATAGCTTTCTTTATTTTCGATGATTTCTGCTAATTTATGTAGTAGATTATTGAATTTACCACGATAAACACAATTTCTAATTTCTTGTTCTTTTAAAGCAACAGCCCCTCTATTTAATCTTTCAAAAATATCAAATTGCTTATCTGAATCTTCTTTTGATATTGTAATACAATACATTGTTCTAGTTGATATTGTATCTTGGTAATGAGGTTCCAAATCTTTAAAATATTTACCATTTAAATCTTTAAATACTTCTAAATCCTTTAATTTAAAACGATTATTTAAAAATTCATGACATGTTCATAATCTTTGTTGCCCATCTACAACAAATTTAGTTATATCATCCTCTTGCACAAAATATATAGTTGGTAATGGTATGTTCATTAATAATGATTCAATTAATTTTGATTTTTTCTCTATGTTATATACCAAACCTCTTTGATACTCTGGTTTAAGAATTCTATTTTTAGTTATATCTGATGATAAAGTTTCAATTCTAGTGTTTTCTGATTTACAGTTAATATCTCTTCTTTCAATTTCTTGTTGTGACATATTTATCCCTTTCCTGTTATTCGAAATAGATCTCAAAATCATTAAATCAACCACTATCAGTTTGCTCTAGTTTTACATCTTCACCGCTAGTTACAATTTTTGCCTTAATTGTAGGGAATGTTGAAAATCATGAACTTGGTTTTTCATATAGTGTTTTAAATTTATAATCTGCTCCTCATGAAGAAATTTTTACTTTAATATCTTCTCCTGAAGAAACCCTTTTAAAGATTATTTTTTTACCTTTATATTTTTCTAAGTCTTTTTTTGTCATTTTTGACATAATTCCTCCTTATTTTTTAAGAATTATATATATATATATATATATGAATGATTTCATATAATTTTGTTTATAAATACACAAAAAAATAACCAATAGGTCATTTTAAATTCCATTTTTATAAATATATGATTATTTTTTTTGCATCAAACCATTATTAGACGAAAAAATATTTCTTCAAAACTTTAATATTAAAATAATAAAGAAATTAAATATTAACTTCCAATCTTATTAAGAAGCTAGTCAAATTACCTTCATAACTTGTTATTATAATAATTAAGGGATACAATGAATTTAAATTAAAAAATACGACTTTGATGTATAAAACCATTTTTTAATTTTTGTTAATGAAGCTTTTGTTTTATTTTAATTTAATTACTAATTTAAATAGAAATAAGGTAAGATTTTTTATATGAATAATCAAGATATAAACCAATTTGAAGAATTTTTAAAGGAAATTGAAAACATTAGAGAGCAAGACCCTTTAAAAGCAATATATTTAATTGATCAAAAATTAAAGACTTTTTTAAGCAAAGAATTTCATTCAACATTAGAAGCTTTAAGAGATGATATATTGTTTCAAATCAAGAAAAACGAATTAAAAACAAAAACTAATTTAAATACATTAGAGTTGATTAACTCATTAAAAAACAAAAAAATGGACTATATTTTCATGCTTAATTATAATCAATTAAGAGATCGAAAAGATGTTAAGGAATATGCTTCTGAATTTCAGCTATTCTTTAATGGTCAAGGATTTGATAATGATGGTTTTCAAACCTTAATTTATGATTTGTTAGCTGATAAAATGATTGATTATGATTATCAAGTAGCCAATGAAATTATTAATCCAAATAAATTAGGTTCATTTTTAAAAAATCCAGAAATTAAGAAAATTCAAAATGAATTGTTTAATTCTTTTAGCAAAGACGTTGCTAAATATAAGATTGCTTCACAAGTTTTTTCAGCTTACTTATTTGAAAATTGGGTTTCAATTTTACTAAATAAGTCAGTTAATGAATATCAAACAATTTCCAATGTAGTTGAAGTTTTAATGGGAAATAAAAATCAAACTGAGCTAAATGAAGCTGAGCATAATTTGTATAAATTATTTATTTAATATTTTAGAATAATCTATATAATTAATTAAAGTTATTTATTAAGGAGATACAATGTCAAAAACAGTTGATAAGAAAAATTCATTATTAAAAATCTCATACACCATTGAAGGTGAAGAATGAGCAAATGCTATTGAAAAATCAAAAGTTGAATTAAGAAAAAATGTAACCGTTAAAGGTTTTAGAAAAGGAAAAGCTCCTGCTAGAGAAGCTGACAAACATTTAAATTTTGTTAGAGTTATTGAAAAAGCTGTTGATTTATCATTAGATGAAATTTATAAAAATAAAATTCTTCCACAAGTTGAAAAAGAAAATATTATTGGAAGACCAGAATTAAATGTTACTGATTTAAGTCCTGAAAAAGCTACTATTGAAGTTTCATTTGGTTTATACCCAGAAATTAAATTAGGTGATTATAAAAATTTAGGTGTTAAATTAGGCAAAGTCGCTTTAACTAAAAAAGAAATTGCTGAAACTCAAAATCAAATTGTTTCAAGCTATGTTGTAATGCTAGACAGTCAAGAACCAATTGCTAAAAATGATGATGTAAACTTTGACTTCCAAGGTTTTATTGATGGTAAACCATTTGATGGCGGGGATGCTCAAGGTTATGACTTAAAAATTGGTTCAAACCAATTTATTCCAGGTTTTGAAGATGCTATGATTGGTTTAAAAGCCGGTGAAGAAAAAGATTTAGAATTAGCATTTCCTAAAGATTACCATGCTAAAGATTTAGCTGGTAAACCAGTAGTATTCCATGTAAAAATTAATTTTGTTAAAACTCCAAGTTATCCAACAATTGATGAACAATTTATTAAAGAAATTAATTTACCTTTAGTTTCAAGTGTTGAAGAATTTGAAGAATTTGTTAAACTAGAAGCCAAAAGACAAAAAACTATTGAATTACAAAACAATTTCATGGAAAAAGCAAATGCAAAATTATTAAAAGATTCAAAATTAACTCTTCCTCATTCATTAATAAGAGAAGAAGCTTTAAAATACTACCAAAACTTATTAAACAATTTAAAACAACAACAAATCACTGAAGCAGAATATTTAGAATTTACTAAAAATACCAAAGAAAACATCTTAGCAGAATATGACAAATTAGCAGAACCTAAATTAAAAGAAGTCTTTATTTTAGGAGAAATCGCTAAAGTTGAAAAATTTGAAGTAACTGATGAAGATTATGAAAAAGAAATTACTAAATTAGCAGATTTATATGGTGTTGAAGCTTCAACCGTTAAAGGCTTTTTAAGATTCGAAAATGTTCAAATGAACTTAACTAACAAATTTATCATTGATTTATTGATCAAATCAAATGATAAAGAAGGTTATGCTGAATTCAAAAAAGTAATGGATGAAATTGAAGCATTTGATAACAAAAAAACCGAAATCATTGTTGCTCAAACCAAACAAGCAAGAGCTGAAAAAGAAAAAGCAAAAGAAACCAAAAACAAAGATAAATAACTTTTCTAAAAGAATCTCTTATGAGGTTCTTTTCTTTTAATTTGTTTTTATATTAAAAAATAATATAAAATTGTTATTATGAATATAAAGAAATTATTTGAATTTAAATCAACTGAAATGAGAATCGCTGAAGCAACTTTAGCAAAAATTAATGCTTTGGAAGACGAAATTAAAGTACTAACTGATGAAGAATTAAAAGCTAAAACAGCTGAATTTAGACAAAGATTAAATCTGGGCGAATCAAGAGAAGACATTCGTCCTGAAGTTTTTGCTGTTTCAAGAGAAGCAACAAAAAGAGTTTTAGGGAAAAGACCTTTTGATGTCCAAATGATTGGAGGAATTATTTTGGATCTAGGTTCAGTTGCTGAAATGAAAACTGGTGAAGGTAAAACCATTACTTCAATTGCCCCAGTATATTTAAATTCTTTAACTGGATCAAGTGTAATAGTTTCAACAGTTAATGAATATTTAGCAGAAAGAGATGCTGAAGAAATGGGTCAAGTTTTCAAATGACTTGGTTTGACTGTCGGAATTAATAAGGCACAAATGTCAACCAATTTAAAAAGAGAAGCTTATGCTTGTGATGTTACTTATAGTGTTCATTCAGAATTAGGGTTTGATTATCTTCGTGATAATATGGTTATGTCCAAAGAAGAAAAAGTCCAAAGAGGGCTTGATTTCATCTTGCTTGATGAGGTTGATTCAATCTTAATTGATGAAGCTAAAACCCCATTAATTATTTCAGGTGGTGATGAAGGAGATAGTCCACTTTATAATATTGCCGATTTATTTGTAAGAACTTTAAATAAAGATGATTATTTTATTGATGAAGAAACTAAGTCAGTTTATTTAACTGAAAGTGGGATTGAAAAAGCAAATAAATACTTTAATTTTTCAAATTTATATGATATTCAAAATAGTGAGTTAGTTCACCGGATTCAAAACGCTTTAAGAGCTCATAAAGTAATGAAATTAGATGTGGAATATATTGTAAGAAATGACAAAATCGAATTAGTCGATTCTTTTACTGGAAGAATTATGGAAGGAAGAGCTTATTCAGAAGGCCTTCAACAAGCAATTCAAGCCAAAGAAAGAGTTGATATTGAACCTGAAACTAAAACTTTAGCAACTATTACTTATCAAAACTTCTTTAGATTATTTAAAAAGATTAGCGGAATGACCGGAACTGCCAAAACTGAAGAAAAAGAATTTATTGATATTTACAACATGAGAGTTAATGTGGTTCCAACTAATAAACCAACCGTTAGAATTGATGATAAAGATGAAATTTATGTAACAATGCATGCTAAATGAAAAGCTGTTGTTAAAGAAGTTAAAAAAATTTATGAAAAAGGACAACCGGTTCTAATTGGAACAGCTCAAGTTGAAGATAGTGAGGTGCTACATCAATATTTATTAGAAGAAAGAATTCCACATACTGTTTTAAATGCCAAACAAGATTCATCAGAGGCTGATATTATTTCTCAAGCTGGTCAAGTAAAAGCTGTTACAATTGCAACTAACATGGCTGGTAGAGGAACAGATATTAAACCTTCAAAAGAAGCTTTAGCATTAGGTGGATTATATGTTTTAGGAACTGAAAAAGCTGAATCAAGAAGAATTGATAACCAATTAAAAGGTAGATCTGGACGTCAAGGTGATGTAGGATATTCTAAATTCTTTTTATCATTGGATGATCAATTAATTTTAAGATTTTCTATTCAAGATCGTTGAAAAGAAATGTTCAAAGCATATGGAGATGATCCAATTGAAGGAGAAGCAATTAGAAAAGCCTTTTTAAGAGCACAAAAGAAAATTGAAGGATTTAATTATGATAATCGTAAAAGCGTTTTAAATTATGATGATGTTATTCGTCAACAACGTGATTTAATTTACGAACAACGTGATTTAATCTTAGAAAGAGATGATTTAGGTTCAATCATTAAAAAAATGATTCAAGTTTGTGTCGAACAAACTGTCAATAACCCATATTTTATAAATAAAAACAATACCTTAGATTTGGAAAATTTTGTGTTATATTTGAATAAAAATTGAATGAGTTTATCAGAACATAAATTTAGTGTCGAAGAATTAAAAAAATTCGACCGAGATGATTTAATTGATTATTTAATTAAAGTATTTAACAAAGAATATGATAAATTAAGAAGCAATATCATTGAAAAATACAGTATTAGTGCTTTAACAAGGAGCGAAAGAAATATTATTTTAAATGTTTTTGATAATGCCTGACAAGACCACATTAATACTATGGATAAACTAAGAAGAAGCTCTAATTTAGTTCAATATTCACAAAAAAATCCATACCAAATTTATACTAAATTAGGTTCAAAAAAATTTAAGGAATTAACAAATCGAATTGCTTTAGAAGCAATTGTAAATTTAATGAATAATTATGAAGCTCAAAAGGTGAATAATATTTTTAGCGATAATGTCTTTGGCAATTTAAATAAAGACCAAATTACTGATCAGGAATTAATAAACCGAATCAAAGAAATTATTGCTGAATATCAACCAAATGAAAAAGAAGCAGCAGAAACAAATAAGGATATAGAAGAAAATAAATAATAAGAGCAATAAAAATTGTTCTTATTTTTTTACTCATTTTGTTATGTGTTTTTTATAAAAATACAAAATTTTGTATTCTAAAATTTTTTTAAAAAATTATTTTTGAAATAAAATTCAATTGCTTTATTAAGAATTTTTACATCTTCTTCATAAGTAATTCTTGATTTAGCATTTTTTATATTTACTCATTCAACAACTTTAATTTCCTCTTCTTGATTAATTAATTGAAATGAAGTGGGTAGCCCAATAAAATAAATAACATCTTTTATAGTTAATAAATATGGCGAATAAGTGTTAACTTCTTTAAAATCATCTAAAATTTTTATATCAATATTTGTTTCTTCTTTTACTTCTCTAATTGCTGTTTCTTTTTCAGTTTCAGCTGGCTCGACATGACCTTTTGGGAAACCTCAATGACCAGCATTTTGTTCCACTAATAAAACTTCTAATTGTGAGCCATTATTTTTAAAAACAATAGCTCCACAAGATTTTTCTTTTCTCATATTCCCCTCTTAGTTATATATTTAAATGCTATCACATTAAAAATAGAAAAACCTAAAAAGTTTGATGGTTATGACTTTTTAGGTTTTTTAACTGTGTGAATTGAAATTAAAATGGTTGCAGGAATGCTTAAAATAATATTTAAAGAAAGAGCAAGGTTTAAGGTTAAAATAACTTTATTAACTTTTGGTAAAACTTGATTTATTGGTAAAGGTTTTTTTGTTGAATGTGTTTTAGCAATATCAGTGTTAATATTACCAAATACAATCACTATTATAATTAAACCAATACTAATGATTAATAAAATTGTGCTTATAATAAAGATACTTTTTAATAATTTGGTCTTATCATTAGCTTTATATTCTAATGAATATAAAAAGTAATAACAAAATGTTAGTGTACTTGGAGCTAAAATCAAAATTATTAAAAAAGTAACAAGGTTTTGGTTTATAGCAAAAAGATTTAAAATATTAAAAAGACTTAAAAGAATAATAGAAAAAATACTACTTAAAACTAGCAAAATCAAAAAGCTAATATTTTTTTTCAAATTCCCTCGTTTTTCTATAATTTTTCCTAAATTCATAATTTACCTCTTTGAATCTTTAATATTATAATAAAATGGTTGTTTTTTTTGTTTCAATTGGTAAAATATAAATAATCTTTTTAATAAGGAAGGAAAAATTAAAATGGATCAAAAATATTTAGCTTTTTATCGCCAATACCGCCCACAAAAATTTGATGAAATTGTTGGCCAAGAACATATTGTTAGAACACTTATTAATATTATTAATACAAATAAAATTTCGCATGCTTATTTATTTTGTGGTCCACACGGCACCGGGAAAACTTCTATTGCCAAAATTTTTGCTAATACTATTAATTGTGAACATTCAAATTCAAAAATTGTTCCTTGCAAAGAATGTATCAAAAATATTGATCGTAATTTAGATTTAATTGAAATTGATGCAGCATCTAATACTGGAGTTGATGACATTCGTGATTTAAGAGAAAAAATTAAACATTCTCCTACTCATTCTAAATATAAGATTTATATTATTGATGAGGTTCATATGCTTTCTAAAGGAGCTTTTAATGCTCTTTTAAAAACCTTAGAAGAGCCTCCTAAACATGCTATTTTTATATTAGCAACAACTGATCCTCAAAAAATCCCTTTAACAATCCTAAGTAGAGTGCAAAGATTTAACTTCAAGAAAATTGAAAACAAGGAAGTTGCAAATCACTTAAAATTAATTTTTGAAAAAGAACATATTCAAATTGAAAATGATGCTTTAGAATTGATTGTCAAATTAGGAAATGGAAGTTTAAGAGACGCGTTAAGTATTGCCGACCAAATATCAATTTATACTGCTGGTGACATTATAAAAAGTAAATACATTGAAGAATTATATGGTCTAACTAATGTAAAAAATGTAATTGATTTATTAAATTTTGCTTCTAATCATGATTATAAAAATTCCATTGAGCTATTTAATAATTTGATTCAATCTGGTGCTAATATTGAGAGATTATTTAACCAATGTATTGAAATTTTAAAGAATTTTGTTATTTATTCTAAAACCCAAAGTATTGATTTAATTCAAACTAATAGTATCAATGATTTACAAAACTTAAAAATTTCAGTAGATAAAACATATGAGTTTATTAATGAATTGGTTGAGGGTTTAAAACAAATTAAATATAGTGATACACCTCAACAAATGGCGGAATTAACATTAATTAAAATGGCTTCAATTAGAACACATGATGAAAATTATGTTAATGAAATAATTGGTCACAATTCAAATAATTTGGAACAAGAAAAACCAAAGGATTTCGAATTAATTGATGATGATATAGAAACGATTGATTTAAATCCTGAACAAACCAATGATTTTGTTTTAAATGAAAAAGAATTCGGTGATCAAAATAAGAATGCAAACAACGTTAATTCCTTCTTTAATTTATCAGACATTGCTAATTCATATAAAGTTAAAACAACTGAAATTAATGTTGATGAAATTCTTGAAAAAACTTCTGAAATTATTATTGATGAAACAACTAAAGAAATTGATCAAAGTGAGATTGAAGATTCAATTATCTCTTCTGCTAATATTGATGATTTAGATTCATTAGAAGACCAAGGAATTAACAATGATTTAATAATTAATAATTCATTTAAGTCTGAAGAACCAGAGAACTTATTAGAAATAAAAAGTCCTAAATTAGTGGATTTTGAAAGAATTATTGATTGTATGGTTTTACACCAACTAGAGAAGGTTCAAATTAAAAATGATCCAAATAAATTAGATATTCATTCTCAAGATAAAATTAATTTCTCAATGAGGGATCAAAAATTATTGAAAGAAAAAGATAATTTAATTAAAGACTTATTAAAAAACATGACATATAAAGCATCAGCAAACGATTTTGTTTTATTTACAAGCAGTATTGACGAAGAAGTATATAAATTAAATGAAAGCGCTTATCAAAAACATATTGTTACTTCAGCAGTTCATTTATTTGGAAGATTTGTTCATTTAATTGCTGTTACTTCCAAACAGCTTGAAGAAGCAAAACAATATTGAATTGAAAATAGAAATGAACTAAAAAATAGACAAATCAAACCATTTGAAGAACTTAAATCCAAATATGATACCAAAGCCAAGGAATTAGAAAAATTAGGTGAATCATTATTTGGCGACAAGTTTTCAATAAAAGAAGAAAAATAAGGAGAAAATATGGCAATGAACATGAATGAAATGCTTAAAAAAGCAAAGAGATTGCAAGCCGAAATGGATGCAAAAGAAAAAGAAATTCAAATTAAAGAATTTTTAGTTGAGAAACAAGGAATTTCAGTTGTAATTTCAGGTTTAAGAAAAATTAAATCTATAAAAATTAATGAAGCATTAATTGACCCAGATGATCCGGAATTAGTCCAAGATTTAGTAATGCTAGCAGTAAATGAAGCATTAGAAAAAGTTGATGAAGCTTATTCAGAATTAGAAGATCAATATAGTGCTTCAGGATTACCTTTTTAATGGAAAATCAAAAAATTTTTGAATTAGAATTAATATTGAAGAAAATTCCGGGTTTTTCAAAAAAACAAATTCAAAAAATAATCGATTATTTAATTAATTCTAATAAACAAGAAATTGATTCATTAATCAATGCTATTCAAGATTTCAAAGAGAACATCAATAAATGTGAATATTGTAATAATTTATTAGCATATGTTAAAGATTGCATTATTTGCAATGATAAGAATCGTGATAAAAAATTATTAGTTGTTGAACAATATCGTGATATTGAAAAATTTGAAGATCTAAAAATTTTTAATGGTTATTATTTTGTTTTAGAAGGACTATATAAATTAAAAAATAATGACCAAAATATTCTTAACAACATTGACAAACTATTGAAAATAATTGATAAATATGATGAAATCATTTTAGGATTATCTGCAACTTTGGAAGCCCAATTTTGTATGCAATATTTGCAAAAATATATAAAATCCAAATACCCAAAAGCAAATGTTTATCAATTATCAATGGGTATTCCTCTTGGAGCAAGTGTTGAATATGTTGATTCAATTACTTTAAAACAATCATTAATCAACAAATTAAAAATGTAAAGGAAATTTTATGAAAACAAAATCAGGTAAATTCATAACAATTGAAGGAATGGACGGAGCAGGGAAAACAACAATATTAAAAATGTTAAAAGCTCATTTAGAAAAACAAAATATTCTTGATAAATTTGTTTTCACTAGGGAACCGGGAAGTGCTTATTCAAAAGAAGCAGAAAAAATCAGAGAATTAATTCTAGACAATGATAATGAGTTTTCACCAATGGTAGATGCATTATTGTTTGCTGCTTCAAGAAGATTGAATTTAGAAAAAGCAATTTGACCGGCTCTAAAAGAGGGTAAAAACATTATTAGCGATCGTTATTGACATTCTTCTTTTGTTTATCAAGGAGTATTAGGAGGAGTAGGTTTAAAAAATGTTAAGAAAATAAATGAAATTGCTACCAATAATACCAAACCTGACTTTGTAATTTTTTTAGACTTAGAACCAGAAATTGTAATTCAAAGATTAACTAATTTAAGAGATTCCAGAGACCGTTTAGAAAAAATTGATATTACATATTATAAAAAATTAAGACAAGCTTATAAAGAGGCAATTGAAGTTGACCAAAATTCATTTGAAGTGATTGATGCATCTTGTGATATAAAAGAATTATTTAATCAAGTTTTACAAGTATTTCAAAAAAAAGGTGTTTTATAATTGAAAAATAATCATTTTTATACCATTATAAACAATGCAGAAAACACAGATAAATGAAGTCAAGTTTATTTATTATCAGCACAACCTAGTGTTGATTTTTCGAAATATTTAGTTTATTTCTTAAATCTAGTCAACAAAGAAAATCAACTTCTTTATAATGAATTTTTTAAGTGTGATGGATATTACTTAACTTCAGGTAGAAATAAAAATATTTTAAAATCAGATATTATAAATGTGATAAATAAAATTACTGAAAGCAATTTAAATGTTCATAAGAAAAAAATTTGAGTTATTGAAAATATTGAGAATGGGAATTCACATACCTTGAATGCTTTATTAAAATTTCTTGAAAATCCTCCAAGAAATTTAATTGTCTTAATGACAACCAATAATTCAAACAATGTTTTAAAAACAATTAAATCCAGAGCTTTTGAAATTATTATCCATAAAGAAATTCCGGATGATTTATTTATTGAAGAATATTCAAATTTCTTTAATTTGTTTTTGCAAACTAAAGAAGAATATAGCAAAATAAAAGCACTTTTATCACTTGAAACACTTAATGAACTATACTTAAAATTAAAATTAGCTCCTAAAAACCCATTTGATTTGTTAAGTTTTTTAAAAACCAATTTAAATAGTTCAAATATGAATTATTGGCTAATTTTTATCCAAAATTTCTTTTTAGATATTTTAAAAACAAAAAAAAGGATTTCTAATCCCATTATTTTGAAGTCAAAAAAAGATATTGCTCAATATTTAGAAATTAATTATTTAAATGAATTTATTTTATTGTGTGAAGAAACCAAAAGAATGATTAACAATAATGCAAACTTTATTGTACAAATTGCTTCATTTATTGTTAAATTAGGAGAATTATATGGAATATAAATTAAGTATTGTTGGGACTCCAATTGGGAATTTGGATGACATCACTTTAAGAGCATTAAACACTCTAAAAGAAGCTGATATTATTTTATGTGAAGATACAAGAGTTAGCCAAAAATTGTTAAAGCATTATGATATTACTGATAAAAAAATAATTAGTTATCATAATTTTAATGAAAAAGCAATAAGTCCTAAAATTATTACTTTAATTAAGCAAAAAAATAAAAAAGTTGCCCTAATAAGTGATGCTGGAATGCCATGTATCTCTGATCCTGGTTTTGAAATTATTTATTTAGCTAAACAAAATGGGATTTTTGTTGATGTAATTGGCGGGCCAACTGCCTTAATTCATGCTTTAATTAAGGCAAATTTTGCTAATACATTTACTTTTTTAGGTTTTTTAAAAGATAAAAGTGGAGCAAGACAAAATCAATTAAAAGAATTGATATATGGAACATATGTTTGCTATGTTTCACCTCATAAATTAATAAGTACGATTGAAGATTTTAAGATAATTTTTGATAATAATGTTAAATTATTTTTAATTAAAGAAATGACTAAAATACATGAAATGTCATATGAAGGAACTCCTCAAGAAATTCTAGAATCATTGAATAATGATAATAATATTAAAGGTGAATTTTCATTGGTTTTTTCAATTCTTAAACCTAAAATTGGTAAAGTAAATAAATATGCTAAAAAGTAAAATATAATAAAAACTTTGTTATAATTAATTAGCAAATTAAATGGCGTTCGTGGCGAAACGGCTAACGCATCGGGTTGTGGCTCCGACATTTCGAGGGTTCGACTCCCTTCGAACGCCCCATTTTTTTTATTTCTTTTTTAATTAAAAAAATGACATAATAGTCATTTTAATTTTCTATTGAATCATCATCGACTTCCAAATATAAATTGTCATCCTCTTGATTTTCTTCATTATTAAGATCAAAGATGGCTTTTTTATTTGCTAATTTTATTTTATTATTAACTGTTGTTGCTATACGCATGGCAGTTTGAATTTCTTTGTTAACATTTAAATTACTTTTTTGAACTTTTTCCATATGTGAGATGATTGATTCATAATTTTTATTAATATATCCCATTAATTCTTGAACTGATTTAATGTTATTCATAATATTTTGGCTTTGAGTATAAATCAAGAAGTTTCTTATTGATGGCATAATGGTTGAAGGACCAGTTACAATAACATGGTAGTTATATCAAATTTTACTAATTTCTTCCATCTGACTAACTGCTTCAGCATAAATGGCTTCAGTTGGCAAATATAAGATTGCATAATCTGTTGTCATTCCTTCAATAATATATTTTTCACTAATTGACTTAGCCATAGACTTAATGTCATCAAAGAAAGCTTTCTTAGCCTTTTCTTTATCTTCAATATTTTTGGCATCAACAATTTTTAAATAGTTTTCTAAAGGAAATTTAGAATCAATTGGTAAATACGTCAATTTATTGTTATTATTTTTCATTTTAATAACAAAGTCAACGGCTTCATTGCTTTTTGATAAATTAACTTGTTTGTCTCATATATCTTGTGAAGAAAAATTATTTCTTAAAAGATTTTCTAGATTCAATTCACCAAAATTTCCTCTTGTTTTAGAATTATTAAAAGCCTTATTTAAATCGGAAACATTGCTTTGTCAAGATTCAAATTTAGTAATATTATTCTTTAAGGAATCCATTGATTCTGAAACCATTTTAAAATGCTGATCTAAATCTTTTTGTAATTTTGATTTAAAATGTTCATTGATTTCATTATTGATTTTTTGAATTTGATCATTTGCGTTTTCAATGAAATTATTTAACATTGAATTAATTTTTTCATTGGTTTGTTTTTGCAATTCATCAAATTTCTTGGACATTTTTTCATTAAAACTAAAGAAATTATCATTGTTTTCTTTTAATTGCTTAGTACTTTTATCTTCAATTAAATTTTGTAAAATTTGAGTTTTCTTTTCCATCAAGCTAATTGAATCTTCATTGTATTTCTTTAATTCTTTTAATTTATTTTCATCATTATTTGTTATTTTTTCTTGTAAATTGCTTTGTCTGTTTTCACAAATATTGAAATGATTTTCCAATGATGTTTGAACAGTATTTGTCAATACTAAAAAAGTGCTATTTAAGTTCTCAATTTTTTGTTTTAATTCAATAAATGAATCCATTATTTCCACTTCATTTTTCTTATTTTCCTTACTCTTTTTAGAGTTTATTAAATAAATAGTAATAAGAAAAATGGATAATAACAAGGCTAATATGCATATTACTAGAATTGAAATTAATATTGTTTGATTCATAATATCCTCCCCTTTTCTATTTAATAAATTATATTTTAAAATCATTAATTTGACTTTTATATTATAAATTTAAGACTAAAATAGGAATAAAATGGTATTAATAATTTTCTAATTTTAGTAAAATTAGAATATGAAAAAATCCAAACTATTACTATTAGGGGCACCAATAATTCCTCTAGCACCAATGGTGGCTGTTTCATGTGAAAAACCAGCTGATCATAAATTACCAACTAATGATGAAGATCCAAACTATCAAGATGTTGTTAAAGCTCTTCATAAAATTACATTTAATGACTTGAATTTTGAAGAACAAAATCCAGCTGAATGAGATATAAAGAGTTTTTATGATCATTTTATTAATGATACAAACATCCCGAATACAAAATTAAATTTAAAATCAAATTCGGATTTTTATAAATCAGTTGGTGGAAAAGCTGAATTTGAAAAAAAATATGAAATTTATTTTAGTGCCGCTATTATAAATGAATTAGATATTTCATTTTCAGCATGATTAGCGCCTAAAGGCAATAAAAAGGACTACACATTTAAAGGAAAACTTTATAAAAATTATTTCTATTATGAAAGGGCACAATTTAAAGTTTCTGGATTTAGTGGAGATAAAGAAAAAAGAGCTAAAAAAGAACATGATGAAAAGGTCTGAAATATTGTAAGAATTTCAGTTCCAACCATTGTAGCAGTTGGAGTAGCAATTTTTGTTATTATTCAAATTATTAGGAAAAAGAAAGGCTTAATTAAAAATAAAGGAGCAAAGAAATATCATGGCTGAAGACGTAATAAATAACAAAAAACCAATTGTTTTTTCAGATGTTGATGGCACAATTTATAATAATTTTATTCCTCAACAGGAGACAATTGAAGATATTAAATTTTTAATTGAAAATGGTGGGGACTTTAATATCTGCACTGGTAATCCTTGTTTTCAAAGAATGTTTTGGTTATCAGAAAGATTAAATGCAAGATATATTATTGGTTCTTCTGGTTCACAAATATTCGATACGAAGATAAAGAAAATAATTTATTCAAAGCATATTTCAAATAGAATTTTTAATAATATTCTTGATATTTGTAAACAACATGAAATTCAAATGATTTTTTGAGACAACGAAAATTATTATTACTTATTTGATTGACCCATCAATGACATAATTTTTCAATATCATTTTGAAGATCTAAAAGTTAAAAAAGAATTTCCTAAAAAATATGATTTTGAATTTATTGAACCAGTTAAGATTGAATTATACCCACACAATGATGCCGATCAAAAAGAATTAAATCAAATATATTCAATAATCAAAGACTTAAAGGAATTAAAAATAATTCAAACAGCAGCCTTAATTGAAATTGAAGCAGAATTAATCGATAAAGGAAGTGCAATTCAATGAATGATGAGTAATATCTACGCAAATGAAGAGACTAAATTAGAAGATGTAATGGCAATTGGAGACGGAAACAATGATGTTCCAATGATAAAATTAACAAATTTCGGATATGCTTTGGCAAATTCAAATCAAAATGTTCATAATGTAGCCCATTTTTACACTAGTTCTGTGGAGCAAAATGGGGTAGGCGAAGCAATTATTGATTATTTATATCGTTTAAAACATATTGTTAAGAAATATTTATTACATGACTTTAAAAAATAGGAGAAAACATGTTTAAAAAATTACCAAATTATAAAATTACTTTAGAAGGTTTAAAGCACATTTCGCCATTTCAAGACGGAACATATTCAAAAAAAATCTTGTATATAAAAACCAAGAACTTTTTAGAAATTGATAATTATGAATTAACAATAAATAGTTCAATGACTTTGGAGGAATTAAATTTAATTATTTTAAATTCTTTTGAATTGATGAATAATGAAATTTTATCTTGATTCACATTTGAATATCAATCAAGTATTGATGAAGTTTTTAAACTATATTTTTTACCCGAATCAATCAAAATGGATGTTCCATATTTTAAATCATTGATTTCAAATTTTAGATCAGCCGATACTAGCTTATACAGTGTATGAAATAATATAAAAGCTTTAGATAATGATAATGCTTTAAGTGCTAGCAAACCAATTCTAAAATTCAATATTGTTTTAAAAAATGGTGTTTTATTAGGATTCAATGTTAAATTGAAAGAAACTAAGGAAGAAAAATTTGCATTTTCAGACTTTTCGATTAAATGCAATGGAGATTTTGTGTTTGATTTAAAGAGTGAAGATATAAAAAAAATTGAAGAACCTTTTGTTAATAGCAAGAAAAAAACTAATTTAAATTTAAATAAAGTGATTGACAAAAAACTTCAAATAAAACCAGTAGCAAATAAAATTAAAGCAATGGAAATAATTAATAAAATTGAACAATTAAAAGCCAAAAATAATTCAATATTCCCAGAAAATAATGAAGATATTTCAATTGAAATTGGTGCTGAAAGTAAAGATATTGAAATGGGTGATATGGTTTTCTTCGTTGGTTTAAAATTATTAGATGAATATCAAGCTGAATTCAATGAAAAACATTCAATAAGAAAACCTTTTGATTATGAAGAAGAATTACCTGAATTTGCTCCTGGTATGCCTTCATTAGAAGATATGGTTGAAGAACTATATGAATCAGCTAAAATGATGGGTGTTGAAGATGATAATATTGTAGAATATTTCTTAAATTCTTATAATCAATTTAAAGAAATCAATTTAGGTTGACAAAGCGCCGATCCTGAGGCAACTAAGTTTTATGAAGATTTAATAATTTCCAAATTAAAAACATTAATGGATGCTAAGAATAAGGATAGAGCCAAGAAACTTAAAACACCTAAAAAAGTGGTTGAAGATAAAAAAGAAGACAAATCAGATTTAAAGGATTTAGATATTAATTAATATGTTTAAAATAAAAATTAGAGATAAAGATTGCTTCTCTTTTTTTATTAAAGAGGATAGCCAAGAATTTTATGATTGAAAGATTTTAAATCCTAAACTTGAAGAATTTGTTAATAAATTTCAAATTTCACCTTCAAATTTAATTAAATACATTTTAATCGATCGTAAATTCCCAGAAAAAAGATACTCATTTTCAGCAAAATGAGATTTTTATAAGTTCTCTAATTTTTTAAATTTGTCGGATAATTTTTGAATTACAAATGATTCAAATAAAAAATTTATAGATGTTAATTTATTTGATACATTTAAGAACGAACAAATTGATTTTATTGAAAAAGAACCTTTTAAAAAACAAGAAAATCCAGCTTTTTTTACTAATGGTAATTTAAAAAAATGTTGATTTATTAAAGAAAACCAACAATTTTTAGTTAAACAAAATTCAAATTCAATCAATTCAAAATCAATGCTAGAATCATATAGTGAATTTTTTTCTTCTCAATTGGCTAAACATTTAGGATTAGATTCAGTCGAATATGATTTAATAAAATTTCAAAAAAACACTTTATCGATTTGTAGGAATTTTGCTAATAAAGATGCTTCATATCTGCCTTTAAGTGTTTTTGTAAAAGAAACAGAAAAAGTTAACCAAAAACTTTTAAATAAATTAGAAAAAATTATTGGAAAAAATTTCTTTGAGGATTTGATGCTATTTGATGCTCTTATTTGTAATACTGATCGTCATCTAGGGAATCTAGGCATTTTGATTGATGAAGAATTTAATGTTATTAAAAATGCTCCTATTTTCGATAATGGGAATAGTTTATTTTTTGATATTAATATCTATGATGATAATATGATTGAAACATATATTAATAATTACGGAAAAAACAAAGCTAAGCTTTTTAAAACTTTAGATGACCAAATGAAATATTATTTACGTCCTAGACATGTAATCTGAATTAATAAATTAAAAAAATTTAAATTTAAACAACATAGTCATTGCAAATTAAAATCCAGTATTTTTAAAAGAATTCAAAAGGAATTTAAACAACGTGTTAGCTTTTTAGAATCGCTGTATAAAGAAAAATTTAATAAAGACAAGGAGTAATATGAATAATAAAATAATTGTTAAAGGTGCTAAGGAAAACAATTTAAAAAATATTGATGTAACCATTCCTAGAAACCAATTTGTTGTCTTTACTGGAGTTAGTGGTTCTGGTAAATCTTCATTAGCTTTTAATACTATTTATGAAGAAGGAAGAAGAAGGTATGTCGATAGTCTTTCAAGTTATGCTAGACAATTTTTAGGAGGAACAAAAAAACCTAATGTAGAAAGTATAGAAGGGCTTTCTCCGGCCATTTCTATTGAACAAAAAACTGTTCATAATAATCCAAGAAGTATTGTAGGAACAGTGACTGAAATTTATGATTATTTAAGATTGTTATATGCAAGAGTTGGTAAACCTTTTTGTCCTAATCATAAACATGAAATTACTGCCCAAAGGTCAAAAGACATTATTAATAATATTTTTAAATATGAAGAAGGAACAAAGATTTATATTCTTTCCCCAATGGTTTTAAATGAAAAAGGTTCACATCAATTTTTATTAAATAAATTAAAAAGAGATGGCTTTTTGAGGGTAAAAATCAATGGCACAATCTTTTTATTAGAAAATGAAATTGTCTTAGATAAGAATAAAAAATGAACTATTGAAGTTGTAATTGATCGAATTGTTCTTAATAATGAAAACAAATCAAGAGTAAGTCAGGCTGTTGAAATAGCTTTGGAATTATCAAATGGTTTGGTTTCGTTAGAAGTAATTGATTCAAAAATTGAAAAACAAACTTTTTCAATTTTCCATAGTTGTGAATATGGAGATTTTGACATGCCTAAAATTGAACCGAAATTATTTTCATTTAACTCCCCATACGGAATGTGTAATGAATGTAAAGGAATTGGTTTAATCCAACAAGCTGATTTTGATTTAATATGTCCTGATAAAACACTTTCTATTAATGAAGGGGCAATCAAATATTTTAAAAATTTAATAAATACCACTAATTTAGAATGACAAGAATTTCAAGTTTTATTAAGACATTATGATATTGATATGAATAAACCAATTGAAGAATTAAGCAGACGAGAGATCGAGATTATTAAATATGGTTCAGATGAACAAATTACTTTTAGTTTACAAAGTTCGACCACTAAAAGAGTAGTTACAAGAACTATTGAAGGAATTGTTGATAAATTGGAAAGAAGGTATTTAGAAACTTCTTCAGAAGAGGCTAGAAGCTATTACAAAAAATATTTATCTGATATTGATTGCAAAGTATGTAAAGGGCAACGACTAAATAATTTTGCTTTAGCAGTTAAAATTGCTGGCTTAAACATTTATGAAATTTCAAATAAATCAATTGAGGAATTAAATGAAATTATTAATAAATTAGAATTGTCTTCAATTGAACAAGAAATTAGCGAATTAATTATTAATGAATTGAAACATCGTTTAACATTTTTAATTGATGTTGGTTTGCAATATTTGACATTAAATCGAAAAGCTGAAACTTTAAGTGGAGGCGAAGCCCAAAGAATAAGATTAGCAACTCAAATTGGCGCAAATTTAACTGGGGTTTTATATGTTTTAGACGAGCCTTCAATTGGATTGCATCAAAAAGATAATCAAAAACTTCTTAATTCTTTAAGACACATGGTTGATATTGGAAATAGTTTAATAGTTGTAGAACATGATGAAGAAACAATTCGCCAAGCTGATTTTATTGTTGATATTGGTCCAATGGCTGGAGAACATGGTGGCAATATTGTTGAATCAGGAACAATTGAAGAAATTAAAAATAATCCGTCATCAATCACTGGTAAATATCTTTCAGGTGAATTAATTATTAATATCCCCAAAAAAAGAAGAAGTGGCAATGGAAAAGTTTTGGAACTTAAAAATGCCAAAACAAATAATTTACAAAACGTTTCAGTTAAATTCCCATTAGGAAAATTAATTGCCATTACTGGAGTCAGTGGTTCAGGAAAAAGTAGTTTAATCAATGAAGAACTTATGAATAGAGTTTCTAATTATTTAAACAACCCATTGTATGACATAAGAAGGGATAAAAACTTAGTTGGACAATTGAATATTGATAAAATTATTCAAATAACTCAAAGTCCAATTGGAAGAACGCCACGTTCGAATCCAGCTACTTATACAAGTGTTTTTGATGATATTAGAGAAGTTTTTTCAAACATTGAAGAAAGCCGAATAAGGGGTTATCAAAAATCTAGATTCTCTTTCAATGTATCAGGTGGTAGATGTGACAAGTGTGAAGGTGATGGAGTAATTAAAATTGAAATGCATTTTTTACCAGATGTTTATGTGCAATGCGACCATTGCGATGGTAAAAGATATAATGCTGAAACTTTAGAAGTTAAATATCATGGCAAAAATATTAATGATGTCTTAGAAATGACAGTAGAACAAGCTCATACCTTTTTTATTAACAAAGCAAAAATTGCTGATAAATTAGCAACTTTAATGGATGTTGGTTTAGGCTATATTAAATTAGGTCAATCTGCAACCACTTTAAGTGGTGGTGAAGCTCAAAGAATTAAATTAGCAACATATTTACAAAAAAAACCAACTGGTAAGACCCTTTATTTATTAGATGAACCCACAACCGGACTACATTCTTTTGATGTTCAAAATTTATTGAATGTATTAAATAGAATTGTTGATAATGGAGATACAGTAATTGTAATTGAACATAATTTAGACATCATTAAGAATGCTGATTATATTATTGATTTAGGCCCTGATGGTGGAAACGGAGGAGGAAGAATTATTGCTTCAGGAACTCCAGAACAAGTAGCTGAATCTGAAATTTCATATACAGCAGAATATTTAAGAAAAATCCTTAAATAAAACATTATTACTTAATAATGTTATAATTAAATTTATTTATTCAAAAGGAGAAATTATGTCAACACATATAGAAGATTTTGCTGGTGTGCAGTTAAAAGTTGGGCCTTTTTATGTTTATTCACTTTGCATTATGCTTGGAATGCTTTCTTCAATTTTAACTGTATTATATTTTTGAAGACGAGAAAAATATTCATTTGAACAATTCTCAATTTTAGTTTTAATCGCCCTACCAACAGCTATTATTGGGGCTAGAGCCTTCTTTATTATTCAACAGGCTATTGATCACAATTGAGAAACTGTAAAACGCTTTTATGCAATTTGAGAAGGTGGTTTATCAATCCATGGTGGTGTTATTACAGCAACTACTTGTTGTGTGCTTTACATTTTATTTTCAAAAAACAAAAAGAAAATTGATTTAAGAAAAGCATTTACTATTATTTTACCAGCTGTTTTAATTGGTCAAACCATTGGTAGATGAGGAAACTTTGCTAATCATGAAGTTTATGGCGGTGTTATGGAAGTAGAATCATTAGCCTTTAGAATCTTACCTGAATTAATTAGGTCACATATGTTTATTGGCGGTCATTACAGATTCCCACTATTCTTATATGAATCAATTGCAAACTTTGTCGGCTATATCATAATTGTTTGAATTTTAAACTTCTTTAATTGATTAAGACCAGGTACTACTGCTGGAATTTATATTCTTTATTATGGAATCATTAGATTTGGAATGGAGCCATTAAGAGAAGACAACTATACAATATATAAAGTTATTTCTGCTTTATATATTATTACTGGAATTATTTTCATTACTATTTGCGAATTTTTATTAAAATCACAATACAATGTTTATAAGATTAATTTATATAAAAAAGAATGAACTCATAAATATTTCTATTTCATAGTTTATGAAAAGAAACAAGCCTTTGTATTTAATAAGAATACTAAGAAAATTGATATTGATAAAAAGCAACTTGAATTAGCTTTGAATAAATAATTTATGTATGATACTTTAATTATTGGTGCTGGTCCTGCTGGACTTACCGCCGCTTTATATCTATCAAGAAATAATTTAAAGGTTGCTTTTATCGAATCTTATATGCCTGGTGGCAAAATGGCAGAACAAAGTAAAATTGAAAATTACCCAGGTTATGATTTTATTTCAGGTCCTGAAATTTCTATTAAAATGCTAAATCAAGCCAAATTAAATGGCGCTGAATTTATTTATGGCAAAGTAGTTGCTATTAATAATGCCAACGAAAACATAAAAGAAATTGTTTTAGAAAACGGAAACAAATTTCAAACTAAGACAATTATTATTGCAACTGGTATGCAAAATTTAATTCCTCATGAAATTGAAGGAATTAATCAATTTAATCAAAAGGGAGTTTCATATTGTGCTGTTTGTGATGGTGCATTATATAAAAATAAAATTTGTGGCATCATTGGTGGTGGAAATTCAGCTTTTGAAGAATGTTCTTATTTAGCTTCAATGGCAAAAGAAGTCCATATTTTTGTAAGAGATGGAATTATTGCTGAAAAAAAACTAGTTGAAGATGCAAAAAAACATGACAATATTTTTATTCATGAAAACGCTAGAGTTTTAAAATTAATTGGAAATGAAACTTTGGAAGAAATTGAATATGTTATTGATCAAACCAAAGGCAAAATGCAAATGAATGGTCTTTTTCCATACATTGGTTTCAAACCAAATACTGCATTTTTAAAAGAGCTTGGGATTTTAGATCAATATGGTTTTATTATTGTTGATCAAAACATGGAAACAAAAATCCCTAATATCTTTGCTGCTGGAGATGTTATTCAAAAATCAGTCAGACAAATTACAACAGCTACTTCTGATGGAACTATTGCTGCTAAAGAAATTGGAAACCGAATATAAGAAAAACAAGCCCTCAAGTTATCTTGGGAGCTTGTTTTAGGTTATAATAATTATGTTTTAATAGTGGTCACATAGCTCAGTGGAAGAGCATAAGCCTCCTAAGCTTAGGGTCGCAGGTTCAACTCCTGTTGTGATCGCCATTATTTTTTATTTTTCTTTTTAAAGACAACTAATCCAACTGAAATTCCTATTAATAATAGAATGATTGGTATTGCTACACTCAAAATAATTGTTGTCAAATCTTTATTTTGTGAAGAACTATATTGAGGATTTTTAACTTTTTGAATTATGTCATTAAACTCATTTAATAGCAATGTTAATGCCTCATTTTTTTGTATAGGCGAATCATTCTCATTGTTTATAATATTGTTACAATTTGTTGTTAAACGTTCTAAGCGATTAATATAAAATGGATATTCCTTTAGTTCTTTTTCTTTATATTCATCAACTCTTAATTTTAATTTTTCAAATGCTTGTTTAAATAATTCTGTTTCAATTGTATGGAAATATAATTGTTTGTTTTGCAGTTCAGTGATTTTTAAATCTAATTGTTCGACACTTAATAAATCTAATTCAATATTTAATAATTCATTTATATAATCACTTATTTCACTATCTAATTCTTTTAAATAAATGATTTTCTTGATGTTATTTACATAATCTTCAAATTTAGTTTTAAATTCATTAATAATTGTAATTTTTTTATTCTTTTCCTCTTCATTATTTACAACTGTTTCTTTTTCTTTATTTTCAGATTCACTTGTTTCTGACGAAGAGTCTTTCTTTTCGAAATATTTATGTATTAAATCATAAACTTCTTTGAAATTAAATTGATTATTATTGATTGCTGTTTTTAAATTATTTATTTCAGTGCTTTCTGCATTAACTGAATCTT
>NZ_JNJX01000006.1 GCF_000702805.1 Mycoplasma anseris ATCC 49234
TTGCTAAATACAATATTGGCTATGTTCCTGATTTGTTAAAAAATAATAATGTTAAATTTGTATATGAATATCAAAAAGAAAATTTAAAAGAAACTATACAAAATATTATCAATTCTTAAAAAAATAAATTAAAAAGAGGATTCAGAGGATTCATTCTCTTTTTTTATATATTAAAATTAAAATTTTCATTTTAAAACTTTAAAAATCATTTTAAAAAGAACAAAAATTGGATTTTTTTTGAAAAACTAACAAAATCCAAGCAGTTTTTTTTTTTTTTTTTGCAAACAAATAAAATTAGTTTTATAAATAAAAAAATGTATTAGAAAAGGATAAAAAATGAAAAGCAAAAAAAATAAAAAAATTTATTATTTATACTTTCTTTTTTGTACAACAGGGGTAATTACCACATTACCTTTAATTAGTTCAAAATGTGAAAAACCCACTTCTCAAGATCAACCTAAACAACCAAGTGTTCCTAACACTCCAGATCCACAACCAAATCCAAACCCTACTACACCAACAACTAATCATTTTGATATTAGTACTTTAAAAGTTGGTGATCGTTTAGCTAATGGTGATCTTGTGGTTAATTTATTAAGCCACGATCCAGATTATTTTGGACGTTATTTTCAACACAACCCAGAAGAATTAATTATCAAAGATAATAATGGTGTCTTTAAAATTGCGATTTTAAATCTCCAAAGTGGAGAAGTAATTAAAACTTATCAAGTTGGAGATATTATTAAAAATATTGGGACTAAAGATTATACACTATTAGATGTTGATGAAAACACAGGTAAATTCTATGATAAAGTAGTTGGTAAAGAAATTATCTTTAAAGATAATGCTTTAGGTGGATTAAAATGAATTGGACATTTTAATATTGAATATGCAATTGAAAGCGCAATTAAAAATAATAAAAAATATGCTTATCAAGAAGGTGATGTAGAATTACAAAGAGATGTTTTCATTAAAGAAATTAATGAACATGGTTATGAATTAGAAAATCATTATACTGAAGCAGATTGAATTGTTAAAGGAAAAAAAGAATATAAAAGTGTTGTTCTTGAAAAAATAAAAGATAGTAAAAATAATCAATCAAATATTAATTATTATAAAAATTATTATAATAACAACTCAATTATTAATTATTTAAAAAGATCTTATAAAATAAATTCTTTATTTATTAATTTATCTAATAGTGCTGATTTATTAACTTCACCTGATCAAATTGATGCTTTTGTAAAAGATGTTTATAACAATAACAAATCTAATGAAACTTTGATTAATTTTGTAAAACAAGAATTAATTACCGAATATAGTAAATATAATGTTAAATTTAAAACAACATTAAGCAAAGATTGAGTAAATGATAATCTTATCAAAGAACAAGATTTTAAAACTATTTTAATTACTTTAATTGAAAAAGATCTTATTATGTATTCTTTCGCTTTTAATGAAACAGACACTTTTAAAGAAGCATTGGTTGCGTCATTATATCTTTTCAAATATATTAGTGAAAACCCATCATTTTTCATAGATGGTCTTGAAAGTTATTTAGAAACATTACCTTACAGTGAATTCCCTTATAAATACGATAGATACCCTTATTATAAAGCATCTCCAACTCTAGAAGATGATATTAAGAAATTCAATGTTAAAGTTTATAATCATTTAATTAATAATGAATGAAAACCATATGTGGATTTAATCAAAAGCCTTAATTCGCAATATGATGTAGATTTATCAAAATATATAGAACGTGAAATGTATGAGTTTTAATAAAGTCATTTGATTTATGGTATAATGAGATTGATTATTTATTAATGACCGGTTTTAATCAGGTCATTTTTTATTAATAATTTTATAAATTTATGGTGTAATTTAGTTATTATGAGAAAACAAATGGATGTTAAAGAATATGTGGTAGATGAAATTACTATGGGTTTAATAATAACTTTTGTAAATAATTAATATTTCCAATTGTTTATAAATAAAATAACCATATGATACAAAATTAATTTCATTGAATGGATAGTATGATTGATCAAACGTATTTAACAACCATTAATAACTATTTAGCACAATGAGTAAGTGGTTTTGAAAATATTAATGCCTCGGCTTATTATGATATACATTATTAAGATTATTGTTTAAAAGTTATTAATATAGACACTGAAGATGAATGTCTGATTAATATTAATCATAACTCAATTGCCTTAATTAAACAAGAATTATTAAGTGCCTTAATTATGTTAAATGGAGCAATTAATTATGATGCTACTTTTATTAAACACTTAAGTAAAAACTTTACAACAAAAATTTATAATTATTTAATCGCACACGAATGAAAACTAGCAATAGATTTTATTAAAACTATTGAAAAAAGATATAGTGTTAATTTATTAGAATATGCAATTCATAAAATGATCTATCGTATAAAATCTTTTATAACATTATAAAAAATTATTTTAATGAGAAAAATAACCCCCACTTGTTAGAGGTTATTTTTTATTTTATTTGGTTTTTTAAATCAATTATTTCTTTTGCTGTTAAATTTCTTCATTTACCAATTTTTAGATTTTTGTCAGTAATACATCCATAAGAAACACGGTGCAATTTAATTACATTACTTTGAACTAAATTAAATAGTTTTTTAACATGATGATTTCTTCCTTCAACCAAAGTAATTTGATAGCTATTATCACCAACAAATTCAACTTGTTGGACAGATTTTTTATTATCTAATATTACGCGATGACTATTTAAAAATTTAAGTTCCTCTGTTGATAAAGCTCGATCTAAAGTGGCAATATATGAACGTTTAATTTGGCTTGAAGGATGAGCTAATTTATTGGCTAAATCACCATCATTAGTAATAATAATGATACCAGTAGTGTTAAAATCTAATCTCCCTACTGAAAAAGCATATTCTTTTAAATTCATTCATTGATAAATAGTTTTACGGTTTTCTGGATCCTCAATAGTGCAAATAGTTCTTTTAGGTTTATTTAAAACAAGATAGATATTTGGTTGTTTGTTTCAATCAATTTTTTTATTATCAATTAAAATAACATCTTTAGTTGTTATACGTTGACCAATTTTGGCAATTTCATTATTAATTTTAACTTTATTTTGTGCAATTAATAATTCTGCTTCTCTTCTTGAACAATAACCAGACATACTAATTGCTTTTTGGATTTTAATTGTTTCTTGATTCATGTGCTTCTCCACTTGATACTTTTTTAATTGATATTTATATTATAAATATAGTTAACTAATTGTCTCATTATTTCAATAAATTTTTGCTAATTTATTTTAATTTAAAGCAAGGAGAGAGAAATGGAATACACATTAAATGAGATTGGAATTATTTCAAATTTATCACTAAATGAGAAAAAGAAATTTATTTCCAAATATTGTAATGACATGAAAATTTTAGAATTATCAAGAAAAATTAAAAATATACAAAATTACAAAGATTATTTAACAATGTTTATTGATTCATTACAAAAGGATGACAAAAAAGTATTTTTAGAAAATTTTATTTTTAATAACCCTGAGCCTAATTGATATCTTAATCATTGATCTAAAACAACATATTACAAGAAATTACATCTAGTAGTCAACAATTTCTTAAGGTTTTTGTATGCTATTAAATAATCAATTAATTAAAAATATTGAAAACGAAAAATTAGCTTATCGGGTGGAAAAAAGAATTTATAATCAAGACTTATTAAATGCCAGTGAAAAATTTAAACTTAATTTTGAAAGAATAATCAATATTGATGGATTTATTTTAAATTTTAATTACCAAAATGATACTTTAAAATATCTTAACAACCAATTGTTTGTGACTATCACAATTAATAACAAAGTGATATTACAAAATGTCAATTTAATTTCAAATAATGGCACTTTTGAAATTAAATTTATTTCAGAAACTGCCAAAACTAAAATCAAATTTTCTGAAATAAAAAATATCAATATCGAGCTTGTTTTGCAAAATGATAACAATATCAAGCAAATTTATGGGCTAAGTATTTATTTAGACCGGCAAAACATTAATAAAGAATTTGTTATAGATAGTAATGGGATTGGGATTGGGATAATCAAAAAGATTAATATCATTTTTTCTAATGATGAAAATCTTAACGATCTATTAATAAAACATTCAAACATTGAATATTTGTATTATGTTTTTAAACCAAAAGTTTTGAAAATTGGTAATCAAATTGAAACGCTTTATGAATTAGATATATTGAATAACAAAAACAATATTCCCAATCAAAGTGATTATTCAGCCTTAAATATTAAAAATATCACTATTTGTAATGACAAAACAAACAAACCTGAATTTATTTTTGATTATACTAGCCCGACAAAGAAAATTTTAATCAATTCTTATTCATTTTATGATGTTGAAAACAAAAAAATGATTTTCAACACAAACAATCCTAATGCTAAAAGAGGCATATGCATTTCACCTAATTTTGTTGGTAATTTTTCTCATGATATGGAATTTAGTATTGGCGAAAATCTAAATGATTATAAATTACATTACAACCAAGTGGTTAATCAGCCTTATTTGCATGCCAAAAGAGGATTAATTAAAATGAAAATTAAACAAGAAGAAAACTATTTTGAACAAGCTAAATGGAAAACAATTTATTACCGAAATTTAAATAAAGTGATTGAAGAAGCTAAAACATTATTAGACATAGAAAATAAAGGGGGAGAATAATGAAATCAAGAACAAAAAAAATTATTTTAATATCATCAATTTCCACCGTTGGTTTGTTAAGCATTGCTGGTGTAACTTCAGTTTTTGTTATTAAATCTAAAGCTAAACAACAAAACAAGAATAATCATCACATTACCATTGATGATGACAAAGAAAATAAAAAAGAAGAAAAAGTTAATAAAGAAGAAAACACACATAATGAACAACCTAAAAACAATGATGAACCTACAATTGAAAAAGAAATCATTGATTCAAGTTTAGTTTTTCCAAGCATTGATGATAATACATATTATGATCACTTGAATTTTAAAGATTCAAATGCTTGAATTGATGATGAGATGATTGCCTTTGTTATCAAAGACATTATTTCAAAATTGATAATCAATGACGGAGAAATAAAATATGCATATAACCGAATTGCTCAAAATGATGTTGAGATATCTTTCATTTGAGAAAATGATACTCAAAAAGCATTTAGAACTTATAAAATCTGTACTAATAATATATAATTAAAAGGCTATGGAAATTAAAGATTATGTTTTTAAACAAATTAAAAAGTTAACTAAAAAATCCTTTGATGAAAATTCTAGTATTAAAGATTTAAATATTGATAGTTTAGATTTAGTGGTTTTAATAAGCGAAGTTGAAGAACAATTAAAAATTACTATTTCTGATGAAGAATTACTAAACTTTAAAACAATTAGTGATATTATCAATACTTTAGAAACTAAATTAAAATAGATAAATATAACAAAATTATCAATGATTAGTATAAAATAATATTGTTATATTTAATAGGGGTATAGTTCAATGGTAGAACAACAGGCTTCAACCCTGTGTGTTGTGAGTTCGAGTCTTGCTACCCCTGCCATATGGAGCTTGCTCCATTTTTTTATTATTTTGCAAATAAAAAAAATGAGAAAAATCTCATTTTGGTCATTTTGATATGGTGCCGTTTACTAGAATTGAACTAGCGACCCCTTCCTTACCATGGAAGTGCTCTGCCCCTGAGCTAAAACGGCAACTCATTAATTATTATATAGATTTTTTAAAATTTTAAACAAATTTATTAGCTATTTTTCTTGACTTTTTCATGGTTTAACAAATTGATTTTGGTTTTAATATTACCATTAAAACCACCAATTGAATTGCTAGCTAAAACACGATGACAAGGAATTATTATGGGAAAATTATTTTTGCCACATGCTGTTCCAACTGCTTGACATGACATGTTTTTTATCCCTTTTTTTATTGCTAATTGATTAGCAATTTCTTTGTATGTTTTGGTTTTGCCATATTGAATTTGACTTATTTGCAATCAAACTTCTTTTTGAAAAGGTGTTCCTTGCATTTTTAAAGGAACATTGCATACAGAAATTTTATTATTGAAATAATTATCTAATCATGTTTTGGTTTCTTTAATGATTTTAGAATCATTATTTATAAAAGGAAAGTGGTGTTTTTCTAAGAAATTTATTTTTTTATATTTTTGATCCGGGTTAATTGATATTTTGGTCAATTCATCTTCATTTGCTTGTAATAAAATAACACCAATTTTTGATTGATAAAAATCAAAATACTTATCTAATTGTCAAATTCCTTTTGGTTTTCAAATATCTTTTTCAACACATTTTCAAATATAAAATGAAGCAATTGAACCATATGGTGAGAATTTCTTTTTAAAATCATTTAATTGCTTTTTGGTTATTTCTTTTAAACCATATAAATTCATTAAACCAATTTTAATTCCTAAATCATTGATACTAAAAACATCTAAACGGTTTAAACAAAAAACTAAAACCATTTCAGCTGTTCATGGTCCGATTCCATTTAAAGTCGTTAAATAAGAAATTGCTTCATCATCACTCATATTATTTAACTTATCAATATCAAATTCATGCCTTCTTATTTTAGTAATAAATTCAAAAATATATTGT
The DNA here is from genome assembly GCF_000702805.1 of Mycoplasma anseris ATCC 49234. Lineage (GTDB taxonomy): Bacteria > Bacillota_I > Bacilli_A > Mycoplasmatales > Metamycoplasmataceae > Metamycoplasma > Metamycoplasma anseris. The sequence goes on from NZ_JNJX01000006.1 coordinate 6,682, forward strand.
GCTTTTTGGCTTGATAACCCAAAGTTTTTTCAATCTTCAAGATTTAAATTTTTAGTAGTTTCTAGATTTATTTCTTTTAAGGTCTGCTTGATATTATTTCATAATTTATTTTGAATTTGAATACTTATTTGTTGACCAATAATATTTTTTATAATTGATTGAAAAACATCTTCTTCCAAACTAATTTCTAGCTTCCCGAATTTATTAATTATTTTTTGTAATTTTTCATCAACATTTTTAAGAAATTCCAATGCTGATTCATCATATTTAAAAATCATTTTAACCTCTTTTTTTAATTATATAAGACCAAATCATAAATTCAATAATTCTGCTAAAAATTATTGTCTTTTAAGGCGGGGTTTGTTATAATTTTTAAGTTATGGAAAAATCAATGCATGAATCATTAATGGCAATTAAATCGAAATATGAAGAAATTGCTAATGAATTACTAAACCCAGAAATTTTTAACGATATTAAGAAATACACAAAATTAAACAAGGAACAAAGTTCAATTAAAGAAATTTATGATGCTTTCAATAACTTTTTAAAGGCTGAAAGTATGTATAAAGAAGCAAAAGAAATTTTGAATAATGAAAAAGATGCTGAATTGATTGAATTAGCTAAACAAGATATTTTAGAACAAGAAAAAATAATGGATGTTTTAGAAGAGGATTTAAAAGAACTTTTATTACCAAAAGATGAAAATGATGATAAGAATGTTATTATGGAAATAAGAGGCGCTGCTGGAGGAGATGAAGCAAACATTTTTTCAGGTGATTTATTCAAAATGTATCAAAAATATTGTGAATCTAATGATTTTAAAATAAAAATTATTGATTATACATATGGAACAGCTGGTGGATTTAGTCAAATAGTGTTTACTGTTAAAGGTGAAAAAGTTTTCTCAAAATTAAAATATGAAAGAGGAGTTCACCGAGTTCAAAGAGTTCCTCAAACCGAAACCCAAGGAAGAGTGCATACTTCTACAGCAACTGTTACTGTTTTACCAGAAGTTGATGAAGACGTAAAAATTGATATTTCTTCTGATGATATTGAAGTTGATGTATTTAGATCTTCTGGAGCTGGAGGACAATCTGTCAATACAACAGATTCAGCAGTAAGAATTACCCACAAACCTAGCGGAATAATTGTTACATCGCAAGATGAAAGAAGTCAAATTCAAAACAGAGAAACAGCAATGAAAATTTTACGAGCTAAACTTTATGAATTAGAAATTAAAAAACGTGAAGAAGAAGAAAGTGGTTTAAGAAAATTGGCAGGAACTGGGGATCGAAGCGAAAAGATTAGAACATATAATTATCCACAAGACAGAGTTACTGATCACCGAATTGGTTTTTCTACTTCTTTAAAAGTTGTTATGGAAGGTGAATTGGCAAAAATTATTGAACAACTTAGTGCTGATGAAAAAGCCAAAAAAATTAGTGAGGCTGGTTTATAATGATTGAAAAAGAGGTTTTGCTTAGAGAAAAACTAAGGTATGATATGCCTCTTTTTGTTTCTAAAAAGGAACTAAAAATGTTAAAAAAGGATGTTCCTGTTCAAAAAATTATCGGAATACAAGAAATGCAAAATGTTTGAATTGATTTAAGATATAAGGTTTTGATTCCGAGATATGAAACTGAAGAGGTAATTATTGAGGCTTATCAATATTTAAATAAGGATAGCAATATTTTAGATTTAGGTTGTGGTTCTGGTTTTATTGGCTTGGCAATTAAAAAAAATATTGATTGCTATGTAGATTTAGTTGATATATCTAACCAAGCAATAAAACAAACAAAATTTAATGCCAAATTAAACAATTTAGATGTAAATGTATTTAAATCAAATTGATTTAAAAAAGTAAATCGTCAATATGATTTGATAATTTCAAACCCTCCTTATTTAAATAGAAAACATAATTTTGATAAATCTTTAAAATATGATCCAAAAAGAGCTTTATTTGCTAAAGACAATGGTTTAAAATGTTATAAAGAAATATTAAAAGAAGCCAAAAAATATTTAAAAGAAAATGGAAAATTAATTTTTGAAATTGATCCTTTTTCTGCAACTTATTTTCAAACTCATTTTCCCAAAGCTATTATAAAAAAAGATATTAATCAAAAGCAAAGAATTATTACTATTTCAAAAAATGATTTGTAATTTTAGCACTCTTTAAATTATTGTGCTAAAATTTATTTTATTATGAGTGAAAAAGCAAAAAGAGATTATTATGAAGTATTAGGTATAAACAAAAATGCCACCGAAAAGGAAATTAAAAGTGCTTATCGTAAATTAGCAATGAAATATCATCCCGATCGAAATAAAGAGGCTGATGCAGAAGAAAAATTCAAAGAAGCAACTGAAGCTTATGAAGTATTAATTGATCCTGAAAAAAAAGCTAAATATGATAAATTTGGTCATGGAGCTTTTGATAAAAATAGTTTTAATTTTTCAGAAGATATTTTTCAAGATATTTTTTCTCAATTTGGTAGTGCTTTTAGTGGAGGATTTAATTCAAGCAATCCTTTTGAAGATATTTTTGGTTTTGGTTCAAGCAAAAAACGCCGTGGTCCAAGTCGGGGCGATGATTTACAAATGTCAATTACAATTGAATTTATTGATTCAGTATTTGGAAAGAAATCTAAAGTAAGCTTAAATAAAAATAATATATGTTCACATTGTAAGGGAACTGGAGCCGAAACTAAAGAAGATATTGTAACTTGTCCAAATTGTAATGGTACTGGTGAAAAAATGCAAAGCATGGGCTTTTTTTCAACCATTGTACAATGTAATAAATGTAATGGCAAAGGTAAAATTATTAAAAGAGTTTGTTCAAAATGTAAGGGCAGCAAATATGAATCTTCTTTTGAACTTGTAGACATCGAAATACCAGCTGGAATTAAAGAAAATGAACAAATTAAATTGACTGGCTTTGGTATGCCATCATTAGAAGGTGGACCAAGAGGGGACTTATATATTTTTGTACACATCAAACCTCATAAATATTATGAAAGAATGAATGATGATATCTTGTTAAATGTTCCAATCTCAATAAAAAGTATTATTTTGGAAGAAGAAGTGGCAATCCCAACTCCTTATGGTGAAAAAACAATTAAATTGACTAAAAATACTAAGCCAAATGCAATATTAAAATTAAGTGGATATGGTTTTAAAAATCGTCGAACCAATAAAAAAGGTGATTTAATTATCTCTTTAGAACCTTATATTCCAGACATTAATAAAACTGATATTGATAAATTAAAAGAAGTTTTCGATAATTCAAAAGATTCTATATTCGATAAATGAAAAAAAGAATTTTAGGATCTTTTTTATTTATTTAGTTTTTTACATATTATAATATAGCAATATTTTATGGGGGTAATTATGCAAGACAAAGTTTTAATTGTGGAATCACCAAATAAAGTAAACACTATCCAAAAATATATTGGAAATGAATATAGTGTTTTATCTTCTGTAGGGCATATTTTAAAATTATCTACTGGTGGTGAAAGTGGTTTAGGGATTGATTTTGACAAATGAGAACCAATCATGATTAAAGACAATACCAAAACCAAAGTAATTAAAGAATTAAAAGAAGCTATTAAAAACGCCAAAGAAGTTTTAATTGCAACTGACCCTGATCGCGAAGGAGAAGCAATTGCACAAAACATTGTTGATACTTTTAAAATTGAAAAAAAATATAAAAGAATTAAATACAATGAAATTACTAAAGAAGCAATTGAATATGCCATCAATAACCCTTTAAAAATTGATGATGATTTAGTAAAAGCTCAAAAAGCTAGAAGAATGCTTGATCGTATCATTGGTTTTAAATTATCAAATTTAATGAAAAATAAGGTTAAAAATGCCCCAACAGCGCCAAGTGCTGGAAGAGTTCAATCAATTGCTTTAAAACTTGTTTGTGATCGCGAAAAAGAAATCGAAAGTTTTATCCCAACTTTATATGCCAAAATTATTGCTAAAATCAATGATTATACTGAAGCAAGTTTTTATTTTAAGAATCAAAATGATTTTGATAATGATAATACTTGAATCAAAAGAGCAAAGGCTGAAGAAATTATTAAATTTTTAAATAATGAAAAAAGTCTTGTTGTAACTGATTTTAAAATTTCAAAAAGAAAAGAAGCACAAATTACTCCTTTCAAACAATCTGTTTTGTATAAAGAAGCAAAATATTCTTCATTAATTGTTCAGGGTTCTGCTCAAAGATTATTTGAAAGAGGGCTTATTTCTTATCCAAGAACTGATTCAACAAGAATGAATGAAAACTTTATTCTAAAGGCCAAGAACTTTATTGAAAAACAATTTGGTAGTGAATATGTTGCTGATGATGTAAAAGGTTTTAGTGGCCAACAAGATGCTCATGAAGCAATTCGTCCAACCGATATAACTTTATTACCAAATGTTGCTACTAAAGAATATGAACTAAATGAAGTTGATGCATATATTTATGAATTAATATATAACAAAACTATAGCAGCCATCATGAAAACTCCAATAAGAGAAATTTATCATTATGATCTGTCACATGGTGAATACAATTTTAAAATGTCATATTCAAAAGTTATTTTTGATGGATATTATAAAATCTTTGGCTATGAAAATCCTAAAGAATTAGACAAATATGAAATTGGTGAAAAAATCAAAGTACAAGAATTTATTAAAGAAGATAAAGAAACCAATCCACCAGCAAGATATAATGATGGTTCATTAATAAAAATGCTTGATGATATTAAAGTTGGTAGACCTTCAACTTTTGCTTCAACAGTAAAAGTTATTAAAGAAAGAATGTTTGTTGAAACAATCAATAATGCTTTACACCCGACTGCTTTTGGAAGAATTGTTTTAGAAAAATTAGTTGAAGGTTTTCCTAAAACAATGAATGAAGAATATACTGCTGAAGTTGAAGAAGATTTAGATGAAATTGCTCAAGGACAAAGGGATTATAAAATTCTAATGGCAAGTTTTTGAGAAAAATTCAATAACAATTTAGATGAAGCTTCTAAAACAATGGAAATTAGTGTTTTACCTCAAGAATTTATTAATGAAAAATGTCCAGAATGCAATAACGAATTACTATACCGTTATACAAAAATTAAAAAAGAAAAATTTATTGCCTGTTCTAATTTCCCTAAATGCCGCTATACAAGAGCAATTGAAAATAATAAAAAGAAATTTTTTAAAAAGAAAACTAAGTAAAAAAGTGTCAAGTATTTTTGCTTGACATTTATTTTTTATGGTAAAATTTTTTTGATTATTAATTAACAAAACAATTTGAAAGGAAAAACCATGGTTAAATTAAGATTAAAAAGAACTGGTAAAAAATTTAATGCATGTTATAAGGTAGTAGCTGCTGATGCTAGAGCTCCTAGAGATGGTAGATTTATTGCTGAATTAGGACACTACAATCCACATGACAAAAAACTTGTATTAAATTATGAATTAGTATCAAAATATTTAGATGAAGGCGCTAAACCAACTGAAACTGTAAGAACTTTATTAAAGAAAGACAATTTCTACGCTAAATACATAGCTAATAAAAAATAATTATGAAATTTAATATTCTAAGCTTATTTCCGAAATACTTTGAAGCCTTTAAAACTCAAAGTATTATTGCTAAAGCAATTAAACTCGGCCATATTGAAATTAATGTTATTGATTTTAGAGAATTTTCAAAAGAAAAACATCATAAAGTCGATGACACAATTTATGGTGGCGGAGATGGAATGCTTTTACAAGTTGAACCAATTGATTTGGCGTTGCAAACTGTTCCAAATAGTCATAAAATTCTTTTAAGCCCCCAAGGAAGAGTATTTAATCAAAAAGTAGCTCATGAATTAGCTAAATATGATGAAATAACTTTAATTTGTGGTCATTATGAAGGATTTGATGAGCGGATTTTACATTTTGTTGATGAAGAAATTTCCGTTGGTGATTATGTTTTAACTGGAGGAGAAATTCCGGCAATGGCAATTACTGAAGCAGTTGCAAGATTAATTCCTGGAGTTTTAAAAAAAGGTTCGCACCAAAATGAAAGTTTTGAGGATGATGGATTATTAGATTTTCCACAATACACGAAACCGGCGGTATACAAAGGATTAAGTGTACCTGAAATACTTTTAAGTGGAAATCATCAAAAAATCGCTGAATGAAGGAAAAAAGAAGCTTATAAAAAAACTTTAAAGAATAGAAAAGACATAATTGAAAGGATAGAAAATGAGAACTAAATTATTAGAAATCGTAGAAAGTGATCAAATAAGATCAGATCTTCCTGAAATTAGAGAAGGTTATAATGTTAAAGTTCATGTAAGAATTAAAGAAGGAAACAAAGAAAGAATTCAAGTTTTTGAAGGTTTAGTAATTGCTGCTTATGGCGAAGGTATTAATAAATCAATTTTAGTAAGAAAAGATTCATATGGAGTTGGAGTTGAAAGAAACTTCAAAATCAATTCACCTTTAATTTCTCATATTGAAGTAGTAAGAAAAAACAAAGTTAGAAGAGCAAGACTATACTACATGAGAGATCTAAAAGGTAAAAGTACCAGACTTAAAGAAATTAAAAACAATAAATAATTTATATCAAACTAGCCAAAAGCTAGTTTTTTATATCTTTTTAAACCTAAAAGCAATTATTAATTTATGATAAAATTAAGATATGAATTTACAAGAATTAAAAGAAAAATTAAAATATAGTTATTCTCCTTATTCTGGTGTTCAAGTAGCAAGTTTAGCAATTACTGAAGATGGTAAAGAATTTTATGGGGTTAATACTGAAAATCCTGCTTATCCAAGTGGTCTTTGTGCTGAAAGAAGCGCTTTATTTGGCAGTGTTGCTTATGGTGCTAAAGTTGGTTCATTTACCGAAATTCATGTTATTAGCAATAAAAAACACATTCTTTATCCATGTTGTGGTTGTTTACAAGTTATCATTCAATTTTTAAAGCCAGATGGGTTAGTACATCTTCATAATTATGATTGTTCCATCAATCAAACCTTAAAAATTAAAGAACTTGTTCCTTATCAAGTTCAAGATAAAGATATTAAATAATAACAGTGTTGAATTAACACTGTTTTATTTTTGTCTTAATAGAAATGAAGTTTTAAACTAACCACAAGATAAAAATGAAAAATATGTTAAAATATTACAATGTTATATTGAAGATTATTTTTATTAAAAATTAAATCTCATTTTTTTTATTCTTAAAGGGCTGATAATGACAAATATAAAGAAAATCAAAGATATTCCTTTATCACTTAATGGGGTTTTATTAGCAACATTAGCATTATCAGGAATCATTACTTATTTATTAGATAAAGTCGATCCAAATAGCGAAGCAATAAGATGAAGCATTGTTGGGTTTCTTCTTGTTACATTATTTTTGGCAACTTTCTATGTTATTTTGATTTCAACCAAAATCATTGGTTTTCCAAACCAAACTAAAAAAGATTTTTTAAATCCAAAACTAAGTGGTCTTATTGGCATTTTTTTAATTGCTTTAAATTCCTTTGGAAATGTTGTTTGTAATTTAATTAATCATTTAAATTTAGCAAATCAAACAGCTTTATATTTGTGTATCCTTCCTGTAAGTATTTCCTTATTAGCCTTAATTTTGCAAATCGTATATACACTTTGTTTCTTTATTAAAATTGTTACTAAACATCGTTTATTTAAAAAAGAAACAGAGGCATATGGTTCATTTCTAATTCCTTTTGTAGGGTTTGGAATTGGGGGATGTTATTGTGTTAATTTTCATTTCTTAATACCAGTTTTAATTTATCAAATTGTTTGATTATTTGCCATTGTTAGTTTCTTTAGTTTTGGAATTTATTCAATGTTCAAAATTGTTATCAAAGGTAATCAAGACAAAAACTTACTTACTTCTCAAGCAATAGTTGCTTCACCAACTAATGTTGTTGGTTCAGCCTTTTTAATTTGTTTTAATCCAGACAATACTAAATACTTAACAAACCCATTATTCTTTAAGATTTTTTCATCCATTTTATTAACTATTGGTATTATCACAATAATCTTTTATTTTGTAGTTTGATATCGTCTTTCTAAAAATCAAGTAAATAAATTAACACTAGCTAGCTTTGGTTTCCCTTTAGCAATATTCATCAATCATTTATTACTATTTAACTTCACATTTATTTATCCGGAAGCTAAATTATTTGTTTTATTCATCATCCTTTTAGTTCTTGAAATTGCCTTAACTCTATTTTTAATTGGAATTGTGATTTATTTGAATTATATTCATATTCGTTATATAAATCATTTGTTTAAAGATAATAAAGACGCCTTAGAAAATAATTACACAATTAATAAATATAAAGTCATAAACAATTAATTGTGTTAAAATAATACTTGACACAGCTAACTGCTATGCAAATAGAGGAAAATCCGCTCTAACACATTCTGCGATGAATGTAGTGTTCATGCTAGATCTAAGAAATCTAGGCAACCTGATTAGTTGACGACTAGTGCAACAGAGACGAGCTTATTAAATTAAGGTGCAACGATGTAAACTCCATGAGTTAGAAACCCAAATTTTGGTAGGGGAACTATATCAAAGGAAATGAACAGCGATATGGAAGTATATATTACTTAGATAAATAGTTAGCGCCTGCAAAGGTACAGAAAGCGGTTTATCGTGTTATTTAATCAAAACTGGATTCTTCCAGTTTTTTATTTCTCATTTTTTTCCTATTTTTAAGGGATTTAAAGAAATAAATGAAAAAATTAATGTAGGAGAATAAATGAACGATTATATATATTATTTTTGTCGCAAATATAATGGCGATTGAAACAAAATTTATCAAGCTTTTAAAACTTATGAATGAGTTGATAACGAATTATTCAAAAAATATCAAGATGAAAGACAAACAGCGATTACAAAATATTTTACAATTTTAGATGCCGATTATCCAGTTGCCTTTTTAAAAATGGATTTTGCCCCCTTTATTATTTTTTATCATGGTAACTTCGGATTATTAAATGATGAAAAAATTATTTGTCTAACTGGCAATGTTTTGAATCATGAAACTTTAAAACTCTTAGAAAAAATTGATGAGATAAATGAACCAACAACATTTATTAATCTATTATGAAATGGTTTAGATGAGTATATTGTAAAAAGGATTTTAAAAAATCCTAAATTAAATTTAATTTTAATTGCTCCTTGCGGTTTAAACAAATTTAATAATAATTTTCTAACTCAACAAGATTTAAAAAGGATTTTAATACTTAGCGAATATCCTGATGATTATCACCCAACAAAAAAATCTTTTAGTTTTCGAAACAGAATTGTTAATGCTTTGGCTTTTAAATTAGTGTTATTTGCCACCAATGGAAATTTAATGTATCCACTAATTGATTATTATATTGTCAACAACAAACCAATTAATTGTTTTTTAAGTAATGAATCAAACAAAGAAGATGAAAATATCAACTTAATTAATAATGGAGCAAAACTTATAAGAAACTTTAACAATATAAGGGATATTAAATAATTCTTATTTAATTGCTTTTTTAATATAATTTATATATAAGTAAACTTTTTTTATTATTTAAGGAGATAATATGACACCACATATAAACGCAAAACCAGGAGATTTTGCTAAATTAGTATTAATGCCTGGAGATCCTTTAAGAGCTAAATTCATAGCCGATAATTATTTAACCAATGTTAAATTGGTTTCTGATGTTAGAAATGTATTTATGTATACTGGCTATTACAATGGCAATAAAGTCTCAGTTTGTGCTTCAGGAATGGGCGTTCCTTCTATAGGAATATATTCATATGAGTTATATAAAGAATATGGCGTGGAAGCAATTATAAGAATTGGTTCAGCTGGAAGTTTTAAAGCTGAAATTAAAAACTATAGTTTAATTCTTGCTGATTCAGCTTATGGCGAAAATATTGCTTTTAGAAATGGAATTATTCCAGGCAATGTTGATACAGTTGTATATCCAACAGCTGAATTAAATAAACAAATCATGAATAATGCAAGGGAATTAAATTTAAATGTTTTAGAAAAAAGAGTCATGACCGAAGAAGCATTTTATACTGAAAGAAGTATTGAAGAAAGAGTTGCTACTTCAGGAGGAGCAGTATGTGTTGAAATGGAATCATATGCTTTATTTACGGTAGCAGAAAAATTAAATAAAAAAGCCTCTTGTTTATTAACTATTTCAGATAATTTAGTTACCCATGAATACACTACTAGTGAAGAAAGACAAAATTCATTTAATGAAATGATGAAACTAGCTTTAAGTGTTTCAAAAAATTACCAATAGGATTATTATGAGAATAATTGATATCATAAACAAAAAAGTTGAAAAACAAGAATTAAATAAAGAAGAAATAAACTTTTTCATTGAAAATTATACAAACGGAAACATTCCAGATTATCAAGCTAGTGCTTTATTAATGGCAATTAGATTAAATGGAATGACTGATAAAGAAACTGCTTTTTTAACAGAAGCAATGATGTATTCTGGAACAGTTTTAAATTGAGATCATTTAAATAAAATTGTTGCTGATAAACATTCAACTGGCGGAATTGGTGATAAAGTAAGTATTGCTTTATGTCCAATCCTTGCATCATTAGGATTAACAATTGCTAAAATGTCTGGTCGTGGCTTAGGTCATACTGGTGGAACTTTAGATAAACTTGAATCAATTGAAGGATATAACTTTTCTTTAACTGAAAAAGAATTTAATGAACTTGTTGAAAAACACAATATGGCAATCGTCGGACAAAATGAACAATTAGTTCCCGCTGATAAAAAAATCTATGCTTTAAGAGATGTTACTGGAACTGTTCAATCAATTCCTTTAATTGCTAGCTCAATTATGTCTAAAAAATTAGCAACTGGTTCTAATTGTATTTTATTGGATGTAAAATGTGGAAATGGCGCTTTTATGAAAGACATTGAACAAGCCAAAAAACTTGGAGAATTAATGATTGCTATCGGAAAGCAACTTAACCGTAAGATTGCAGTTGAAATAACCAATATGGAACAACCTTTAGGAAGAACTATTGGAAATAAAATTGAAGTTTTGGAAGCTATTGATACTCTAAAAGGCAATGCTCCAGAAGATTTTAAAGAAATTATTTATTCTTCAGGTTCTACTTTATTAATTCTTGCTGATTTAGCTAAAAATGAAAATGAAGCAAGAAAAATGATTGATGAAACTATTAAAAATGGTAAAGCATATCAAAAATTTTTAGAATGAATCAAATCTCAAGGTGGAAATGTAAAAGTTTTTGAAAATCAAAATTGATTAGATCCAAAATACAAATATGAAATTAAATCAAATCAAAATGGTTATTTAAAAATTAATTCTGCAATTTCATTTGGTAATGTAGCAATGAAATTAGGAGCAGGAAGAGCAACAAAAGAAGAATCAATTGATTTTGAAGCCGGTATTTATTTAAATAAAGTTTCAAATGAATATGTAAATAAAGGAGATATCTTATTTACTTTATATTCTTCAAAACCAATTAATCAAGAATTGGAAAAAGAAATTTTAAATTCTATTGAATTTAATGATCAAAAATATGAAATTAAACCAGTTCTTGCTAAACTAATGTAATTTAAGGAGATAACATGGAATATAACAAACTTGTAGATCATACATTATTAAAGCCTGAGGCTTTATCTAAAGATATTGACAAATTGATTGAAGAAGCAAAAACATACAATTTTAAATCTATTTGTATTGCGCCTTCATACATAAAATATGCTAAAGAAAAATTAGCTGGTACAGATATTTTAATTTGTACAGTTATTGGGTTTCCTTTGGGATACAATGCAACAAGCGTTAAAGTATATGAAACCAAAATTGCAATTTCTCATGGGGCTGATGAAATTGATATGGTTATTAACATTGGTCGTTTTAAAGACAAAGAATATGAATATGTTTTAAATGAAATTAAAGCTATTAAAAATGAATGTGGAGACAAAATTTTAAAAGTTATTGTAGAAACAGCTTTATTGACAAATGAAGAAATTGAAAAAATAACTGAAATTGTTTTACAATCAGGAGCAGATTTTATTAAAACCTCAACAGGATTTTCATATCGTGGAGCTTCATTTGAAGATATCAAAATAATGAAGAAAATTGCTAAAGACAATTTATTAATTAAAGCTTCTGGTGGAATTAAAAATGGTGATGACGCTATTGAAATGGTTAAATTAGGTGCAAATAGATTAGGTATGTCTAAATCCGTTAACATTATGGAAGATTTAAAGAATAAATAGTTTTAAAAAGGAATAATATGTTAAAAATAATCGATCACCCATTAATTAAAACTAAATTAACAACAATGCGAAGCGAAGATACATCACATGCTGAATTCCGCTCGAATTTAAACGAAATTGCTTCATTAATGGTTTATGAAATTTTAAGAGATTACCAAACTAAGATATGAAAAGTTAAAACACCAATTGGGGTTGAATTTGAAGGTGAAACTTTAGAAAAAGAAATTCTTATTGTCCCTATTTTAAGGGCTGGATTAGGAATGGTTCAAGGAATTTTAGATTTAGTCCCACAAGCAAGGGTCGGTCATATTGGAATTTACCGAGATGAACAAGATTACAAAGCAAAAGAATATTTTTATAAAATCCCTGACGTGAATAAAGATAGTTATATTTTAGTAGTGGATCCAATGCTTGCTACAGGAGTGAGTGCTTGCGATGCAATTACTAAATTAACTAATGAGGGTTTTAGCAATATTAAATTAGTTTGTTTAGTAGGGGTTCAAAAAGGAATTGACTTAATTCAATCTAAATTCCCTAATGTTGATATTTTCTTGGCTTCTAAGGATGAGAAATTAAATGAAAATAATTATATTATTCCAGGACTTGGAGATGCTGGTGATCGTTTATTTGGAACAAAAGGAAAATAGCAAGAATGCTATTTTTTTATACCATTTTTGCTTAGATTTGGTATAATAATATTAATTCAGCTTAAAGAAGCTGGATTAACATAGTTAATGTCTTATCAGTGCAAATGCATATTTCAATGAATAATCGAAAATGGGATCTGCGGAGCCCGTTTTCATTTTACTTTTTTAGTTTATAATATTTATTTAAGGAGATTCTATTATGAAAAAGAATAAAAGTTTATTTAATAATGAAAATAATAGTATCAAATGAGATGCTTATTTCATGTCACTTGCTAAATTGAGTGCTATGCGTTCAAAAGATCCTGATACAAAAGTAGGGGCTTGTATAGTAAATAGTAATAATTATGTTGTGTCTTTAGGTTATAACGGAATGCCAACTAGTTATAAAAACACAAGAAAGAATAATGATAATTCCTTTACATGGGAACGACCAGAAAATAAAGATGAAGTAATAAAATCTAAATACACTTATGTAGTCCATGCTGAAGCAAATGCCATAATTAATGCTAATATTACAAGTTCTAAAATTGAGCCAGGTTCAATTTTATATGTAACTCATTCACCTTGTTATCATTGTGCCAAATTAATAGTACAATCTAAAATCGGCAAAGTTATTTACGAACAAGCATATCGTCCTGAAGCTGATGATTTTCTGGCTTCTAAAAAAATTTTTGATGCCTTTGGAATCGATTTAGTTAAATATGATGAAGAATTTGATATTGAATTAAAATTAAAAGAAAATTAAAAACATCCATAACATTGTTTGATGGATGTTTTTTTAAAAAAAATTCAATTTGGTTTTTTAATTATTTAACTTTGTCATTTAAAGCTTCTTTAATAACTTTAATTCCTTTATAGAAACCACAATATTTACATGCCATGTGTGGCAAGATTTGTTGCTTGCAATTTGCACAAGCAACTAAAGTATTGGCTTCTAAAGCGTGGTGTGATCTACGTAAATGTTTTCTTTGTTTTGATGTTTTTCTCTTTGGTACTATAGCCATTTTTTCTCCTTAAATTGTTATTTAATTATATTTTTTAATAATTAATATTAAACTAATTGAATAATAGCCATTTTAGCATTATCACCAGCACGATTTGCTATTTTGATAATTCTTGTATATCCACCATTACGTTCTTTGTATTTTGGTGCTAAAACATCAAATAAATATTGAACTGAGTCTTTTCCAGCTTGTTTTGAAGGAATTAGTCTTAAGTATCTTAAAGCTTGTCTACGGCTTGCTAAAGTATTGATTTTACCTAAGGTAATCATTTTTTCAGCTTGTGGTTTAATTCTTTTCGCTCTTTCTAAAGTAGTTTTAATTTCACCGTGAATTAATAGATCAGTAACTAATGATCTTTCCACATGGTTTCATCATTCAGTGTTTCTACGAAATACTTGTTTTGGATTTGCCATTATTCTTCTCCTTCTTCATTAGTATCTGAATCATTTGTTAAACTATCGTTTAAATCAACTTCTTCATAATTTTCATCTTGGTGTCTTTCTTTTCATTCAGCTAATTTATCAATAATATCTTGCACTGATTTTTTACCAAGATTTTTAATGTTTGAAAGTTCTTCTTCATTTAATTTTAAAAGTTCATCAATTGAATTATAATTTGCTCTTCTTAAGGCGTTTAAACTTCTGATTGTTAAGTTTAACTTTTCAATTGGTAATGAAATTTTGATTGCTTCTTTTTTCTTATCTTTTGAATCATCAAATAATTCAATTGTTTTTAATTGATCAATGTTTCCAATGATTTGGAAATGAGCAACAATAATTTTAGCTGCTTGTTCCATTGCATCTTTTGCTAATAAAGTTCCATCAGTTTGAACTTTAATTTTTAATCTTTCTTCAATGGTTTTTGATGAGGTATTTAATTCTTCACAGAAAATACCACATTTTTTTACTGGACTAAAATCACTATCAATTGCTAAGAAATGACCATTTTTGATTTTTGATTCTAATTTACTGATATTTTCATCAATAATGTTTTTGTTTTCTTCAAAATCAATATATCCTCTACCAGTTCTTAAAAATAAATCAAATTCTAATGAACCACCTTTAGAAATTGTACAAATATATTGATCTTTATTAACAATTTCTAAACCAGCAGGTGCTTCTAATTCATTAGCAATAATTTCGCCTTCTTTATTGGTTTTAAAAGATACTCTTACTAAATTGTCTTTTTCAAAAATTTCTGGTTCATAAGTAAAACGAATTTTTCTAATATTAGCAATTAAAGTAATAACATCTTCTTTAATACCTTCTAAAGTTTCGAATTCATGATCAACATTATTAATTTTGATAGCGAATGGGGCTGTTGATGTAATTGAAGATAATAAAGTTCTTCTAATTACAGTTCCCATAGTATTTGCATATCCCCTCATTAAAGGTTCAATTACAAATGTGGTTTCAAAATCATTTACTTTTTCAGCTACTAATTCTTTATAACTAATTTGTTGAATTTTTTCCATATATGCCTCCCTAAATTATTTTCTATGCTCTTTTAAGAATTTTCTTTGGAGGACGAGTTCCATTATGTGGAGTTGGTGTAACGTCTTTAACTTCTTTAATTGTTAAACCACTTGTTTCAATTTGTTTTCTTGCTGTTGATTTTCCTGGACCAACACCTTTAACAAAAATTGATACTTCTTTTAAACCAAATTCTTTTGCTCTTTCTAAAGCAGCGGCTGCAGCTAACCCAGCAGCATATGGGGTTTTCTTCTTAGTTCCTTTATATCCAATTGAACCTGAAGAAGCTCATGCAAACACATTACCTTTTAAATCAGTAAATGAAACAATAGTATTTTGATAGGTTGAGTGAATATGAGCAAGACCTTGTGTAACAACTTTTTTATTTTTCTTAGCCATTATTATTTACCTTTCTTTCCTGCTATTGTTTTTCTTGGCCCTTTTCTAGTTCTTGCATTTTTCTTGGTTGATTGACCACGAACTGGTAGACCTTTTCTGTGTCTAATTCCACGATATGATTTAATTTCCATTAATCTTTTAATGTTTAAGTTAACTTCTCTTCTTAAATCACCTTCTGTGGTGTATTTTTTAGCTTCATCTCTAATACGTGTTAATTCTTCTTCTGTTAATTCTTTAACTCTTTTGTTTTCATCAACATTTGCATCTTTTAAAATTTTTGAAGCTAATGTTCTTCCAATTCCATAGATGTATGTTAATGAAATAATAACTCTCTTGTTATTAGGAATTTCGATATTTAAAATTCTAGCCATAATTATTATCCTTGTCTTTGTTTATGTTTTGGGTTGATGCAAATTACTCTATTAACACCATGTCTTTTTATTAATTTGCAATCTTTGCAAATGCGTTTGATTGAAGCTCTAACTTTCATATTTTCTCCTTTATTTGTGTCTGAAGACAATTCTTCCTCTAGTCATATCAAATGGACTTAATTTGACATCAACTTTATCACCAGGAATCATTTTGATGTTGTTTAGAGCCATTTTTCCTGAAATAGTCCCTTTGATTTCCATTGTCATGTCTGAAGCAGGCATTTCAATTAGAACGTCATAATCTCTTGAGGAATGCATTTTAGTAATTGTTCCAGTCACTTTAATTACGTCTTTTGCCATTAAATATTATCTCCTGATAAAATGTAAGCCTGATCATTATCAATCAATATAGTTTGTTCATAATGAGCAGTATTATAACCAAGTGGATCGAAGACTGTTCATTCATCATCCTTAGTTGCTACATTTTTTGATTTTTGTAAAATCATTGGTTCAATGCAAATTACCATTCCATTTTTAATTAATGCACCAGTATTTGGTAATCCATCATTATAAACATATGGATCTTCATGTAAACTTCTTCCAATCCCATGTCCTGAATATTCATCAGGGGTATAATAACCTTTTTGTTTAATATATGAACCAATTGCATATGAAATATCGCCAATTCTTTTGCCAACTTTAATTGCATTAAAACCGGCATAAAAAGCGTCTTTTGCTACTTGAATTAATTCTTTATCAGCTTTTGTAATATTACCAACACCTTTAGTAAAAGCGGAATCTGAATAATATCCTTCTCAAATTACTCCTAAATCAACTTTGACAATGTCTCCGTCTTTAACAATATAATCTGAAGGAATGCCATGAATTAATTCTTCATTAACTGAGATGCAGCATGTATTAGGAAAACCATATTGTCCCAAAAATGCTGGTTTACCACCTCGACTTCTTATTTCTTTAAAAGCGACGCTATCAATTTCTTTTAAAGAAACGCCTGGTCTTATAAAGTCATAAACAATTGTTTTGACTTCTGCCAAGATAGAACAAGCTTTTTTGATTTTATTTATTTCATATTGAGATTTAATTAAAATCATTTCAAAGCCTTCTTTACGTCACTATAAACACTTTCGTATTCTTGATAACTGTTTATTTCACTTAAGATTGATAAATCTTTGTAATAACCAATTAAACATTGAGTTTGTTCTGAATAAATTGCTAAACGTTTTTTAATAACTTCTGGTTCATCATCAGCTCTTTTTACAACGCTAGCACCACATTTATCACAAATACCTTCTTGTTTAGGAGGATTGAATTGTAAATGGTAAATTTTTTTACAATTTGAACAAACTCTTCTTTTTGATAAACGTTCAATCACTTGTTCACTAGTAATGTTCAACAAAATAACCTTGCCAATTTTAATTCCTTTTTGTTCTAAAGATCTTAAAAAATTAGCTTGATCAATTGTTCTTGGATAACCATCTAAAATAAATGGTTTGTGATTATTGACTAATTCTGTTACTTTTTGTTCTACTAAACGATTAGTCAAGGAATCATCAACATATTTTCCTGAGTCAAGAATAGATTTAATTTCCAAACCAAGTGGAGTTTGTTTGCGAATTTCTTCTCGAAACATTTCCCCAGTCGATAATTGATAGTAATCATATTCTTTTACAATTCTAGAAGCAATTGAGCCTTTTCCAGCACCAGGTGCTCCTAGAAAAATAATATTTGGTTTTTCTTCGTTTGTCAAATGACAATCTAAATTTTCATTTTTAGTTATCATATTAAATCTTCTTCTTCCTCTCCATACATTTCTTTTAGTTCTTTGATCATTTTTCTTTTTCTTGCTAATTCTTGTGATTTATATCTTGCCTTAACTTGTTGAACAGTTTCATAAGCAGTTGATACAAGAATCATAATGCTAGTTCCACCAAAGGAAATTGAAGCAGGCATACCTAACATTTGTTCAATATAGGTCATTGCCCCTAACACGATTAAATAACCAGATGAAAAGAAAGATAATCTAATAACAGTGTCTAAAAGATAACTCTCTGTTTGATCTCCTGGACGAATACCAGGAATAAAAGTACTACTTTTGGCGAAATCTTCACTAATCTTATCAATTCTGGATTGTTGAATTCCTAATAAAATTGTTAATCCAAAAGTGATTAAGATAAATAAGAAGAAGCCTAATGGTTGAGTTAATTGGAAATTGCTATAAACTCAATTGTAATATTTTGAAGTGTTCGGATCCATAACATTAGCAATCATGGTAGGAACACTTAATACCATCAAGGCAAAAATAACACTCATTATTCCGGCCGGATTAGCTTTAATTGGTAAAAAGCTTAGTTCCTTTTCATTTTTTGAAAGTCCAGCCCCAACTTGTTGAATAGGAATTCTTCTTTCAGCAATGGTAAAAATAATTACTATCAGTATAGTTAAACCATAACCTAATAAATAAACACAAAATTCAATGATTTCTTTTAAAACAGGAATATCTTTTGTAGCACTTGGAACAAAGAATTCAAAAGCGTGTTTGAATGTTGGAATTAACCCACTTGCTATTCCAACAAAAATTAATAAACTAGTTCCGTTTCCAACCCCTTTATTAGTAATTTGTTCACTTAAAAATAAAGCGAAGAAGGAACCAGCAATTAAGATTGCAGGCAAAATAAAGTATCCATATATTTCAAAACCTTTTGGTCCTAAGAAAACTTTAATTTGCTCTGAAAAAGTAATACCAAACCCTTTACGGGAATTAATTAATGCTTTTGTTAATAATAATGATTGAATAATTGCAAAGATAAAAGTGAAAGCATAAGTAATTAAATTAATTTTAATTCTTCCTTGTGGTCCTGATTGACTTAATCGATGAATCGCAGGAAAGGCTTTTGTTTGCAAAATCATCATTACTAAACTAGCGGATATAAAAGGACTAATTCCTAACGCAACAATGGAGAAGTTCTTAATCCCTCCTCCACCGACTAGATTTAGTATTCCAATAAAATCGCCTTGGTTAAGCTTATCTTTATTGACTAAGTTAACTCCTGGAATGGTAATAGTTCCAGCAGCTAGAAAAAGAGTAACAATTAAAAGCGTGAATAAAATTTTCTTGAATAAATCATGATTTTTTCATCATTCTTGTCAAGAATTTCTACTATTATTAATAAACTTATCAATTGCCAGTTTACGTTCTAATTTATCGCTGTTTTTCTCTTTTGCTAATCTTCTTCTTTTAGCCATTATTTAACCTCGATTTTTCCTCCAGCTTTTTCAATTGCTTCTTTAGCTTTTAGTGAAAGCGCAGGAATTTGTACATTTAATTTTTTGCTTAAGTTTCCGTTACCTAAAATTTTAACTGGTAAAGAACCTTTAATTAAATTATGTTTTTTTAATGTTTCATATGAAACAACTTCATTTGCTTTGTATTTTGCTTCTAATTGAGCTAAATTTACAACTTGGTATTCAACATGGTTAACATTATTGAAACCTCTTTTAGGAATTCTTCTGAATAATGGGTTTTGTCCACCTTCAAATCCTAATCTTACTGTTCCTCTTTTTCTTTGACCACTTTGTCCTCTACCAGCTTGTTTTCCTTTACCAGCAGCATGACCTCTACCTACACGGTGTTTTTCTTTTCTTGAACCAGCAGTTGGTTTTAAATTATGTAATTCCATTTTAATCTTCCCTTCTTATTAATTGATTATTTTGAAAGTAAATGTTTAACGTCAATATCACGTAATTTAGCAATTTCTTCTGCTGTTCTTACATTTTTTAAAGCATTAATTGTTGCTTGAACAATATTTTGCTTTGTTCTTGAACCGTAAGTTTTTGTAGAAATATCGGTGTATCCAGCTAATTCAACAACTGCTCTAACTGTACCTGAAGCAATGATTCCGGCACCTTTAGGAGCAGGACGTAGTTGTACTTTTGAAGCTAAGAATTTTTCTTTTACTTCATGAGGAATGGTTCCCTTTACAATTGGAACATTGATAATATTTTTTTGTGCATCTTTGATAGCTTTTTTAATAGCATCTTGTACTTCATTTGCTTTTCCGTGTCCAAAACCAACTTTGCCTTTTTTATCACCAACAACAACATAAGCTGAGAATGAGAATCTTCTTCCACCTTTAACAACGGTTGTAACTCTGGCAATATCAACTACTTTTTCTTCAAATTGTGGAGTTGATAATGGTTTTTTAAATGAGTTTTGTGATTTAACTCTACGTTGTGGTTTTGGATTTAGTTGTTCTTCTTTATTTTGTTTTGGAGCTGAAACAACTTTGGTTGCTTTAGCTTCAGAAACTTCTGCTTTTCTTAATTCTTCTGCCATTAGAAATTAATCCCTTCTTCTCTTAATACATCGCAAAATGCTGCTAATTTTCCATGATAAATATAACCTGAACGATCAAAAACAATTTTGGTTATTTTTTTAGCTTTTAAAGCTTGGGCAAATAGTTTTGCTACTAATTTAACTGATGCAATATTATTACCTTTATTTTCTGCTGCTAATTGTTTTGTTGAAGATGAAACGATAGTTGTATGAGTTAAGTCGTTAATTGCTTGTACATAGAAATTGTGTAATGATTTATAAACACAAACACGTGGAACTTCATTTGTACCTTTTGAAAGTTTGTTTGTAATTTTTAAGTGTTTTGCTTTACGTTTTAAATTTCTTGATAACATAATTTTCTCCTTAACAAACTACTATTTAGAAGCAGTTTTTCCTTCTTTACGACGTACAACTTCATCTTTATACATAATTCCTTTTCCTGAATACGGACTAGGTTTTCTAATTTTTCTTACATTTGCAGCAAATTCACCAACAGCTTGTTTATCGATTCCTGAAATAACAATGTTAGTTGGTTTTGGAACTTCAATTTTTAAGTTTTGAGGAATATTTACCATTACTGAATGTGAATAACCAGCAATGATTTCAATTTCATTTCCCTTTAAGGTTGCTTTATAACCTACCCCTTTAATTTCAATTTCTTTTTTATAACCTTCAGAAACACCGATTAACATATTTTTAATAATTGCGTTGGTTGTACCATGTAATTGTTTGGTGGTTTTTAATTCATTTGTTCTTAGAGTTTTAATTTCGTTATTTTCAACTACAACTTGAATTAATGGTGAAAATGTATATTCTAATACTCCTAATTTACCTTTTATTTGAATATGATTAGCATTTAAATTAACTTCAACACCACTAGGGATGCTTAAAATTCTTTTACCAATTCTTGACATACAATCTTATCAAATGAAGGCAACAATTTCGCCACCAACATTTTCCTTTCTTGCTTCTTTATCAGTTAATAAACCTTTTGAAGTTGAAATAATTGCTGTACCAAATCCACTTAAAACTTTTGGTAATTTATCTGCTTGTGAATATACTTTCAATCCTGGTTTTGAAACTCTTTTAATTCCTGAAATTGCTGATTGATTTTGGTTTAATCCTTTATATTTCAAAGTAATTTTGATTTGCTTGAAATGAGTTTTTTCATTTGGTTCTAATACTTCGAAATCGGTAATATAACCTTCTTTTTTAATGATTTCCAAAATCTTAACTTTTTTATTAGAATGAGGTAAAACTACTTCATGATATTTTCTTGAAATAGCATTTTTCATTCTAACAAACATATCTGCTATTGGATCTGTAATGATAGCCATAATTATCAACTCGCTTTCTTTACACCAGGAATTTTACCTTCATGTGCTAATTCTCTAAAACAAATTCTACAAATTTTATATTTACGCAAAACGGCATGAACTCTTCCACAAATTTGACATCTTGTATATTTTCTTACGCTAAATTTAGGTTGACGTTCTGCTTTAACCATTAATGCTTTTCTTGCCATATATTAATCCCTTCTTATTGTTGTGCCTTAGCAAAAGGCATTCCTAAATGTTTTAATAATGATAGTGCTTCTTTATTGGTTTTAGCAGTGGTTACAATAATAATATCCATTCCTTTTAATTTACGGATTTTATCGAAACTGATTTCTGGGAAAATGATTTCTTCTTTAATACCTAAAGCATAGTTTCCTCTTCCATCAAAGCTTTTGGTACTAATTCCATTAAAGTCACGAACACGAGGTAATGCAACATTAATTAATTTGGTTAAAAATGATCACATTTTTTCGCGTCTTAAAGTAACTTTTCCGCCCATTGGCATACCTTCTCTTAATTTTCATGAAGCCAATGATTTTTTAGCGGTGGTTTGAAATGGTTTTTGACCGGTAATTTGAGTTAACTCAGTCATAACTTCTTCGATAGCTTTTGAGTTTGATACTTCATTACCAGCAGTCATGTTGATAACGATTTTTTCAATTCTAGGAGCTTGCATAATTGATGAATAATTAAATTCTTTAACAAGTTCTGGACGAATTTCGTTTAAATATTTTAATTCTAATGCTAATTTTTTAGATTCCATATATGCCTCCTCCTAAACTAATTTGTTTACCTTTCTCATAACTCTTTGTTTTTTGTTTGTTTTGCTATCTACTTGGAAACCAATTTTTGTTCCTACAGCTGCTTGTCCGTTAGCATTTTTCTTTACTAAGTAAGCAACGTTTGAAACATGAATTGGGTATTCTTTTTTCTCAATTTTACCTTCTTGGTTTTCTTGGTTAGGTTTGTGGTGTTTGGTTTTAATGTTTACTTCTTTAACAATAACAGTATTTGCTTTTTTGTTGGTTTCGATAACAACACCAGTTTTTCCTTTTGCTTTACCTGAAATAATTACGACAGCATCATTTTTTCTGATTTTTGATTGAGCCATTATAATACCTCCGGTGCTAATGAAATAATTTTAGTGTAGCCTTTATCTCTTAATTCTCTTGCAACTGGACCAAATACCCGAGTTCCTCTTAATGATCCATCTTCTTTAATTAACACAACAGCATTATCATCAAATTTGATGTATGAACCGTTTTCTCTTCTTACTCCTCTTTTAGTTCTAACAATCACAGCTTTTAATACTTGACCTTCTTTTACTACTCCGGTAGGAATTGCTTTTTTAACAGTAACTACAACAACATCACCGATGTTTGTACTTCTAACAACTGATCCACCTAAATTTTTAATAATCATAACTTCTTTAGCACCTGAATTATCAGCCACATTACATCTAGAAAATTCTCTAAGCATTATTTCCTCCGATAGCATGTGATTTGATTTCTACTAGTCTAAAGTGTTTGGTTTTAGATAAAGGACGAGTTTCTTGAATTTTTACAAAATCACCAAGTTGTGCTTCATTTTTTTCATCATGAACAGCAAATCTTTTTGATTTTTTGAAACGTTTTGCATATAGAGGGTGTTTTTCATAAGTTTCAACTAAAACAATAATAGTTTTATCATTTTTGGTACTTACAACGGTCCCAACTAATGTTTTACGACGGTTTTCTCTAACTGCTTGTTCCATTATTTATCTCCCTTTTTAGCTTCTTGCTTTTTCATATTAATTGCTGTTAAAGTTCTTGCTATATCTTTTTTAACAAGACTAATTTTGTGAGTTTGATCTAATTCACGGGTTGTGTTTTTAAATTTTAATGAGAATAATTCAGCTCTTAATTCTTCTAATAAAGTGTTTAATTCTTTAATTGATTTTTTTGTTAATTCTGAATAAGACATTATTTAGCCTCCACTTCTGTTTCAGGAGCAACAATTTTTCAAGTAACTGGTAATTTATGTCCACCTAATCTTAAAGCATCTTTCATTGTTTCAACACTGTTACCTTTTACTTCGAACATTACAGTTCCTTCTTTTACAACTGCAAATCATTGTTCTGGACTACCTTTACCTGAACCCATACGAACACCAATTGGTTTAGATGTTTTTGACATGTGTGGGAAAATTTTAATAAATACTTTTCCTTCACGACCCATACGTCTAGTAATAGCGATACGAGCCGCTTCAATTTGTCTTGCACTAATTCATGCTGAACTAGTTGATTTCAATCCGAATTCACCAAATGTTACTGTATTGTTTCTATGAGCTTTGGTTTTATCATGACGGATACGAAACATTTTTCTATGTTTAGTTCTTTTTGGTTGAAGCATGTTTTTCACCGCCCTTTCCTACTCTTTTTTCAACTTTTGGTTCTTCTTGATCATCGTTTGAAAGAATTTCTCCTAAAGAAACTCAAACTTTAACTCCTAAAATACCATATGTAGTTTTAGCAGTAGTTACTGCGTAATCAACATTTTGTCTTAGGGTGTGTAGTTTCATTTCACCTTCAGTATATCCTTCGGTTCTTGCCATATCAACCCCATTTAAACGTCCTGAAACTGAAGTTTTAATTCCTTTAGCTCCGGCTTTCATTGCAGTTCTAATAGCGTATTTTTGAGCAATTCTGAAACTTCCACGGTTTTCTAATTTAATAGCAATATCTTCTGCTAATAATCTTGCATTAACATTAGGTCTTTTTAGTTCAATAACTTCAATAGTGATTTTAGCATTTTTGTTTTTAATTGCTTTTTGCATTTGAACATTCAATGCTTTTACATTATCACCATTTGTACCTAAAACAGCTGCTGGTTTTGCGGTATATACATAAACAAAAATGTGTCCGCTTTGATCTCTTTTAATTTGAACTTTACCAATTTGGAATTCTCTTACTTTTTTATCTAATAAATCATAAATCTTTTGATCTTCTAATAGTAAAGTAGCAAAATTTTGTTTGTCAGCATATCAAGTTGTGTTATGTTCTTTTGTAATTCCATAACGGAATCCATTTGGATTAACTTTTTGACCCATTATTTTTCTCCTTTACTTTTAGATGCTGTTTTTTTAGTTGTAGTAGTTTTCTTTGTTGTTGAAGCTTTTTTGGTTGTGGTTGATTTTTTAGGAGTTGTTGTTTTTTTAGTTTCTTTTTTCACAACTGGTTTTGATTCTTCCACTTTTTCTTCGACTTTAGTTTCCTTCATGATGTTTTCTAATTCTTCATCATAATTAATTTCTGATAATTCAATGTAGAAATGACTTGTTCTTTTTAAAATTGGGTATGCCCTACCTTGTGAATGAGGTTGAAATCTTTTTAAAGTAGGTCCTTCGTTAACAAGTAATTTAGTAATCACTAATTTGGTTGCATTTAATCCTTTATTATTTGTTGCGTTTGCAATTGCTGAGTTTAATAATTTTAGAAGAATTGGAGCAGCTTTTTTGTTGGTGTTTTGAAGAATAACTAATGCTTGAGTTGCAGATTTATAACGAATTAAATCAGCTACTAATCTTGCTTTTCTAGCACTAATTCTTTGCATTTTTACTGATGCTTTTACAGTTTTACTTAAAATATCGTGTAATGCCATAATTATTTCTTCCCTTTATCTGAACCATGTCCTGTAAAGTATCTTGTTGGAGCAAATTCTCCTAATTTATGACCAACCATGTCGGTTGTAACAAATACATCAATAAATACTTTTCCATTGTGAACTTGGAATGTTAACCCAACGAAATCTGGATAAATTGTTGAACGTCTTGATCAAGTTTTAATTGGACGTTTTGGTGCTTTACCATCTAAAATAGCAACAACTTTTTTCATTAAGTGATCATCAACAAAAGGTGCTTTTTTCAATGAACGTGCCATTATTTACTTTCCTTTCTTCTTCTAATAATAAATTGATTAGATGCTTTTTTGGTTTTTCTTGTTTTAACACCAAGAGCTTTTTTGCCTCAAGGAGTCATAGGACTTTTTCTACCAATAGGTTGATGTCCTTCACCACCACCATGAGGGTGATCGTTAGGATTCATCGCACTACCTCTAACTGTAGGTCTAATACCTCTTAATCTATTTCTACCAGCTTTACCTATATTTACTAAAGAGTGTTCTTCGTTTCCAACTTCACCAACAGTTGCTCTACATACGCCTAAAACTTTTCTTACTTCACCTGATTTAAGTCTTAAGATAATATATCTTCCAGATTCATCTTTACCTAAAATTTGGGCTGATGAACCAGCTGAACGAGCGATAATTCCACCTTGTTTTGGTTGTAATTCAATATTGTGAACATAAGTACCTTCAGGAATATTTTTTAATGGTAAAGAGTTACCAATTTGAATATCTACCATTTCTCCTGAAATAATTTCTTGTCCAACTTTAATACCTTTAGGGCTAATAATATATCTTTTTTCACCATCTTTATAAGCAACTAATGAAATGTTTGCTGATCTGTTTGGATCATATTCAATAGTTTTTATAATTCCGGGGATATTGTCCTTATTTCTTTTGAAATCAACAATCCGATAAAATCTTTTTAATCTTCCCCCGTGATGACGAGTTGTAATTTTCCCTTGATTATTTCTACCTGAATGGTTTGCTAAAACCACTAATAATGATTTTTCAGGTTTATGTCCTGTTAGGTTTGCTTTGTAATCAAGAGATGACATATTACGGCGACCATTTGTATAGGCTTTAAATTTTTTAATTGCCATAATAATTTCTCCTTCTTAAAAATATTTATTTCTTTTAAGATTTTAATTCATTGTTTTTTTAAACTAACTTTATATTTAATGCAAAGTTAATTATTATTTTTCAGCTTTTTTAGTTGATTTTTTAGCGATTTTTTCAGCAGCTTTCTTTTCAACTTCGCTTAATTCAGCTGGAGCTTCTTCTTTAGTAGCTTTCTCAGCTTTTTTGGTTTCTTTTTCAGCTTGTTTTGCTTCTTCTGCAAATAAGAAGATTTTTGAATCTTCACTTAGGTATACAATCGCTTTTTTAACAGCATTTTTGTATCCTTCGTATCTTCCTAATTTAGCTGGTTTTTTGTCATAGTTCATAATGTTTACTTTTAAAACTTTTACATCAAAAATGTATTCAACTGCTTTTTTAACTTCAGTTTTGTTGCAACGTTTATCAATAACAAAAGTGTATACGTTTGAGTTTGCTCTTTGTAATTCTGATTTTTCTGTTAAAACAGGATATTTAATAACGTGGTTTACGTTCATTATTTAACCAACCCTTCTAAGTATTTAACATCAGATTCACTTAAAACTAAAACGTCAGCAGCAATTAATGATTCAACAGATAAACTTGTTATTTTCACTACATGAACATTTGGTAGGTTTCTTGCTGATAAAAATACATTTTCTTCGTTTGATACAAGTAATACATTATTTAATAGTGCTAAACCATCTTTGTTTAATTCAATTAATAAATCTCTTGTTGATGGTTTTTCCATTTTTAATTCTTTAACTAGAACATTATTGTTTTGAGCTAATAATGTTAAAGCTGAGAATAAAGCATTTTTTCTTGCTTTTTTATTAATTTTTAAATTATAGTTTCTTGCTGTTGTTGGTCCAAAAACTCTTCCACCACCAACAAAAATTGGGCTTCTTAATGAACCAGCTCTAGCATTACCAGTTCCTTTTTGTCTTCATGGTTTTTTACCAGTTCCACTAACTTCTGCTCTTGATTTTACTTTATGAGTAGCTAAACGTTTTGATCCTCTTTCAGATAAAATAGCATCAAAAATAGCTTGAGTATAAATTTTGTCTAATCCAAAAACAGTTTTTGGTAATTTAACTTCTGAAGTTACTTTTTTAGTTGTTGTGCTTTTTTGAATTTTTGGTAATTCTTCTTTAGTAATTGTTGTTTTTTTAGAAGTTGTTTTTGTTGAAGTAGCTTTAGGAGCTGTTACTTTTTTTGTTGCAGCTGTGGTTGATTTTTTTGTTGTTGTTTTTTTAGTTTCAGCCATGACTATTCATCTCCTTTATTTTCTTCAACTTTTGCTTCTTCTGCTTGTTGTTTTGCAATAGCTTCATTTAAAGCGGCTTTCATTTCTTTAACTGACATATCCATGTTTAATTCAGCATTGTATTTTTTAGCTTGTTCAAACATTTCATTTTTTAATAAAGCTTCTTTTAAGTTTAGTAATTCAATAGGAGTTCTTTTTACTGAAGTTTTTCTTGCTTTCTTAATTACTAATAAAGCACCTTTAGCTCCAGGAACGCTTCCTTTAATTACTAACATATTGTTTTCAACATCTTCTTTAACAATTTCTAAATTTTGAATTGTAACTTGTTCACATCCAAGGTGTCCAGGCATTGTCATACCTTTTCAAACTCTGTTTCCAGAAATATCCCCAATTGAACCAGTTTGTCTAATAGGTTGTGATCCACCACCACCACCATGAGATTTAGGACCAATATGTTGGTTTCATCTCTTAATAGTACCAGCAAATCCTTTTCCTTTTGATATAGCTGTAACGTCAACTATTTCTCCTGCTTGAAATAATGAAGCATCAATAGTATCACCTAAGTTATATCCAGACATATTACGGATTTCTTTAACGAAGCGCTTAGGTGTTGTGTTTGCTTGTTTGAAATAGTTAATTTCAGGTTTTTTAATTTTTGATTGTTTCTTGTCTTCTAATGATAATTGGGTTGCAACATAACCATTTTTTTCATTAGTTAGAACTTTAGTAACAACATTTGGTTTAACTTCAACAATTGTAACAGGAATTAAATCACCGTTAGCAGTAAATAGTTGAGTCATTCCAACTTTTCTTCCTAAGATTCCTTTCATGTTTATCCTTTCTAAATTTCTTTTTTAAAAAAACAAAAGTCTGTTTTAGTTAACAGATTTAATGTTGATTTGAACTCCGGCAGGAAGTTCTAATCTTTTAGCTTTATCTACTAATGTTTCACTTACATTGTCTAAAATGATTAAACGTTTGTGAGTTCTGCTTTCAAATTGTTCACGAGATTTTTTATTAACGTGAACACTTCTTAAAATTGTAATAATTTCTTTTTTAGTAGGTAATGGAATAGGTCCACTAACTTTAGCTTTTTCACTTTTAGCTAATAAAACAATTTTTTTAGCAGCGTCATCAATTTGATAAGCATCAAAAGATTTGATTTTAATTTGTAATTGCATATTGTTCTCCTTGTTCATTTATTTTGAACTAACTCCACATAAATTTTTCAATATCCGAGACGAACAACAACTAAGCTCGGAATACCGTAACCTTATGTTTCAAAGTTGTAGTTGCAGTGTTAATTATACCAAAAACCATTTTTTTTAAATGATTTTGAATTTTTTATTTATAAAATGAGCAGCAAATAGCTAAAAATTAAAATAATTTTAAATATTTTTTACCTTAGCAACTATATTTATGTTTTTTATTTAAAATAACCTAGATTATTAAAAAATGATTTTATATAAAAAATCCTCTCAATTTTTGGCAAATAAAGAGGTTATATCATTAAACATTTATGAATGATTAATTGAATATTTAAATCTAATTTAATCATTCTTTTTTTGAAAATATGAGGTGTTATTTTAAAACCGGATTATAAAAACCGATTGTTAATAAAACGATTCAAGGTTTTTGAGGTGTTGTTTTTCTTAAAACTATGAAGGTGTAAATTATTTGAGTAATCCAAAAGATAACTAATAATACAATGGGAATAAATAATATAGCATAAAACAAAATGTATGTGAAATTTCTAGATTGACTAATAATTTCGATAAACAACATTGTAAATAAAATTACTGCATTCACAAATATAAAAACCTGTCTTACAATTGAATCAATTTTGTAATATTTAACTAGATTCGTTTTAACTAATATTTCTTGATTTGCGTTGTTCATTAAAACAAATCAAACACTTAACATATTAACAAGTAAAAATGCATTTGTAACAACTAAAATATTTCCAATAAATTCATTAAATTGTGATGGAAAAATCACCATTAAAAATGAAATTATAAACGCAAAAAATGACACAAATACAATAGTTTTTATTCAATTAGCATTAAATTTATTTATTGAATTTTTATCATTACATTTTAATAAATAATTTAACGTTCCAATTATCAATAATGCAAGTATTGAAATTATTGAAATAATCATTCATGGTATCAATATATTAATACCGTTATTGATAATAATATTTGCTTGTAAAAACAAAGAATTTTTTAAACCATATATAAAATTTGTTGTTCCAAAAATTACTATTAAAACAAATGACGAAATATTTAAAATATAATGTGTTTTTTTATTCTGACTTTTATTAAAAGATAAATCGTTTGCAAAACTAAAATAAGAATTATTCATTATCCATCTTTCTTAAAATTTCAGTGATTTCTGGTCCTGAATAAAAGTTATTATTATATTTAAAATATTTTTTTGGTGGCATGTCATTTCCGGTTTTACTCATTCCTATCAATCACAATTGTCCAGATAAACTTGTTGACAATATTACTTGAGATTTATTAGATCAACCATAGTGACATAACACTTTATTTCCGTTATCAAATAAACCATAAACTGTAACAGCATGTCAATTTTTTATTCCATCAAATCCTGGTACTAATCCAAAGACAATGCATGGTTTATCATCTCTAATTCATTTTC
This sequence comes from Mycoplasma anseris ATCC 49234, assembly GCF_000702805.1. Taxonomy (GTDB): domain Bacteria; phylum Bacillota_I; class Bacilli_A; order Mycoplasmatales; family Metamycoplasmataceae; genus Metamycoplasma; species Metamycoplasma anseris. Next base: position 37,242 of record NZ_JNJX01000006.1, read on the forward strand.
AAGGTTTTATTCAACCAGCGCTTCTTCTATGAAAAGTTACATTTGGTTTCTTAGTATAATTTTCTTGTTCTGAATTATTTAAAAAACCAATAAGTGCATCTCTAAAATAAACGGAAGTTGTAGCCTTAGCTCCATTACCATATTTTTTATTTTCATATAAATCGACTGTTAACCTAGTATTAATTCTGGGACATTCAATTTTCATTTTATTTCCATAATTTCTAATTTTTAAATTATTACCCATACTCCCAAAATATTTGTTATATTGATTTTCACTAAATACATCACTACTTCAAAAAAATTCAGCATATTGTAAAAGCATAGCACCAGCAACGTAATGACAAAGGCCTTTAGATCTTCCTGGTGGTAAAACACTATCTCTATCATCTGCATAACCAAAATCATCATCATCAACAGCAGTCTTAAATCATCATGCATTTGAAACTTCTTTCTCAGCTTTTATTATTTTTGAAGAATCATATGAGTAACTTTCTGCCGGAGTTCCCATCTTCAACTTTCATTTTGAGAGTCTTAATTTTTTTTCAATGTCTATTAATTGATTGTTTTTAATTGTCTCATTAATATCAATAACATTATTTTTTAATTTATCTTTAATTTCATTTTCAACATTTAATATTCCTTTTGGAAAATAAACTTTTTTAACTGAAAAGTCATCGAAATTAAAAAGTAATTTATCATCCTCATTAAATTGTTCTAAAACATTATGGGTGTTGAATAAGTCTAAAACAACAGATTCATTATTAATCATTGAAAATAGAATCATACCTATTGGATTATATTCAACCATTATGTATGGATTTAAATAATTATCATACACAAGTCTCATGTTTTTGATTTCATAATGTTGTTCTTTATGATATTTATACATTTCCAAACTAAAATAATCAATGTATTTTTCTAAATTAAAATCTTTGTTTATTTTTAACATTTGTTTATTTAAAAAACTGAATTTATTTAGCAAATATTGATTTTCGTTTTGTTTAACAACTACATCATACATATTCTATTTGTAATTTTCCTCTCTCTTTTTATTTAATATATTCATATATTAATATATTATTGTCAAGATAAATGAAAAACTAAAAAATTACAATTCCTAACGTGTTTATTATCAAAATACAATCAAAATCTTTGTTTTTAAATAAAGTTAGGGTAAAATTAATACAAGTTATTTTTTAATATATTAAAAACGTTTTAAGATAATTTACAAAAACAATAATTTAATAAGAGGTGAAAAATGAAAAAAAATATTTTTGATACGCAAGAATATTTTAATTTAATGGATAAATGATTTAGAGCAGCTAACTACATTAGTGTAGGACAAATTTACTTAAGAAACAATCCTTTGTTAAGAAAACCATTAACTGCTGATGACGTTAAATTATATCCAATCGGTCACTGAGGAACAATTCCTGGACAAAACTTTATTTACACACACTTAAATAGAGTTATTAACAAATATGATCTAGAAATGTTTTACATTGAAGGTCCTGGACATGGTGGACAAGTTATGATTTCAAACTCATATCTAGATGGTTCATATTCAGAAATCTATCCAGAAATCTCACAAAATGAAGAAGGAATGAAGAAAATGTTTAAAAGATTCTCATTCCCTGGTGGAACAGCAAGTCATGCTGCACCAGAAACACCTGGTTCAATTCATGAAGGTGGAGAACTTGGATATGCTTTAAGCCATGCAACAGGTGCAATTTTAGATAACCCTAATGTAATTGCAGCTACTGTTATCGGGGATGGAGAAGCAGAAACTGGTCCACTATGTGCCGGTTGATTCTCAAATGCATTCATCAACCCTGTAAATGATGGAGCTGTATTGCCTATTCTTCATTTAAATGGTGGAAAAATTTCAAACCCAACCATTTTGGCTAGAAAATCTAATGCCGAACTAACGAATTACTTCATGGGAGCTGGATGAGATCCAATTTTCGTTGAAGGTAGTGACCCAAAAGAAATGCATAAAATTATGGCTTCAAAATTAGATGAAGCAATTGAAAAAATTCTTGCCATTCAAACAGAAGCAAGAAAAAAACCTGCAAGTGAAGCAAAAAGACCTGCTTGACCTGTTTTACTTGTCAGAACACCAAAAGGGTGAACTGGACCAAAAGAATGAAATGGTGAAGCAGTTGAAGGTGGATTTAGAGCACACCAAGTTCCAATTCCAGTAAGTGGTTTAAATATGAAACATGTTGATAAATTAGAAGATTGACTAAGATCATATAAACCAGAAGAATTATTTGATGAAAACGGAAGAATTTTAGAAGAAATTCAAGCATTAGCGCCTAAAGGTAGCAAAAGAATGGCAATGCATCCTATTACCAACGGTGGAATTAATCCCCATGTGTTAAACTTAGGAAATTGAGAAGAATTTGCTCTAAAATTTGATAAACCCGGTTCAATTAAAAATCAAGATATGGTTCAATTAGGTAAATGATTTACACAATTGATTACTTTAAATAAAGATAATTTCAGAATCTTTGGACCAGATGAAACTAAATCAAACAGAATGTATGATGTATTCAATGTAACTAAAAGACAATGACTAGAACCATATGACACTAAATTAGATGAATGAATGTCACCTGAAGGTAGAGTTATTGATTCACAACTTTCTGAACACCAAGCAGAAGGTTTTCTAGAAGGATATGTAATTACAGGTCGTCATGGAATCTTTGCAAGTTATGAATCATTCTTAAGAGTTATTGACTCAATGTTAACTCAACATATGAAATGAATGAAGAAATCATTAGAATTGCCTTGAAGAGCTGATTTTCCATCATTAAATGTGATTGCTACTTCTACTGCTTTCCAACAAGATCACAATGGTTATACACACCAAGATCCGGGGATTTTAGGACATTTAGCAGATAAAAGACCAGAATTAATTAGGGAATATTTACCTGCTGATTCTAACTGTTTATTAGCAACAATGGAAAAAGCATTTAAAGAAAGAAATGTAATTAATTTAATTGTTGCTTCAAAACAACCAAGAGACCAATTCTATTCAATTGCTGAAGCTAGAGAAATGGTTGAGAAAGGTTATAAAGTAATCGACTGAGCTTCAAATGTTTCAATTAATGAAGAACCAGATGTTGTTTTTGTAGCTTCTGGGGTTGAACCAAACTTAGAAACTCTAGCTGCTATTTCTATTATCAATAAAGCTTATCCAGATTTAAAAATTAGATTTGTCAATGTATTAGATTTATTGAAATTGAGACATCCAAAATTAGATCCTCGTGGAATTAGTGATGAAGAATTTGATAAAGTGTTTACAAAAAATAAACCAATTATCTTTGCTTTCCACGGTTTTGAAGGATTAATTAGAGACATTTTCTTTGTTCGTCATAATCACAATTTAATTATTCATGGTTATAGAGAAAATGGTGATATTACTACAAGTTTTGATATTCGTCAATTAAGTCATATGGACAGATTCCACATTGCCAAAGATGCAATTGAAAGAGTTTTTGGCAACAATGGTAAAGAGTTTATGCAACAAATGGACCAAAAAATTGAAGAACACACCGCTTATATTCGTGAATATGGTTATGACCTACCTGAAATCAACAATTGAAAATGGGAAAATCTTAAAAAAATAAAATAATCTAAAATCTTTTTTATGGTAAAATACTTAACAGTTAATTAACATATTTTATAAATCTATATAGGAGCATATATGAAAAAAGACATTCATCCACAATATTCACAAGTTAAAGCAACATGTACTTCATGTAATGCTGAACATGAATTTGGATCAACAGCAGAAAAAATTTCTTTAGATGTATGTTCTAATTGTCACGCTTTCTACACCGGTGATCGTTCAACAGTTAAAGCCCGTGGTCGTGTAGAAAGATTTAACAAAATATTAGAAAAGTCTAAACAAACTGCTAAATAAGATTTGTTATAAAAAAACAGGAATTTCCTGTTTTTTAATTGCAATAATGAAGCATTGTGCTAAATTCAATATTAGGTTGAGAACTATCTCATTTAAAATTTAAATCTTTAGTTTTAATTTCTCCTTTTGGCGAATTAACGGATTTAACTAATCCAGCAATTGAAGAAGCAATCGAAATTCCAGTAGGAATAAAAGAAATAATTGCACTAATTACTGAAGAAATAGCAAAACCACCTTCATATTCATTTAATTCTTGTTCATTTAATTTTTCAAAACCTTCCATTTTCCTCCTTCATATTTCATTTTAATTTCATTATTGTTTTAAAACAAAAAAATAGGAAAAAATAAGGAAAAAGAAATAGAGCCTTAATTAATAGGCTCTATTTTTGTTTTAATTTTATTAAGCTAAACGAGCTTCTTTAAAAGTTTTTAAAACTTCTAAGTTTAGTTCTAATTCCAATTTAGCAGCTTCGATTTCTGAAGCAGTCATTAAGTCTTTTTCGTTTGCTAATTTGTTTCTTAATTTTAAGATTATTCTTTTTGCATTTCATTTTTCAATTGGAGTAGGTCCGAAGATTACACCCATAAATAGAATAAATACAGCTACTAATAGACCTTGTGAAATTAAAGTAGTTTGAGCATCTTCATTTTTAGCATCAGCAGCTAAAGCAGAACCTGCTATGAATACTGAAACAACTGGGTCTAAAATTAAGAATAACATAACAGCTAGAACGATTGATACTGAGGTGTATCCAGCTCAAATGGTGTGTTTATTTTTAACAACTGGAATGAAGTTTTGTTTTCTGTTCTTGATGCATCCAATGATTGCGAATGCGATGAATACATAAGCTAAAACAGCAGTTCAGTTAGCCAATAAGTCTGAGAATGACAATAAAGCACCGATCTTGTATCCATAGTATCATTCGTTAGTTAATGGAGAATCTCCATAACCTCCGAAGTCTTTGTATAGATATGCTCCTAAAATAGTAAATAATAGAACTAATGGTAATGATAAGATTAATGAGAATAACATACCAACAACTGGAGCTTTTGAGTTTAACATGTATTTGTAAGCTTTACCAGGAATTTGTAGTTCACCTTCTTTAACAAGGTCTTCAACTCATCTTGTACATCACATTGAGAATCCATTTAGAATTCCTAAGATACCAATAGCAATCATGATGTTAATTACACCAAATGCTCAGCTGTGTCCTACGCCACCTAATAAATCACCATAGTCGTAGAATCCTCCGGTTTTAGCACCTAAGGTCATAGCAATAGCAATAATAATGTAAATACCAGTCATTGCTGATAGACCATAAACTAAAGCAGCAGGAGTTTTTTCAGGGTTTTTCATTTCTGATTGAATTCCAGCAGCACCATAGAATTGGTCAAATGCAAAGAAGATACCACCCATAGCTTGGAAGAAAGCAAAGAATGGAGACATACCAAATAAAGTTAAACTTGAACCTTCAAATAAGCTTGAAAGAGTAACTCTATTGTAAGTAACACCGTTAACTCCAGCAAAAGCAAATCCAACAATAACAACAGCTACTAATGGAATGAATTTTACTGACATAACGATTCAGTTTTGGATATTACCCATACGTGAAGATAATCCTGCAGTGAATAGGAAGTATAGGGTAATTGCCATACCAATTAGGAAGTAGAATCAAGGTGCTGCTGTTGAGCCACCAAAATTGATGTTAACACCTAATGCTCCAAATCCGTCTTGGAATTGTAGAATTACGTAATATGGCATGAAGAAGAATGAGAATGGTAAGTAAATGTAAGTCATAAAGAATTTACATCCCTTGTAAATGTAAAGGGTGTTAAATGCTTTAGATCAACCAATTATACCTAAGTTATCATTACGTCCTGATGCAACTTCAACAAGTGCTAAAGCCATAACTACAACACTAAATCCTGCAATTAATCAAATCATAATTGCTCAAACGATGTTTCCAGCTCCTGCTTGAAGAACTGATTTAGCACGTAGGAAAATTCCGGCACCTATTGAACCACCCATAACAAGAAGAATAGCTGAGAAAAAGCCAATTTTTTTCTTATTGTCGGATGTAACAACTAATTGTTCGTCGTTCATTAGTTTTTCCTTTCTAAAAGTTAAATATATATTTAAGTTTTACAAATCCAGAATGATACTCGCTTGATTTGTTAAGCGATTTTAAAGTATCTTTTTAATTGTAAAGTTAAAAAGTTAATTTTATTTATAAATAAAAACAAAAATGAAAAAAGACATTTTTTTATCCTTGTTTGGGCAATTTTTTTTGTTTCTTTTGACAAATAAAAATTAAAATAAATGAAAAATAGAGTGTTTAAAACACCCTATTTATTTTTGTATATATTTATGCTAAACGCGCTTCTTTGAAAGTTTTTAGAATAGATTCAGATAGTTTAATACCATTTTGAACATCTTCCATTTCTCTAAATGTCATGATATCTTTTTCATTTTCTCATTTGTTTCTTAATTTCATTAATGTTCTTTTTGCCAATCATTTTTCAACAGGAATTGGTCCAAAAATAATTGCCATAAACACAATAAATACTAATACTAATAATCCTTGTGCAATTAAAGTTGATTTAGCAGCTTCATTTCCAGCCATGTATGATGAACCAGCTATACCAATTGAAATAATAGGGTCAAGGATTAAGAAGATCATAACAACAAGAACGATTGATACTGAGGTGTATCCTGCTCAAATAGTATGTTTATTTTTAACAACTGGAATGAAGTTTTGTTTTCTGTTCTTAATGCATCCAACAATGGCGAATGCAATAAATGAATAAGCAATAACAGCAGTTCAGTTAGCTAATAAGTCTGAGAATGATAATAATTCTCCAATTTTATATCCATAACCTGTTCCATATTCTGAGAAGTCCTTGTAAAAATAAGCACCTAAAATAGTAAATAGTAAAACTAGTGGTAATGATAATACTAATGAGAATACCATACCAACAACTGGTAGTTTTGAATTTAACATATATTTATATGCTCTTGAAGGAATTTGTAATTCTCCTTCTTTTACAAGATCTTCTACATATCTTGTACATCATAGCGCAAAACCATTTAGCACACCTAACACACCAATGGCAATCATGATGTTGATTACACCAAAGGCTCAACTATAACCAGCATCTCCTAAAAGATCTCCGTAGTCATAGAATCCTCCGGTTTTAGCACCAACAGACATTGCAATAGCAATTAAGATAAAAATGAATGTCATTCCTGAAAGACCGTAAACTAAAGCGGCTCCAGTTTTTTCAGGGTGTTTCATTTCTGATTGAATTCCAGCAGCAGCATAGAATTGGTCAAAGGCGAAGAAAATTCCACCCATTGCACTAAAGAAGGCAAAGAATGGTGAAAGGCCAAATAATGTTAAACTTTCAGAATCAAATAATGAAGCTAAAGTAACTCTTTGGTAATCAACACCATTTCTACCAGCAAAGGCAAAACCAATGATCACAGCAACTACTAATGGAATAAACTTAACTGACATAACGATTCAGTTTTGGATATTACCGATACGTGAAGATAGACCAGAGGTTAATAAGAAATATACAGTGATTGCTAAACCAATTAAGAAATAGAATCAAGGAGCAGCTTGTGAGCCACCAAATGTTGTATCAACACCTAATCCACCGAAACCATCTTGGAATTGTAAGATAGCATAATAAGGCATGAAGAAGAATTAGAATGGTAAATAAATAAATACCATGAAGAATTTACATCCCTTATAAATATAAAGAGTGTTAAATGCTTTTGACCATCCAATTATACCTAAGTTGTCATTACGTCCAGAGGTTACTTCAACTAATGCTAAAGCCATAACAATAACTGAAAAACCAGCGATTAATCAGATCATAACAGCTCAAACTAAATTACCAGCTGAAGCAGATAGAACTGATTTTGCCCGTAAGTAAATTCCAACACCTATTGAACCACCCATAACAAGTAAAATCGCTGAGAAAAAGCCGATTTTTTTCTTGGTACTAGTGGTAGTAGTTAATTGTTCGTCGTTCATAACTTTCCTTTCTTTAAGATTTTAAAAACATGACTTTAAAATTAAATTCTAAAGTCGCATAAATTATAACAATAATCAATAAAAAAAATTCTATTTCATTTTGAAATAGAATCATGCAACTAATATGATTGAACTCATGAAGAATTTAAATATTTAAAAGAATAATTATTGAAAGATAAGAAATAATAATCATTAAAACTTTTTACATTTTTTACATGTTTAATTAAATACAATTCGTATACAAAAAGTGATATTGATAAAGTAAAAATAATGTTAATGCAAATAATTAAAAATCTTGATAGAGCTTTTAAAGAACCTTGTTGTAATTTTCAATTATAAACAATTAAAAAGACAATAATAATGATGTTTACTAGCAATGGAATAACAAATTCAAAAACAACCGCTTTAATTAAACCACTGCGTTTTTGCATTTTGAAATTAGGATCTAAAAACATATGTTTAGCAAAATCTTCAACAACTTCATTGATTAGGTTTTTATATTCCAATGAAGTTTTAGAATAATTAAAAATTTCGGCTAACACATCAATAAATTGGGTTCGAGTTAAATATTGTTTTTTAACTGAATAAAATTCAATAATTCTTTTATCTTTTATTAAAATCAACTTTGACTTGTTTTTCAAAGAATTTAAATAACAATAGTATTCAAAAAAATCTTTAATATGTAATTTTTTAAATACATTTAGGAAAATAAAGGAAAAGATAACCAATCCAAGACCAATAACAATCCCAATAAATGTTGTTAAAACAACATCGTTAATTCTTTCTAAAGACGGAGTGTTTGCATAATTATTTTTTAAAATGATGCCAACATATGCTAATAATAACAAACATCCAGCAGCAATACACATTGATAAAATTCAAAATCAAAGTGATTTAATTTCAGCCTTTTTTAGTATATTTAATTCTTGTTTTCTTTTTTTCATTTAAAACCTTCCATATTAAAATTCTATATTAATTTTAATAATTTACAATAAATTAAAAAATAGAAACAATCATATAATGTTTTCTTGAATAAAAAACCTGTAGTTTCCTACAGGCCTTTTACTATAAATGGATTTTTATTTAACATCTTTACGATATAGAGGCATTGACATACAACGTGCATTTCCCATACCTAAAGATAATTGGTGTCCTTTAAATGGTAATACTTTAATTCCAGCAGCTTCTAAAGCAGCATTGGTTTTTTCATTACGTGAATATCCAATAACAACTCCAGGTGCAATTGCTAAGTAGTTTGTTCCATCAAAGTGAGTTTCTCTTTCGATTTCAATTTGAGTAGCACCATCTCCAGCAATAGGAATTAAGATAGGTTCTTCACCAATGATTGATTTTAGTAATTCATTTAGAGGTAAACCATTATCTACTGGTTGAGGTTCGTCTCCGCCATTAACTAGATCGTAGTCTCAGAATTTAAATACGTCGTTAGCGATTGGTGAGTATAAGAATTTGTTTGTGTCTAACATTGTTAATCATGTATCCAAGTGCATTAAGTTTGTTCATTTTGGAACGTTAATTGCAACGATACGTTTGAATTCACATTCTTCGTTAGCTTTAATGTTTTTAGCTAATAAAGTAATGGTTTGTAAATCTGTTCTTTCTGATACACCAACTACTAAGGTGTCATTGTTGTAAATAAATACGTCTCCACCTTCGATTGATAATCCTTCAGCAGGGTTGTAGTATCATGGTGTGTTAACTAATTGTGGGTGATTTGAGAAAATGAATCTTGAGAATAATGTTTCACGTTGTCTTACTTTGTATCTCATGTAGTGGATTGTTACACCATTACCAACTGATGCAAATGGGTCACGTGTGAAGTATAGGTTTGGCATTGGGTCAACAATTAGTTCTTGTTCTGCTTCAATACCTAAATCATATTTAGTAATACCAGCCATCATTGTTTCGATTAATTTTCTTGTACCTTTAATACCTTTTAAGTATGTTCTAACAATTTCTTTGTGTTCTTCTGATAGAACAGGAGCTGAGTCATCTAAGAATTCTTCTAATAAGTTATCTCTAGCTTCTTGACTTGCTAAATCGTATGTTTCAGCAACTAAATCTGTTAGTTCAACAGTGTTAATTCCTTGTTCTTTTAGTGTTGCAACGAATTTTTTGTGTTCTGCTCTAGCATCGTGACTTTCTAAGATAGCTGAGAATAATAATTCGTCTAAACGAGCAGGAGTAATGTAGTCAATTTCTCTTCCTGGTTCGTGTACTAAAACGGTTTGTAATTCACCAATTTCTGAGTAAACATGAATACCTTTAAAGCGTTTGTCAAATACAGACATATTTGTATCCTTTCAAATTTTAAGATTTTTAATTTTTTGTATAAATTTCCCCCTAACTATTTTCAATTTTAAAAAAGATTTGTTAGTTTGTAGTAAAATGATAACGTCTGCAAAATTATTGAGACTATAGGTATTGCTACCTTGGTTTATCGGGTTTTATTTATACAACTTTAATTATACTCTTTTCTTAAATTTGAGTATGTAAATATTGTGAAATCTCCGTAATAAATCACTTTTCAATATCTTATTATTATTTTATTTTTTAAAATTTTTCAAATAATCATTTGTATAAGGAAATTTATCATTGATTATTTTTCTCCCTTTCTTTTTCTTATTTCTTACACACAATCAAATTGTGTTCAATTATCTATAAATTTTATATAATTAATTCTTAATAATACAAAGGGGTTTAATATGGAAGCAAGAACAATGGCTGACGTTGCTGAATCTATTTTGAATTCTCATGGTAAAGCTGATTTCGCAAAATTATTTGATGAAACAGCAAAAATTCTTTTTTCTAAATGAAGAAAAGAAACTATAGAATCAATATCAGATGAAAAAATGTTGGAAATAAAAAGAGGCGAGTTGTATAAATTACTAACCATTGATGGTCGTTTCTTTAGAAATGAAAATGGCACCTGAACAACAATAAGACCAGACATTGATTAAGAAAAAATCAATTCATATACTAATATAGCAAGACTAGGAGTTTCCTAGTTTTGTTTTTATTTTTTACTAATTTTTAAAAAGAAAAAACTTATTGAATTAAAATAAAATTAAATATGAAAAAATTATTAAAAGGTTTGCTAACTTTAGGAAATATAATTGGAATTTCTTTACCTAGTGTTCTTGTTATAAGTTGCAATAACACTAAAGAATCCAAAGAAAAAATTATTCATAATTTGGAAATTATTGATGTTAAATTTCGAAATTCTGAACAAAATATTGTAATTGATAAAGTCACATTTAAATCTAAGACCAATGAGATCAATTTCAAGTTAATTGAAACCAAAATTCAAAAAGAGCAAAAAATTGCAATATTAAAATTTGAAGCTTATCAAGAAAACAACCAGAAATTATTATTAACATTTGAAAAAACAATTCAAATTGGGCTATTTGAAACCATTAGTTTTTATAGTTTAATAAAAAATCTTAAATATGAGGTTTCTTCTAATTTAACTATTAATAAGATGACTAAAATTAAACCAACAAATATTGCTGATGGGGACACTTTTTATTTAGATGAATTGGGTTTTCGCTTTGTTGGGATAGACACGCCTGAAAAATATAATGCTAAAAATTCTATCCAAGAAAAATATGGAAAAATAGCAAGTCTATTTTCTAAAAAAATATTGGAAGACGCTGATGAAATTTATGTTGTTCCACAAAGAAATTTTTATTCCAAAGATCCACATGATTTCAAAGATAAATACGGAAGAGTATTGGTGATTGTAATTGTAAAAATTAAAGAGAATTTCTTTAATTTAAATTTAGAATTAGTAAGAAAAGGTAAGGCAAAAATGGCTTATATTTCCCTCAATAAAAATAATCGATATTATACTGATAATGAAGAATTTTTCAATCAATTACAACATGCACAAAATCTAGCGCAAAAAGAAAAAATCGGGATTTGAGATACACTGGTAAATATAAATGAAATCTACCCATAATCTACCCTTGGAGATTAACTAAAACAAATATCAAATATTTATGTTAAAATTTATTTTATAAATTTACATTTTAATTACACAAAGGATAATAATGGCAAAAAACAAAATTTCAGAAAAAAGAAGATTTCTTTTTGCTTTAGATTTAGATGGAACACTGCTTGCTGATTCAGCAACTGGTACTGTACATCCAAAGACGGAGGAAGCAATTAAGAAAGCTGTTGCAGAAGGGCATATTGTCTGCATTATTACTGGTAGACCTTGAAGATCTACTAAACCAATTTATGAAAAATTAGGTCTTAATGCAATTGTTGGAAACTATAACGGAGCACACATCCATAACCCAATTGATCCATTTTTCATTCCTACTATTTCATATTTAGACTTAAATGAAGTTCTATATATCTTAGGGGATCCTAAGGTTAAACAAGAAATTGTAAATTATGCAATTGAAGGACCGGACTGAGTTCAACTTGCTCATCGTGATGAAAACTTAGAAAGAGTCTTTGGTTTTGATAAAGCGACAAAATTTAGAGAAGAAATCAATTTACAAAAATTACCTTTAAAACCAACCGGAATTGTTTTTGATTGTAAATTGGATACTGATGTTTTTGAGCTTTTAACCTATTTAAGAAAAAGATATGGTGATTTAGGTGAATTCTCATCATGATCAAAAGGTGCTGGATTAAGCCCTGTATTTGATATTACTTCAATAGGAGTAAGTAAAGGAAAAGTAATTTCCTTAATTATGAGATACTACAATATTGATATTCAAGACACTGTTGTTATTGGAGACTCATTCAATGACGCTTCAATGTACGAAGTTGGAAATGTTGGAGTAGCGCCAGCAAATGCTGAGCCTTTTATTAAACAATTATCAACAGTTGTTATGAAACAAACGAATAAAGAGGGTGCAGTTGGATATTTCATTAATGCATTTTTAAGAAACCCAGAAAAATACATTAAAATGGGTTTAACTCGTGCTAATAAAAACAAAGATAAATTACAAGTTGTAAGTGCAGATAATTTCTATTCAGAAGAGGAAGAACAATAAAATGATGATCGATATGGAATTATTTAAAGATTTTATTGGAATAGATGAAACTGGAGTAGGTGATTATTTTTCTCCAATTGTTTCAGTTGCTTGTTTTATTCCAAAAGAAAATTATCAAAAAGTGATCGAATTAAATGTTAAGGACAGTAAGAAATTAAGTGATAAAAAAATCTGTGAGATTGCCCCGTTATTAATTAATTTAGTCCATTTCCAAAAAACTGTTTTAACACAGGGTGGTTATAATAAATTAATTCAAAGCAAAATCAATAACAATGAAATTAAAACCCTTTTACATATTAATTCCTTAAACAATTTTCTTAAAAAACATGATTTGAATAATTCTGTCATTATTGATCAATATACTAGTTCAAGAAATATTTTTGATCATCATTTATTTAAATTAAATAATATCGATTGAATAAAATTAAAAATTCCAAAAGTTCAAATTGTATTGGAAACCAAAGCGGAAGATAAGGCTTTATCAGTTGCTTGTGCTTCAATTATTGCTAGATATTATTTATTGAAATTAATGGAAAAACAAAATCTAGAATGAAATTTAGTTTTTCCATTAGGAGCATCCAAAATAGTTGATGAAGTAGCTAGTGAAATTATTCTTCATTATGGTATAGATACTTTAAATCAAATTGCAAAAATTTCTTTTAAAACAACAAATAAAGCAATTGAAATCGCTGAACAAAAAAAGTTGAAAACTGATTAATAGTGTTTCAACTTTTTTTAATCTAAAGAAAAATTAAAATTAAATTTATTTAAAAACCTTAAAAAGAATTTCTGCAAACGATTGCTAATATTATTTTTTGTTTTCTTTGTTTCATTGACAAAGAAAACTAATCTTTCATTAACTAAATCTTGTTTAATAACCAATCATTCTTCTTCTTCAAATTCATATTTGGCAACAAATTTTTCTGTTTCATTTTGATATTTAGAAAGGTCAATTAATTCATTATAATTAAGTTTGGCTAATTCAGTTTGGGCAAATAATTTCGTTTTAAAATGGTCTAAATTGGTATTTAACGATTTAATTTCAAATTTCGAAAGATTGGTGATATTAATTTCTTGTTCTAAATCGTTTTCTAAATTCGTAATATTCATGTTTTGGGTTTTATAATAATTTAACATATCAACCAATATAACTGCTTGTAAAAGTTGATCAAATTCTTTAATCTTTGGATTTGTAATAAAAAATTTTTGTTCTTCATCTAAATATAATAAATTGGGAATATTAAAGGCCTTTTCATTTTTTAATAATTTTAATTCTTTTTGATTTAAATCCATTTTTTTGGCAATGAAATTTAATAAAAAATTATTAGTGCCAAAAGAATATATTAAATTTTCAATTTTAATGGAATTTTCGTTTTTTGATTTATTGGTGTATATAAAATTTAGATATATTGCTAAAAGATTAGAAAACTCAATTGACTTATAAATTGTTTTCAACCCCTTTTTTTCAGGAGCAAAAATCTTAATTGATTGATCATCATTTAAAAAATGAATTATATAATCAAATTTTTGATGTCATGAAATGATTTTATTTTGCTTATTATTAATCTGTGTATGAAGAAATTGATAAGAAATATCATCTCTCCCTAATGCTTTTCTAATCAAATGTTTATTGGATTTATTAGGAATAATACCCAATTTAATAATACGATTAGCATTTTTGTTAAATTTGAAATTTAAAATGTCGTTAATGTATTCATTAATCAATTTTGAGGTGTTAATTTTAATAGAATCATCATGAAAATCACTAATATCTTCAAAATATAAATCATTAATTTGCTTTTGAATATAACTAATAATTTCTTGTTGTAATTCAGGATTTTGACATGCTAAAATATTAAGAGCAAAATATTTTTGCTCAATTAAAAAATCATCAATAAAAAAAGCATAATCAACATTTTCCATTTTTAAAATACTGTATTGTAAAAATGAATAAGACGAATTGTTGTTATTTTCAAATTCTAATACTTTTAATTTTGAAGATTGTAGGACTTCTTTTAAATATGATAAAATCTGTTTTTTAATTGGGTTTTGATAATCATTAGTTGCCAAAACAACATAATAATTTGCAATATCAAGGTTTTTTAAACGTAAATAATTTAAAAAACATTGTGCAATTTTTTTAATTATTAATTCATTAAAACCCAAAGGTAAATATAAATATTGGGCAACAAAAGCATTATTTACAACTTTTAAATTGCTATCATTATAAATTTCATTTCCATATTTCAAAGCGTTTTTTTTAATTTGATTTGTAGCTTTCTTATTATCTTTATAAAATTCTAATCATTCTTCAATTCGATTCATATTTTATAATTTTAATATATTTGCTAAAACCAGAGAAAAAATAAAAAAATATTCTAAAAAATTAATTAAATTTATTAAAATTTATTTACCAAAGGGGAGAGCTATGTACAAGACATTTAATGAAGGTATGATTGAGGTCATTGTTGGGCCAATGTTTAGTGGAAAAAGTGAAGAATTATTAAAAAGATTAAGAATTTTAGAATATGCTAAATTTAAATCATTGGTAGTTAAACCTGTTTTTGATAAACGGTTTTCAGAAACTGAAATTGTCTCAAGATGTGGGGTTAGACATAAAACTCATACAATTGAAAATGCTAACCAAATTTATGATTTATTAAAGCAAGATGATTATCAAGCTGTTTTAATTGATGAAGCTAATTTTTTTGGTAATGATTTAATTGAAGTAGCAGACAATTTAGCTAATAAGGGCTTATTAGTGATTATATCAGGGTTAGATCAAGATTATAAAAGAAGACCTTTTGGACCAATGCCACAATTAATGGCCATTGCTGAAAGGGTAACTAAATTACAAGCCATTTGCGTTGTTTGCCAACATGCTGCTTCTACTTCATTTAGAAAAATCGAATCTGATGAAACCCAAGTATTAGGAAACTTTAATGAATATGAAGCTAGATGCAGAAAATGTCATAATAAAGGTATAAAAAAATAACTAAAATTCCTGAAATTCCCAAGATTAGATTTAATCTTGGTTTTTTATAATAAAAGGTAATATAATTTATTTTCTATAATTTCTTATAAATTAATTTTGGTATGATTTTTTAGAAAGGACATAATGAAAAAACTAAATCAACTACTCTTAACTAGTATAGCTATAATAGGTTCAGCCTCATCTTTAATTAGCGCTAAATTATCAAATGAAAATTTAAATGGTAATAAATCATTCAATGATAGTCATAATATTACCCATGATTTATCAGATTGAATGAGCGATTTGAATGACAAGAAATTATTAAGTGATTTAAATATTCCAGGAACTCATGATTCTGCCATGTTTGATTGTGTAGGAGCTGCTTGTACTTTTGGAAAATGATATGCTCTTACTCAAGGAGCAAATTTTGCTGAACAATTAAAATTAGGAATTCGTTTTTTTGATTTAAGATTGACAAGAAATCCAGAATTGTGAATGGCTCACGGAGTTGTTTGAGCAAACAATCAAAATTTAGAGAAAACTTTAGACAGTTTTGTTGAATTTTTAAAAAATCATCCCACTGAATTTATTATTATTCGTGTTAAAGATGAAAATACATCTGTTAAGGCTGAAGATAGGGAATGAGAAAAATATTTTTTAAATGTAATGAAGAAACCTAAATATAATGACTATTTATTCAAAAACAGTAACAAAAATAAAAATGCAAACCCTTCAGTTAAAGAATTAAGAGGAAAAATCTTAACTTTTAATCATTTTCATCATTTAATTACTACAAATGCTGATTTCGGTCCACTTTATAGAAATAACAATATTATTTTTCAAGACCTATATAACCTTAATCATGAAAATAAAAAAGTAGCAATTTCTGATACTTTAAATATGTCTAATAATGAAATCAATCTTAAAACATATGTTAATTTTATAAGTAGAGCCAATGGAGAAAAACCTTGATATACTGCAAAAGAATTAAACCCATGGCTATTAAATTATTTAAGAGAACATCCTGAAATCGTCAGATTAGGAATTTTGCCAATGGATTTTCCAGTAGAAAATTTAGTTAGTGAAATTATTAAAAGAAATTTTGCTGTCAAACCAAAAGAAATTACAAGAAATTTGTTTGATCCTATAATAAATAAGAATATTGAAATTACATCGTTGCAAGATAATACTGATTTTGTTCAGTTTAGTCAAAGTGCTAAGAATTTTCATTGCAATGTTTATTTAGAAGATGAATTGATTGGTTCATCAGTAATTGGTGAAAATCTAGAAATTAAATTATCAAAAAAAATAAAATATAATCAAAATCTAAAATTTTATTTTTATAAATTAACACCACATAATGATTTTTATAAAGAAACTAAATATAATGAAATACATCAGACAATGTATGTTCAACCAAATCTTATTTGAATGAAAAAATTATCAGACTATAAAAATTTTGTCTTGAAATTTAAAGATAATAATGCTTTCTTAGATAATTCAGTTAAAGATATTTTTAATTTTTCTGTTAATAAATATATCGTTGAGGAATTAAATAATTTAATCAACATAAACAAAGCCCAAGATTCACATAATGAAGAATTATTTGCTTCAATTCAAAATAAATTTCAAACGTTAAATAACATGTATACTGATTGAATTTCAATTTTTAAAGATTTATCAACCATATTTAAAAATATCAATGATAATATATCTAATAAATTTGAAAAACATATTCAAGTAACTAACCATTTATCTTTTATATGAGATTCAATAATTAACAAATTCAAAATTTTAAATCAAAATTTATTTAATGATAATTTTAATGAAAAAAATATTGATTTTAAAAATCAAATTGAATTAGTAAAGAAGATTTTAAATAGTTTTCAAATAAAGGCCATTGAAAATAAAAATGTTGACGAAATTGTTTTAGATTCATGAAATCTTTTCAATAATAATATTTGAGGTATAGAAATTTATAAGGCAAATCTTAATTCAATAAAAACCCAAGTAGAAGATTGCTTATTATTAGTTTTAAGAAGCAATAATATTGAAGAATTCAATGATTCAATTTCTAAATATAATTTAACAAGAACAAAATTAGATAAATATATTAGTAGTACTCACAATTTTATTGAGCAAACAAACCAGATTGTTAATGATTTTACAAGTCTGAGTGCTAATCAAATAGAAAGTATTAAAAATGAATTTGTTAATACTATAGCTAATTTGGACAATGAACAAGAAAAAAACAGGTTTTTTGAAAAAATAAGAAATTATCACATTATTTTTAATGATGCATTATCATTATTTAATGAATCAAATATATTAAAAAATAAATTAGAAAGTTTAGAATTTAGCACAGAAGAAACTAACAAGTTTCTTGCTAAATTGAAAGAATTTAAAGAAAATATAGAAAATAATTATTATTTGTTTGATAATCAAACTAAATTAATACAAGATATGAGCGATATTAAAGTGTTAATGAATGAAGTTAATATTAAATTGAATGACTATATTAATCAAAAAAAACAGTTTGAGAAGTTAAAAACAGCAATCAATAATAATCAATTTAATTTCAAAGAAGTTTATGATTTAATATATAAATATTTTGAAAAGAAAGACTCTTCATCAGAAAG
>NZ_JNJX01000007.1 GCF_000702805.1 Mycoplasma anseris ATCC 49234
TAAAGTACTAATATCAAAATGATTAGTTGTTGGTGTAGTAGGGTTTGGATTTGGTTGTGGATCTGGAGTGTTAGGAACACTTGGTTGTTTAGGTTGATCTTGAGAAGTGGGTTTTTCACATTTTGAACTAATTAAAGGTAATGTGGTAATTACCCCTGTTGTACAAAAAAGAAAGTATAAATAATAAATTTTTTTATTTTTTTTGCTTTTCATTTTTTATCCTTTTCTAATACATTTTTTTATTTATAAAACTAATTTTATTTGTTTGCAAAAAAAAAAAAAAAAACTGCTTGGATTTTGTTAGTTTTTCAAAAAAAATCCAATTTTTGTTCTTTTTAAAATGATTTTTAAAGTTTTAAAATGAAAATTTTAATTTTAATATATAAAAAAAGAGAATGAATCCTCTGAATCCTCTTTTTAATTTATTTTTTTAAGAATTGATAATATTTTGTATAGTTTCTTTTAAATTTTCTTTTTGATATTCATATACAAATTTAACATTATTATTTTTTAACAAATCAGGAACATAGCCAATATTGTATTTAGCAATATGCTTCATTGCTAATACTGAATTTTGTTCAATTGAAATAGTCTTTTGGTAATTGTATTTCAATTCATTAATTTTATTAAAATTAGAAATAGAAATTAAAGACAAATGATTTTCTTTAGCAATTTTATAAGCCTCAATTAATTGATCTCCACTGCTAATCAAAGTTCAATCTGAACTATCTGATTTTAAAACATAATAAGCACCATCAACAAATGCTTCTTTATCAATTTCGTAGATTGATTCTTTATTGAAAGAAGACATCAAAATAACATTGGTATTTGTATCTTTTTGGTTAAAATGATATTCAAAAGCCCCTTTCATTTCAACTTCATCAGCCGGCCTTAAAATATTAATATTATTAATCATTCTTAGCATTTCAATTTCAGGATGGTATGTGTTTTTAAAAATGTAGTTTGGGTCTTCTAAAAAGATATAAAGTACTTTTAAATTCATTAAAGAAGCATTTAAAATGGCAGGTAGTAATTGATTACTAAAAGATAAAAAGGTGGAAACAATTGGTTTTAAATTTGAATGCAAAGCAATTCCATTAGCAATAAATCCCATTGCTAATTCTCTTGCTCCAAACAATAAATTTCTACCTAATTTATTGTTTTTAGCAAATGTTCCAGAGTTATTTTGAATCTTTGTAAAATAAGCGACATCAGCATTTCCTAAAATGATGTTTTCATATTCATCACCAAGATGATAAACCACACTTTTGGCATAATCTCTTGTTGATAAATCTTCTTTTAATAGTAATGAATTTAAATTAATTTTCATTTCATCATTTAAAAAATTAGTTAATTCTTCACTAATATTTCACTTACTAAATAGTTTTTGATTTCTCTTATTCCTTTTTTCGTATCAACTTTGAATGTTTTCATAAAGATCAAAATTATCGGCTTTTTTGAATTTTAAATCAGTTTTTAAATCACTAATTTCTTCTTTATTAAAAATAATATGTTGAGCTAAACTAGTGTCTTGAATTTTAGTATTTTCAGCAATTTTTGTTTTTACTTCAATAATAGTTGGTTTTTTAGCTTTTTTAGCTTTTTTAATAGCTCTTACAATTTTGCTTACTGAATTTTCTGAAACAAGAATATAGTTTAGTCCCATTGCTTGATATTTTAAGCGATTATCTTCATTATAAACTGACGAAGTATAAGAATCAATTTGAACTCCATTTGATTCATGAATAATAATCAATTTATTTAATTTGTTGTTTGAAGCAAAAGATAATGCTTCTAAACTACTGCCTTCTTGCAAATCAACGTCATCACACAGAACATAAGTATAATGATCAATTTCTTTAAACTTCTTATTTAAATAAACTTCTGCTAATGCTAAGCCAACACCAATGCCAATGCCTTGGCCTCTTCCTGAAATAGTTGCTTCTATTCCTAATTCCTTATTTAATTGAATAAGTCCATTTATTTTTTTATTTTGTTTAAAATGTTCCAAATCTTCTTTATTTAAGATTCCTAGCATTCTTAATTGTGCATAATAAGTTGCTATTCAATTAGATGAACTTAAAATAAAGCGATCACGATTAATTCAATTTGGTTGATTAGTATCATATTTTAAATGATAAAAGAATAAAGAATGAAATATTTTAGCACAACTTAAAGAAACCCCGGCATTTCCTTCAAGGGCTTGATCTATCATTGCTAAAGCATTAATTTTTAAATTATCAATTGCCAATTCATCATTTTTTTTATGAGTTTTCATCAAAAACACCTTCATATATCAAATTAATATTAATTGGTTTAGTGTTAATTAGAGAAAAGACTTTTTGTTCAATTGTAAAAATCAATTGTTTCATCTCAAAAGAAAAATTTCGATCTTTGCGGATTTTACATTTTATTTCAATATTCACATTTGAATTATTTTTATTAACAATTACATTTGGTTCATTGGTTAAATGAATATTTTCATTGTTTTTAAAAACCAATTTAACAGCATCAACAATAACTTCTTTTTCCACAAGG
Organism: Mycoplasma anseris ATCC 49234; assembly: GCF_000702805.1. Lineage (GTDB taxonomy): Bacteria > Bacillota_I > Bacilli_A > Mycoplasmatales > Metamycoplasmataceae > Metamycoplasma > Metamycoplasma anseris. The sequence continues at coordinate 2,539 of NZ_JNJX01000007.1, forward strand.
AATGAAAAATTCATTCTTGTATTAACCTTAACTGTTTCTTTCTTAATCATTTTTTGCTCTTCCAACATATTTTCCGGTTTCAGTTGAAACTAAAATCTCTTCATTTTCTTTAATGAATAAAGGAGTTTCAACTTCAAAACCAGTTTCAAGAACTACTTTCTTTTGAGCAGCTTGTGCAGTGTTTCCTCTTACAGCATCAGGTGATTCAACAACTTTTAAAGCAATATTAACTGGTAATTCAACATCTAAAACTTCTTGTTGAAACTTACGAACTAAGACATTTTGGCCTTCTTTTAAAAAGTTTAATTCTCATGTTAAATGAGAAACCGGAATTTCAATTTGTTCAAAAGTTTCTTGATCCATAAAAATAACTGTTTCTCCAGCATTGTATAAATAGTCCATTTTTACTTTATCAATCATTGCTTTTTCAACTTTTTCTCCACCAGTGAATGATTTAATGGTAGTTGCTCCAGTTCTTAAGTCCTTAGTTTTTACTTTAACGTTTGCCTGTCCTCTTCCTTGTTTTGAATGTTGTGCATCTAAAACAACATAAATATTTCCATCCATTTGGAATGTGATTCCAGTTTTTAAATCGTTTACATTAATCATAATTTCTCCTTTAGGTTTTTAATATATGTATTGCTAAAATATAAAATAATTTTATTATATTTAGCTAAATTATTCAGTATTTTTATTAAAATATCTAATATGTTATATGAAGAAGAATTTAAAAATAAGCCTTTAAGCAAAAAGTCAAAAAAGTTGTATGAAATTTTAATTAAAAAAATAAAGACCTGATTATTTCAAAAAGTAGCTTCTGCAAATGCCAAAGGAATAGTATTAGGTATAAGCGGTGGAATTGATAGCACAACATTAGCTTTTATTGCTAATGATGTATTTAAAGAAAATGCCCATTTTTATTATTTTAAAACTGCAAATAATAACAAAATTGAAGATGATATAGCAATTATTGAACAAAGTTTAAAACGAAAAATCATTATTATTGATTTAGAAAATGAATTTAATTATTTAACTAAAAAATTAAATTTAAATAATAAAATGGCATTGGCTAATACTAAATCAAGACTATATATGACTGCATTATATGGGTTTGCCCAAGAAAAAAACGCCTTAGTTTTAGGAACTGATAATTTTAATGAATACTATTTAGGTTATTTTACTAAATATGGTGATGGCGGATGCGATCTTTTACCATTTGCAAATATAAAAAAATCAGATGTTTATACAATTGCTAAATTAATAAACGTTCCACAAGAGATTATAAATAAAAGACCATCAGCCGATTTATATGAAAATCAATTTGATGAAGATGAATTAGGTTTTAGTTATTTTGAGTTTGAACAATATTTAATTGATGAAAACTTGATTTCCAAATCAAAAAAAGCAAGGATTGAAGAACTTCATCACAAAACAAATCATAAAAGAGATTTGATTCCAAAAGGACCCAAATTTAAATAGAAAAAAAGTAGTTTAAGAAGTGACTACTTTTTTTATTTTTTGTGTTGTTCAATTTAAATTATTGTTTATTATTTTATCTAATTCATAAGAAGGAATATTTATTGAAATTCTAAACATTCCATTTTCTTTATCAAAAAGCTTTTTAAAAATCAAATGAGCATTTGCTTTCAATCTTGTGTTTTCATTAATATCTAAATTTCATTCAAATTCGGAAACATCTTTGTTAGCATTGCTAAAAACACCATAATTTCCTTCATTTTCTAAGCAAATCGCAAAATTTTTTATTTCTTTATCATATTTATAATAAGATTTTGCTTTTCATACATAAATACTTTGATCTTTATTATCACCAACTTTGACTTCTCTTTTATTTAATTCAAAAGTTTTATCATCAATCTTTATAAAATTAGTTGGTCTGATTAAGTCGCTAAATAATCGATTTGTATTATTCAACAAACTCTTGTTTTTTCATTCAAAAAATGAATCCTGTACTGCAATTGCATGTCAATTAAACTTCTTTGGTTCAACTAAAGCAAGACGAGAAACTAAATTACATTGTTGATAATCATTAGCATCATAACTAGATCAGTTATTTCCATTGATTTTAATTGAAAGATTCTTTAGTTTTGAAACCTTTAGATTCTTTTTAAATAAATCCAAATCTTGAATGGAATTAGTTATTGTATTGTTAATCTTTATTTCTACACCAAAGTGAATTTTTAAATATTGTCTTCCTCTAAAAATTTTATAGATTTGAATATTTTTAATATCCTTGAAATTATATTGAATGCCATTGCTACTATCTAAAGGAATTTCAGTATAATCACGCACTCTTTTATAACTTTTAATTTGAATTTTTTCATTATTAATAAGTAAATAAAATAGATTTTGATTAGTTGAAAATAAGTTATTAGGAATTTTTATAATTCCAACATCTTTTAAATGATTGCTAGCAATGTCGAAGTCAATCATTATTGGGTTATTTCTTAAAACTGAATTATCAGCTAGCTCATATTTATTTTGATGTCAAAAACTTTTTCTACTTATTGATATAGTTGGACTTATGTTGGTAAAATAAACATAAGGTCTAGTTTCAAAATAATTAATTGCCATTATTTTTCTTTATCTCTTTCTTTTTGGAAATAGATTTTTGATTTTAAAAAAATAAAAAATTCTTTTATTCATTCTAATTCTGGTTGTTTCTTTTTCATTCTTACACTTTTCTGCCTAATATAACTAGGCAATTTGATTTTAAAAAAATTGATTTAAAAGCATTAGAAAATGAGACATTTTGATTTTTTTATTTAATAAATAAATAATTTGAAATTCTCATTAAAAAGAAAAAAGGAATTCAATAAATTTGATTAGTTGATTTAATTTTCGGTAATAAGTTGCCTTTGAAAAATATTTTAAATATCATTTAGAATCCCTTGATTTTTCAACAAATGTCTTTTTATATATTAATAAAAAATCTTCAGATAAATTTTTTTCAATAAATTCAAGTAACACAATGTTTATTTGTCTAAACATTTGTTTTAATTTTAAGAATTGATTAAAATCTTTAACAACAGTTTTAAATTGTTTAATAATTTTGTCATTTTTAGCACAATAATTAGATATTTTCATTAGTATTTCTAAATAATTTATTATTGATATTAGTCGTTGTTTTTCCATATTCCAAAACACTTAGACTACAATAATATTTTATAAAAATAAAACTATTATTTGCAGTTTTGGATCAAAAAAAGAAACGCTTTTCAGTTTCTTTTTTTGATTCTATTTATAAATATTTTTCCGGATGTTCTTTTTGCATTTTTTTAACAAATTCTTTTTTATCCATTGAACCATATTTTTCCATTAATTCACAACATTCATTGTATTCTTTTTCAGCTCAATCAATGTCTTCAAAACCAATAACTTGAGTAATATTTTCACCCTTAAATGCTTTGTAAGTTGAAAAAAAGTTTTTTACAGAAACTAATCACATTTGATCAATGTCTTTTAATGATTTGATGTGGTCTAAACGATAATCATCAGCATGAACAGCAATTAATTTAGTGTCAGTTTCTCCTGAATCAATCATTTTCATTGCACCAATTACTCTTGCTTCTAAACTGGTTCCTGGCAAAAAGGTTTCTGATGAATAAACTAAAACATCTAATTCATCACCATCTCAATCTAATGCTTCAGAAATATATCCATAATTAGCAGGGTATTTAAAATCTCCTCTTAAAATTCTATCTACTTTAATTTTGTTTGTTTTTCTATCATACTCATATTTAATATTTGAGTTTTTACTTATTTCAATATTTACTTCAATATTTTTCATGTTTTCATTATACTCTAATAATTATTTGTCAGCACAACTTTCCTATATTTTTCTCATTATTTAAAAAACTAAAAAAATACATTTTAACATTTAAAACAAGGAGAGAAAAATGACAATTTATAAATATGGAAAAATTATGCATGTAAATACAAATTATTTAATATTAGATCATAATGGAGAAGGTGAATTGATTTATGCCCCCAATATTATGAGATTTAAAAAAGATGAAGTAAGAAAAATTTTTATTTCAAATATTGAAAATGAATATACAAAAACAACTTATGGATTTGAAAATTTTAAGGAATTAGTTATATTTGAGGATTTAATTTCTTTACAAGGTTTAGGTCCAAAGACAGCAATAAGTATATTAAATTATGGCTGAGAAAATGTTTTAAATTGAATAGCAAATTCAAATTCTGAAGAACTTAATAAAATTCCTTATGTTTCTTCAAAAATAGCCAACAATATCATTTTTAGTTTTAAAGAAAAATATGTTAAATTCTTTAATAAATTGAATTCTGATGAAGTAGCCAAAACAATTATTGCTACAAAGGTTAATAAAAATGTTAATGAGTTTGAAAATACCATGAAAATGTTAGGCTTTAAGAATAAACAAATTAAATTTGCCTTAGACAATTTAAATATCAATGATGATATTGATAGTTGTGTTGAAGAGGCTATAAAATTAATTGGAAATAGTCAAAATGAAGCAAGAATTTAAAGTTAATTATTTTGCAGATTTTATTGGTCAAGAAAACATAACAAAAACCTTAAAAGTTATGTTAAATAGTGCTGACTATCTAAAAAAACCTGTTGATCACATTCTTTTTTATGGTCCACCAGGTTTAGGAAAAACTAGTTTAGCTAACATTATTGCTAATGAAACTAAGAGAAATATTATTTTCTCGCAAGGTCCGCTTTTAGAAAGAAGAAGCGACCTTTTGACATTGCTTTCTTCAATTAAAGAAAATGACATAATTTTTATTGATGAAATTCATGGAATGAATAAGAATTTAGAAGAACTCCTTTATTCTGCAATGGAAGAAGGAGTAGTTGATTTGGCTATTGGTGTAGATGGTGATAAAAGAATTATGAGAATGAAATTAAAAAATTTTACTTTAATTGGAGCTACGACTAAATTTCATTTATTATCAAAACCATTAAAAGATCGGTTTGGATTCATTGGTAAATTACAAAATTATAGTCAATTTGAAATTGAGAAAATAATTTCAAATTCTTCAATTAGAAACAAGATAAATATCGATAAAGAAGCAATAAAATTAATTGCTGAATCTTCACAACAAACGCCAAGAATCGCTAATAATCTTTTAAAAAGAGTTCATGATTTCGCAATCTATGAAAATTGTTCAAATATCAATATTTCTATTGTTGAAAAGGCATTTAAATTTCTTGGCATATTTAAATATGGACTTTCAAATTCTCAAATTGAATATTTAAAAATATTAAATACCATTTTTCAAAATAAAACTGGTTCATTAGATTCAATTTGCAGTTTATTAAAAGATGATCGACATACAATAATCAATGAAATAGAGCCTACACTTCTTTTATTCAAATTGATAGAAAAATCACCTAGAGGTAGGACATTAACAAAAGAAGGAATTTGCTATTTAGACAAATTTACTTTATAAAGTAAATAATGCTATATAATTTCTAACTATGAAAAAGACAAGACAAATAAATCCAAAATTTAGATGATTAATAAATATTTTCTTTATTTTAATAATGATTTTAACAATTATTTTTGGTTCAATTTTTTATTTAAAACCTAAATTGAATGTTAATAATTCAAACATCCAAGGAACAAGGATTTCATTGAAAATAAAAGAATCATTAAATGAAAATTTAAAATCAAATGAATTACCATCATCTAATAATATTTTAAAAATTACTAAGGAATATCTTCAAAATGAGAACCTATTATCATCAATTGATCTAAATTTAAGTTCAAATGATGTTATTTCAGTAAATAGTTATACTCATATTGATGATATTGGTAAACAAAAACTAGTTAATTCATTAGTTAATAAACCATATATAACATTTACCGATGAAAAAGGTAACCCAGTCTTTTATAAAAATCAATTTATAACTAGACTTGGTGAAGAAAGCAAAAGAAAAACTTTGAAAGATTTTATGGATGGCAATCCATATGATTTTATGCCTCAATTAGCACCAAACCCTGCTAATGATAAAAACAAACAAGGTTTATCAGGAAAAGTTACATTAAAATTCACCGAAGATGGTTGAAGTGAATTTATTTCATTTGCCGGGGAAACAGCTTTAATGTATTATTATGGACAATATTTCTCAAAACTAGCAACAAATGCTTATATTTGAATCAACTTAAAAGAATTTGTTGAAATTGCCAAAAGAGATTTTCCTGAGGAATGAAAAGCAGCTGGTGAAAATCCTGTAAATTTTGCCTATGTTGGTAATGATGCTAATCCCCAACAAATTCAGGTTGGAGTTGACAAAGATGGCAAACCAATAACTAAAGAAGTGCCACCAGTTTTAAAAACTTCTTCAATTAATGCATCTAAATATTTAATAACTGTTGCTAATCCCTTTGCTTTAAGAACAAGTAATGTTAACGATTCATCAATTTATTTATTGAATGATAATAAACATGGATACACTGATCATGAATTAGCAAGTGCAATTAATTTTGCAATGTCTCCATTTGAGTTTAAAGAAGAACAAAGTCATTTTTTAACAACCAATTCAAAATCAACTAATAAATATTTTGTAGTTATTATGATTATTTTTGCTTTGATAGCAATTTATCTATTAGTAAGATATAGATTATTTGGCTTTGTTTCAATTGTTACTTTAGGATTCTTTGTATTCTTGTTATTCATAGTATTAGCTGCTTTAAATATTTTTATAAGTCCTATTCTTGCAATTACAATAATTGCATCATTAATAATTGCTTTTCTATTAATAAGCAATCAATTGAATCATTTCAAAAAAGAAATTTTAGATGGCTCAAATGCTATAAAAGCTATATCAAAAAGTATTAAGCATACCGTTATAAGTTCAATGGATTCCATTGCAGCTGGAATTGTTTCTGTTCTATTTGCAATCTTTATTAGTGTTTCATATAGTACTTCAATTGGAATGCTATTCTTTGTATCGATGTTATTAAGTTTCTTTATAATAATAATCCTTCAAACATTATTGTTGAGATCAATTGTTAAAACAGAATCATTCAATGATTCTTCCAAAGCTCTTTTATATGCTAATTATAAATTGCATCAAAAAATGAATAAGATTGACTTAATATCAAAATCAAAATTCTTTACTATTGGATTTGCTATTTTTGTTGTTATAGCTTTAATTTCTTATTTCTCAATTGCTGGATATCATCATTCATTAAAAGAGGCTTTAAATTTAAGCTTAGATTTAAATGGTGGTTGGGAATACATTCTTTTACCAAAACAAGGAATGTGAAATAAAGAAAACATAAACCAAATATCAGTTTTATTCAATTCAAACATTGATGTTAACCTAAATGCTTATTTGCAAAACATTTCACAAGACTCTTACATTATTATAATTAATCAGACAAGAAATAATATAGTAAATGAATTAAATAATATTATTGCTAATAATGAAATACTAAAAGATGCTCAATTAATAACCAATGTAATTTCCCCTGTCAATTTAAATTTTGATATTGGAATGGCAACAATAATTATTTCAGCTTCAATTTTAGTGAGTTCAATTTACTTATCAATAAGATATTCAATTTCAGCTGGAATTATTTTATGAATTAAACAAACCTTTGCAATTGCTTTAGTATTTCTAACATTAATGATGTCATTTGGTGGAATTAATTTAAACGTAATTGATGGATTGATTTTATTTACTTTATACAACATTGTTGATACTGTAATTCAATCTTCAAAAGTAAAAGAAGAATTTAGTAAAGACTTAAATACTAAAAATTATGTTTATTCAAAAGACCAAATTAAGGAACTATTTAGATTATCAATTATTAATAGTTTTGAACTACAAGTTACTTTAGTTTCATTAGCCTTTGTATTATTTATTTTGGTTATTCCATTTATGTCTTCTTTAAAATTAAGTATATTAATAACTTTTGCTTCAGGTATGATTTTCAGCACTTTACAAAACATCTTGCTATTACCTTTAATTTGAATGCATATGGAAATTAAGAAATATGAAAGAAAACAAAAAAGAATTTCAAAATCTTATTGAAATTCTAAAAAAGTAGAAGAACAAACATTTATTGGAATAAATGATTATTCTATCTAATTTAAAAAAAGAAAGGAGTTTATGATGTTTAATAAATTAAAAGGAACACGTGATATTTATTCAATTGATGCCGATATTCTGAATTTTATTAGAAATATCTTTTTTGAAACATCAAGAAAATATAATTTTCAATACATAGAAACTCCAATTATTGAAGAAACCTCTTTATTTATAAGATCGGCCGGAGAAACAAGTGATATCGTTTCTAAAGAAATGTATTCTTTTCTTGATAATGGGAAAAGAAACATTTCTTTAAGGCCAGAAGGTACCGCTTCAACAATAAGGGCATTTGTTGAAAACAAGATCAATAATCTTGATTCCTCTAAATTATTCTATTTTGGTCCAATGTTTAGATATGAAAGACCTCAAAAAGGTAGATATAGACAATTTATTCAAGGTGGAATAGAAAAAATTGAAAAAGTATCATCAGATTTGGTTTTATCTAATTTTGAAATTATAAAATTTGCTTTTGATTTTTTGTCTAGCTTAAAAATAAAGGATTTTATTCTTGAAATAAATAATTTAGGTTCATTAGAAACAAGAAATAAATACATCAAAATATTAAAGGAATATTTTTTAAATTTTAAAGATCAATTATCTGAGATATCATTAGTTAGATTAGAAAAAAATGTTTTAAGAATCTTAGATGATAAAACTGAAGCAAATAAAGACTTTGTTAAAAATGCCCCAAAATTAATAGACTATTTAAATGAAGAAGAAAAAGCAAAATTTAATGATTTTATTTACTTACTTGATTTATTCAAAATAAATTATCAAATTAATCCTAATTTAGTTAGAGGATTAGATTATTATAATGATTTAGTTTTTGAATTTGTATCTGAATCAGAAGCATTAGGATCAAAATCAACTATTTTGGCTGGTGGAAGATATAATGGCATGATTCAAGATTTTGGTGGACCCAATTTAAATTCCATTGGTTTTGCCTTTGGTGTTGATAGATTAATGGAAATCATCAAATCAAATCTTCAAAATTACGAAGAATTAAATATTAAACCAGATATTTTAATTGGTTATTTAAATCAAAACGAAAAAGAAGAAATCTTAAAAATGACATATGAATTAAGAAAAGAATTTAATGTTGAATTAATAAACAAGACAATTGATATTAAAGAATTATTTAGAAATTATTTTAAAATTCAACCCAAAGTACTTCTTTTTAAAGAATTAAATATGAATAAAAATGAAATTAAAATAAAAAACGATCGTAAAGAATTAACAATTGAATTTAATACAATTGATGATTTTAAAAAAGCAATTATAGAATTGGAGTAGAAATATGAAAACAATATTCTGTGGAAATTTAAATGCAAAACATGTTAATGAAAATGTTGAATTATATGGATGAATTGCAACAAAAAGAAAATTTAAAAATCAATTTTTTGTTGATTTAAGAGATTCTTCTGGCATTGTCCAATTAGTGTTTAAAGATGTTGTTGATCCATTGTTAACAAAAGAATCATGCATAAAAGTTAATGGAATTGTCTTAAAAAGATTAGAACCTAATATTTCTTTACCAACAGGTGAGATTGAAGTTCAAGTTGAATCTTATGAAATTTTAAATTCTTCAAAACAAATTCCATTTGAAATAAATAAACCAAATTCAGCAAATGAAGATTTAAGATTAGAATATCGTTTTCTAGATTTAAGAAATGAAAAAATCGCTGAAAACCTTAAATTAAGACACAAATTACTTTTACTTATTAGAAATTATTTTGATAAAGAAGGATTTATTGAAATTGAAACCCCTATTTTATCAAAATCTACTCCTGAAGGCGCAAGAGATTATTTAGTTCCAACTAGAAGAAAGGGAAGATTTTTCGCTTTACCTCAATCTCCACAACTATATAAACAATTATTAATGGCAGCTGGATTTGAAAAATATTTCCAAGTTGCAAGAGTTTTTAGAGATGAAGATTTGAGAAAAGATAGACAACCTGAGTTTACGCAATTAGATATTGAAATGTCTTTTGGCGGTAAAGAAAAAATATTTGAAATTTGTGAAAACATGTGAAAAGATGTTTTAGGAAATTTGGGTTACCAAATTAAAACACCTTTTGAAAGAATGGATTATTTCTATTCAATGGAGCATTACGGAAATGATAAACCAGATACAAGATATAATTTTTTAATTAATGATTATTCAAATCAATTGGCAAAACATTTTCCAAATTGAAGTGTAATTAAAGGAATTGTTTTTAATCAAGAATTAAATAAAAATCTTCAATATATTGAGGAAACATTTACAAAAAATAATGGCGAAAAATTAGAGATTATTAATCCTTTAGATATTAAAAATGAATTATTTAAAAATGAATTATTATCAATAGCAAAAGAACAAAAAATCGATACTCCTATCTTTATTTTTTCATTAGCAAATAAAGAAGCTAATGCTTTAAAATCATTAGGAGCTGTAAGAGTTGTTTTAAATGAACTATTCAATTTAGCTGATCCAAATAAATTAAATTTTTTATGAATAGTTAATTGGCCAATGTTTGAATATGATGAAGAAACCCAAACTTACGCACCAGCACACCATGCTTTTACTCAATTTGAAGAAAATACTTTACCATATTTAAAAACTAATGAATTAGAAAAAGTTAGAGCAAAATCATATGATTTAGTATTAAATGGTTTCGAATTAGGATCAGGTTCAATAAGAATTCATGACATTGAAACTCAAAAAATGATGTTTAATATTTTAAATATTAGTGAAAAAGAACAAAATAATAGATTTGGTTTCTTCTTAAAATCATTTGATTATGGATTGCCTCCACATAACGGAATTGCTTTTGGAATCGAAAGAGTTTTAATGATTTTAACTAATTCTCAATCAATAAGAGATGTTATTGCCTTCCCTAAAAATGCCAAGGGTCTTGATTTGTTATCTGGTTCGCCTTCAGATGTAACCAAAGAACAATTAAATGAATATGGGTTAGAATTAAATAGTAAAGGAAGAAAATAATATGGTTCAAGCATCTTTAGCAATTACAATTTTATTGGTTATAATATCTTTTTCAATTATGTTTATAGCACTATTAATGTCACCAGATAATAACAGTTTTAGTGGAGCATTAGTTGGTAGTGGTGATTTAGATTTATTTAAGGTTTCAAAGGAAAGAGGAATTAAAAAAGTTTTAAAATGATCAATGTTTTCTTTGGGATTGTTGTTGTTTATTTTATGTATTGTTCTTAGGGTTTTAATTCAAAAAGGTTAATTTGAAAAACAAAAATCTTAGTTTATCAATTGATAAAGAAAAAGTTTTAAATTTCATCAAAAATAGAAATGAATCTACATTTGTAGAAATTGCAAAACAATTAAAAATTTCCCCAAAACAAAATAAGCAATTAACAAACATATTAAATGATTTAATTAAAGCAAACAAAATTGAAAAATACAAAGACAAATATCGTTTTATTTTATTCTTAAAAAGAATCGAAGCAAATATTTCAATTGCTACAAAAAGATTTGGTTTTATTGACTTTGAAAATAGTGAAACTTCTGAAAAAAGAAGTGCTTTTTTAGCACCGTTTCAATTAAATGGAGCTTTAGATAAAGATTTATTATTAGTTGATATTTTTGAATATAAAAATGAAAATGGTGAAATCTTAAATAAAGCTAATATCATTAAAAATATTAGTCATCAAGCAAAAAGTGTCATTGGTTTTATTGAATTTAAAGGTAAGATTCCAAAGTTCAAAGCTTTTGATGATAAAGATAAAGCAGAATTTTATTTTTTAGAAATTTCAAAAATCCCCAAGGATATTAGTCCAAAACAAATAGTAAAATGTAATGTTTTAAAACCAAATTTAGATAAAGTTGTTATTCAATTTGATAGTATTGTTTCTTCATTAGAAGAAAGTGATTATCCAATTAAAAAAATTATTTCTCAAAATGATATTAACATTGAATTTAATAACGAAACTATAAAGCAAGCAAGAATGATTCCTCAAATTGTAACTCAACAAGAAATAGAACAAAGAAGAGATTTAAGAAATCTTTTAACAGTTACTATTGATGGATTAGATACAAAGGATTTTGATGATGCAATATCATGTTATCAATTAGAAAATGGTAATTATAAATTATTTATACACATTGCTGATGTATCTTATTATGTTAAAGAAAATGATGAAATTGATAAAGAAGCTTTAAAAAGAGGGACAAGTATTTACTTACCTGACAAAGTTATTCCAATGCTTCCATTTGAACTATCAAATGGAATTTGTTCACTAAACCCTAAAGTTGATAGAGCTTGTCTAACTTTAGAATTAGAAATTAATAATATTGGGCAAAATGTTAATATCGATATTTATCAAAGCGTTATAAATTCAGATTATAGATTAACTTATAATGAAGTTAATGAATTATTCCAAAACAAAAAGGTTTTACCAGACCATATTTCTAATTTATTATTTATAGCAAAAGATATTTCCAAAATTTTAAGAAGAACAAAAGAAGAAGCTGGATACGTTGATTTTGAAATAAAAGAAGCAAAATTAATCATTGAAAATAATAAAGTTGTTGATATAAAAATTAAAGAAGAAGGCGAAAGCGAAAAATTAATTGAAGATTTCATGGTCAGAGCAAATGAAACTGTGGCTCAACTTATGTTAGACAAAAATTTACCTTCTATTTATCGAATTCATGATAAACCCGATTCTGAAAAATTAATGAATTTAAAAGAAATTGTTGCTTTTATTGGTTTAAAAGATATTGAAGTGCCTTTTGATGGTTCGCCAAAAACATTTAGAGCAATGGTTCAAAAAATCAAACAAGAAAAATTTGATGATTATATTAAAATGTCATTATTAAGAACTATGCAAAAAGCAATTTATAGTTCAAAAAATATCGGGCATTTTGGACTAGCTTCAACAGCTTATTCACATTTTACTAGCCCAATAAGAAGATATCCAGATTTATTGTTGCACCGTTTAATAAGAAAATATATTTTTGAAAATAATTACAAACAAGAAAATCATGATGAAGAATTAGAAAAAATTAGCAAAATTGCTGAAATGAATTCTGAATCTGAAGTTAATGCAATGTCTGTTGAAAGAGATGTGGTTGATATAAGAAGAACTGAATTCTTCAATCAATTTATTAATAAAACATTTGAAGCAACAGTATCTGGTATTGAAAAATTTGGCGCCTTCTTTGTGATTGAAGAATACCAAGCAAGCGTTTTAATTAGATATGAAGAATTAAATGACAATGTTATAAAATTGAATAATTTTGAAGCCAAGGGAAATAAAATAAAATTAAAAGTTGGTGAAAAATATTTAATTAGAATTACTTCAATTGATAAAGAAAAAGGAAATATTAATGCAACCTTAGTGTAATTAGGTTGTTTTTTTGTAAAATTAATATTATGACTAATTTAATTGTTAAAAACAAAATTAATAGAAGTGAATATGATATTCATTCATCTTATGAATGTGGTATTTCATTGCTTGGATGAGAAGTAAAAAGCATTAGAGCTAAAAATGTTAAATTAGATAATGCTTTTTGTTCAATTTCTAATAAAAATGAATTGTTTTTGAATAATTGCAATATTAGTCAGTATATGTTGGTAAAGTGTGAACCTACAAGAACAAGAAAACTATTAATGCACAAACATGAAATTTTGAAAATAAAGAATTTACAAGATCGATTAGGACTAATTTTGATTCCGATGTCTCTTTATTGAAGTGAAAATCACATAAAATTAGAAATTAGTTTGGCAAAACGATTAAGAAAATTTGATAAAAGAGAAAAAATTAAGAAATTGGAAGCAGAACGTTCAATTAAGAAAAACATGTTTTAAAAATTTGGGGATGTAATGGCTTCGACAGGCATTTGAGTTAATGAATGGCAGTGGTCTGCAAACCATAATGCTTCTAGGCTTTTTAAATGCAAACTTAGAAAAAAAAGAAGATCTATCATTCAATTCAATGATGAGATCAAAAAACACAAACCTAGCTTTCGCATATTAGTCGATTCTAGTGGATTATTAAATTGCTCAGTTTAATAATTCGGTCTTAGAGCTTGGCAATATCAATTCAATCTAAATATTGCGACATATTGATTGACTATTATGGGTAATTTTGAATAATTTATAACCACTAATAGTTTATTTAAATTGTTCTAAACTGTAGATATTCATTAACAAGGATGTGTGGACCGGGGTTCAATTCCCCGCATCTCCACCATTTTTTATATTCCTTTTTTAATCAACTTTCAAAAAATTACTTTGTTAATGTATAATTATTAAAAATAATAATTAAATTTTAAGGAGGATCAATGGCAGTTCGTTATGTTGTAAATCATGAGAACGGTTGAGCAGTAAAAAACCCAAATGGAAAAAGAAGTTTAAAAACCTTCAAAACCCAAAAAGAAGCAATGGATTATGCAAAATCTCTTTCAGATACTACTTCTGTAATTGTTCAAAGTAAAATGGGTAAATTTAGAAAAGCTTAATATGGAAAAAAACCTTGATGGTAAGAAAATATCATTAGAAATCAAAAATCAAATTCAAGAAATTTGTAAAAACTATAATAAAACCGAATTACCAACATTAGGTATTTTGCAAGTTGGTAATCTTGAAGAATCAAATATTTATGTAAAACACAAAATGCAAATGGCTGAGAGTTTAGGGCTTGGCGCTATTTTAGTCAAACTCCAAGAGGATTCTTCAGAACAAGAAATTAAAAAAGCAATTAAATCTCTTTCTAATCAAACTGATGGGTTAATTGTGCAATTGCCAATGATTTCTAAAAATATAAAAAATGTTCAAGAACTTTTAAATGAAATCCCATTTGAAAAAGATATTGATGGCTTAACTTCTTTCAATTTAGATTCAAATTATAGTAACGATTGTCAATTTTTACCTGCCACTGCTAAGGGAATTATTTTGCTTTTAAAGGCTTATAATATTGATTTTTCTAATAAAATTGTTGGTGTTGTTGGACAGTCAAATATTGTAGGAAAACCTCTTTCAAAATATTTTGAAAAACGTGCTTTAAAAACATTTTCATATACAAAAGAAACTCCTAAAGACACCTTAAAATTAGCTGATTTAGTTATTGTAGCAACTGGGCAAAAAAACGCAGTGACAGTTGATATGCTAAAAGATAATGTAATTTTAGTTGATGTAGGAATACATCGTGATGCTAATAATAAGATATCAGGTGACATGGATTATAAAGAATGCTTAAAAAAATGTTCTTTGATAACTCCAGTTCCAGGTGGAGTCGGTCCAATGACTGTTATTGCATTAATTATTAATTTAATTAAAGCTTATGTAAAGAAACACCAAAATAAAAGTCAAATTTTTCAATCATTATTTCATTTATTTAAACCTATTTAGGGTTTATTTTTGTTCAGTTATTTTTTTAAATTGATATTAAAATAATGTTCTTGGTTTTTTATAAAAAAAGCCAAGAAATTTTATTTTAAAGAATTGTTTTTCTTATAAAATTAAAAGACAAAATAAAATTGATATTGGAGGATGGATTGTGATTATAGGAATTAGTGGAATGATAGCAGCTGGAAAAAGTAGTTTATCCGATAAACTACATAAGCATTATAAAACTTCAATCATGTTGCATGAATTTGAAGAAAACGATGAGGTTTTTAATACTTTTTTAAAATGATTATATGAAAAAAAACCAAATTTAACAATTGGCTTTCAGTCATATATTGTTGAAAACCACACAACTAAATTTAATGAATTAGTAAAAGAATTTAATAAAAAGAAAAGAAATTGAGAAAATGATCATATTTTTCTTGATCGATTTTCAATTGAACACTACATTTTTGCTAAATTGATTTTGTCCGAAAAAGAGCCAAAGTATTTAGAAGCATATGATGCCTTGTTTGAAAAATTAATTAGTAAGGATGAATTGCCGGATTTGGCTATATATTTAGATATATCTTTTGATACTTTTAAAAAGAGAATTTTTGAAAGAGGAAGAGAAAGTGAAATTGATAATTGAGATTTAAATTATCAATACTTTAAAAATCTTCATGAAAATTATTTAAAAATCTTTAAAGAAATTGCAAAAAGATTTGATTTGAAATATGTAATTATTGATACAAATAATAAAAGTGAAAAAGAAGTATTTGAAGAAGCAAAGAATATTATCGATACCTTTAATAAATAATTTGTTTTAAAAAAATGGGAATTTCATATTCACCATTTTTTTATCTCCCTTTTTACAAATTTATAAGTATCTATTTTTTTAAAAAAAATTATTTATAATTTTTATTATGATTGAAATTAAAAAATTATGTTATAAATACCCAGGAGCGAAGAACTTAGCTTTAAACAATATTGATTTGACCATTGAAGATGGTAAATATGTTGCAATTTTAGGTCATAATGGTTCTGGAAAAAGTACTTTTTCTAAATTATTATCAGCAATTTATAAAGCATCAAGTGGCAAAATAATAATTGATGACATTGAATTAAATGTTGATAATTTATTAGAAATTAGAAAAAAAATCGGAATTGTTTTTCAAAATCCTGATAACCAGTTTATTGGTTCTACTGTTGAAGATGATATTGCTTTTGGTTTAGAAAATAAAATGTTAGATGTTGACACGATGAAAAATATTGTGCACAAATTTGCAAATGAAGTTGGCATGGGTGATTTTTTAGATCGTGAGCCTCAATATTTAAGTGGTGGGCAAAAACAAAGAGTGGCAATTGCTTCTACTCTTGCTTTGGATCCCAAAATTATTATCTTTGATGAAATTACTTCAATGTTAGATCCAAAAGGTAGAAGTGATATTTATAAAATTATTCATGATCTTCATAAAAAAACCAACAAAACATTAATTTCAATTACACATGATATGGATGAGGCATTGTTAGCTGACAAACTAATTGTCTTTTCAAAAGGACAGGTTATTGCTCAAGGGAGTCCAATTGAAATTTTAAAAAATAAAGAAATTATTGAAATAGCCAAAATTGATTCACCTTTTATTTATAAATTAAGCGAAATGATAAAAGGAGTTGAACCAACATATGAGGAAGGAGATTTAATTAAACAGTTATGCAAATTAAAGTCAATAAAATAACAAAAGAATACAATAAAAAATCTCCTGGATATATAAAAGTTTTAGATGAAATTTCAGTTAATATAAATGAAGGTGAAGCAATTTCTATTATTGGTCCAACTGGAAGTGGAAAGACAACATTTATTGAACATTTAAATGCCTTATTAATCCCCGATGCTGGAATAATCAATTTTATTGATGTTCCTTTTAAACAAAAAATAACAAAACCAAAAAAACCATCTAAGAAAACTGGAAATTATAATGAGCAATTAAAAGAATATGAAATTCAGTTAACTAAATATAAACAAACTCCAAAAGATCAAAGAATTGAAATAGTTAATGTTGATATTAATGTTGCTAAGACAATTAAAAAAATCAAAAAAATTAAATCATTAAGAAAACAAGTTGGAGTTGTCTTTCAATTTGCTGAATATCAATTGTTTGAATCAACAATTGAAAAAGATATTATTTTTGGACCAGTTTCCATGGGAATGAAAAAAACTGAAGCCAAAGAATTAGCTTCAAAATACATAAAAATGGTTGGATTGCCTGAAGAATACCTAAAAAGAAGCCCTTTTAATTTATCAGGAGGACAAAAAAGAAGGGTAGCACTTGCTGGTATTTTAGCAATGGAACCTAAATTTTTAATTCTGGATGAACCAACAGCTGGGCTAGATCCTCAAGGCGTGGAAGAAATGCTTAATTTATTTCATAACTTATACCTTGAAGGAAAGACAATTATTATTGTTACTCATGATTTAGATAATGCCTTAAAATGAACAAATCGTACAATTTTTATTAAAGAAGGAAAGATTATTCGTGATGATAATACTTATCGGGTATTAAATGATGATGAGTTTTTAAAAGAAAATAACCTTATTCCAACTAAATTACTTTCATTTGCCAATAAATTGAATGAAAATGGAATTAATGTTGGTAGAGTAACTAGTATTGAAGATTTGGCCAATAAATTAAATCAGATTTTAAATAAGGAGGAATAATTATGCAAAAAAATATTATTGGTAAATATTTGAATATTGATACATTTGTGCATCGATTAGATCCTCGTTTGAAATTTTTGGCAAATATATTATTTATTGTTTTATTTTTCATAGCAGATCATTTTATTACTTTGGGAATATTAATTTCAATAATAATGATTACTTATTTAATTGCTACTAAATCTTTTAAATCATTATTTTTAAAATTAAGAATGCCACTTTATATTGCTATTTTTCTTTTAATAGTCAACATGCTTACAATAAAAGGAGCAATTACAAATGGTGACACCCCTTTTATTCCAATGTCAAATAATTCTAGTGTAGATACATTTACTTTTTATCGTGGACAATTAATTATAAATGATATTTATTGAGCGCCTTTTGGAGCAGATAAACCATTTCAATTAACCAAATTTGCTATTATTAGAACTGTTTCTATTTTTGTAAGAATCTATGGAGTTATTTTAACAACAACGATTTTAACTATTTCAACTAAACCTGTTTTATTAACAAGAGCTATAAATGATATTCTTTGACCTTTAAAATTAATTAAAATACCAACAGAAATTATTACAAGAATTATTTCTGTAGCCTTAAGATTTATTCCAACATTACTAGAAGAGGCTGGAAGAATAATGAAAGCTCAAAGCTCACGGGGAATAGATTTTAAAAATGGTAGTTTGAAAGATAAAAGTAAATCATTTATTGTCTTAATTGTTCCTTTGTTTGTGTCTTCATTTACTAAGGCTAATGATCTTTCAGAAGCAATGACTTCAAGAGGATATGAACCATATGCAAAAAGAAGTTTTTATCGTCAATTAATTTTAAATTGAAGAGATGTACTAGTTTTAAATATTTTAATATTAAGCACCATTTTAGTAATCGTTTGTCAAATTCAATCAATTCCATTACCTTCATGATGAATCATGACATTTCAAAAGGTTTAATATGACAGAAAAAGAAAAAATAAGAAAAGAAGTATTTGAACTTCAAGAAAAAATTAATTACTGAGATGATGCTTATTACAACCATGATAATCCAATTGTTGAAGATGCAATTTATGACAAAGAAATTTTAAGACTAAAAAAATTAGAAGAACAATATGCTAATTATTTTACTTATGAAGAATTAATAAACTCGCCTACTCAAAAAATCAATGCCAAGGCATCAGACAATTTTCAAAAAGTAGCACATGATAAACCAATGCTTTCTTTAAACAAGGCATATTCCCTTGATGAAATTGAGAAGTTTATTAATAACATAAAAAAAATAACACTAGATTTTTCATTTTATATTGAACCAAAAATTGACGGATTATCTATTTCACTTAAATACAAAAACGGAAAATTAGTTCAAGCTGTAACTAGAGGTGATGGAATTATTGGTGAAGATGTTACTGAAAATATAAAACAATTAAAAAATATTCCATTAACAATTCAATGTTTAGATGATTTAGAAGTTCGGGGTGAGGTATATTTAGCTTTAAATGATTTTAATCAATTAAATAAGATTCTTGAATCACAAAATAAGCCAAAAATGGCTAATCCAAGAAATGGAGCAGCTGGAACATTAAGACAATTAGATCCTTTAATTGTAAAAGAAAGAAATCTATCGGCTTTTATTTATTACGTTGTTGACCCTTTAAAACATAATATCCAAACAATGAAACAGTCATTTGATTTTTTAAGCAATTTAGGTTTTTCTATAACTAATGAAACAAGAGTAGTAAAGAGTCTTGCCGAAATAGAGCAATATATTACATGATTTAAACAAATTAAAACTTCCTTGGATTATGAGACTGATGGTATTGTCATTAAATTAAATGAATTGGAATACTATGATGAACTTGGCTCAACTGTAAAGTTCCCTCATTCTGCAATTGCTTTTAAATATGAACCCAATACTGAAACCACTGTTTTAAAAAGAATTTTTGCTACAGTTGGTAGAACCGGTTTAGTTACTTATAATGCTGAATTGGAACCAGTTTATTTATCAGGAAGCAAGATTAATTTTGCCACCTTGAACAATTTCCAATATGTAAAGGATTTGAATCTAAATTTAAATGATTTAGTTTATATTAAAAAGGCTGGGGAAATAATTCCATGTGTAATTGGTTTAGTTAATAAAAAAGCTAAAGAAGATTATTTTAAAAAAATAGATTCCTGCCCTTATTGTGCTCATTTATTAGTTGATAGTGATACATCATTAGAGCAATATTGTTTAAATGAAAATTGCCCTGAAATTTTTAAAAAGAAAATGATTCATTTTACTTCAAAAGATGCCATGGATATTAATTCTTTAGGTGAAAAAAATATTGAAATTTTTATTGAAAATAAATTAATAACTAAATTAATTGATTTTTATACTTTGAAAGATAAAAAAGATGAAATATTAAAAATTGAAAGATTTGGGCATAAATCAGTAATGAATATCTTGAACTCAATTGAACTTTCAAAGAAAAACCCATTAAATAAATTGATTTTTGCTTTTTCAATAAAACATATTGGTGCCAAAGTGGCTAAATTTATAGCATCAAAAGTTCAAAGTTTAAACTGTTTTTTAGATTTTAATTTTAATGATTTAATTCAATACAATGAAATTGGTGAAAAAATAGTTAATTCTTTAAATGAATGAGTAAATAAACAAGAAAATATCGATTTAGTCAATCAACTATTAAATATGGGAATTAACGCTGTTTATGAAGAGAGTTTTAAAACAAATTTATTACAAAATAAGACCTTTGTCATTACTGGGACATTAAGTAAATCAAGAACATATTTTGAAAAACAGATCATTGAAAATGGTGGCAATATTGCTAATTCTGTTTCTAAGAACACTTCTTATTTATTAATGGGTTTAGAACCAGGAAGTAAATTGAAAAAAGCTAAGGAATTAAATGTTCCAATTATTGATGAAGATATTTTTGAAAAAATGATAAATGGAGATTAATTTCTCTATTTTTTTCATTTAGAAATAATAAAGCATATAAAGACAATAATAATAAAACGTAATTGTTTGGTTTAAATGGTAAATTGATTTTAACATTAGCTTTTGTTAAGATTTCTAAAACACTATTTAGTAAATTGAAATACAATTCAGAACTTATTTTAAAATAGATAAAAAACGGCGAAATTAAATAAGAAAAAATAACAATTGGAGTCAATAAGATTTGATAAAAACATCCTAAAACTGATATTTGTTTACTTAAAAATAAAGAATGTAATAAGCCTATAAAAAAGGTGGCAAATATAATTAATATATTTCTTTTTCATTCATATTTGATATTTGAAAAAATATCTACATTAATTAAAACAAAGAATGATATTGAAAATGAGAACAGGAATGAAATATTAAATAATCATAAAGGATCAATTAAAAGAAAAAACAGACAAACAAAACTTAAAATATCAAATTTATTAAACTTTCCTTTAAAATATCATTTATTCATTTTAAAGATCAAAAGAAATCAAAAAGCTCTTAGTGCTGAGATTTGAAAATTTAAAAATATCAAATAAAGAAATAATAAAAGAAAGTTTATAATTCTAAGAAAATGTTTATTTATTTTCAATAATTTTAAAATCTTTGAAATGAGAAAATATAAAAAAGATAAATGAATACCACTAATTACAAATAAATGAGCGACATTTATATTTATCATTTGATTAAACAAGTCTTTTGAATATTCATCTTTATTTCCAAATAATAAAAGGCTAAGAAAAGTTTTTGAATATTGACCATGATTGTTCAATAATTTTTCATTTAAACTATAAAAATGTTCGATGTATTTTAATTCATCATATGTTGCTTTATAAAAAATTTTTTGAGAAAGTTCAAAAAAACCAATGTTTTTTATTTTTATTATTTTTAAATTGGTAGTAACAATATCATTAACTTTAAGATTTAAATTATTTGAATAAACTGAAATGTTAAAACCTTTGTAATTCAAAACAACTGCATTATTCATTATTTTTTCAATCCGAAAATAGCCCTGAATCTCCGTTTCTTTAAGTTCATGGGATTCCATTTTAAAATTTCAAAGTAAAAATATTAAAATAAATTGAATACAAAAACTAACAAAAAATCTTCAGTTTAAAAGATTTAATAAAATTAAGATTGAAAACAAAGCATAAAAAATTATTTTTTCCTTAGTTATTAAAGCTAATAATAGGAATATCGATGCTAAAAAACTTTGGGTATAGAAATTTAAATAATTAGATGATCTTTTAATTTTTCCAAAGTAATATTTCCAAGACCCTTTATTGAAAGAAAATCTTTTCAATTTAAATTATCCTTATTTTTTAATTTCAAAATTTCTTTGGCAACATCAGATTTTATTTTTAAAGCTAAAAGGAATT
This sequence comes from Mycoplasma anseris ATCC 49234, assembly GCF_000702805.1. GTDB lineage: Bacteria > Bacillota_I > Bacilli_A > Mycoplasmatales > Metamycoplasmataceae > Metamycoplasma > Metamycoplasma anseris. The sequence continues at coordinate 25,066 of NZ_JNJX01000007.1, forward strand.
CAATATTCTTAATTTTATTAAAAGGGATTTTTGTCTTAAAAGGAATGTATAAGATAAAATCATTTTCAATCTTTTGATTTAAATTAAGCGAATGAATTTCAGCAAATTCATCTATTTCAATCATTCTTAATATTTCAACAATTTTTATTCCCTTTTTAACCTTTAATTCATTTGGAGTTTTGACGGCTCCTTTTATTTTTACAAAAACATACTGATCAGTAATTTGTTGTTCTTTTTTAAAAAATAATGCTTCTTTTTTAAAAATCAATAATACTGTCAAAATTGCAAAAGAGGAAATTATAAATAAACTGGTCCATAAAACAAATTTGTTTTTAATTTTCATTTAACCTCCTTTATTGGAAGTTTAAATTAAAGATTAAAGTTATTTTTCAAAATGAGAAAAAATAAAGAAAAAAGAAGGAAATAAAGTTCCTTCTTGTTATTCAACTAAATTAGCATTGTGGAAAACTTCTTGAACATCTTCATCATCTTCTAAAAAAGAGACAAAATTTTCAATTTGTTCTGCTTTTTGATTATCAACATCCACATATGTATTAGGGATATAAGTTACTTCAGCTGTTGAATAATTTTCAATATTGAATGCTTCATCAATAGCTTGTTTTAATGTTGAAAAATTACTTGGTTCAGAATAAATTACATATAAATTATCTTCAACTTTAAAATCACTTGCACCATTATCTAAGGCAACCATCATTACTTCATCTTCATTGGCTAAGTTTTTTTCAAATTCAATAACTCCTAGTTGATCAAACATGTAAGGAATTGAACCAGATTTTCCTAATTGTCCATTGTATTTATTGAAATAATGTTTGATATTTGAACTTAAACGATTAAAATTGTCGGTTAAACAGTTAACAATAAAATTAATTCCCCCAAAAGCTGTTCCAGAATAAATATATGGTTGGAAATTAGCTGCATCTTTGTTGCCGCCCGCTACTTTAGCAATTGCTTTTTCAATGTTTGCTTTTGGCATTGATTTAGCTTTAGCTTTAGCAACTGCCAATTTTAAAGCTGGGTTAGAATCAATATCAGGACCACCAAGGGTCGCTGCTACAATAATTTCCTTTGAAAATTTTTGGAACATTTTTGATCTTTTTGCATCCATTGCTGCTTTGTGGTTTTTAGTTGTTGCTCATTTTGAATGTCCTGACATAATTAGCTCCTATTTTTAAGTTTAAAAAACTTATTTTATTATATCAAAATTTTTTTCGCTCATAATGTTTTATCGATTTTAATAGCTTTTAGAGTATAATAAAATTTATGTATTTAATAGTTGGAAATGAACAATATTTTATTGATAAAAAAGTTGAAGAATTAGTTTTAGATTTTAAAAAGAATAATGGCTTGGATATTCAAATTTTTAATTATTCTTTTGATTTGGATGTTGAAGAATTAATTAGTTTAATTGATACAAACGACATTTTTTCTTCTAAGAAAATTATTCTTTTGAAAGAATTGAATATTTTAAATGCAAAAAATAAAACAAATAAACAAACTTTAGAAGACATTATCGATTTGTTAAAGAAATCTTCTAATGATTTGCTAATCATTTTTACTAAGTTTCAAGAAAAATATGACAAGAGTTTTTCTGCTTCTTTACTGTTTGAATTCTTAAATAAAGAAGCGATTAAAATTACAGTTGAAAAATTAAATGATAAATCACTTTTCTCATTTATAAATAATTATGTAATTGAACAAGGTGGCAAGATTGAGCAAACAGCATTAATTGAACTTTTAAACAATATGCCCAATAACATTGAATTGATTACTAATGAGATCAATAAATTAATGTTAGAAGATAAATTTATTACTGAACAAATGGTTAGAGATAATAATTTGTCATTGTCAAATAATATTGATTTTGCTTTTACTAATGAACTTTTAAAATTTTATAATGAAAAAGTAATTATCAAAAAATATCAAGAACAATTAGAATATGGTGTTAGCCCAAGCAATATTCTAAATCAAATTGCTAATGTTTTAAATGATGTTCAAAATATATATTTATTAAAAAGTCAAAAAAAAGATTTAGAAACAATTGCTAAGGAATTAAAAATTCATATTTTTAGAATTAAATTATTTAATACTTTTTTAATTAAAATAGGTTATGAAAAAATTAAATTTTTAATTAATCAATTAGCTAATTTAGATTATGATATAAAAAATGGCAAGATTGATGAAGAAAATGCTTTAAATACATTTATTTTAGAATTAATCAAATAAGGAGTAATGGTGTTAAAAAATACAAGAAGAATAATTTTGTATGAGCTAAAAATTGAATCCTTTAAAGATTCTAATGATTCAGGAACAGGGGATTTTGCCGGAATTATTTCAAAGCAAAATTATTTTAAATTTTTAAATGTTGATGTAATTGCTTTTGATGACATTTTAAAGATTTTTGAAAACCAAAAAGACTTGGAATTTATTCATCAACATTATGGGTCAATGGCGGAATTTAAAAATATGAATGAAACTTTTAAACAACAAGAAATATATTGCGCGCCAATAATTGATTTATTAAATTTAAAACAAGCTTATATGAATTGATATAACATGATGAACCTTTATAGCAATAAAAAAAATGATAGCAATTTAATTAATTTAGCAACAATTGATTCATATTTAATTAATGATTATCAAAACCAACAAACAAGCATTACTAAATTGGCAAATTTAGTTTTATACTTTGAAAAAGTAATTAATTTTTATTATCAATGCGGCATAAATGTTTTTATTTTAAAAAATTTTGAATTTCTTATTTCATACAAAGAATCAGAGAATTTTTCTTTTTTAAAAGATCTTTACAAAATCATCAAACGAATTGACAATAAAAACATGATAATTTTAGCCTCTTCAAATCATCATCCTCTTATTTATAAAAAAATGTCAAAACAAAATGAACGTGTATTTGATTATATGTATTTAACTCATTTTGCCAAAATTGGTATTCACCCCTCACTTCCTTATTCAAACATGCCAAAATTAACTTATAAGAAGATTAAACAAACACTTTTCCCTTATTTAAATGATCATCGTTTCATTTTGGGATTAAATGATGGTAAATGGGGCCGACTAAATTCTAAATGAGGCGATGAAAAGGCTTTTTATTCTGAAGCTATTAAATCATTTATGATGTTGCTATTTGCAGCAAAAAACTCAATCGCTTTATATTATGGTGATGAATTAGGCACATTAAGGGCTCAAATTAACAAACAATCCGATTTTAATGACATTGATTATAATGAACAAAAAAGATATTATGAATCAAAAAACATTAAAAATGATCAATACAGTCAAATTAGACAATATTTAGATCAAGTAAATAACGAAACATTAATGAGTTGAACAGCAAAAAATAATGGGGGTTTTTCAAACAATAATGAGATAAGCAAAATAGTAGCTTTAAATTACAAAAAAAATAATGTTTTATTACAACAAAACGATCCTTTTAGTCCATTAAATTTTTGAGTCTTTTTAACTAATTTGATTAATAATGAAAAAACCAAAAACATATTTTCAAAGGGAAAAATTAAAAAAGATGGTAATTTTGGAAAAATTATTCAAATAACAAGAGAATTTCAAAAAACAAAAATTAGTTTTATCATTAATTTTGCAAATACTTTTAAAGTATGACATAAAAACTTCATTTATTCAGATTGAAAAATTTTGTCTAGTTCTTATGTAAACAAATTTTATTCAAGCATTGATAAGGTTTTATCACCCTTTGAAAGTTTTATTCTTATTAAAACAAAAAATATTGAAAATGAAGATGAAGAATAAGTTAATATAAAGTTTTTAATTTTAATATTTTGTTTTTATTTATAATTTTATTATTAATTAAGGAGCGATATGAATTCGAAAATATTATATGATGCTGCTGTTGGTTTAGAAAAGGGAAATGAAAATAAACCAGCAATGGGAATTATTTGAGCAATTTTAGCAATTTTATTGGTTGCAGTACTTGCTTGAATTATTTGAAAAGTAGTAAAAGGTAAGGTTCAAAAAAGAAAATTGCAAAAAATTGAACAAAAAAAACAAATTGAAGATCGTAAGAAATTCTATGAATATGTAATAACTATTAATCAAATTATTCTTTACACTGAAAAAGAATTAGAAAAATTTGTTGTTTCAATTGGTGAAACAAAAATGCGTGAAATAAGAGATGGAAGCAAAAAATTAATTAAAAAATTAATTGAAAGAGATGATTTTGCTTCAACATTTGTTAATAATGAACAATATACAAGCTTTGTGGAACAAACAGAATTATTATGTGTTACAAATGCTAATTTATGAGACAAAAAAATCCCTGAAACAATTGCTTATTTCAAAGATCAATTTAAAACTGTTCCAGAATCAGATCGTAAAGAAGAATGCATTGTTTTATCAAATGAATCAATAGAAAGACAATTTTATGAAAAAAACTAGAGAACATAAAGCTGCTGCTAAAATAAAAATCACAAAAAAATTTGGAACTGCTAATTGACTTACTATTTCTAGATTGTTATTAATGATTCCTTTTATTGTAATTATGTGTGTTGTTTTTGCACTAATCACAAAAAATGGTTCTTTTTTTGGATATCTAGTTGAAAATGGGAAAATCAATTTTTATGGTTCAGAAAATAAAGTAGCGCTATCTGCATTATATTGAATTAATATTGTTATTTTTGTGGCTGCTATGATTACTGATTGAGCTGATGGTTTTATTGCTAGAAAAACTAAAACTGTTACAGCTTTTGGAAAAGTATTTGACCCAATTGCTGACAAGATTGCAACTAATTTAATGTTAATGTTTTTAGCGATTTATAATTTCACTTATTTACCAATTGTAATTTTATTCATTGTAAGAGATATTTTGGTTGATGGTTGCCGGGTATTTGCTACTAAGAAAAATATTGAAATCAAAGCTAATTGATGAGGAAAAATCAAGACTATCATTGTAACATTAGCAATTGTAGTAATTGCTGTTTCTGCTCCTTGATTATCAAAAGTATTTATTGAAACACCAACCGATCAAAGTCCAAGATATGAAAATTATTTAATTTATGTAAACATTCCTTTAATTTTAGGTTTAGTAATTGCTTGAGTTAGTGGAATTATTTACATGAAAAAATACTTAAAAGGCATTACTGAAGATTTAGAAGAAAAACACAAAAAATTAATTGCCGAAAATAAAGCAATTGAAGAATCAAAAAATCAAGCTAAAACTAATAAAAATGATGATTCTGAAGTAGTTAAATCAAAAGAGCTTGAAATTATAAAAACTAATGAACTTGAATTAGAAAAAGAAGAACAACTAACCCCTGATTCAGAAAATAAAGTTTTAGAAAATAATTCAAGTTCAGTTAATTTAAATGAATCAATTTTTGAAGAAAACCCCGATTTCTTTGATTAATGATTATCTCTCGTATTGAGAGATTTTTTTATCTAATACTGCCTATGCAAAATAGCTTTTTTTGTTTTTTTATATATTTAATATATAATATTATTATTAATTTAAATTAATCTACTATATATAGGAGGAAATTATGCCAAGAGAAGGATTAACATTAAGATGTGAAACTTGTAAAATGGAAAATTACATTACAAAGAAAAACAAAAAATTACATCCAGAAAAAATGGAAGTAACCAAATATTGTGCAAAATGTAATGGACATACAACTCACAAAGAAAAAAAATAAATCTTTAGGAGAAATAAATGATAAGAACAGAATTAGAAAAAATCTTTAGTGAAACTAAAGTTGAAGCAATTATTGCGGAATCTCCTCAAACAAGATTATGATATTCAAACGTTCAAACTTCTGATGGTTATTTAGTAATTGAACCCAATAAAGCATATTTATTTGTTGATGGAAGATACATTGAATATGTAACTAAAAATGCCAAAAATGTCGAAGTAAAACTACTTCAAAAAGGTTCTTTTACAGAATTTTTAGTTAAAAAAGGATATAAAAAAGTAGCTGTTGAAAAAGATTATTTAAATCTACAAACCTTTGATTATTTTAAAGAAGTTTTACCACATGCGGAATTTGTAAAAATTCAAGCCCAATTATTAAGAATTCATAAAGATGAAGAGGAAATTGCAAAAATTCAAGAAGCTTGTGATATTTCTTTACAAGCATTTGAAGAATTAAAAAAACTATTAAAAGTTGGCATGACTGAATTAGAAGCATCAAATAAATTAGGTTATTTAATGAGACTATTTGGCGCTGAAAAAGAATGCTTTGATTCAATTATTGCCTTTGGTGAAAATGCAGCTGAACCACACCACCATCCAACTTCAAGAAAACTACAAGATGGTGACATTGTTAAAGTTGATTTTGGTGCTCAATTCGAAGGATGAGCAAGTGATATTACTAGAACATTCTTCTTTGGTCAAAAACCAAAAAGTCCAGAATTAGTAAAAATTCTTGATATTGTTAAAGAAGCTCAAAAACAAGGAAGACTTGCTGTAAAACCTGGAGTTTCAACCCAAGATATTGACAAGATTTGCCGCGATTATATTGAACAACAAGGATATGGTCAATTCTTTACTCATTCAACAGGACATGGAGTTGGTATTGATGTTCATGAACTACCAGGAGTTGGTAGAGGTGGCGCAGGCGTTATTTTAGAAGAAGGTATGGTAATTACTGTCGAACCTGGAATTTATGTTGAAGGTTTAGGCGGGGCTAGAATCGAAGACACAATTTATGTTACTAAAGATGGTTCAAAAGTATTAAGTAGACCTGAAGATTATAAATAAAATAATAAAAAATAGAAGTATCCGGAAACTTCTATTTTTTATTTTCTTTTGCGATTGTATGAAACAGTAAAGTTTAATACTAAGAAGAAGATTGTCATTATGCCGACAAATAATGCCATATGTCATAATTCAATTGATTCAGGTTTCATTCAGAAGAAAAATGCCCGACTATTAGCTGCACTATTTAAAAAGACATGTTTACCATCTAACAATGATCCTCTAATTAGATTTCCGATTTGAGTAGTTGGAAATAAAGAAGTAGTTTCAGCAACGGCTCTTGGTAAAGTGTTTAAAGGAACAAATGCCCCAGTTAAAAAGCCAGCTACCATTGATAAGACTGAGTTTAAAGCTGAATAAACCCCAATGTTTTTAACATAGCTAATAAAGAAGACGATCATGGCTGAATTAAATAAACAACCAAGCATTGCAATTCCTCATATTCTAAATCCAACATTAACACTAAAGGTTAAAGTATGATCAATTCCCATTCAACCTAAGGTTACTAAATAAATAAAGCTAGTTATTACCATATTCACAACAATGTTAAAGAACAAATAACTAAACCTAATAACCGAAGATCTAACTGGAGTGATAAATAAGTCATTTAAAACTTTCTTTTCAGCATCAGAAACCATTACTGAAGATATTGCAAGTGCATTAGTAAAGGTTGTTACGGTAATTAAACCTATTAATAAAAACCAATCAGCATATTCATTTTGAAGCATTTTTTTGGCATCTTCACTAAATAAATAAAGTCCATCATATACTTCTTGTGTTTTAAAAGCAAAGCCTAATTGTTCTTTATAAATGTTTTTAGCAAATAAAATAAAGCATAAAAAGACAATTAATGGGCTTAATGCGGTTATAAAAATTCTTTTAGGTTCTTTGATAAAACAAAGACAATTTCTTTTAAATAGTCTTCACATTTGTGTCATTACTTGCCTCCTTTTTTAAAGGCATTGGTTACGTTTAAAAAGACTTCATCCATATCACCTTTTAAAAGTTCATAATCACTTATTAAATCTAAATTATTTTTAACAAAATCTTTTGCTTCTTGATATGTTTTAAATCTTAAGATATTAACATCTGAAGAAGTTTCTCAACTAATAAAACCTTTTGCAATTTCAGCAATATTTTTTAAATAAGGATTAATTTGCTCACCATAAAGTTTTACCATGGCTGTAGCATATTCAGTTTTTAAACTAGCCGGTGTACCTTCTGCTAATTTATTTCCTTTTTCAATAATAATTGCATAATCACAGTTATTGGCTTCTTCCATATAGTGAGTTGTTAATAAAATAGTTAGTTTTCTTTCTTTTTGAATTTTTCATAAGATATCTCACACCAATTTTCTTGAACTTGGATCCAATCCAGTTGTTGGCTCATCTAAAAACAAGATGCTTGGTTTATGAACTAAAGCTCTAGCAATATCAACTCTTCTTTTTTGCCCACCACTCAATTTTCCATATTCACGGTTTGCAATTTCATTTAATTGAAATTCGTCCATAATTTCTTGAACAATTTGTTTCAAGCCTTTTTCTTTACCAAAATAAGAACTATATAAAGAAGCTCTTGTTGTTAAGTTTTGAACAACACTTAATTTGGCATCTAAAATTGATTCTTGAAAAACAATTCCAATGCTTTTTTTGATATTAATGATATCTTTAGAAGCGTCAACTCCATTAATTAAAATGGTTCCGTCATCTTTATTTAATAATCCTAATATGATATTTAAAGTAGTTGATTTGCCGGCCCCATTTAAGCCTAAAAAACCAAAAAGTTCACCTTTTTTAACACTAAAAGATAAATCATTTAATGCTAAGTTTTTCTTAAAACTTTTTCTAAGGTTTTTAATTTCAATTGCTAATGGATTTTGCTTGCTTATTTGTAATTGGTTATTTTCTTGCCTCATTTTAACCTCTTTAAAATAATTTTTCTTCTTCTTTATTTAAAAGTAAAGCAATTTCTTCTTTATATGGACTTTGATTATTGATATAAGGAGTTTCTAAAATAATCGGAATATTATCAAAATCTTTATCAAAGACAAATTTTTGTAAGGCGTTTTTGCCAATATATCCTTTGCCAATATTAGCATGACGATCTTTGTGTGAATTTAAGACATTTAAAGAATCATTTAAATGAATTACTTTGACGTGTTTTAATAAATCATTAGTTTTTAAATATGTCTTAAATTCTTCATATTTAGTAATATCATATCCACCATCTCAAATATGACAAGTATCTAAACAAATGGCAACTCTAGGGTGATAATTTAAACCTTTTAAAACATATTGAATTTCTTCAAATGTTTTGCAAACTTCACTACCTTTACCTGCCATTGTTTCTAAACAAATAACAACATCTTTAGTTTTAGCAATAACATTTTTTAAAGTATGAATCAAAACATCTAAAGACTCTTTACGTTCAAATTGCGTTGCTGAACCAGGATGCAATACTAATCATTTAGCATTAATATAATTCATTCTTTGAATTTCTTTTATTAAAAAATCTTCTGCAAACTTGTGTTTAATAACACTTGCTGCATTAATGATATAAGGAGCATGAACAACAATATCCTCTTCTTTGATTTTAGACTGATATTTTAATTTATATTCTTCATATTGATATTTCGAAACATCAGCTCGAATGGTATTTTGTGGCGGTCCTAAATAGATCATCGCACAATTGGCATTGTTGTTTAAACTTTCTTCAATTGCCCCAACTAAATAATTGGGACTTTTAAAAGAAACATGACTCCCTAATTTAATCATTTTTATCCTTTCTTAATCAATATCATAACTTTCATTTAAGAAATATTCTTTTAATTTTTTGCGTTTTTGAGGATGTTTTAATTTACGTAATATTTTAGTTTCAAGTTGTCTTACTTTTTCTTTAGTTAAATTCATTTCTTTTGCCAATTCATCTAAAGTGTGAGGACGATAAGTTTCACCATTTTCATCTTTTCCAATTCCAAAACGTTTTCTAATTAAAATTCTATCGTCTTTATCTAAACTATTTTCTAGCATTTCATCAAGAATCACACTTAATTCTTCATGAGAAGCATAATCAGTTGGACTCATTACGGTTTCATCTTTTACAAAATCACTAAAACTTGAGTTTTCTTCTTTTCCAATGTTTTTATCTAAACTAATTGGGTCGATGTTAATTTTTCTAATGTATCTTACTTTTTCAGCAGTGAAATCACCCCCATATTTTTTTGCTATTTCTTCATCAGTTGGGGGATAACCTAATTCTTGTTGTAATTCTCTTTCGATTTTAAGAATTTTGTTAATTGTTTCAACCATATGAACTGGGACCCTAATTGTTCTTGCTTGGTCAGCCACTGCTCTTGTTATTGCTTGTCTTATTCATCAAGTAGCATAGGTTGAAAATTTATAACCTTTGTGATAATCAAATTTAGAAACTGCTTTCATGATTCCTGAATTACCTTCAGAAATTAAATCAATAAAGCTTAAGCCTCTATTTTTATATCTTTTAGCATTATTTATAACTAATCTTAAATTTCTTTTTACAAGCATATCTCTAGCTCTTTTAAAACGATAATAGTCACCCTTTTCTAACGCTTTTTCCATTTTTTGGGCTAATTCTAGTTCTTCTTTTGGGGTTAATAATTTACCATATTTTCCAATTCAACGCATATATCATTTTACGATATCATTAGTTTCAGTCAATTTGTTTGAAAGAACATTATCATCTTTTAGATTTAATTGTTTTTCATCAAGTTTAATGTCATAATCATCATATTCTTTTAAAAGACTTTCAGCATTAAAATCTTCATAATCATCCAATTCAGATTCTAATTTAGGTAAATATTGTTCTTCTTCGTCATTTATTAATTCTTCATCTTCGTCTTCTTCATCACTAATACGAACACTACTATCATCAAATTCTGAATCAACGTCTAATTCTTCATTATCATCAATTTCTTCATCTTCAAAATCCATTTTAGATTCATCAAATTCTTCTTCAGCTTCTTCTAAAATTTCATCTTCTTCATCATCTTCTTCAACAAAAGATTTCTTTTCTTTTTTGTTTTTTTGTTTAATATTGTCTAAAAAATCTGTTTCACTAATGTCATCATCATCCCCAAAATCCACATCAACACTTAATATGTTTTCTTCCATTAGTTTTTCAAATAAAGCATCAGTTTCAGCTTCATCAATATAAAGTTTTTTCTTTTCCAATAAGCTAAAAATTTCTTCTTGATTAAAAGAAGTTTTCTGTTTATTTTTACTTTGGATTTTCTTTAATTCATCCTGGATTTTCTTTGTTACTAAATCAATGGATAAATCTAAATCAGTTTTAGCCATAATTTTCCTTTCTTAATGTTTTAATAACTTTTTAATATTGCTTGGTTTTTCAGTAGTAATTTCTTTAATTTTGTTATTAAATTCATCTTGTTCTAAATCTTTAAGTACATTTAAATCAGTTAGGGTTGCAAGGGTTTTTAAATGACTTTGTTTATGCATTTCTGATAAGTTGCTATCATTTGTAATAATTTCAGTTAAATTATTGTAATTACCATCGTATTTCTTGGTCTTTATTAAATCAACAACATAACTAATCAATAATCTAATTTCTAAATGTTTTTGGTTGTAATTAACAAATGAAGAAAAAGTGTTTGTTTCAAATTTATTTATTAAGCTAGGTTGTTTTAAAATTGATTTCAAAATCATATAAAAATCAGCAGTTCGTCCAAAGCAATTGATAATTGATTGTCTCTTATTATTTGAGTTTTTATTGATTTTTATATCATTATTGATTGAATTTGCTTTAATAATTTCTTTATTAGTTTTGGATTGGCTATTTTGAACAATTCTTTTAAAATTAAAATCACTTGGAAAATTAGGCTTGCAATATTGTTTATAAAATGAATCATAGCTTTCAATATTTAAAAAGCCATTTTCAATTACTTTTTGTTTAAAAATTAATTTTAATTGATCATCTAGATAAAAAAGATATTCAAACATTTCACGATAAATAATTGTTTTTTGTTCATCTAATAAATTTTTGGGTTGGTTTTGAAAGTAATTTAAATATAGAAATTCATTTAAATCAATTTTATTATTAGCAACCTTTATTAAAGTTTTTCCATTGTCAATATTAAATAATTCATCTGGGTCTTTATTTAAAAGGTTAATTACAAAATTTACTTTCAAATTATATTTATTTGCAAAAAACAAAATTATTTTTAAATTTTTTAAGGTGGCTTTTTTTCCAGCATTATCACTATCTAAAAATAAATTAATTTTGCAATTTTTTAATAAATTTAAATGGTATTCGCTAAAATGTGTTCCCATTAAGGCAACTGTATTTGTAATATTTGCCTTGTGAAGTGCAATACAATCAAATTGCCCTTCTACTAAATAAACTTCTTTTTGACTAGTAATTGCATTTTTAGCCTTAAAAAAGTTAAATAATGTTTTATTTTTGCTAAATACAATGGTTTCAGCTGAATTTAAATATTTGGTTTCAGAAAAACCAGTTATATCTCTTCCAGAAAAGGCGACAATATTGCCATTTTCATTTTTAATTGGAAACATCAATCTTTTTATGAAGAAATTTCGCTCAATATTATTTTTGCTTACAAGGGAAGAATTAATTAAAAATTGGTCACTAAAATTTCTTTCTTTTAAAAATTGATAAATACTTTTTTCTTCAGAAGCATATCCAATTTCAAATTCTTTTACAATTTCTTTGGTTAAATTTCTTTTTTTCATAAATTGAATTAATTCATCATTATGATTAATTAACAAATGGTATTGAAAGAAATTATTAGCTTCTTTATTAATTTCTAAAAGCATTAATTGATTTTCATCAAAAACTGGTAAATTAGTTCTGCTTTGTTTATATTGATCGATGTTAATATTAACTTTTTTTGCCAATATTTCCAAAGCATCAATCGCAGAAATATTTTTATATAATTCTAAAAATTTTAAGGCATTACCAGTTTTCCCACAACCAAAACAAGTAAAGATTTGTTTTTCAGGACTTACTATAAATGATGGGGTTTTTTCGCCATGAAATGGACAACATGCACGAAAGTTTTTACCATTTTTTTGTAATGGTAAAAATTCACCAATAATATTTATAATATCCGTTTTTTCTAATACTTGTTTTCAAATGTTTTGATCCATTAAACTCCTTATTTTATATATTTATCTAAATAATTTTTAATTTCTGAAATTTTTATCCTTTCTTGTTCCATAGTATCACGGTGTCTAATTGTTACTGTTTCATCTTCTAAAGTATCGAAATCAATTGTAATAGCAAAAGGGGTACCAATTGCATCTTGACGACGGTATCTTTTTCCAATAGAACCAGCTTCATCATAAATTAATCTCAAATCAGTGCTGTTTAATAAATCCTTATATACTTCTTTAGCTTTTTCATTAATTTTTTTCATTAATGGAAATACTGCTAATTGATAAGGAGCAATATTATAATCAAGTTTTAAGACTACTCTTTCGTCGTTTTCTAATACTTCTTTTTCATAAGCATCAATTAATATTGCAAACAATAAACGATCTAAACCAATTGATGGTTCAATTACGTGAGGAATTATTTTCTGTCCTTCATCTGTTAAATATTCTAAACTTTCATTTGAATATTTCATGTGTTGGGAAAGGTCATAATTACCACGATTAGCAATTCCTAATAATTCACCTCATCCAAAAGGAAATAGATATTCAATGTCACTTGTTCCTTTTGAATAATGGCTTAATTCTTCTTTTTCATGTGGTCTAATTCTTATGTTTTGAGTTTTAATACCAAGTAATTTAACAAATTCTTCGCATTTCTTAATTCAGTATTGATAAAATTTTTCATCTTGTTCAGGTAAGCAGAAAAATTCTAATTCCATTTGTTCAAATTCTCTTGTTCTAAAAATAAAATCTCTTGGAGTGATTTCATTTCGAAAACTTTTTCCAATTTGGCCAATTCCAAATGGCAATTTTGCTCTGGTTGTTCTTAAAACATTTTTAAAGTTTACAAAAATTCCTTGAGCTGTTTCTGGTCTTAAATAAGTTTGGTTAGCAGTTGTATCGATTGCACCCATTTGAGTTTTAAACATTAAATTAAAAGGTCTAATTGAGGTTCATTCTGTTTTTTCGCCATCATATTTCTTAACGTTTTTAGTAATGATTTCTTCTAATTCACTAAAGGTTGCTTTTTCAACGTTTATTTCAGGAAATAATTCTTTTACTAAATGATCAGCACGGTATCTTTTACCATTGATTTTATTTTCAATCAAAAAGTCAGTAAAGTTATCAATATGACCACTAGCTTTTCAAATTAAAGGGTTAGTAATGATTTTTGAATCAATTTGATAGTTATTTTCTTTTCTAATAAATTCTTTGATTCACATTCTTTTGATTTCAGTCATCATTTGGGTAGCTAAATTACCATAATCTCAAGTATTAACTACACCACCATAAATTTCAGCATTTTGATAAACAAAACCTGAAATTTTCAAATGATTAATAATTTCTTGCAAGTTTTTTTGGTTATTATCATTCATATAGTAGGCTCCTTGATTTATGTTCATTCTTCAACATAAATATTTAAAATTTTACTACTATTTATTAAAATATTTATATTTTTAATAAAATAATGTGGTGAATTAGGTAAATATAGTTGAAAATTAAAATCTAAAGAATTTTATTAAAAATTAGATAAAATTAAAAAATAGGAGATTTATGGAAAAAATAAAATTAAAAACATTATTAGATAACAAGAAGAAACGTTCATATTATGCTTTGTATATTATTTCTAACATTTTTAGTTTTGGTTCATTTTTACCAATGATTTTAATGTTTGTTTGTGTTGGAATAATGATATCAAATATTGATGACCACAATATTGTTAATCAATGTATGATTGGTATTTATGTTGCAATTGGGCTTGTATTTTTTATGATTGGAGCATTAATTGTTATTACCCTTATAAAAGGCAGAAAAAAGATTTGTTCAATTCTTTATTATTTAGCCCAAAAAACAAATAAACATCATTACAGAAGAATGTTTAATTTCTATAAATTTGATCTTTATGGTTCTTCAATAGATTATTCAATTGAAGTTAAAAATTTAGAAATAATTGAGTCAAAAAACAATAATTAAATTCAATAATTTTTTGCTTTTATTATCCTTGAACAATATTTGATAGTTGAATTTGTTCAATTTAAGGAACTTTTCATTTTATAATTATATTATGATTATATTAAATTTAGAGATGGTTTAAAATGTATGACATGCATTTATCTTAAATAAGTGTATGTTGTACATTTTTTTTGTTAAACGAAAGAGGATTTTATGTTTGATATGGTATTAATTCAAAGAATTAGTGATGGAAAAACTACTCCAGAAGATTTTTTAGAAATATACAAAAAAATGGATGAGCAATCAAAAGAAACAATTTTTTTGATTTTCTATAATGCATTAGAATTAAGTGATAAAGATTTTAAAAAGTTGCTAAATTTAGAAACTTTTGACTTGTCCAAAGACTTAAAAACACAGTTTAAAAAACGAATTCATTGAGACATTTTAATGTATGGTTTTGAATGAAAATATAAACGTATTAGGCATAGTTTTTTACAAGAGAAGACTTATGCTGAATTTGTCAATTTTGTAGAAGAAATATTAAAAGCAAAATTCAAAGATTATTTGTATTACAAAAAAAAGCAAGAAGAATTGTCAATTGCTGGTTCAGCATTAAGTATATTTAACTTTATTCCATTTGTTAAATGAATAACATCAATTGCTTCGATTTCATGTTATTCTGGATCTATTGCTATGGGTTCAATGGGAATAAAAACAAAGCACAAAATTAAGGTTATGGAAAAAGAAATGGAAGAATTTACAAATTATTGATTAGAATTTGGAATGATTGAATCACCAACCGATGAACAATTGAAGATTTTTGATGAAAAATTAAGAAATTTTTATATCACATTATCTAATACAATTGAATTTAAAACTTTAAAAGACCGTGAGATATTTGACAATTTATTTATTAATTTATATAGCACATCCGAAACAAAAACAGATAAAAATAAACTTATAGACAAAAAAACAATGAGTGATCTATATGCTATTTTATTAAAGTATAAAAAAGTCTTTGTACATAGATATAAATTTGATAAAAATGACGAAATAAGTATATTTTTGACAGCATCTGACATACTATTAGGAGTCATAAATTTTGGTTCTATGATTCGAACTCATAATGTATCAAATTTGTGAGATATTAATTTTTTAAATAGTGAAAATTTAAATCAATCTTTAAATGTCGCTGGTCAAGTTGGTTCACTCTTATACAAAAATATTTCAAATAGGGACGAGCATCAACTTTATGATTTTATGTTTGATTTCTATGAATTATTGAAGGATGCTTTTGAAACTTTTTGAAAATCCTCAAGAGAATTTAAAGATGAAGTTATTTTCATAAAAAGAATTATTAGAGCTATAAATTCAACTTATCTTTTTAAAGACTGCTTAATTAATGAAAAAGAAATTTTAGATACTTTACTTGAAACATTAACAAGATTATTGCCATGAGACTATTATTCAAATCTTTATTGTATATATTAAATGATTGATTTAACACCAACTAACAAAAAAAGCAAGATTAAAATAAAAGAACTTTTAGTAAATAAAAGAACGAAAGAATATTATAAAAATCTTAAGGAATTATTAATTTTTTATTTTTTCTATATATTATCTTGCATAATTTCATTTTCTTGGCTAATTTATTTAATTTGTATACTGAATAAAAGTTCAGCAAAAATCCATTTATTTATAATTACTTTATTTTTACTTTTGTCAAATGTTATATATAGAATTATTTTGTTTTTTTGGAAATGTGAATCTTCATTTCTGATATCTGCTTACTTATGAAAAAAAACAAGAAGACATCGTTATAGGCTTTATTTTTTAATAATAGCTTCTTTAAGATATATGCTAATTGGTGGCACAAGTTATGGTGCTCCTTCACCATCAGTTTTTCCATTTTTTAAATTAATAGATAACTATATTGATTGAGAAAAATTGCGACATTTAAATATGTTGGACATATATTATGATCAAGACAAAGATTTTAGAAATAATTAAATCAATTCAAAACAAATATCCTAATGTTATTATTCAAGGAAGTTTTGTATTTTATTTGAAAAATTACATTAAAAGAGTACCAAATGATGTTGATTTATTATTTACTAATGTTTCATTAAAGTCAAAAAATTATTTTTTTCAAAAAATAAAAAAGCAATACACTAATAGCACTGTGTTTGATACTGAATGCAAATCTCACTTTAAAATATATTATTCAAGTATAAATGAACCAATAATTATTGAATCTATATTAGCTAAAACTATTAAAAAGAAATATATAGAAAATTATGGTGGCATTAAAATAACCAATAATGAATATTTAGTTTCATCAAAAATATGTCAAATTTTAAGTAATTATTATTTATATGCCTATTTAAATAAAAAATCACGACTTGAAAAAATAAAAAACGCAATAAATGATTTATGTTATGTTTTAAAAAAACATAAAAAAATTTTAAAATCATTAAATTTCGCATTAATTTATGACAACATTTTGATGAACTTATATTATGACCTTTTAACAACAAAATATCATTATGTTAATTATTTAAAAGATTCAAAATTTGAAAATTTTTTAAAGCAAATTAACTCTAAGAATTCTTTACAAATTTTATTTATTTTAAAAAATATGAAAATCAATAATAAAAAAATAGAGTTGATTAACAAAATTTTTGAAACAAGAGATTATTTTATGGATAAAATTCTTTATAAATTTCAAATATTGCAAAAATTTAGATTTGATAATAATTATGGTTTAACTTTTTATATAAAAAATGATTTATTAGTTTCTAATGAATTGGTCAAATTTATCCGTATGATGTTTAAAGAATATGAAATCAATTTTCATAATTCCGTTATTGCAAAATGAATTAACCAAATTTTAGAATATAAAGAAAATACAATAGCATTTAATTTTTTTTGTTTAATCAATATTTTATTAAAATATGGAAAATAATCTTAAAAGATTTAATAGCAATGAGTTTGACTCATTGTTTTTATTAATTATGTATGAATAAACATAGTTAATATATAATATTAATATTATGTTAGATTTTATACAAAAAAGAATGCAACGTTCAATGGAAAAATTGAACAAGAAGATCACAATTGAAGAAAGCGATATCCTAGAAGTTTTAAGAGAAGTTAAATTAGCTTTATTAGAAGCTGACGTTAATTTAGAAGTTGTTAAAGCCTTTACTAAACAAGTTAAAGAAAAAGCATTGGATAGCCAAATTATTGGTAAATTAAACAAACAACAAACCGTTTTAAAAATTTTTAAAGATGAATTAACCAGAATTTTAGGTAGTCAAACCTGTGAAGTTAAATTAAAAAACATTCCAACCACAATTATGATGGTTGGGCTTCAAGGTTCAGGTAAAACAACAACTAGTGCTAAATTAGCAACTTATTTTAGAAAAAAGAAATTATGTCACAGTCCTTTATTAGTTGGGGATGATATTTATCGTCCAGCTGCAAGAGAGCAACTAGAACAACTTGCAAAACAAGTAGGGGTTGATTATTTTACTTTAGCCGAAAATGATGCAATCAAAATAGCAAAAGAAGCCAAAGAAAAAGCTTATGAAAATAAAAATGATTTAATTATTATTGATACTGCTGGACGTTTAGCTATTGATGAAAATTTAATGTTAGAATTAAAAAACATAAAAAAATATGTTCATCCAGATTATATTTTCTTAGTAGTTGATGCTATGAGTGGTCAAGATGTAATTAATGTCGCTAAAATCTTTAATGATGAATTAAATTTAAATGGAACCATTATAACAAAATTAGATAGTGATGCTAGAGGTGGAGCTGCTTTAAGTATTACTCATTTATTACAAGTTCCCATCACATTTATTGGGGTTGGTGAAAAATTAACTGGTTTAGAAACTTTTCACCCAGATCGGATGGCTGATCGGATTTTAGGAATGGGCGATGTTTTAACTCTAATTGAAAAAGCTTCTGAAGAAGTTGATGAAAAAATGATGAAAAAAATTGGTTATCGGATGGTGAGCGGAAAATTTGATTTAACTGATTTAATGAATAGTTTGCAACAAATAAAAAAATTAGGAAAAATGAAATCATTATTAAAAATGATACCTGGTTTGGCAGGTAAAATTGATGAAGCAAAAATCGAAGAAGCGGAAACGAAATTTGAAATGTATCAAATTCTAATTAATTCAATGACTTTGCAAGAAAAAAAGAACCCTAAACTATTAAAAAATCCAGAACGAAAAGAAAGAATTTTAAAAGGTAGCGGTAAAACTGCTAGAGAATACAATTTATTATTAGCAGATTTTGATCGAATGTCAAAACAAATGAAAGATTTTGCTAGTGGAAAATTGCAAATGAAACCTGGGATGTTTTAATGGCGCTTAAAGTTTTTAAAAATATTTGAAAATGAATTTTAATCGTTATTGGAATATTATTTTGCCTTACCTCATTATCAAGCGGAGTTTTAATGGCTGTTTATGAAAAACAAGCCATAACTGCTTATAAGAAATATGTAAATGATAATGGTAAATACCCTGTATTGGACCAACTTGAAAATGAATTAAATAAAATTGATCCTTCTAA
Organism: Mycoplasma anseris ATCC 49234; assembly: GCF_000702805.1. GTDB lineage: Bacteria > Bacillota_I > Bacilli_A > Mycoplasmatales > Metamycoplasmataceae > Metamycoplasma > Metamycoplasma anseris. Next base: position 44,533 of record NZ_JNJX01000007.1, read on the forward strand.
AATTAATGAACCTGATTCTTATTTAAAACCAGTAACTACTGCTAAAGAAAATTTATTGGAATTAAGCAACAAATTAAAAGAAATTCAATCTTCTTCAATTAATCCAAAAATAAAACAAGAATTAGCAAATATTATTTCTAACATTGAAACTCTTAATACAACAATTGATTCAATCATTAATCAAGATGGTTTGATTTATCAAGATTTAAAATCATTTAGTGATAATGGAAATAAAATAATTAATACTATTAAACAAACAATCTTTAAACAAGATGATCAGACATTTTCTAAAAATTATCATTTATCCTGAATTATTATTATTAGTATAAGCGGTTCAATTATTGTGTTAATGGCTATTTCTTCATTACTTTATTTAATTTTTTACACCAAGAAATTTGGTATTGAAATTAAAAGAAGAAATAAATCAAAACAATTAGCAAATAAAATTAAAAAAATCTACCAAAAATATCCAGAAGTTAAAGAAATGGTTGATTATGAATAAAATTAAAAGTTGGTTATAAACCCAACTTTATTAATTTAAATTTGAAGTGCATCCACTTTAAGTACTGAGATTATAATAATCTTAGTATTTTTATTTTAAATAGTTGAATTTATGGGTTAATAAAACTATTAAATAGAAATAAATTATCTATCCCTAGCGAATTTGAAAACAAAATACAAATTTTGACTTTTATAATGGAAATTATGTCTAATAATGAAGATTTTTATGAAAGATATTTGTGTAGTGCAAAACAAATTTACAATAGTTGTTATTTGAAAAACCATATTTTGCTTAAAGTTTATATATTAAAAAAATATGAAACCATACTTTGAAAACAAAAAATTATCAATTTGAATACATTCAAAATAACTAAATTTAAACTATAAAACTATTAAGTCATATAGGAAATACTTCATGCAGAAAGAAATATTTATGATTATAAGAATATGTAAAATCATATTTAAAGATCATCATTACAATTTCGATTTAATCTTAAATAATTTTAAAAATTTCAATAAAAATAGAAATTAAAGTAAAAATGTTATAGCCAATTCTACTAAAATATGGATTTTATGCAAAGTGTATGATAAGACAGACAATAGCTATTGTTAAAAAAATTCATAAAAACTTAAATTCTAAAAGATCACTAATTTTAGAAATTGTTGCAAATATTAATAAAATAAAGTCAGAAAAAAAATACAAACAAATTGAATTATCAAGCAAGCAAGAGACATGCTACAAATTTAAATTTTGAATAAATAGTCGAATTATAAGTTTGTAAATATTTGATTTAACGAAATTGAAATACAGAATATATATTTAGTAGTTAATATAGCAATTGGATGATAATTGCATTTACATGGAAAGCTAAGAAAACCATCTAAGGTTATAATATGAGTTAATTTAAAATTTTAAAATGATATACTACTCCAAATATGATAACAACAGGCAAAAAATACATTTTGAGGTTCTTTCGACATAACTTATAGCAACATTTAAACGGTATTGGAATTTAGATTGAAATCAACAGTATAGTTATTTAAACCCAATGTTGAAATAACAAATAAAAAATTCAAAGTTTTTCAATCTATTTGTATAGTTAAATATCCATGTTAAAGAGTTTTTAAAACATGAAAAAAGATTATTAATACATATAATCAAAAATATAATAAATTCTTTTAGTATAAGAAAAAAAAGTTTATGTTATCATTCTGAGAATTCTTCATTTTTCAACTATTCAATATCTCAACAATTTTTTATTCCGTTTAATAAAAATGTGAAAAAATTTTATTTTTAAAAAATAGAATGTTAATTTAATAATAAACAATAACAGAGAAATTAAATTTAAAATTGATGATGATTTCTATCATACAGAAAAATTAAAGAATGATGAATTCAACAAATATTTAAAGTTTTTGTAGACATTTAAAATTTAGGATTTTAAAACCAATAAAAATTGTTTTGTGAATATTTAAGAAGAAGTCGTGAATTTATACAAAGCAGAACAAAATTATTGTTGAAATTAGTTTTTAACTATGAAATATGGATGAATGACATAAATTTTAATTCAATTTTTGAGAAAGATTCAGAGATATTGAAGATTATGGAAATCACATTAAATGAATTAAAATCACCAACTTAATAGTTGGTGATGTAAGGTGACTTTGATAGTAAAATTTAGCATTTTTCATTATACTTTAAAGCTTAATTTTATCTTAATTTAAGTATCAAACTATTGAAAATTCGTTGTACACCTTATAAAATTAAGTTTGAAACCAAAAAGAAAAATAGATTTTACCTCTTGTCTTCTCCTTGAATTTCAAATTTTTAAATTTATGTCTATGCGTAGATGCTTTCTATCTTTGTTTATTTTTTGAACTATACATTTTTACTTTCTCAAAGAATATTCCTACTTTATTTTGAATTTATTTTTAGTAAAATGGATTATTAGGAACATCAATATAATAAGTTCTATTATTTATCTTAATAGTATCGTAAAAATATCCATGAATTAAAACTTTGCCTATTGGGCCTTCTTTTATTAATTTATCTAGAAATGGTGTTTCATGAAATGCATAATTATTAATCCTGGTATCACTATTTTGAAATGTGATTGATGTTAATTTAGAGCATTTTCTAAATGCTTCACGTCAAATTATAGTCACACTTTCAGGAATATTAATTGAAGTTAGTCCAGAGCATCCATAAAATGCCATTTCTTTAATATCAGTCACACTATTTGGAATATTAATTGAAGTTAACCTAGAACATTCATAAAATGCTTGTTCTCCAATCTTAGTCACACTATTTGGAATATTAATTGAAGTTAACCTAGAACATCTTAAAAACGCTCTATTTCCAATCTCAGTCACACTTTCAGGAATAGTAATTGA
>NZ_JNJX01000008.1 GCF_000702805.1 Mycoplasma anseris ATCC 49234
TAATGCTCATTTGACAAATGATAAATATTACCAAGCTAGACCTGATTTAATTCACTTTGTTGGATACGGTTTAAGAAGCCAAAGTTCTTTAAAAGTTGATTTAATTGGCACTGTGCCAAATAATCAAAGATATGCAAAAGAACCAATTTATAAACAATTTAAAAGAAAAATTTTTAATATTGATCCAACTAATCATGGCAAGATTGTAAAAGAAAGTATTAAATTCAATGATCAAGTTCCAGTTCAATATGGCGGGTGATATGTATATTATACTGATACTGAAACAGTTGGAGGTATGTCAGGTTCTTTAGTAATTAACCAAGAAGGTTTACCAATTGGGGTTGTTTTTGGAACCAGATCGCCTTCATCAATGGTTATTTTGAATGATGAGAATAAATATGTTTCTCTTTATAATACTTCAATTGTTCCATTTAGTTTAGAAGCACCACTTTATAATTCATTAAATGGATTAAGTGCATATCCATATAATTTGATTGACGGAACAAATAAAACTAAATATGAAAACCAAATAATGTCTTATCATGAAAAACTAATAGAAGTTTTTGGCAAAGAATATAAAACTGCTATTTTTAATTAAAAGACCATTTGTTTTTATAATCTAAAATTTGGATTTGAATTTTTGGCTAAAATGGTCTTTTTTATTATTTTGACTTATAATTTAAATATATTTTAATATATTAAAAACTTAATTTTTATAGGAGATAATAATGGCAAAAAATAACTGAGAACTTGCTTTAAAAGCAATTGAAGAACACGACAATATTTTTATTTTCCATCACATTAGACCAGATGGAGATTGTTTAGGAAGCCAATTTGGTTTAAGATATTTCATTAAGGCAAATTATCCTGAAAAAAATGTCTTTGTTTTAGGAGATAATGTAGGAAACTTTCCTTTTTTAAAATGAGACTTTGATAAATTTGAAGAAATTGATAAAAAATACTTTGAAAATTCTTTAGGAGTTGTAGTTGATGCTAATAATTCAGAAAGAATTGAATTTGCAAATTATATATTAGATAAGAACTTTACTCATATGTTAAGAATTGATCACCACCCCGTTGATCCAGATATTCAATATGATTACACATGAGAAGATGCAAGTTTTGCTGCTGCAGCTGAACAAATTGCTTATATCGCTATGAAAGCTAATTGAAAAGTAACTTTAGACGCTGCTACTTACACTTATTTAGGAATTAATACTGATAGTGGCAGATTTCAATATGAATATGTTCAAAAAAGAACATTTGAAGTAATGGCATACTTACATAATGCTGAAGGTTTTTCAGTGTGAAACATTAACTTCCTATTATCAATTAGAGAAGAAGCTAAAGTAAGATTTAATGCATATATTTCATTAAATTACAAAAATGAAGGAAAAGTATTATATTTTCATGTAACCAAAGAATTGCAAGATAAATTTGGGTTAAATGCTAACGAAGCTAGCGATGTTAATGTTTTAGCTAACATTGGAGATTGCAAAATATGAGTATTATTTATTGACCAACCAGATGGAACAATTAGAGCTAGAGTAAGAAGTAACAAAATTTGAATTAATCATATTTGTGCTAAATACAAACCTGGTGGCGGGCATGAAGTTGCAGCTGGGGCTACTTGTCAAAATAAAGAAGATATGAAAAACTTGATTGAAGATCTAAAATCTGAGGTTTTAAAACATGAATAATATAAGCGAACAAAAATTAAACTTATTAAAACAAATTGAACAAAAAATAAAAGATCATAAAAATATTGTGATTTTTCACCACATTAGACCAGATGGAGATTGTTTAGGAAGTCAATTTGGTTTAAAAAATTTAATAAAAGTGAATTTCCCAGACAAAAATGTTTATACAATTGGGGATTCAAAAGGAATTTTTCCTTTCTTAGATTTTTCTATGGACCAATTAGAAAACAAAAGATTGGAAGATTCTTTAGGAATTATTGTTGATGCTAATTATAAAGAAAGAATTGAATGTAGAGAATATTTAGACAACAATATTTTTGATGAAGTAATAAGAATTGACCACCATCCTAATGATGATGATTTAAATGCTTCATTAAAATGAGTTGAACCAGAAGCTCCGGCTGCAGCACAACAAGTTGCTGAATTAGGATATGTCTTAAATTGAAAATTTAACGTTGAAGCAGCAACTTATTTGTATTTAGGAATTTATACAGATTCAGTAAGATTAACTACTGATACAACAAACGGAAAAACTATGCGCTTAGTGGCTCATTTATGAGATTGCGGTGCAAAAAGAGCTTTATTACATACTGAAATGAATAAAAAAACATTATTAGACATTCAAATAAATGCTTTTATTCAACAAAATATGAAAATTGCTAATGGTGTTGTTTCTTTCTTCTTTTCTTTAGCAGACCAACATAAATTAGGAATTAGTGATCCCTTAATGGCAAATCGTCCTTTTACTTTAGCAAGTATAGATAATAATAAAGCTTGAGTATTCTTTACTGAGGAAGCTCCAAATCAAATTCGTTGTGAATTTAGATCATTAGGAGCTTGTGTAAGAAATGTTGCTTTAAAATGAGGTGGAGGTGGCCATCATCGTGCTAGTGGAGCTCAAGTTCATGATGTAAATGTTCTTGATCAAATTGTTAAAGATTTAGAAGAAGAAATTACACATTTAGAAAATTACGATAATTAATTTATTACACCAACTTCTTAGTTGGTGTTTTAAAATAAAAAAATCAAACCTCTATAGTTTGATTTTCCCTTGGCTTAATTCCAAATCCTTATGTTGTTGTTGAACAAAATCATCTGTTAAATGAATAATTTCTCTAATATTATCAAAATAAATTTGGTATTTTTTGTATTCACCTTTTAATAAGAATTTTTTATTAAGACTTTTTACAAAATCAATAGCTAAATAAACATCAAAATACTCATATGCTTCTTTTACCTTTTTAATTAAATTCAAAATGGCAATGTTTAATTCATGTGATTTAATTTGTAAATCTGGTTTTTTAAAAGTTTTTCTTTCAAAATCCAACATAAATGCATAAAAAATATCTCTTGATTTTAAATCCATTGGTTCCATTAAAAGCAAGATTTCTTGTTCTTGTGTTTTTAATTCTTCGGATTTTTCAGTATTTGATAAATAATTATCGACATCAAATGCATTTTTTTCATATGTGTTTTCTTTTTTGGTTATCAAAATGATTTTAATAATGATTAATAAAAAGATTGCCAAAGATATTGAACCAAAGACATATAAAGTGATTGAAGTTCCTTGGTTTACTTCTCCAAATATTTTTGCCCCAGCTAATATTAAAATTACACCTGCAATTAGAAAAGAAAAGACAACTAAAAAAGCAATAAAATTCAACAATTTTAATTTTGTCTTAGTTTTTTTATTCATCTATTTTTTCTCCTTGATAAGTAATTAAATTAGGATTTTTTAAATAACCTCTACCAGCTTTGGCAACATTTTTCCCATTAATTCGGGTTGCATCAGCACTAAAATTAATATAAATGCTCATTAAAGAAGCACCAACACCATAAGCATCAACTGGAGTTTGCTCTGCTTCAAAATCAGCAATTCTTTTCTCATCAAAACCACTAGAAACAGTAATCTTTACATGTTCTCCACCGTTTTCATCCAATGCTTCTCTTAAACGCTTAACTTGAGTAGGCGTAACTCCAAATTGAGCTTCACCATCTTTAAACATTTTATCAATCATAGCCTTAGAAGTATCGATTCTCACTCCTTTTAAATCCTTACCAAATTCTTTTAAACATGCTAAAGAATCAGAAATTACATCATTATGAAAATCAACCAAGGCTACTAATGGATCTTCAGGAAATGTTTTATGATAAGCTCGGCAAGCAGCAACTAAATCGCCTTCAAACATTTGAATTAAAGCATGAGGCATACTTCCAAAAGGTTTTTGAACTGAATTTCTTGATGCTAACGGAGTTGAATGATTTTTGATTCCCCCAACTTCAATCGCATATGAGTCGCGTTCTTGATTAATATAATGATCAGCACGATCAGCCATACTAATAACTGTTTTACCATTGGCAGCTTTTACTACACGATAAGCATTAGTTGCTATTGAAGTTTGTCTAGCTAAAATCCCATCAATAATTCCTTCTCAAACACCAAATTCATAATAAGGACCTTCTAATTCTAAAACTACTTCCCTGTTATGAATTATGCTTCCTTCTGGTAAGTATTTAATCGAATAATTATTGATATTTGTATTTTTAATTAATATTTCAATTGCTTCATTAATACCACATAGTTTGACATCATTATTTCTTTGAAAAAATTGTAAAGTAACAATATCATTTTTATGATAAATCTTGGCAATTTTTTCAGTTTTGAAAAAATATGTTGAAATTCTATCCTTTAATTTCATTTCAATTCCTCTTATGATTATTCATCTTCTTCAATTTTAAATTTAGTAATATCAATTTCCTTAGTTACTTCATTAAATTCATCGGTTGTTAATTCACGATCAGTAGTAATTTCTGATTGATCACTAATTTTAGCAACACCAACAATTGAAGATTTCTTATTTTTTAAATTAATTAATTTAACTCCCTTTGTATTTCTACCAGTAATTGAAACTGAATTTAATGAAAATCTAATTGCGATACCATCATTAGTCATGATGATTAAATCTTCTACTCCATGAACAGTTGAACAATAAATTAATTCACCAGATTTATCAGAATTTAAACCAATGACACCTTTAGCACCTCTTCTAGTTTTCCGATAATCATCTAGAAGTGACATCTTTCCATATCCTTCACTTCCTAAACTAAAAACATATTTTCCGTCCATTGAACTTGAAATGCTTACTACTCTTTCTTTTTCATTTAATCCAATTCCTTTGACACCAGCCGCTGTTCTTCCCATAGCTCTAATATCTGATACATCAAAACGAACTACTCTATTGTTTGAACCAGCAATTAATAATTCTTCATTATCTTGAACAATTAAAGCATCAATTAACTCATCATCTTCTTTAATACTTAAAGCTAATTTTCCGTTTCTGTTAATTCTTTCATAATTATCTAGTGAAGTCTTTTTAATAATCCCGTTTTTAGAAACTGTGATTAAATATTTATAATCTGGGTATTCATTAGTTGAAAGGATTTTAACGATTCTTTCATCCTTAGAAATACCAGCAACAACGTTAACAATTGGAATTCCTTTAGATTGTTTTGTTCCAACTGGAACTTCATGTCCTCTAATTCGATAAATTTTAGCTAAATTAGTAAAAATTAATAAATCAGTATGAGTGTTGGCTACTAAAATATCTTGAATGTCATCATCTTGATATGTTTTAGCTGTAATTGAACCAACCCCTCCTCTTTTTTGTTCACGATATTCATCAATATCAATTCTTTTAATATAGCTATTAGAACTAATGGTAATAACAACATCTTTTTGAGGAATTAGATCTTCATTATCAATGTTACCTAATTCGTCTCAGTTAATTTCACTTCTTCTTTTATCACCATAAGCTTCTTTGATTTGTTGTAATTCTTTAATAATTAATTGAATTAATAAATCATAGCTTGATAAAATTGATCGGTATTCAGCAATTCTTGTGTTAACTTGTTGTAATTCTTCATTCATTTTTTCAATTGCTAAACCGGTCAATCTGCCTAATCTCATTTCAACAATGGCTTTAGTCTGAATTTCAGTTAAATTAAATTCATTTTGTAATGCAATTTGGGCATCAGTATCTGTTTTAGAATGCTTAATAATTTCTATTACTCGATCAATATTTTCAACACAAATTTTTAAACCTTCTAAAATGTGAGCTCTTGCTAAATCTTTGTCTAAATCAAATTGCAACCTTCTTGTTGTAACTTCAATTTGATGTTCCAAATATACTTCTAAACATTCTTTTAAATTTAACAATTTTGGTTCATTTTTAACTAGAGCAATAATATTGAATGAGAAATTGGTTTGTAATCTTGTTAATTTGAACAATTTATTAAGAATAATTTCAGGAATATAAGTCTTTTTAACATCAACAACAATTCTTATTCCATCACGATTTGATTCATCTCTGAAATCCGCAATTCCTTCAATTTTTTTCAATTTGATGTTTTCAGCAATTTTCTCCATAATTTCTGTTTTCTTAACTTCATATGGAATTTCAGTAATTATAATTTTGCTTTTACCACTTGAAAGTTCTTGAATATGAGCTTTTGCTCTCATTGTAATTGAGCCTCTACCAGTTTTATAAGCCTCAATTAACCCAGCTTTATTGAAAATAATACCACCAGTTGGAAAATCAGGCGCTAAAACATATTCCATTAATTCATCAATGCTAATATCCTTATTTAAGGCTAAAGCACACACTGCATCAATTACTTCTCCTAAGTTATGTGGCGGAATATTAGTAGCCATCCCAACAGCAATCCCACTAGTTCCAGAAATTAATAAATTAGGAAATTTAGCAGGTAAAACAGTAGGTTCTTTTTCACTACCATCATAGTTATCAATAAAATCTACAGTATTTTTCTTTAAACCATCAACCATTGCCCCAGCGATTTTTGACATTCTGGCTTCAGTATAACGCATAGCTGCAGCACCATCGCCATCAATTGAACCGAAGTTTCCATGCCCATCGATTAATGGATAACGAAGAGAGAAATCTTGCGCCATTCTTACCATTGCTTCATACACTGAAGAATCTCCATGTGGGTGGTATTTACCTAAAACATCCCCAACAATTCTTGCTGATTTTTTGTGAGGAACAGTATGAAACATTCCAAGCTCGCTCATACTATATAAAATTCTTCTATGAACTGGTTTTAATCCATCTCTAGCATCTGGTAAGGCTCTTGAAACAATAACACTCATTGCATATTCAATGAATGATGTCTTCATAACTCTTGCTAGGTCTGCCGGTTTTAAACCATTAGTTTCTGTTTCAAGAATTTGACTTTGAACTTGGTATCCCTCTTTATCTTGTGGAATTTCCTCTTCATCATCATCTTCAATAACTTGAGGTTTTTCTTCTTCAAAGACCTTTTTTATAGTGTCATCAAAATCATAATATTTTGCATCTTCATCATTAATTTCATGATTTTCATTTTCTAGTTCTAATTCTTTTTTTTCTTCTTCATTTTGCATAAAAATCCTTTACTAATTGCCGTGTTCAAGCACTGATTATAATTCTTTAGAATTATACCAAATTTATCGTTATTAAGAATAAAGAGGATAATAATAGCAACGAAAAGAAATCAACTAATTTTTAAAAGCTCTTTATCTTATTTTTAAAAAAATCATTATTATTTTCTTTATAACCAATTCTTTTTTAGAAAATAATTAAAATTAATGGAACTAGCTAAAATTTTCAAGGCTGATTTTCAATGTGATTTAAGCAGAAATTTTAATGGTGATATCACTGATATAAATCAAATGATGTTTTATAAAATAGGAACTCAAAGTTGTAAATACTTATACCAGTATTTGATTCGGATAAGGATTTGTGAATTGTACATTATATTGAAAAAGCAAACCCTAATAGAATATATGGTCCATGGTTTGTTTTTAAATTTAACAATATTAATTTAATTGATGAAAATCAAGTTTCAAGAAAGTTTTCAATTGCACTAGCACAAACAATTGAATATAATTCTGATTTTGGAAAAATTTATTTATCTTTACTAACTATGAACGATGATGATGAAGAAAATAAAGGGCAACCAGAGAGTATTAATTGACTTAGCACAAGACCGTTTTTTGACATAACATGGGATGAGAAGATCGTAAAATATTATAATTCAGATTAAAACAGAGCATCACATTTATTTGTGGTGCTTTTATTTAAATAAAATTAGTTATTAGTAGTTATAGATTTATTTAAAATAATAAAAAAATGTATTTTACACTGAAGAATTTTACTACTTTAAATTTAAATTTAAAATAATCTTATTTTTTACTATTATTTTGATTTTTTGAATCATTTTTAAAATTAAGAAGTTATTTTTCATTAAATCCAAAATAGAATTTAGTTGTATATGGGAAGGGAATTTTGAAATAAATTAATAACAACAATTAAACAATGCGATTCAAAATTTGTTTTGCATGGAAGTTTTTTATTGAATAAACTAAATTTTATTTCTAGAGTTCCTAAGGATATTGACTTAGGATTTGTAAAAGGTTTAAGCTACAAGGAAAAAATATTCTATTGGTATAAGCTAATATCAAATTTCAAAATAATAGAAAGAATTATAGACAATGACATTCAAAAGAAATATGTTATTAAATTTCAAGATACAACATATGTTATAGAATGTCTTTTAGGCAAAAACTTTAATAAATCTCAATTAGAAATATATGAAGGAATATTTGTATTATCAGATAAGTATTTTTTAGTATCAAAATTTGCTCAATTGTGTAGTAAATCCATTCTATATCAAGAATTAAAATCAGAATCCTTATTTCAAAAAATATTGGATATTAATGCTGATATCAATCAATTAAGAAATATAAATGAAATTAAGACTGATTTGGAATTTCAATTCATCTTTTTTGAGCAAAATATTATATCGAATTTACAATTTGATATCTTGACTAATAAGACTAACATATATAATAATTTTTTTGACTAAATAAAACTCTTGACAAATTTAATATTTTTTATCACTTTACACTTGATGAGAATTGTGAATTTGCTAGAAAAAATGTTCATTTTATTGAATTCATACAAAATATTGATATTTTGTATGAAGTAAGAAATTTGATTTTGAATTTTATTTATAAGAATGGCATTTTTTTATGGTCGGCTCTTAACTGAAATATATATAAAAAATGATGAAATTAATTTTAAAAAAATAATTAGATTAATAAAACTTATTGAAAATAAAATAAATAGCAATGTAAACTTACTTGATCAAGTAAAAATTGAAAATAAAAACATATGTATTGATTTAAACATAGTATTAAATAAAATATTGGAGGCATTTAATAGTGAATGTTGTTAATGAAAACAAAGTTGATTTGAATAAAGAAATATATAGTTATTTAAAAAGAAATAATCTTGAAAAATATATTCATGATATAAAGAATATTGATTTAAAATACTGTTTAGAACTTGAAATTTTTAGATATACTAAGAATAAAATTTTTGAATTGAAAGATTATATTCTTTGTTATGATGAAGAATTCAATCCTTATTTATTTGTTGAATTTAATCCTACTGGAAGTATATTATTATCTTTATTAAATTATGAAGCAGTTTTAATTAATCCTATAAGTAAAACAAAACTAATAAATTCTTTAGATAAAAATAAGACATATAAAGTGAATTTATTAGACTTTGAAATTACTGAAACTAACGGGGAAATTCATGAAATTAATATCAATAATGAAAGAACAAAGAAATTGCTTGAAAACAAAATATCAATTGTTGATAATTTGAAGGACGAAAATTTAATTAATTATTTAAATAGGGTTAAAATTTACTCAAAAGTTAAATCTCGAAGCATTTGAAAAACAGTTGATTCTAAATATAGTTGTGATCCTGAACAATATTTGTTGAATGCTGACGTTGAAGTTCCTCATTCTTGATGATTTAAAACAGCAAAGTATGATTTTGGTTATGTTTCAGATCCATCTGGTATTGGTTATTGTCAATATATAGGCTTAGCAATGCTGTTGTAATATAATCATTTCTTTGTAAATAGTTATACATTTAGTAATGAGCAAATTGACAAATATATGAAAAAACCAAAGGAATCAATTTCATGAAAAGACATGCATCGCATACCAACTGGACCAATAATTACAGAAGATTTAGTTCTAGATTTATTTAAAACTAGTATTTTAGGTCATTACACAATTTTGCCTGAAATATTAATTTGAAATTTAGATAAATTTCTTACTACCCATAAAGGTTATAATCCTGTAAAACCGGCGCATCATCTACTAACAAATAATTTCAATGGGGAAAAACCCCTATTAGTAATGACAAATTGTGGCGGTCTTCTTGATTGACACGGGATAATTATATATGGATCATATAACGACGGAAAATACCTAGCACATTTTGGTTGAGAAGAATATTCTCAAGTAATTGTAAGTGGAAATCTTCTAAAAATAGGATATACACTTTATTTGGATTCAAAAGTACAATTACATAAGAAGAAAGATGGGTTCTGAAAAATGTACAACAAAGATATATGTATTGTTGATTATTTAATAGGAATTGATAATTTTGATAGAAATGGAATAGACATTATTTTTCCTGAATATGAAAGATATTAAATAAGATAGGAGACGATTTTGAAATTAGACTTTTTATTAAATCCAACAACAACAAATAGAATTCTTCATTTGATTTCTAAAGATAAAAAGGAAGTGAAGAGTGTATTTGGAATTATGGTAGCTTATCAAATACTTATGTATTTAATAATATTCATAAATTTTTTATCATTCGGTATATATTTTGTGTTTATTTTTCCTGATAAACAATATATGAATAATGTTTTAGCAATAAGGCTTTTAGTAATTATGCTTTCATTGCTTGTTCCATATTTAGTTTATCTTCTTATTAGTTTTACTTGAACAAAAAAATGAATTCTAAATTATTATGAAAATGCTTCAAAAAACAAAAAAACATTTCAAATATTGCAGAATTTAATGTTTGAAAAAAATTGTTTTTTCTTTAAAACTAATTTATTATTTAGAGCAATTTTATATATGATTATTTATCTTAATACTTTTAGTTTTATTATTTTATGAAATTATCAATTTGAAATATGATTCGAAATGATTTTCAACTCAATAATTATTTCTATTATGATGCTAACAACAATTATTAATAATGCTTACAATTTAAATAGAATAAATAAATTATTGATTTACAAAACCAAAATAGAATTACAAATAAAAAATAATTCAATTAATTTAATATCTGGATGAGTTGCAATATTTGTACATTTAATTAGTTCAAAGGTTTTTCAATGCTATTTTGAAAAAAATCCTAAAAGGGGAGATCTAATTGGAGGAAGGTTCTTAATTTCTATCTTTGCTATTACTTTATTAATACTATTTCTATTTTATTTAACTACAACAATAATCTCATTAATAAAATTTAAAAAGGAAAATATTAATAAAAAACAAAAGATTTGTATGATTTTTCTTCCGATATTGTTTTAAATAATTAAGAGAAAATCTAAAATCATCAAAATTACTTTTTGGTGATTTTTTGTATTTTTGTTCTCATACCAAAACAAAGCCCCCAAATTAAAGGAAGCTTTGTTTTTTTAATAACGTTTAAATAAATAGAAATCAGATTGCTATTAAGATTAATTAGTTTTTGTAACATCAAATACAATGGTCCCGCCAATCGGCGCATGATCGGAAATATTTCTAATTGTTCTTTTGCCTTTTACTGATGCATTTGGTTTACCATCTACAAAACCTAAATCAATTGGGGTTGGAGCAATATTTGGATCTTTATTTGCACTTCATAAGTCATAAACAAAAGGCTTTTCTAATGTTCATTTAGTTTTATAAAGAATTTTGTCATAAGTATTTGTATAGTTATAAAACTTAGTTGCTAAAGAACTTTTATTTTCTTCAATATCTGCCAATGCTGATTTGTAATTTTTCATATTATTAAAAGCAAAGTCAAAATTACCATAAGAAATGTTAGTGTCTCCAGCAAAGAAAATATCTTCATTTTCACCATCTTTTTGATCAAATCAATCCATTACATTTGAAATATGGCTTGCTTCTGCTACTTCTTGAACTCCTTGTCCTTTTCCAGCAGAAGGTTCACCAGATTTTGTCCCTGGACTATCAAAGTGATCAAATATGAAAGTGAAATCTTCTTTGCCATCTTGAAATCATTCAAATTTTACTCCATAAGGTGGTCTTGCATATTCAAAATTTATTGAAGAATCAATATCATTTCTAAACACTTGAATATAACTATCTCCAATTTTATTATCAGTAAAAGGAATTGGTCTTAAACGGTCTTTTTTATAAATGATCCCAACAATTTCAGCTTGATTTTTACCAGCATAAGAAGACTTTAATTTTTTTGATTGAATATAGTCATATAATTCAAAACCTACATATTCATTTAAGAAATTACAAATTTTAGCAACTGCTGTTTCATTTTTAATTTCGGTTAAGCCAATTAAATCATAATTTATACCTTTAATAATTGAAGCTTTAGCCTTTGCTTTATCATCATCATTTCCAGATTCATTCAAAACATTTCAATGCCCTCAAAGTAATTTGTGTCTGATTGTCTCTTTTCTATTTGCATCTGGATTTTCTGGAGTTGGAGTTGGTTCAGGACTAGGATTTGGATTTGCGGTTAGATCTGGATTTGGGTGAGGGTTTGGATTTGGAGTTGGATCTGGATTTGGATTATTACCAGTATTATTTTCATTTGATTCATTATGATTTTCTTTATCAATTTCATTTTTATTATCAATTAAAGATAAAAGCACTAAATCAAATTCATGACATGCTTTTTCAAAAGTTATTTTTTTTGCTACAACTTGATTTTCTAAATCACCAATTTTGATTAAGAACTCAGTTCAAATGGTTTCATAAGGTGGTTTTGAAAGTTCTTGTTGATATTCGGCAATTGCTTTTTGTTTTTTGTTGTCAAATTGTGATTTAAAATAATTTTCTTTAGATTTATCAATGAATTCACACCCTATTGGGGCTAATGAAATTGTAGGGATTATTAAAGATCCAAAAGTTAAAAATAAAGCTTTTTTTGTAAGTTTTTTCATATTGTATATTATACAATAAACTTTAATATAATAAAAAGTTCAGTTACCTGAACCTTTATTCGTCAAGATTAATTCCTAGCTCAATTAAATAATCTCTAATTTCAATTGCTTCTTCATATTTTCTTTCTTTGGAAGCCTTTTTCATTTGCTTAATCAAACCATCAATTAACTTTTTATTATGTTTTATATTTGAAAGATCATCAATATTAAATTGCATTCCTAATTTTTCTAATGCCTCTTCACTATATAAAGAAGGTGGAATTGGTTTTATAATGGTTTTAGGAATAATATTATGTTTTTTATTATGCTCCATCTGAATTTTTCTCTTTAATTCATTGTCATCAATAGTAGCTTGCATAGCTTCGGTAATTGTATTAGCATAAAAAATCACTTTTCCATGATCATTTCTTGCTGCTCTTCCGACAATTTGGATCAAACTTTCTTTATCTCTTGAAAGTCCTTTTACATCAGCATCTAATACGCAGATTAAACTAACTTCAGGTAAATCAATTCCTTCTCTTAAAAGTCCAATGCCAATTACAACATCATAAGTACCTTTTCTTAAGGCTCTTAGAATTTCGTTGCGATCCAAGGTTTTAAAGTTATGATCCACATGCGCAGACTTGATATTATTCTCTCTTAAAAAAGTATTAAGAGTAGCAGCCATATCAATCGTTCTTGTTAATATCAAAGTTCTTTCGTTTTTTTCAACTTGTTTTTTAATTTGCAACATTGCATCCTGAATTTGATTATCTTTATTTCGAACTTCAATAATAGGATCTAATAACCCAGTTGGTCTAATAATTAAAGTGGTTATTTCACCATCAGTCTTATTAATTTCGTATTTTTTAGGGGTGGCTGAAAGATAAATTCTTTGAAATGGAAATTCTTCATATTCTTCAAATTTTAATGGTCGGTTGTCTAGAGCTGAAGGCAAACGATAACCATAATCTACTAAATTCTTTTTACGTTCGTAATCCCCTTTATACATACCATAAATTTGGTCAATAGTTTTATGTGATTCATCAATAAATATAACAGTATCTTTAGGAAGGTAATCAAATAAAGTATATGGTCTTTCCCCAGGCTTTCTTCCATCTAAATATCTAGCATAATTTTCTATTCCAGAAGTAAAGCCAAATTCCTGAATATTATCTAAATCATTTAATGTGCGCAATTGAATTCGCTCAGCTTCTAAAAGTTTTTGTTCAGTTAAAAAATATTGAACTCTTTCTTTTAATTCTTCTTTTACATCTTCAACCATATTTTCAATATATTGTTTTTTAATCATATAAGTTGTGGCTGGAAATAATGTTAAAGATTTCTTTATTTCTTGAACCTCTTTGGTTAAAGGATCAATAATTGTAATTCTTTCAATTTCATCATCAAAACATTCGATTCGAATATTGTATTCATCAGTATATCCTGGGGCAATTTCAAATATGTCGCCTTTATTATCAAACTGCCCTCTTTGTAAATCCATACGATTACGTTCATAACCTATACTATGAATTTGATTTAATAAGTCACGATGAGAAATTTTCATACCAATTTCGATTGGAAAAAAATTAGCACGATATTCATTAGGATTGTATTCACCATAAATTGCTGCAACAGAAGCAACCACAATTGTATCTCTTCTAATTGAAAGAGCATTAATGGCTGACATTCTCATAGCTGCTAATTTTTTGTTGTTTTGGGAATTTTTTTCTATGTATAAATCCTTATTTGGCAAATATGCTTCTGGTTGATAATAATCAAAATATGAAACAAAATATTCAACTCGGTTTTCTGGAAAAAAATCTCTTAATTCCGAATAAAGTTGACTAGCTAAAGTCTTGTTATGACTAAGAATTAAAGCAGGCCGATTGATTTGGGCAATTACATTAGCAATAGTAAAAGTCTTACCAGAACCAGTAACACCTAATAGAACTTGATGTTCCTTATTTTGATTGATTCCATCAACCAATTCCTTAATGGCTTTAGGTTGATCACCAGCTGGATTATAATTTGCCCTTAAAATAAATTTTTCTTTCATACATTAATATTTTAAATAATTAATATGAATTAATGTAAAATTGTTAATATGAAAAAATCTAGATTTATATTATTTACTGCTTTAGCAACTATTAGCCCATTGGCAATTGGAACATTATCTTTATCATGTAGTTGTTCAGGCGAAAAAGCTAATGCTTTTGCTGCTCAATACTGACAAGAAGGTACAAAATATTACAATAAAGATACCAAAACATTAGATTTATCAAAAGAAAATATTGAATCTATTCCAGATGGAGCTTTTGCTAGAAGAACTTTATTATTATTTAAAACTGCAAAAGACACTAAAACATTAGATTTAGACAAAAACCCAATTGATAACTTAATCTTACCAGCTAATATCAAATCAATTGGTAAAGGTGCTTTTGAATATTTAAATTTAAAAACTGTTTCAATTAAACCAAATCATGAAAACAATATCGAAATTCATGAAAGAGCTTTTTTAGGAAACCAATTAACGACAATTGATTTGCCTAAAAATGTTTCATATATTGGTGATCAAGCTTTTGCTGATAATAAATTAACTGAAATTGCTTTACCTTCAAAGATTACTAAATTAACTAAAGGAATGTTGGCTGGCAATGAATTAACAAATATTGATTTAACCAATATTGTTGTAATTGAAAGAAGTGCTTTAGAAAAAAATAATATTTCTGCTTTAAATCTTCCTTCAACTTTAGTATCAGCTGCTTTTGACTTTGTTAATAACAATCCTTCCAAAGTAAGTTTAACTATTCTAAATGAAGAACTAAAAAAAGTTTTTGCAAAAGAATTAGAAACTAATCCTGAAGCATATAATTACACAATTGCATAAATTATTAAAAACCTCTCTTAATTTAAAAAGAGAAGTTTTTTTATTATTCGTCATATTCTTGTAAACGATTTAAAGCATTAATATAAATTTCTAATGATTCTTTCATTTCTTTAAAACTAAAGGCTTCATTTGCTCCATGCATTAAATGCATTTCTTTAGTTGAACCAAAGGCAACACATGTATCAAGCAATCTGGCATAAGTTCCCCCACCTATTGCTAATGGCTCTTCTTTGGCATTATAACTCTCATTATAAGTGTCCATTAGGATTTTTACTAACTTGTTGTTCTTAGCTATGTATTTGGCTGGTTTATGTCCAATTAATTCGTATTGCACTTGGTTATTAAATTGATTTAAATATGTTTCTCAATCTTTACTTACTTCTTCTTTAGAATGAGATACTGGTACTCTTAAATCAAAACTTAAAATATATTTATCATTAGTTGTTCTTATCATTCCTAAATTAGCTGATAATTTACCTGAAGTATCTTCATAATTTTTAAAAATGTTTGCTAATTCAAAATTACCATTAAATGATTGTTTAATAAATTTGATAAGTTCGTATTCTTGATAGTCAGGATTATTTATTATGGCTTTTAAAGCCTTTAAAATAGCATTATCACCCTTATCAGGCGTTGAGCCATGACCACTTTTTCCTTTAACAACTATTTGATTTGATTCTAGAATTTGAAAATCAGGTTGATTTAAATTTTTTAGAATTGCAGCATCAATGTTTTTTATATACAAAGTATCAGGGATTTGGTTTATCACATCTCCACCATTGAATTCAATGTTTTTGATTTTTGGAAACTTTAAATTAACATGATATACCATTTTTTCGGCGTAAATTAAAGGTCATTCACCATCAGGAGTGTAAGAAATATAAGGAGCTTCAAATTCTTTTAAATAACATTTCATTGATTTCATAGTTGTTTCTTCACTTAAACCAAAAATCAAACGAATTGATCATTCATCACTTAACAAATGATTGTCTTTAATATATTTCATTGCATATAAATTAATAATAGCTGGTCCTTTATCATCTAAACTGCCTCTTCCAAATAATTCAGTTTCGGTAATAATTGGACTAAAAGCATTGCTAATTCATTGACTTTCATCACCAGCTGGTACAACATCTAAATGTGCTAAAATACCAATTTGTTTTCCACCCCTTCCAATTTGAACATATCCAAACCGATTTTGTGGGTCTTTGTATGTTTCAAATCCAAAACTTTTAGCTAAATTTAAAGCATAATTACATGCCTCATCAACAGCTTTCCCAAATGGAAATTCATTTTCAAAATCTTCTTCTGAAATTGAAGGAATAGCACAAATGTTAGCCATATTTTTGACCATCTCTAAAAATTCTTGATTTGTTTGTCTATATTTAATATATTTTTTCATTGCCACCTCTTTTTTTAATGTTTAAATTTTACTAAAAATAAAAAGAATGCTAAAGCATTCTAATTTTTTGGCATGAAATTTAAGGCAACACCTTTATTTATAAAGGTATAATCAATCTTATTATTAAAAATAACGTCAACTAATTCAGGATAATCAGTAAATGGGTTTCTTACTACTTGATGTTTTGCTATCCCATTATTTCGATCAATATCAAACTGATCAACTGGATCATCATGATGTCATTTTAACAAGGTCTTTAAAAATTTAGGATTTATTTCATTTTTGGTATTAATAAAGAATCTTCTAGCTGAATCATTAGCTCTTAAATTTTTATCGCGGTATGTAAAAGCAAAATAGAAAAATGCTCTAGCTACATCTCCTTTAAAAATATCGATTGGTTCACAAACTGGTCCACCATCTTCTTCTGATACGCCAATCTTTGTGCCATTTAAAGAAACATATTTAGCTTTGGTTACTGTTCCAAAAGGATAATTACCATGCATCGCATTAACTTTTTTGTCTGATGGCCAAACATGGTGGGCATCATTTCTCATTGGAGCTGATCTACCAAATCATGATTGAGCAACAATGTGTTCTCTATTCATTCCAGCACCTTCATCTTTACCAACATCTTTATATTTACCATGTTCAAAATTAAATGGATCTGGACCATTGGGATTTTCACCATAAATATCCATTACTGTGCCATCTTTTTCATAATATTTATCAACAAAAGCATCACGGTATGTAGTAAATAAAGCATCATATCCAGGAACATGTCTTGATGATGATTTTTGGATAGCAAATAATGAATCAATTAAAGCAATACCACTTTTATTTTGCAATGAAGCATAATAATCATCACTAACATTGTATTCGATATTGCCATCTCTTTGTGTTACAACTGGTTTGTTAGAAGAATCTGAATCACCAGTATTTGATGAGCCACCATTATTATTACCAGTTTCTGGATCTGGGGTTGGGTTTGGTTCTGGGTTAACTGAATTATCAATTGGTTCTTCAATAATTTCAGGCATTTTGCCTAAATTAGCAGTTTCACCAACTGTTGAAGCTAATTCATTTTTATTTTTTCCTTTATATAATCCAGTTTTAAATTTGAAAATAATATTATTTTGATTATCAAATTCAAAATCAATTTGTTTTTTACTTACTAAAACCAAATTATGGTTAAATAAAGGTTCATCATAATTAACAAGCATATATTTTGTATTTGGAAATATTGTTTGCTTCATTCTTAAAACTCTTCAAAAGTTAGGCGTTCCTTTTCAATTAACTTTTTCCCCATTTGGAAGACAAACAATAGTTTGAGTTTGATAGTCATAATGAAAATCATAACCATTGTTTAAAGCTCAATAAAAATGTTTTTCCATGCCAGGAATAATTTCTAAATTATCCTTCATTAATTTAGCATAATTATTTAATTGTTTAGTTTCTAATGAAACTGTTTCTTCTAGATT
Organism: Mycoplasma anseris ATCC 49234; assembly: GCF_000702805.1. Classification (GTDB taxonomy): domain Bacteria; phylum Bacillota_I; class Bacilli_A; order Mycoplasmatales; family Metamycoplasmataceae; genus Metamycoplasma; species Metamycoplasma anseris. The sequence goes on from NZ_JNJX01000008.1 coordinate 18,520, forward strand.
AGAATTTGTATTTCCGTTATTGTTATCTGGTTGTGGAGTTGGGGTTGGTTCAGGTTGAGGAGTTGGAGTTGGTTTTGGTTCTGGGTTTGGGACTGGATCAACTGAATTGTTGTTATTTCCACTTAATTTTTGAAATTCAAAACTAAATTGTTTAAATGCTGTTTCCTTAATTATTTGGGGATTAGAAATATCCATAATTTTGATGAAAACTAATGCTTTATTTCCAGTTTTTTTAAGTTTGATAACCACTCGATAATTACCTTTAATTTCAATATTAATGTTAAAATCTGATTCAGTAACTTGATCAATAGATTTAGAACTTGATCCAGGTTTAACACTGACTTCTGTTTGATTTAATAATTCAATCATCTGATCGAATCTATTTTTAGTTGTCGGATCTTGACAACTAACCATTGTTATTGGAGTAATTAAACTACCAATTGGCAAAATTGATAAAAAGAGTTTTTTCACTTTTCCTCCTTCCTTTATTTTACCAAATAATTATAGAATATAAAAATAACCCCCTTCTGGGAGCTATTTATTAATGGCTTTTAAAGTTCCTTTATTATGGAAAGTATAATCAGTTTTATTATTAAAGATAACATCAACTAATTCAGGATAATCAATAAAGGGGTTTCTTACTGTTTGATGTTTTGCAATAGCATTATTTCGATCAATATCAAATTGATCAATTGGATCATCATGGTGTCATTTTAATAATGTTTTTAAAAAGGCGGGATTAATTTTGTTGGTGTCGTCAATATAGAATCTTTTTGCTGATTGATTGTTTCTTAAGTTTTGATCTTTATAAGTAAATGAGAAATACAAAATTGCTCTAGCAACATCTCCTTTAAAAGCATCAATTGGTTCACAAACTGGATTTCCATCTTCAAATGAGTCACCAACTTTAGTACCATTTAAAGAAGTAAATGTAGATGTTTTGACAGTTCCATATGGATAATTACCATGTTTTTCATTTACATAAATATCACTTGGTCAAACATGATGGGCATCATTTCTCATTGGATCTAATTTATTAAATCATGATTGAGGAATAATGTGCTCGCGGTTTGTTCCTTGACCTTCTTGATTAGCTGAATAACCACCATAATGAGCATAAGTATATGGATCTTTACCATTTGGATTTTCACTATATAAATCTAAAATGGTGCCATCATTTTCATAGTATTTATCAATAAAGGCATCACGATATGTTGTTTTCAAATATTCATAACCTGTAGAATTGCTTTTAATGCCTCTTGTTCCTTCAATTTGAATTTCATGTAATTTGTTTAATAATTGCATTCCAGAAAGATTTTCTAATGCTAAATAATATTTGTTAGTTTTTTCATAAACCAAATCTTTATTGGGTGCAACTGGTGGTTGTGGCTTTTGATCTGGTTTTGGGTTTGAAATTTCTTTATTTTGAATTTGAATATTACCATCTTTAATGACAAGTTCAAAATCCTTAGAGACTTCTCGATTAGTCTGCTTTTCTTTAATAAAAATTCTTAAGATTGCTGGGGTGCTGTTTTTAATCAAACTATATCTTATTTCGAAAATATTATTATCATAATTAGATGCAATAAAATCATTTTCTACTAAACTGTTTTCATTTTTAGTTTTTGCTTCTGGTTTTATAACGATATTAACATTATTTCTTGTTGATAATAATAAATCTTGTTCTTCCTTTTTAATACATGAAGAAGAAATTAAAGGAAGCGTGATTATACTTAATGAACTAAGGCATAAAAATAATTTTTGCTTTTTCATAAATAAACTCCTATAAGTTTTTTATTCATATTAAATTTTACTCTTAATAATAAAAAAAATAGGCATTTTACCTATTATGAATAATATAAAGAGAGAGGAAAATTATTTGGTAGCTTCAGCTTCTGCTTTTCTTGCAGCTCTTCTTTCGTCTCTTGCTCTTTCTTTTGCTAATTTAGCTTTTCTTTCTTCAGCTCTTTTTTTATTACGAGCTCTTACGTCTTTTCTCATATTTTTTCCTTTGTTATATTGTTTGATCAAATAATATTTTAATATTATAAACTATTTTTTCTTTAGCTCATTAATCTTATTAAATAAACCATCAATATCAATTTTATCCATTTCTTTTAATTTATTAGAAACGCTTTCTTTTGTTGCTTTATTTTGATTTGGAGTTTTTAAGACTTTTTCTTCATTTAAAATAAAATCATTTGTTTCTTCAAATAAAGCGATTGGTTCTGGTTGTTCTTTTTCTTCTTCAATTTGTTCATTATAGAAATCATCATCATATATATAATGGCGTCTAAATAAACTTGCTTCAATACTCATTGTTTTATCAAAGTTTTGGTTTTGCCTAATGGCTTTTCGTTCTTCTTCTGATTCAATTAATAACTGATTAATTGTTAAGGGTTGAATTATTTTTCCTGCATTTAAAGGATCTTGTAATCTAGTTCGACTAATTGGATCACCAATTTTACTTAATTCAATATTTTTTAATTCATATTGTTTCAATTCATTGTTTTTATTTGTATAAAAATGTTGTAATTCTTTGGTTCAAATTTCCATGGATACAATTTTTGATTTAACTGATTTTAAAGGATCAAAGAATTTCTTGCCCCTGCTCATTCTTGAAGGGAATTGTCAATCTTCTTCACATCTAGTTAATTTAAATTGTCCTTTATCAGTTAACATTAATACCTTATTGCCATACATAATTGGAACAAAACCTTCCACTTCTTGATCCTTGTCTAATTTATAAAGCAATTTAATACCACTAGCAGTTAGACTATAAATCGGAACATCACTGTGATCTTTTAATAAGAAATATAATCCCCCAGTAATCAATACCAATAGCATTTTTTCTTTATTTGTAATTTTGGCATCCAATAATTCATCATCTTTTTTCAATTTGATACATCTTCTTTTTCTAGCAATTGATTTAGAATCAAATTCATTAATGGCAACCCGTTTGGCCATTCCTTTTTTTGATACTAATAAAATTGAAACATAACTATCAAATGAAGAAGCTTCAATTATCCGGATAATTTTTTCATTGTTTTCCAAAGCCACAATATTAGAAATGTGTGTACCTAAATCTTTTCAAGAGCTATCTTTAATATTATGAGCATCTAATACAAAGAAATTACCTAAACTAGTAAAAAAGATTAATTTTGATAATGAATTTACCTTATCAAAATATAATAATGAATCACCATCTTTTAATTTATAAGTATTTAACTCATTTGAAGAATAAGCCTTTTGACTAATTCTTTTAAAATATCCTTCTTGAGAAATAAAGAAATAAAAATCTTCATTTTTAGCTAATAATTTAGTATTTATTTCGGTTTTCATTTCTTCTTCACTAATAACGGTTAATCTTGGTCTGCCGTATTTCTTCTTTATTTCTTCTAATTGAAGAATAATAAATTTATCAAACTCTTTAGAATCATTTAGTAATAAATTACAATAATTAATTTTTTCTTCTAATTCCTTAGACTCATTAATATATTCGATTTGATCCATTCTTGATAATTTATATAATCTTAATTCAGCAATTGCTGTTGCTTGTAAATTACTAAATCCGAATGTTTTTTCTAATGCTTCAATAACACCCTTTTTCGAATTATCACTATCTTTAATAACCTTAATAACTTGATCACTAATTTCAGCAACTTTAATAAAACCTAAAACGATTTCTAGTCTTAATTGATGTTTGTTTAAATCATAAATAATACCTTTTATATTTACATCTTTTAAATGATTTAAATAAGTATTAATTAACATGTATAAACTCATTAATTTAGGGGCGTTTTCATCAATGGCAACCATATTGTAGTTATAAGAAATTCTTAAATCAGTTTTAGTTAATAAATAAGTCATAATTGCCTTAACATTGGCATCATCATTGAATTCTAAATAAATTGAAATTCCTTCACGATTTGTTTGGTCTCTAATTTCTTTTATACCATTAATTGTTTTATTCACAATTAAAGTGTCAATATCTGCCACTAATTTTGATTTTATTACTCCAAATGGAATCTCATAAATTTCTACCCCAATAATTTTAGATTCGTCTTTAGTATCATAAATATATTTATATTTAGAAGAAATATAAATTTTTCCTTGCCCTTTTAAAAACGCATCTTGAATACCTTCTAAATTATGTACTAATCCCCCTGTTGGAAAATCTGGTCCTTTTACAATATTTAAAAGTTCTTCTTCTTTTGAGGTTGGTTTTTTAATTAAATGAATAGTAGCATCAATGACTTCATTTAAGTTATGAGGAGGAATTTCAGTAGCAAAACCAGCAGCAATTCCTTTTGCCCCGTTAATTAATAAATTAGGAATTAAAGAAGGTAAGACAATTGGTTCATATTCAGTATCATCAAAATTAGGGATCATTGAAACTACTTTTCGATCCAAATCTTGTAATAATAATTCAGAAATACTTTCTAATCTTGATTCAGTATAACGCATTGCCGCAGCTGGATCATCATCAATAGAACCTTTATTTCCATGCATCTGAATTAAAGGGTAATTACTTTTTCATTCTTGACACATTCTAACTAAGGCTTCATAAATTGAAGAATCACCATGAGGGTGGTATCTACCAATAACATCTCCAACGATTCTAGCTGATTTTTTAAATGGTTGATTATTTTTTAGCTTCAAATTTCACATTGAAAACAAGATTCTTCTTTGAACTGGTTTTAAACCATCTCTTGCATCAGGAATGGCTCTTTGTTGAATAATATATTTTGAATATTTGCCAAAACGATCACTCATAATATCAATCATATTTTTATCAATGATCGTTTCAATTACTTGATCGATTTCTTCTTTACGAATCTTAGACATTGAGCACCCCCTTATTTTTTAATTTCAATTTGGAAATCATCATCCGAACTAAAATCAACATATTTGTTAATTCATTCTTTTCTACCACTAATATCATCACTCATTAATGTGCTTACGTTTCTTTCAGTTAAAATTTCATCATTAATATTTACTCTAATAATTGAACGAGTTTTGGGATTCATTGTAGTTTCTCAAAGCTGATCAGCGTTCATTTCTCCCAGCCCTTTGTATCTTTGAATTTCATAGTTTGAATATTTATTCATCAATTCTTTTAATTCATATTCTTCTCAAACATAATAATCTTGACCTTTATTGCTCTTTACACTAAATTTATATAAAGGTGGTAAGGCAATATAAACCATTCCTTCATCAATTAGTTTCTTCATATAACGATAAAAGAAGGTTAACAATAGCACTTGAATATGTGCTCCATCAGTATCGGCATCGGTCATAATAATGATCTTACTGTATTGAGCATTTTTTAAATTAAAATCAGAACCAATTCCTGCTCCAATAGTGTTAATAATGGTGGAAATTTCTTCATTAGCCAATACATCGCTTAATTTAGCTTTAGCAGTATTAATTACTTTTCCTCTTAAAGGTAAAATAGCTTGTGTAACGCGGTCTCTACCTAATTTAGCTGATCCACCAGCAGAATCCCCTTCGACTAAGAATAATTCTTTAACTTTTGGGTTTTTAGATTGAGCTGGGGTCAATTTGCCTGAAAGAATTTTTTTGTTTTCTAATTTACTTTTTACTTTTCTACTTTCATTTCTAGCATTTCTTGCTGCAATTCTAGCATCATATGCTTTTTTGATTCTACTAATAATTTTGTCAGCTTCTAATTTGTTTTCATTTAAATAAAACTTAAATTGCTCACCAAAAAAATCTTCAACAGCTTCTCTTGCTTCTGGAGTTCCTAATTTATCTTTTGTTTGCCCCACAAATTCTAAAATTGATTCCGGTACTTTTAAAGAAACAATTGCAATTAAACCTTCTCTAACATCATTGCCATCAAATGAGTTTTTTCCTTTTAATAAATTTTTAGAAATAGCATATTCATTAATAGTTTTGGTTAAAGCAGTTTTAAAAGCAATTTCATGAGTACCACCATCTCTTGTTTTAACATTATTAACAAAACTATAAATTGTTTCATTGTAATTATCAGTATAAACTAAGGCAATGTCTATATCAATGGTTTTAGCGTTTCCCTTAATAAAGAAAACATCGCTGATAAAGGTTTTCCCTTGACCAACAAATTCAATATATTCTTTTATACCTTCATTAGTTTCAAAAATAACCTTTTCTTTAGTAAATTCTGATTCAAAATGAATTTTTAAATTAGGAATTAAAAAACTTGATTCACGTAATTTTTCTTTAATAATCTCACTTGAAAATTTTGTCTTTTTAAAAATATTGCCATCTGGTCAAAATTGTACTTTTGTTCCGTGTTTTGATGTGGTACCAACTTTGGTTGTTCTTTGAATAATGGTATCTTGTTCAAAGGCAGTAAAATATTCAATTCGATCACGATAAACAGTTGCTTCTAATTTAGTACTTAAAGCGTTAACTACAGAAGAACCAACCCCATGTAATCCGCCACTAGTTTTATAAACTCCTTCATTAAATTTACCACCAGCATGTAGTTCAGTGAAAACTAATTCAACCCCAGTTTTGCCTGAACTATGTTTATCAACTGGAATTCCTCGACCATTATCTTCAATAATGATTGAACCATCTTGTTTAACAATAACTTTAATTTCATTAGCAAAACCTGCTAAAGCTTCATCTAAGGCATTATCAACAATTTCTCAAACTAAGTGATGTAAACCATTTATATCAGTTGAACCAATATACATTCCTGGTCTTTTTCTAACGGCATCAAGTCCTTTTAAAACTTGAAGATCTTTGGCTTCATAATTATTATTCATGCTTATTATTATAAAAGATTTTTAGTTTTTGTTTTTTTCTATTTAAAAATGCTAAAATCAATTTAATATGAATAGATATGAAGAAATCATAAAAATCATATGAAAATATGAAAGACAAAACCTTAAAGAAAAAATTAAACAAGAAGGTTTACCTAATTGATTAAAAGAAAAGATTGAAAAAACTATCAATAGAACTTCTTTAGATACTAAATATAAATCAATTATCGAAGAATTATTGTTAAATGGAGATGAACTGCTTTTAACATTTTTTATGAAAGATCCGAAACGTCAAAACATTTATGAAAGAATTTTTAAAGAAGAAGTCGAAAAAGAGGGATTCAATATTGAAAAACTAAGCACTCATGGCAAAAAAGCTTATTACTTAATAAATGGCAACATTTTACAAAACCCAATTAATAAACCCAAAGAGTTAAAATCGCTTGATTTTGTTATTACAATTAAAAACAAAAATACTATATTGTAAACAAATACACTGATGAATTAGGTGGTGCACAAGATAATCAATATAATGATGTTATTTATCAATTGAGACAATTAAATAAAGTAACAGAACCACATGTTTGATTTTGCTTAGATGGAAATTATTATACTGAAGATAAAATTAATGATCTAAAGAAAATTAAACCGAAGGCAATTATTTTAAATTTAGAATCATTGATTAATAAAGTAAAAAAGATCATTAAATAAAGATCATTAAATAGTATTAATGATCTTTTTAATTGTCTTAAAATCAATTCTTTTTCTATAATTCCCAGTTTCAGAAACCCCTTTAAAAGAACTTCACAGATAATCACAATTATTTTTTCTTAATTCATTAATTTTATTATTCAATTTATTTAGGATTTGATGGTTTATTTCTAAATCTTTAACCATTAATTTGACCTTATGGCGGTCTGTTATTTTAACCTGAGAATCTTCTTTTCAATTGGCTAAATAAAATTTAATATTTTCCTTATCTTTTGTATTATCACTTGCATTTATGCAAAGATTTCCACCAACAATATTAAAAGCAACATGTAAATCATTTTGGGGCTTAAGAATGGTATTTTCTAAATCTAATAAATAATTAAAACTACCAATTAATTTATTATCTTCATATATTAAAAAGTCTTCGTCTTGTTTTTGATGATCAAAGTAAGCTAAAGCGACAGGGTGTTCAGTATCACTAAAATTTTGTTTATTTGGCAATAATTGAAAAATGACAAGTTTATTAATTAATTTTCGATCTTCTTTACGATTACTATTAATTAAGGTTGTAGGAATAATAGCAATTGTAAAACGAACATTACTAATACATCTATCTAAAGATAATTTATATAAGTCATCATAATTTTGAAAATCAACATTTAATTTCATTCTTCTAGCTGAATGTTTTGATAAATAAGGAGGATTTGTAACCACTAAATCAAAGTTTTCATATATTCAATTTTGAATACTATCATTTTGTTTGACTTCTTTGTTTTGTGAATCAATATCATATGACTCATATTTTAAATTTTGATTGTATTTCAATAAAAAATGAATTAAATTATTTGAACCCGCAAAAGGTTCTAAAATTTTTTTATTCCATAAATCATTTTTGTTCATAAAATCAAAAAAGATTTTATTATTTTCAAAAACATTTCTTTCTGTAAAAAATTGACCATTTGTTATTTTTGACATAAATTTCCTTACCTAATTAAACTTATTATATCCAAAACAATTTATTAAATAAAAATTTAATAAATAAAATTAGAATTTCAATTGCACAATAAAAGACCAACGATCTTTTAAATCAATGGTCTTCTTTATTTTTACATTTTAGCTTGTTTATTAGTTAATTCTTGTTCATAGAAGGCTAAATTACCTTCATGCATTGCTAATTTTGCTTGCTTTTCTTTAACAGTTTCTTTAGGAGCTTTAGAAACAAAACTTGGATTATCTAACATTTTTTTGTTGAAAGCAATTTCTTGCTTAGTTGTTTCAATTAATTTTAATAATTCATTAATTTCTTGTTCTTTTTGTTCTTTAGAAAGCAAAATATTAATTTGTACATCATTTGACAACTTGATGTTTAAATCATTATTCTGCTTAATAGCGTAATTTGCTAATTTATTAATAATTTCTAAATCATGTTTATCTAAATCAATATTTAAGGCTTCAAAATATAAAGTTTCTGATTTAGAGATTTTCTTATCTTCACGATGTTTTCTTAAAGTAGTAATGATTTCAATTAATGATTCAACTTTATTTTCATTATGATTTTCAGTGATTTTTAAAGGTGAACTTCAAGATTCTAATAATTCCTCGCTATACATTTGTTCGAATAAATAATCAGTTAAAAAAGGCATAAATGGATGTAAGGTGATTAATAATTCCCTGAATAATAAATGAATAAAGTGGTTAGTCTTTTTGTATTTCATGAATTCTAAATATCAACTTGATAAAGCGTTCACTATGAAATCTTGAACATATTTGAAAATCAAGCTAAATTCATATTTTGCCATTGCTTCATCAATTTGTGTTTTTAATTGATTAAATTTAGTTAAAATTCAATTATCAAAGATATCTAAATTATTTGCGTCAATAATGTTTGTTTTATTAGTTTTAATTGATTTAATATATCTAGCAATGTTTCAGAATTTATTAATAAATAATCTTGCTGTTTGGATTTTATCATCTCCATAATTAATATCTTGTCCTGGAGAACAATTAAAGATTAATGACATTCTTAAAACATCTGAACCATATTCTTCAATAACTTGAATTGGGTCAATTCCGTTTCCTAATGATTTAGACATTTTTCTTCCTTGAGCATCTCTAACCAAGCCATGAATTAAAACTTCTTTAAAAGGTTTATCATTCATAAAATATAAACTTTGGAAATACATTCTTGCTACTCAAAAGAAAATAATGTCATATCCAGTAACTAAAACATCAGTTGGGAAATAACGTGCAATCTTCTGATTAGTTTGTGGCCATCCTAAAAAGGCAAATGGGCTTAAAGCAGAAGAAAATCAAGTATCAAGTACATCTGGATCTTGAATTCAACCTTCACCTGGATTTTCGATTTGAACTTTTATTTCATCATCTTTATATCAAGCTGGAATTCGATGACCTCATCAAATTTGACGACTAATGGTTCAATCATAAGTATCTTTCATTCATCTAGTTAAATCGTTTGAGAAACGATCAGGAATAAATTTAACACCTTCATTCGAATTAAAATGTTTTAATAAACGGTTAGCTAAAGTATTCATTTTCACAAATCATTGTGGTTGAACCAAAATTTCAATTGCTTCATTTGAACGTTCACTATAACCTACATTTGAAGTTGTTTCTTCTACTTTGATTAATAAATTCTCGTTTGTTAATTTTTTTGCAATTTCAATTCTTGCTGATTGTCGATCTAATCCTTTAAATTCCATGGCGTTTTCGTTTAATAATCCATCTTTACCAATACATTCAATAATTTCTAAACCATTAGCCTTAATAATTTCGATATCATCAATAGCATGGGCTGAAACTTTCATTAAACCGGTTCCAAATTCCAAATCAATTAAATCAGAAGTAATAACTGGGATTTCTTTTTTGGTTAAAGGATGAACAATGATTTTATTATAAAGTTGTCTTGCTCTAGTATCCTTAGGGTTAATCGCCACAGCAACATCACTAAATAAAGTTTCAATTCTAGTTGTAGCAATAGTTAAATATTCTTGACTATCTTTTAAAGGATATTTAATGTAATACATTTTTTGAGCAGTTTGTTTAGTTATAACTTCAATGTTTGATAAAGCGGTTTGTAATTTAGGATCTCAGTTAATTGGTTTAGAATCACGATAAATTAAACCATCATTATATAAGTCGATAAATACTTTTAAAACAGCTTCATTAGTGTCCTTATCTAATGTGAATCGTTCATTATCTAAATCTAATGCCAAACCTAATTTATCTCATTGCTTTGAAATGTTATTTGAATATTCATCTTTCCATTTTCAAATTTCTTTTATAAAGTTATCTCTGCCTAATTCATATTTATTTTTGCCTTCTAAAGCTAATCTTTTTTCAACAACTGCTTGAGTAGCAATTCCGGCATGATCTTTACCAGCTACTCACATTACATCAAAACCTTGCAATTTTTTATATCTTATAATGGCATCTTGAATATAAGTATCTAAGGCATGACCAATATGCAATTTACCAGTAACATTAGGAGGAGGTAAAATTATTGTAAAAGGTCTTTTAGATTCATCATGCTTCATAAAGAATTTGGCTTTCTTTCATTTCACATTTCTATCTTTTTCTACTAACTTATGATTAAAACTTTTATCCATTTTTTCTCTCCTTTTTATTGGTTTGTTTAAATCATTATCAATTTCAAAAATCATTGTTTCTTCAAAATTTAATTTGTCAATAACATTTTTTTGTTGATTAGTTGTTGCTTCTTTTTCATAAAAGAATTGTTTTGCTAGATCTTCGTTTTTCAAATTATCTTTATCAATTCATTTGATCAATTCTGATAAAGTACATCAAACATAATGCTCAGTATCAATTTTATATTTAAACAAGTTTTCAAAATTATCAATGTAATTGATATAGTCTAAATAATTTTCTTTGGTTTTATCATCAAATTTATCTAATGCTTTTTTGACAATAGGGTTAATTGGATTGTTAATAATTTGCAAGGTTTTACCTTCTTCAATCACTTTAGAATTATTGATAATAAATAAATCATTAGTAACTTGTCCCGCTAATTTATAATCGCTTAAAAAGTATAATCCAATCCCTTTTTTATCAAAAATATATTTATTAAAAGCATTTAGAATTTCATATTGTTTAGAAATTGTTAATTTCTTGATGTTATTACCAATAATTACTAAGCTTGGCTTATTAAATAAAATCTTTTGAATTTCAACATTAGTTTGCTCTTGTTCAGTTAAATTAGAAATTGGATATTCCATTTTTTCTAAATTAACGTTGGCGTTTTTAAAAATATCATAAACACATGTTTTGATAATAAATTTTCTAACAATTGGGGATTTAGCATGAGTTTTTTTGCTAAACATATTGGCAATTTGAAGAAAATCTTTAGATTGTCTTTTTAAAATACTTGAAATTTGAATAATTAATTCATAACGAGAATTAATTTCTTTTAGATCATATTTATATTTATTTAATTTAATGGATGCAATCAATCTTTCTAAACTAAATTCATTAAAAAAATCTTTTAAAATTCCTAATAGTTCTTTAAATGGTTTTAAGTTTTGTTTTCTTAAAGCATAGCCTTCTAAAAATGCTGATTGTGCTTCTTTTTTATATTTGTTTTCAATAGTATTGCAATTTCAAATATATTCATGTTGAGCATTATCAAAATCTTCTAAAGCTGTTTTATAACGATCAATCCCGATTGCTTCTCGCATTGAAATATCAAGCTTCTTTGTTTTTTCTAAATTAATTAGACTTTGTTTAAATTTGCTTTTTTCATTTGCAATTTGGTCAATTAAATAATTTGAACTTAAAAGAAAATTATAATTAATGATTTTGTTAATGTTTTTAGCAATATCTTTTTTAGATAATTTAGTGCTAATTAAACTTGCTTCTGAATGAATAGTGTTAGAAATTTGACTAATATCGTTGTATAATGTGAATAAATGTTCATGTCTTAATCAAGCTAAACCTTTGGTATTTTTTCTTAAAAATTCAATAATTTTTTTGTTGGTTGCAAAGTTTTTATAATAATGAATAAATGAAGAATTTTTTAAATTATGTTTTAATTGCTCTTTATAAAATTTATTTTGTTGAATTAAATCATGTTTGGTCTTTTTTAATACTCTTTTTATTTCATCTAAAATAACAAAACGATCCTTTTTTATTTCAAATATTTTTTTATTCTCGTAATCTTTTTGTTCTTTTTTTCAGTCAAAAATGTTTAAATATTTTTCTTTTAAGTCTTCAAATTCAGATTTTGTTCTTTGAAACTCTCTAGTATTTAAAAATGATTCGTCCAGCAATTTCTTTTCATTGGTATTTTTTACTAAACTAATTAATTGAAATTCATGTTTTTGAAATGAATCAATCATTTTTCTTAAATGCATGTAAATTTTTTCAATTAATTCGACTTTTTGTACTACCTTTAAAGAGTTAACATTTTCAACATCGATTTCTCTAAAAAAATTAATAATGTCATTAAAAATGGCTTGATTTGATTTTTGTAGATCTAGAAAAATTAAGGAAAAACGATAATTTAAATAAACGCTAAAATCCTCGAATGTATTTCTTCATGATTTAATAAAATTAGTAATTAATGTTTCCAATAAATGACTTGAAATCAAATAATTTTTAATATATGTATAAGCATTATGATTTAAGTTTTTGTTTAAAAATCAACGATCAAAACCATAACCAAGGTTTTGGTTAAATGCTTGATTTTGATAGGTTAAATGATAATTGTTGTCTGATTTAAATTCAATATAGCCCTGATATTTTTTCAAACTCTTATGATTTTTAGTAAGTAAATCAAAAATCATCTCTTTAGTTTCAATATCGGATCCTAAAAAACCGACAATGTCATTTTGTTCAGCAATAAAACTTAAATTGTTGATATATGTTTTGAAACCTGATTCATATTCTTTAATTCTTTTTAAATTTGAAACTCTTAATGAAGTAATTTGCTTTTTTGACATTAAAATCTGCTTTCTTCTTTTGATTTTACTAATGGAGCAACAATTTTATATGTTGCCAAAATGATACCTAAATTAAAGAATATTTTAATTGGACTAGTTAAAGTTTGACCAGTTAGGTTAACTCAAAAATCAGTTTTTAAAGCGGCAGTGTCAGCTCAAGAAAGCAATACAACATTAACTAATTCTAAAATGGCGCACATGCTTACAATGGCCATTACTTCAATAAATGTTTGATATTTGCTTCTTAAAAATAGACGATAAACAATAATCACAGCGGACATCAAAATAAAACCAGAAACAGTTAAAACAATGTAAAATAATTTATTTTTAATAAAACGATTATGTTCAAAAATACTATTATCCAATCCAGAAAAAATTGCAATAATGATAAGTACTTGTAATCCTAATATTACTAATGTAGAAACAAAAGAAAAATTAATCATGGCAGTTGGTTTCGATTTTGCTTCTAAAATAATAATCTTCACTTCATAGAAAGCAATTTTTTCAGAAAAATATTGCATATCTTCAGGAATGTTTTTAAATAAAGCTTCATCATATTGTCTTTTGAAAAAATCAACTATTTGTTTATATTTGAAAATCTTATATTTTCTTGAGAAGAAAATTTCATTAACGTTAAAGAAATAATAGGCACAAATACCTGGAATAAACCCAGCAACAGCCACAGCTAAAGTATAAAGAAAATGATAATAAGTAGGTACTAAAGCAAACGAAATTAAATCAGCTAATACTCCAGTTATAATTCCAACAATTGGACCAAAAATGAAACCAGTAATTTTTATTGGTAGTCCAATAAAACTGAATTTGATGCTTGGTAAAGCACTAATCGGCAAAATACGTACAGAAATAATAAAGAAAACTACTGATATAGCAATTAAAACACCAACAAAGGCAATTCTTTTTGAATTCCATCTACGGTATCCTAATCCAGTTTGTGATCTTACTCATCTTACATAGTGTTTTATACCACCAGGTATTTTAATGTCCATATTGTTTTTCCTTTCTAATCTTCTGAAGAATAATTTTCTGTATTATATTTTTTATAAAAACTATTTTTAGTTTTGTTTTTGAAAAATCATGTTTTAGCAATAGTGGGTTGGTTTATGAATATTTTATGGAAACTTGCATTTACAATTAAGCCTGTATAAATGAAATAAGACATAACTGACATTAATAAGATAATGTACATAAATGATGCAATAGGTCCATATTTATTATAAGGAATAATTGAAGCTAATGACCCAAATATTAATATAAATATTGATGTAGGAATAGCAGAAATCATTGCGCCAGGATGGGCATGATTTAATTTCAATTTAAAACTTGGTGCTCACTTAAAGAAGATTAGAAATCCAATATAAGTGAAAAATGGTAATAATAAAATGATAGTAAAATAATAAATCAATCAAAATTCGGTCTTCAACTCTAAATTTTTAATTGTAAAATCGCTGGTTATTTCAGAAGGAAATACACCGAATTCACTGCTTTCAATTAAAAATGTCATAAAAGCAGTGAAACCCAAAAGCATTAAAGTTAAACCAAAAGTCAAAATAATACTAATAACAACACCTTTTAAGCGATACATTCACATTCTTCTAGGAGTTTTGTGTTCATATAAAGCATCGATTGAATAAGCAAATTTTGCATATCCTTTACTTGCTAATCAAATAATTGAAACAGCAAATAAAATGAAAGCAATAATTCCACCAGCCCCTTTTCAAATGGTAGCCATATTAGGTAATGTTGTTTGAACTCCAGGAATAATTCTTCCTAAAATGACATATCTTAACACAATGTCATAATGTTCACTAATAGGTCCTATAATTGCTACAAATAAACAAGCAATTGGAATAAATGATAAAAATAAATACATTGCATATCCAGCTGGAATAAAAGCAAATTCATTTGAATTTATTTTTTGATAAGCATCATCAACGATTTCTTTACCTTTGACTTTAGAACTTTTTAAATATCTTGGAATAGCTAAAAACAAAATTCCATAAATAATTCATTTAAAAATTTTTTCAAAAATGTTAGAACGTCTTTTATTGGCAATTACTTGATCGTTTTTTATGTTTTCTTTTTTTGGCTCATTATTTCTAATCACCCGAGCTTGTCAACCTGTTTTTAATTTATCTTTCTTTTTTCTAAATCCCATTAATTAAATTTATCCTTTAATATTTTGTTTAATTCAGCAACATTTGCTTTACCCATTGTTTTTTTCATAACTTGACCTAACATGAATTTTGAAGCCTTATCAAAATTAGTTGTAAATTGGTCTTTTAACCCTAAATTTTCCTCTAAAACTTTTTCTATAATTTCTTCTAATGAAATTTTTATTTGTTCAATAATTAAATTATGTTTGTTAGCCAATTCAAAAATACTTTCTTTTGTTGATTTTTTTAATTCAATTAATGTAGCAATGCTTGTTTTATTAATTTTTTGTTGAACTAACAAAGTAATTAATTCCTTCGCTTCTTTTGGACTTAACCAAAATTCATTAATTGCAATATTATTTTTATTTAAAAAAGTCACAATTTCAGCAAAGAAAATATTAGCTGATTTTTTTAAATCTTCATAAGCAATTTGGTCTAAATAATTTGCATAATCAATATTGTTTAATAATTGTGAAATTTGAACATTATTTAAACCGTTTTGTTGATATCTAATTTCTTTTTCATAAGGAATTTCTTCAATTGAAACTGAATCAATTAATTCATTAGATAACCTTACAAAAGGTAAATTTGGATCAGGGAAATATTTATAATCAATACTATCTGCTTTTGAACGCATTACAATTGTTTGTTCAGTTGCTTCATCAAAACGTTTAGTTGTTTGTTCAAATGTCTCATGATTTAAATAAGCATTAACTTGATAATTAAATTCGGATTGAATGGCTTTTTCAATATTTGATAATGAATTTAGGTTTTTAATTTCAACTCTTGTATTTAATGCGGTGGTATTCTTTTTTCTTACTGAAATATTTACATCTGTTCTTAAACTACCTTCATTCATTTTAGCTTCAGAAATATTCAAGGCTAAAGCCGTCTGACGAATTGCTTCAACATATGCAATCGCTTCTTCAGCTGAATGAATAACTGGATTAGAAACAATTTCAATTAAAGGGACTCCGGCACGATTTTGATTTAAATATGTTTTGCCATTTTCATG
This sequence comes from Mycoplasma anseris ATCC 49234, assembly GCF_000702805.1. Taxonomy (GTDB): domain Bacteria; phylum Bacillota_I; class Bacilli_A; order Mycoplasmatales; family Metamycoplasmataceae; genus Metamycoplasma; species Metamycoplasma anseris. Next base: position 35,171 of record NZ_JNJX01000008.1, read on the forward strand.
AACTGATTTAGCAGTATCCTCTTCTAAATGAATACGTTCAATTAACACTTCTTTTCATTGATCTTTGACTTTTATTTTAATTGAGCCATTTTTGCCAATTGGTCGAAATTGTTGAGTAATTTGATATCCTTTGTTTAAATCAGGATAGAAATAATTTTTTCGATCAAAATGAATTTCATGATCTATTTCCATATGTAAAGCTTTAGCTAATTTTATTCCTTTAATAATTGCTTGAGAATTGATTAAAGGTAAAGTCCCAGGATAAGCTAAATCAATATTAGAAACACAAGTATTTTCTTTAGCATTATAAGTATTTGGCGCCGGTGAAAACATTTTAGTTTTTGTATTTAATTCTAAATGAATTTCAATCCCAATGACCATTTCCCAATCACTATTCATTTAAACCTCCTATTATTTTCTCAATATAAAGAGCATAGCTAAATAAAGATTGATCTTGATATAAATCGGTTTCTAAGGCAAGATTAAATGGCATATTAGAATTGGATTTATTGCCTAATTTTATTGTCATAGAAGGATTACCTGATAAATTGGCACCAGTTAAAATAAAATCTCAAATTGATTTAGTTGTAACTTCATTAAATTTAGGGGCACAATCATTTGAAGCAGGAAAAATCAATAAATCACATTGACGATGAATTTCTTTAAAATAATTAACAATATATCTGCGCATTTTTTTGGCTTTAACAAAATATTTAATTTGGTTTTCTTGTTCTAAAAATAAAGAACCTAAAATTAAACGAGACTGAACCATTTTTCCTAATCCTGATGAACGAGTAGCAATATAAGTATCAACTCAATTTTCTTTTTCAATTCTTGTTCCAAAATTAGTACCAACTAAATTTGCTAAATTAGAAGATGCTTCAGAAAATGAAATAATTTTATAAACAACATCAATTGCAGTAATGATTTTTGGATCTGGCACTACTTCAACCACATCAATGCCTTCATTTTTCAATTTGTTAATTAATTGATCATAACGTTGTTTAACTTCATTATTAATAAAATTATCAGTTTTAAAATAAATAACTTTTTTGGGTTTTCTTTCTATTATGTTTTTATAATCAAAAGCTAAATCAACGCTTGTTAAATCATGTTCTAGATCTTGTTTATATAAACAACTTGATAATTTAATACTATCTGCAACGTTATGAGTAAAATAAGCAACTGTATCCAATGATGAAGCAAAAGCAAATAACCCATATCTACTAATTGCACCATAACTAGGTTTAAAACCAACTTTGCCAATATTAGAAGCTGGTTTCCTTACAGAATCCCCTGTATCTGAACCAATTGCAAAACTAATGTTTTGGCTAAATGTAGCAGCGGCTCCTGAAGAAGAACCACCAACTAAATATTCTGGATTTATTGGATTCCTAATCAAACCAAAGGCAGAATATTCACCACTACCACCTAATCCAAATTCATCTAAATGGGTTCTTGCTACACATGTTGCACCTTGTTCTTCTAATAATTTAACAATAGTTGCTTTATATTGGGGTTTGAAATTATTTAAGATTAATGAAGAAGCCTTAGCATATACATCGGTATCAGCATAATTATCTTTAATGGTAAAAACACAATTTGATAATTCGCCTTGAGAATTTAATTTAGCATTTTCAAATAAATGAGCAACTGCATTGTTTTGATCATTTTTCAATTCAATGATTGCTTGTTTTAAATTACCTGGATTTTTCATTAAATTACCTTCTTCATAATAACAAAATCTTGATCATGATCACTAGCATTATTTAATAAATCATCTTTTTTGATAACATATTGCAAATCAGGCTCATCTTCTCTTAATAAAGCAAAATCAATTGCTCGCTCATTTATATGTGTCATTGGTTTAATTCCGGTTAAATCCAATTGATCTAATTCCTCTAATTCATGATCGATATTTGCCAATAATTGCTTGGTTAATAACACAACTTCTTCATTAGGTTCAAATAATAAATCACTTGCTAATTTTTTAATTCTTTCTTCATTCATAATAATCCTATCATTTTGGAGGTACTATAAAAATTTGGTTATTATATTCTTGAAATTCCTCACTTAAACCATGGAATTTGACTGAATATGAATGTAAAAACATTCTTCTTGCTCATTTTCCACCATATTTTAAATCACCTAAAATTGGAAAGTTTAAATATTCCAAGGTTGCTCTAATTTGGTGTTTTTTTCCTGTTATAATTTGGGCAAAATGCTTATTATTTTCAGTTCAAAAAATTGTTCTTGCTTTTACTCCAAAATTAGGATCAACAACCATTTTTTCATTGTCAATATCTTTTTTTAATCTAACAGTAATATCAGTTTTTGGTTTATTAAAATCAGAAACAAATTGATAAACTTTTTCAAATAAATTTTGTTTTTCTTCAAATTCAACTAGGGTTTTATAGTTTTTGGCATAAACTACTAAACCACTAGTTTTTTTATCAATTCTACCAATTGAAGCTGGTCTAAATGAACTAGTTTTTTTATAATTTAAATATTTTAAAATTTGATCGTCTAAACAGTTTTCTTCAGAATGCATTGCCACATTAATTGGCTTATCAACAATCAATAAATTTTTATCTTCAAACACTAATTTAAAATTAATGTTCGCAGTTTTTCTTTCAAATGGCTTAATTGCATTTTCAATACCGTAAACGGTTATTTCATCATTTAATTGAATTTTATATTGCTTATCATTAATTCTTTGATTATTTATCTTTAAATCTTTTTGGCGAAAGATTTTTTCAATTCTTGAAATTGGGACGTTATCTAAAACTTTAACCAAATATTTAAATAGTGTTCTCCCAACATCATCTTTTTTAGTTTTAAAATTAATCATCTTCGCCTTCTGTGGTTAATAAAACGTCTGCTTCATTAATTTCTTCATGTCTTTGTGAGTCAAATAAATTGAATTCTTCTTCATCCATTTCTTCGTTGTTATAACGATTGAATTCAGGAAATGGTGGTAATTCAGCCAATGTTTTAATTTTAAAATAATCATAAAACTTATTAGTAATTCCATAAAGAATTGGATTTCCAGGAGTAGAGGCAACACCAACTTCCTCAATAATTCCTTTTGCTAATAAATTAGCTACAATATTATCGCTAACTACACCTCTAATGTTAGAAATCATTGAACGAGTAACAGGCTGTTTATATGCAACAATACCAGCTACTTCAATTGATGCATTTGATAAATGTTGTTTTCTAGTGATTGTTACCATTTCAGAAATATAGTCTTTTACTGATTCAATGGTCAAAAATTTAAAAACATCATTAAATTCATGAACTTTAATTCCACGATCCAAATCATTAAAATACTTTTGAAAATCTTTTAAAACACGTCTTGCTTCTTGAACGGTGTTTGTTTTAAAAATGTCTTTAGCCTGTTCACTTGAAAGTCCTTCGCTACCTTGAATAAATAATAGGGCTTCAATAATTTTATTCTTCATATTCTACTCCTTTATAGAATTTAATTAGTCCTTCATCTTCTAACTGTTCCATAACAATAATTTGTTGTCTAGATAAATCTAAAATGGCTAAAAGCGTGATTACAAAATGACCCATTGTTGGAACATTAAAAATTTCCTTAAACGCAACTTCATTTTGATTCTTAAATAATTTTAAAATCCTTTTCTTTTGTTCTTCTGGGCTAACAGCGATTGTTGAAATAGTAATATTTCTGATTAATTCAGCATAAGTTCTTTCAAACATTTTTCTTAAAGTAACCACTAATCTAGAACTATTTGCATGCCCATCTAAAATAGTGTTATCAAATTCTTTTTCAAAACCTGAAGTATCTTCTGGTTGCTTTTCAAAATAATTCTTCCTTTTTTCTTCTTGTTGTTTTAAAATAATTGAAATTTCTTTGAATTTTTCATATTCAGCAATTTGCTCCAATAATCTCTTTTTTTCTTCTTTAATTTCTTCTTCAGCTTCCGGATCTTGTAAGACCATTCTTGCTTTTAATTGTAATAATGTAGCAGCCATTACTAAATATTCTGAAGCAATATCGAATTCATAGGCTTCTAAACTTTTAATAATGTCTAAATATTGAGTTGCTAATTCTGCTAAATCAACTTCAAAAATGTCAATATTTTTTTCTTTAATTAAACTTACTAGCAAATCAAGTGGTCCATCAAAATTTTTTAATTTAAAAATGTGTTTTTCTCCATTTAAAAAAGTAGTCTTATCTTCTTCATTTGGAACATTTGAAATTGAAATTTCTTTTACAATGGGTTTTTTGAATTCTTCCATAACTAACTTCTTTTATTTTTTGTGAGCGCTTTTTGTATAAGTATTCTTAATTGTTTCTTTTGATGTGATAACTTGATCAACATATGAAGAAGCAATAATGTTTTGAACCTGAGAAGCCAAATCACTTGAAGAAATGGCGCTAAAACTTTGCGGTTTTAAAACTGGATGGAAAATAACTTCTATTTTTAATTTGCCTTCTCGATTATTATCTAAAGCATTGGCAGCATTATTAATTGTAACTGGCACAATTGGTAAATAACAATCTTGTGCAATTTTAAAAGCACCAGCTTTAAAATCATTTAATTTTCCAGTTTTTGTTCTTGTTCCTTCAGCAAAAATAACACCACATGAATTATTTATTTTGACAAATTTACCAAATTCATATAATGTATTTACCATTTCTCTTGGTTTTTTCATATCTAAATAAAAAGTATCAATTAAGGAAGCAACTAAGGCAACACCTTTTTTGTCTTGAACAGCACTATTTGCAATGAAATTTACTGTTTTACTCTTTGCTTCTTTATTACCCCTGTTATATAAAGCAACATCCATAATTAAAGCATCTAAATATGTTGAATGATTAGGAATAATTAAACATGAAGTATTTGGAACATTATCAAATCCTTTAACATCTAATTCAATTCCTAAATATTTAAGCATTTTAGCAAATCTTCTTTGAACAGTTTCATTTCGTTCAGCCTTTGAATAATATTCTGGCATTCTTTTATGTCTTCTTGCTTTGTCTTGTAAATTTCAATATAAACAAGCTAATGGTAAAATATTTCAAAATTTTCTAGTTCTTAATTTCATTTCTAAACTCCTTATTATTTTTTAGCAATGGCAATTACATAATCATCTTCATTTGAAGTTGATAATTCAAAATCCAAAAAAGAATACCGACCAACTTCAGATTTAAAAATATCAATTTGATTAAAGTTTTGGTATTGATTATCAGCTTTAAAAATTGCTTCCTTTAAAGCTCATCTTGTTGCCAAGAAATTCGGTCTCTTATCTTCTTCTAACGTTTCAAACTCTACTTTTTCATTAGGCGATAAGAATTTGTTTATCGTAGAATTCTTCATTTTCTTAAACCTTGATATTCTTGTTAAATCAATTCCGATCATAAATCCTCTTTTATTGCTATAAATATTTAAAATTATAAAAAATAATCGTTTTAATATTTCAAAATGCCAAAAAATAAACTTTTTTTTGTTTGTTTTTGTTAAAAAACAAAAAAAGTTAGCTTTTTTTCTAACTTTTTTCTTAAACTAATGGATCAAATGGAGAAAGTTCAATTTCTGGTTTTTCTAATCCTGATAATGCTTCTTTTGATAAATATTTCTTATGAACAATAGCCATATAGTTAAATTCATCAAATCATTTATCGCTCATTGAAAAAATTCCTTTTTTACCAACATTGTCTCCTCAAGAATTTTCTACTTTTCAAGAAATAGGATTACCATTTTCATCTAAATTAACTCCAACAAAGTTCATAGCATGGCTTAATAATGAAGCTCTTGATTCAAATCTTTCTCTTTTACTGAATTCTGGAGTTTTTGTTAAGGTTAAATCATAGTTATATAATTCAGGATCCATTATTCCTAAAGCGCTATTTGACATTGTTCCAACATCACAACCAAATCAAACTGTTTCACCATCTTTTAATTGGCTAATAATTGCATTTTTCATTTCTTTCATTGAAACATTTAACATTTTAACTGGTTTTTCATCAGTTCTATTTTTTAAATAATTCATTGTTAATAAGGTATTTTTTGGATGTTCTTCTCTTGGATCAACTACAATATCGATTCTATCTTCAATATGTTTCTGAGCATATTTTTCATAAAATTGTTGTGGAGTAATGTTGCTTAATCTTTGGAATTTTTTATCCTTATCCATGTATTCAAAATCAAATGATTTTGGAGGTTTACCTAGGGTTTTTACCAAAATATTGTAAGTATCAATTAAGGCTTGTTCTCTTAATGATTCGACTAATTTCAAATCATGATTTTGTTGTCATGAAGCTCTCATTCTTGAAGTATATGCCTTTAATCTTCAATTTAATTGTTCTAATAAAACATTAGTTGCTTCGCTGTGGAATGATTCATTCATTGCTTGTTTTGGACAAACACCATATTTTTTAACAACATTGCTAAAAAATTCTCAATATCCACCATCTTGAACAGGACGTTCATTCATCATTCTAAATAAACGATCTTCATTATCAACTTCTAATCCTTCTTCAATTACATAATCTAAATAAAAATTAACTTTTTCTAATTTGTCAAAAAAATGAACGTAGTTTTGTGATAATTCTAAACTTTCAAGATTTAATTCTTGCATTATACTTACTCTAACTTCATTTAGGGCAGCAAAAATTCAACATCTGCCTGATGATTTTTGATTGGTAATTGAACCAATCTTAGTTTCAACTGAAAACATAAAATTGTGTTTTTTTACAACTTCATTATTAATAGAAGAATCCCTAATTCCATTTTTAAAAATTGCATTTTCTACTACTGAATTAAGTGCATTTTTATTGTATTCTTCTTCCATTTTATTTAATAAATTTAAACTAATTGTTCTCATAATTCTCCTTTAATTTTTAAATTCTATCACATTAAAAAGTTTTAATATTAATTAAAAGACAATACCTTTATGGTAATGCCTTTTAATTAAATGTTAATCAATACTAATGTTATGCCTGATTTGCTATTGCTTGTCTTAAGGCTTTGGTTTTTGTTTCAAGAATTGCTATACATTCTTGAAGTTTATCTCAACTATAATGGTTGTTTGATGAAGGAATATAGCCTGTAATCTCATAAAAGTATTCATTTCCTAAAGCTTTCTTGATATCTTCAAGGATTGAAATTGCTGAATTATAAACATTATTTCTATTAACAAATTCATCTAATTCTCTTCATTCTGTCAAATTAGAATATTGGGAATTTTCAGTTAAATATTTTCTTGTTTTTTCAGTCTCATTGTCTAGTCTGATAAATGTTTCCATGCTTTCTTGTTTTAGAGTTTGTCTTATTTTAATGAATTCAATTTCGCTTTTTGCTATACCTAAATTACGTTGATAGAATTCATAACCTTGATAATAAACTCCATCTGTAAATGGAGAATTTGCGAATAATCTCAATTTCTCAATTTTTTTATTAATTGAATTGTTAAATATGATTTCTATGTCGTTTTTTGGCTCTGGGTATAGTATTGAAGAGTAATTTTCAAGAATTTCTTTTATTTCAGCTTTTGCTTTAGTTATTTCTTTAATGTATGTTGTTTCAGAAATGATTACATCACCAATATTATTAATTTGACTAGTTAATTCGATAATATCTTTTGAATTTTCATAACTTTCATTTATAAGATTGTCATGATTATAGGCCATGTTATCTCTATAATCTTCAATTAAGTTTGTTAATTCATGTTTTTTGTCTAAATACATTTCTCTTAAATAAGATAATTTAAATTCATGTATTCTTGTTAGGTATTCATTTAATTTGTTTGCTAAAGTGTTTTCTTCTTCAGTACTTAAAATATTAATAGCTTCATATTCTTTTTTAAACTGTAGAATTTCATTTTTTAGTTCTTGTTTTTCAGCTTCTTTTTTAATTTTTAATGATTCGCTGTGTTCATATTTTGGAATAAATGACGAATCCATTAAAACTAGATTAGCTAAATTAGATAAAGTGGTGAAATAATTTTCATTTTTTTTACGTTTTTCTCTTATGATTGCTTGGATTTTGATATTGCTTTCACGCTCAAGATTTTCTAAATCAACTAAATTTCTATTTGGATCATATTGATATTGTTCTAATTTTGATTTTAGATCTTGGAAAACTAAAATATCTTGAGAATAATCTTCGGGAGATAGTTTTGTTAATATTTCATCAACAATATTAGTATTTGTTTTTAATTTGGCTAAATCTTCAGATCTTTTAGCTTCATATTTTTCTAATATTGAAGCATAAACATTATTTAAGTTTTCTTTAGCTTTTTTAATTGCAACTGGATCATTAGTTTCCAATACTTGTTTTAATGCTACCAAAGCATTATTCAAGTTTGTGTTTTCTTGAGCAAACATTGGGTGAATTTGAATATTACTAATTTTTAAATCTTCTGATTCAGAAACTAAAGATTTGGATTCTTCTTTTAAAGAAGCTAAATATTGTTCATATTCTTGATTAATTGAAGACACTTGCTCATCAATTGTCTTTTTGTAATCATTTAAAACGTTTAAATCATTAATATTTGATAATTGTTGCTCAATACTATTGCCATGAGACACTAAATTTTCGATTTTAGTGGTTAATGATTCATTGACTTTTTTGTCATCTAAATCTTTTATCATAGCAATTGATGAATTTAGAGCTGCTTTTGCATTTGTCAAATCAATTTGATGTTTTTGTTCTTTAGCTTTTATTAATTCATTGCTTAAGTAGTTAAATTTTTCAATTAATTGTTCATTTGAACCTTTTTCCAATAAGTTTTCTGCTTTTAATTTTTCTGAAACTAAATTGTCATAGATAGTTTTATATTGATTTTGATTTTGAATTGAAGTAATAAAAGTTGTTAAATTATCTTTAATAAAATTATTTAAATTATTATAAGCATCTTCATGTTGGCTTACAATTTCATCAAACTCAGTATTAGCTTCAGCCAATGCGGATTTAGTTTTTTCAAGTAAAGCTAAAATTGATTTATCATTATTTTCTTGTCAAGCTAATGCTTTGTTGAAATAATCTCTAATATCATTAATTTTTTCATCAAAGTTTGCCTTAGCAATTGCTAATTTTGGATGATTTTTTGTTTCATATAATTTTACTTTTGAAGCAGAGATAAATGTTTCTAATGATGATAATTCCTTGTATTTTGAAAGATCGTCAACATGTGAGTCTAACAATTTATCAGCATTATTAATTTTGTTATTTAAATCTTCTTTATTAAAATCAGTAGTATTGTTTAAATAATCTTCAATTTCTGCAATTTTTGAATCAATTATTTTATTATATTGTTTTTCTGATTTGTTATTTGCGGGGTTATTTTTCAAAGCTTCTAATTCATTTTTCTTGTTTGTTAATTCATTTTTTAAATCTTCAACACTAGCACCAATATCGTTATTAACTTGTTTTAAAACTTTCTTTAATTCTTGCTTTTTGTTTTCGATATTTGGAATTGTTTCAGTGTTTAAAATTTCTTCATCCACTGAATTAATTGCCGTTTTTAATTGATTATATTGATCAACATATTTAGGATTGTTTTTAATTTCTTCAGCTTTGTTGTTTAATGAGCCTAGAATTGCTTTTAATGAATTAATTGCTTCATTTCTTTTACTATCATATTCATTTTTAATTAAATCAAAATCCGTTTTTAAGTCATTCATTTTTTTATTAATTAATGTTATATCATTGCCACCATTAGCATTTTTGGATTCATTAATAATATTGTCTAATTTTTCATTTTGATTTGCTCATTTATTGTCATTTGTAATATATTTATCTTTTCATTTAATAACATTAGCAATAGCTTGGCTCATTGACTCTTTAATGCTATTAGTTTTTTCCTCACTGATTTCTTTGATTTTATCATCAACTTTTTTATCTAGATCTTTTAAATCGGTAATGGTTTTAGTTGAATCATTTAAGGCCTGATCAACTTCTTTTATCAATTTGTTTAATTCATCAATTTGGGTTTGATCGGTAGTTGAATTAAGTTTATTAATTAAATCTTGAAGATCAGTTTTATCAGTAGTTAAATTAGAAACTGCTTGCGTTTTTTCTTGATCATATTTGGTTTTAATTTCATTATAAATGGTTTCTAGCTGATCTTTCTTATTTATCATTTGATCTTTATCTTTTGATTCTAAGGCTTTTTTTGCTTCATTTAAAGTTACTTCTAATCTTGGTTTGTCTTTGACAAAAATTGGATCACCAGTAATTTTGTTATTTAATTCGTTAGCTTTTTCAATTAAGATTGATAAATCGGTTTTGGTTTGCTTATTGGTTTTTAGATCCTTAATTTTTTGATCGACTTTGGCTTGATAATTCTTGACTTGTTTATTGATGTCTTCGACAGTAATATCATTTAAGTTATCTAAGCAAGCATTTTTAGCATCATGATAAAATTGGTCAAAAACTGCCTTATCAGATGGACTTAAAGGATCTATTTCTTGGCTTGTTTGAAGAGTTTCTAAATTCTTGTTATTTTGTTTATATGCTTTTTCTAATTCTAATAAAGCAAGCAATTTATCAGCCTTGTTATTTAATTCAGTAGTTTTGTTTTCAGTTTCTTTATTACCAGAATTGTTATTGTCTGGTAATTTGTCTTTGTCTTGTTTTAAATTTTCTAATTCTTCAATCACTTTATTAGTAATTGTTGAATCAGTTGTTGAATTTCCGCTTGAACCATTATTGTCTTCTGAACCATTATTTTTTGTTTCTTTTTCTAATTTTGCAATTTTGTCTTCTAACTCAGTTTTAGAAGCTTGATATTTTAAGTCATTAAAATTTTTTACAAACTCATCATATTTTTGATGAATTAATTCTTTGTCAGCTTTACTTAAAAGTTCTTTGTTTTTATAAGGATCGATAAAATTTTGGATATTATCAATTAAAGTTTGTGATCTATTAACAAAATTTGCTTGAGTTTGGAGATTTAAAGTATTTTTAAAAGCATCAACATCATTAACTAAAGAATCAAATTTAACAAGAAGCACTTGGTCTTCTGCTTTTTTAGTATTAATGATTTTTTCAATTTTATTGCTTACTTCTTTGTCTACTTTTTCTAATTCAGTAGTAGTGGTATCCTTTTTATTTAAAGCTTGATCAATTTGATTTTTAGCCGTTTCCAATTCAGTAATTCGATTAGATTCAGTGTTAGGATCCATTTTGTTTATTAATTCATTGATTTTTTCTTTTTGTTTATTTAATTGATTAATTCAATCTTTCTTGTTCTTTTTTTCACTTTGCTTTGTCATTGCTAAAGGAATCAAAGATAACTCACAAACAGCAGCTGCTGATAATATTGTTCCTCACGATATTTTATTTTTCTTTCTATTGCTCATAAAACCTCACATACTTAAAAATTACTTATTTTAAGTGCTTTTTTATACAATTTTAACAAGAAAGGCCAGTTTTTTTTTTTTTTTGTAAAGAGCAATATCAATTACAGAAAAAAATAATAATTTTTAGTTTTAAAAAAGTAAATAAAAAAGGGGGAGGTATTATTATTTCTATACAAAATACATGATTATAACTTTAAAATAAAAAACAAGGACTTCACCCTGTTTATTGAATTTTTAAGCAATTGGATCTCAAGGTTCGATTTCGATAGGCTCTTCTTCTAAACCTTTTAAATATTTTGGATCAACATATTTCTTGTCAACAATTGATTCAAACATATATTCGTCAAATC
>NZ_JNJX01000009.1 GCF_000702805.1 Mycoplasma anseris ATCC 49234
AAACGAAGAAAGAGTTGCTAAAGAGGAAGTTATTACTTATTTAGAAAAAGAAAACTTAGTTGATAAACCAGTTTCTAAAGTTAAAGAAGAAGAAAAATTAGAAGAAGCTTGTTGTTTAGAAAAATCATCAGCTTGTTGCGAAGAAAAATCAGAATCTTGTTGTTTAGACAAATCAGAATCTTGTTGTGAAGAAAAATCAGAAGCTTGTTGTTTAGAAAAATCAGAATCTTGTTGTGAAGAAAAATCAGAAGCTTGTTGTTTAGAAAAATCATCAGCTTGTTGCGAAGAAAAATCAGAAGCTTGTTGTTTAGACAAATGTTCAAAAGACAAATCTTCATGCTGCTGTGGTTTGAACTTAAACTCACAATTAGTAAAATTCCATATTGAAAACATTGAGGAAAAAACTGCTTACCAAATTGGTGCTAAAGACATCGAAGCAGAATTAGAAGGACACGAAGTTGAAATTATCAAAGTTGTTCCAAACAACAGAGCTTTAGATGTTCAATACGTAGTAAGAAAAGGTCAAGAACAATCAGCTATTGCTGTTCAAACCTTACATGGATTTAAAAATGAATATGAAACAACCGTTGTAACTAACGACAAAGTTTCAAATGGTTTTTGAGCACTTATTGTTATTTTAATTCTTCTAATTATTACTAATGTTGTGTTAATCACTTTAAGAGCAACCAGCATTATCTAATAAAAAATCAAAGGTTAGTCTTTTGACTAACTTTTTCTTTTTTTAAGAATTAATAATATAATTATTAAAGTTATGGCAAAAAATTTAGCAGCTGAAACTAGACCAGTTTTATTAAAAGATTTTTTAGGTGATGAAAATTTAAAAAAATTATTCCAATTTATTATTGAGAATAATGATTTTCGTTCATTTATTTTTTATGGAAAACCAGGCACTGGTAAAACCACTATTTCTTATATTTTGGCCAATCAATTAAATGTTTCTTTTGATTATTTTAATGCTGCCATTGATAAAAAAGAGGATTTAATTAAAAAAATTGAATTAAATAAAATTTTAATCATTGATGAAATTCATCGTTTAAATAAAGATAAGCAAGATATTTTATTACCATATTTAGAAAATGATTTAATCACAATTTATGCTACTACAACCGAAAATCCTTATTTTAAATTAAATCCTGCTTTACGCTCAAGGTGCCATATTATTGAAATTCAACAACCAAGTCCTGAAATTATTGTTCAAAGGTTAAAACAAATTAATCAAGAATGCAATCATAATCTTAATTTAACCAATGAAATTTATGAGTTTATTGCTTTGCAATCTGGTGGAGATTTTCGAAATGCAATTAATAAATATGAATTAATATATTTTTTATTTAAAAATAAAGATTACGTTGAACTTGATGGAGTAAAAAAAATTATTCCACAAATTAATTTTAGTTCTGATAAAAATCAAGATGCACATTATGATTATTTAAGTGCTTTTCATAAATCTTTAAGAGGAAGCGATCCTGATGCTGCCTTGTATTATGGATTGCTAATTTTAAAAACAGGAGATTATGATGGCCTTTTTAGAAGAATGCTTTGTGCTTCTTATGAAGATGTCGGCTTAGCTAATCCTAAATTAGGCAATGAGGTTTTAAATGCAATTAACGCTTTTGAAAGATTAGGTTTGCCAGAAGGAAGATTACCAATTGGCTTTGCTATTTTAAACATTGCTTTAAGTCCTAAATCAAATTCAGTTTATACTAGTATAAATAAAGTCGAAAAATATTTAAATGAAGGTCATATTTATGAAATTCCTAATCATTTAAAGGATGCTCATTATCAATCGGCTTCAAAATTAAAAAGAGGAATTGATTATAAATACCCTCATGATTTTTCTAAACACTATGTAAAACAAAATTATTTACCTAAACAATTATTAGCCCAAAAGTTTTATTTGAAAAATAAAATCGGATGAGAAGAAAAAATCAATAAATATTGAAATGATATTAAAGGAGAAAAAGATGAAATTTAATTTAGATGAAATTAACTCAATTGAAGATTTGAAATTAATTAAAAATAAATTTAATAACTCTGTTGAATTAAAAACATTAATGGAAAATTTAAAAACTGCCCCAAAAGAGGAAAAAGCATTAATTGGAAAACAAATCCAAGAATTAAAACAAGCAGCTGAATTATTTTTTGAACAAGCAAAACAAAAAATCACTAATTTAGAAATTGAAAAAACTTTAGCAAATGAGTATGTAGATTTTGCTGAACCAATTAATTTTGAAGGTACAATTCACCCAATTAATATCATTTGTCAAAGATTTAGAGAATGATTAATTGCAAATGGTTATTTTGAAACACAATATTCAGAAATTGAAAACGACGAATACAATTTTGAAAGACTAAATATTCCTAAAGAACATCCAGCAAGAGATATGCAAGATTCTTTATATATTGAACCAAATAAATTACTAAGAACCCATAATACCGGAATTACTGCTAGAGCTTTAGAAACATACCAAAATCAAGCTTTTTCACAATTTGCTTTAGGGAAAGTATATCGAAATGATGAAGAAGACGCTACTCATACTCACCAATTTACTCAACTTGATTTAGTTAGCGTAGGAAATCATTCTTTTGGAACCTTAATTTATACATTAGAAGAAATGCTTTCTTATGTTTTAGAAGAAAAAATAAAAGTTAGATTAAGACCATCTTATTTCCCATTTACTGAACCTTCTGTTGAAGTCGATGTGTTTTTTAAAAATCGTTGAGTTGAAGTTCTAGGGGCTGGAATGCTTCATGAAAATGTTTTAAAAATGGCTGGTTATACTAATAATATGAATGGTATTGCTGCTGGAATTGGGATTGAACGTATTACAATGATTAAATATGGAATTGATGATATTCGTGAACTTTATTCAAATGACAAACGTTTTTTAAAACAATTTAAAGAATTATAATAAGGAGGAATAAATGATTTTTTCATATAAAAGATTATTAAGTATCATTAATAAACCAATTTCAGTTGAAGAAATGGTGCAAGCTATTAATTCCATTGGTTTTGAAGTAGAAGGATATCAAAAGTTTAATGAAGTAGAAGGGATTAAATTTGGATATGTTTTAAACACCTATAAAAACCCTAATGCTGATAAATTAACTGTTTGTGAAATTCAATTTGCTAATAACGAAAAAAGAATTATTCAAACTACCGCTACTAATGTAAGGGTTAATAAATATTTAATGGCATTTGTTCCTGGTTCTAGAAGTGGAAAGACAGTTTTTGCCCCAAGAACAATGCAAGGAATTGTTTCTGATGGAATGTTAGTAGGGTTAGGTGAAATTGGTTTTGACGAAAACATTATTCCTGATGAATTTCAAGATCAAATTTTTGTGTTTGATCAAGCCATTGATTTAAATAATGATCCAATGGAATATTTAGAATTAAATGATTATTTAATTGATGTTAGCATTTTATCTAACCGTGCTGATGCCAATTCTTATTTAATTATGGCAAAAGAAATCGCTGCTTATTTTAATCACCAAATTCCCGCATTAAAAAATAAAAAACCAACTTTTGAATCAGATTTAAAAGTTGCTGATTTAATTCAAACCCATCATTTTACTTTAACTGAAACTAAGGATACCAATTTTAATTTAGAAATTCAAGATCAATTATTTCTATGAAAACACAAGATCAAAACTTTTAACAATTTAATTGATTTAACCAATTTAGTATTGCTTTATAGCGGTGTTCCTTGTCACGTTTATAATGGTGACGATTTAACTTCTAAAACATTTTCAACTGGTTTATCAAACCAAGAAATTAGCATTTTAGGTAATAAAAATGTTCAATTAGAAAACAATTTAGTTGTTAAAAACGGTAAAGATATTGTTTCATTAGCAGCAACTATTGGTTTAGAAACTAAAATGTTTAAAACTCCAGCAACTAAAGCTGTTTTAGAATTAGCTTCATTTAATTTAAAAGAAGTAAGAAGAAGCGCTAAACAAATTAAATTAGAAACTTTATCTTCCAACCGTGCTTCTAAAGAAATTAACGGTGGCGAAATTTTATTGGCTTATTCATTTATTGCTTCACAATTAAATGATTTTTCAAATTTAGTCAATCCTCCTAAAATTAAAAGAACATCAATTATTTTGGATAAAAAATATCTTAATAAATATGCTGGTTTTAATATTACTAGAACCAAAAAATATCAAGAAACTTTATCAAAACTAAGTAATTTAGGTTTCGAATTTAAAAATGATTTAGTTTATTTCCCTAATTACAGATATGATCTTCATACCATGCAAGATTTTGTTGAAGAAGTATTTAGATTTTATGGATATGATAATTTTCCTTCAAAACAACCAACTTTAATTCGTTTGTTAATGAGGCAAAACAAAGAATGAGATTATTTAAAATTATTTAAAGATAAAGGTTATCAAAACATAAGAACTTTTACTTTAATAAACCCTGAAAACAATATTTTTAATCCATTTGGCTTTGATACTAAAATCAATACCCCTTTATCAAAAAATTTAGAACATTCACAAATTAGAAATTCAATGATTTTTTCATTAAATGATATTTTAATAAGAAATCAAAAACAAGGAATGAATAAAGCAAGTTTCTTTGAAATCGGTATGATTAATGAAGAAATGAATGTTTTAGGAATTGTATCAAACGAAAAGACATTCAATGAAATTAAAACTGATATTACTTCTTTAACCAATAAATCCTTAGTCTTTAAAAAATCAAGTAGCAACATTTTTCATCCTAATGTTAACTGCGAAATTTATTTAGAAGACCAAATGATTGGTTATATTGCCAAGATCCATCCTTCATATTTAAAAGATAAAAGTATTTATGCTGAAATTTTATTAAATAAGATTAATGATCATAATTTACAATATAAACCTTATCAACATGCTCCTTTAAAATCAAGAGACATTACTATTAATTTAAAACCAAATGAATCAATTGATGCAACTATCAATAAACTTGCCCAAATTAAAGGAATTCATAAAGTTTCATTATTAGGAGTATTTATTAAAGAAGATCAAACAAGAAATGTAACTTTATCAATTTTATTAGAAGAATGAGCAACCAAATGGTTTGATAAGGATTTTAATTAGCAAAAACCATAGCTGTTTTTGCTTTTTTCCTATTTTTTTCTTAAATCTAAAAATAATTAAGCTTAGATTTATAAAATAGAAGTGGAGGAATATGAAAAAAGACGAAGCAGAAATTTTAAAAAATAATGCATTATTAGAAGCAACACTTAAAGAAATTGAAAAGAAATTTGGTCATGAATCTATTATGATTCTAGGTACAAAACCAGATATTCAACCAGAAACATTTAGTTCAGGTTCCTTGGCAATTGACCGAGCTTTAGGGATTAAAGGATGACCAAAAGGTAGAATTATTGAAATATATGGACCTGAAAGCAGTGGAAAAACCACCATCGCCTTACATGCCATTGCCGAAATTCAAAAAGCTGGTGGGATTGCTGCCTTTATTGATGCTGAACATTCAATAGACCCAATTTATGCAATGAATTTAGGTGTTGATATTAATAACTTAATTCTTTCACAACCAGATTCTGGCGAACAAGCCTTAGAAATTGTTGATAGCTTAGCCAAAACTGGTGCAATTGATTTAATTGTGGTTGATTCAGTGGCTGCATTAGTACCTGAAGCTGAATTAAATGGCGAAATGCGTGATCAAGTTATTGGGCTTCAAGCAAGATTAATGTCCAAAGCTTTAAGAAAGATTACTGGCTCATTATCAAAAACAAAAACTAGTGTTTTATTTATTAACCAAATAAGAGAAAAAATTGGTGTAATGTTTGGCAATCCAGAAACCACCCCTGGAGGTAAGGCATTAAAATTCTATTCAACAATCAGAATGGAAGTAAGAAAACTACAAAACTTAACTAATAATGGTGATATTTTAGGTAATCAAGTTAAATGCAAAATTGTTAAAAATAAATTAGCTGCACCTTATAAAAATGCTCAAATTGAAATCATTTTTTCAAAAGGAATTAACCATTATTCAGAAATTATTGATTTAGCCGAGGAATACCAAATTCTAATTAAAAAAGGATCTTGATATAGTTTTGAAGGAGAAAACATTGCCCAAGGTAAAACCAATTTACAATTAGTTTTAGAAACCAATAAAGAATTACTTCAAAAAATAAAATCCTTAGTATTAGAAAAAATTGGGTTTTAAGGAATTTAAAAAAACAGTTTTTAGATTTTTGTCTCTAAAAACTGTTTTTATTTCATTCGTGCTTAGCTTTTTTAAGTTCTTTTATTATTGATTTAAATAACCAAGTATAAACACCAATAAATCCACCAATAAAGCCAATATTAAATATAAAATAAATGATGACAATTCCAACTATTTTGTATTGAATGAACCCAATAAAAATTAAACTATAAATTATTCCGCCTAAAGAAAGCCCAAAAATAATAGAGGTAGTAATTAAAATAGCTATTTTTGGTATTTTTTCAATCTTAAATAAAGCTCAAAAAATAATGCAATTTAATGGAATTATTATTATATACCCCATATAATCAGCGAAGAAATAAAACCCACTATATCGAAATGAAATTCCATTTACTACTCCAATTGATTTATAATGAA
Organism: Mycoplasma anseris ATCC 49234; assembly: GCF_000702805.1. GTDB lineage: Bacteria > Bacillota_I > Bacilli_A > Mycoplasmatales > Metamycoplasmataceae > Metamycoplasma > Metamycoplasma anseris. Next base: position 6,623 of record NZ_JNJX01000009.1, read on the forward strand.
AATATTCAAAATATAATGGACATATTATTAATAAAAGGATTGCTAAAGCTATATGGAAGAATATCAAACATCCATTTCTAATCTTCTTCATTATAGGTTTCACTTTCTATTAAAGTAGTAATAACTGGACCATAGTAATATCTGTCTTTGTAGAAAAAATTCTCTTTTAATTTCCTATAGCTACCTACTGATTTTAATGTGAAATAATATGAACCATATGCTTTTGTTCAGTAAGAATATAAAATAATATTTGTCTCTCCTCCAAAGCAACACGTTCCTAAGAACATGTCAGAATTATCATCATATCCATACATTAAATATGCATGATCAAATCATTTTTCATTCAGAAAAGGAGCAACACCTAAAATAACTGGATATCCATTTCTAACATTTTTTCAAGCTTGGTAATATCCTGCATATTTTCCTTCTAATTTTCAATTTAAATTATTCTTTCCAATTATTGATTCAACTGACGTTCAATAATGTTTGGTGTTTTTTAAATTAATATGTCTTTCATTTGATTCATATAATTTATAAGGTAATAATTTTTGTCATGCTTCTTTATTTGCGTCTATAATGTGTTTAAAAACAGGAGATGAATGTTCTAATTTTCTTGATCAATTTATTTGAATGTATTTATCAAAATCATCTTCTGAAAATATTGAAGCATCAATAAATAAATGATTATAAAGTAGTAATTGAGATAATGCTACGTATTCGCAAAGTCCATTTTTACTATTAGGATCTTCATATTCAAAATCTATATAACCAGTTTCCATATCACTATTTCTTGTTGCAAATCATCAAGCATGTGGTACAACGTGAGATACATTAAACTTATTCTTGCCATAATAAGACAATTTTGGATAATCTAAATTTGTTCCATATTTTCTTCGATCCATATTCATTGTTGATATTTCCATTTTTCTTTTGTTTCTTTGATTTTTAATAAATTCAACATCATTTGAAATTTCTAATGGTAAAATATTTTTCTCAATTTCTTCTTTTGAAAATATTTGATTAGATAATAATGATTCAAATTTGCCATTATTTCTTTCTATTAGCAAACCAAAATTATTAGCATAAATTACATTTTCATTTAAAAATCTTTCATCGTTTGTTGTTATTACTTGTATTGTTACAGTTGTATTTATATCAATTATTGAAACGGCTTTATTAGTAATAACAAAAAAATATTTTTCATTTAAAAAACCATTTATAATTTTATGTCCTATATACTTGATATTTAATCCAATAATTCTTTTTATTCTTGCGATTTCAGAATTGATTAAAAAATGTTGTTCTTCTTTATCTAATAATCCCTTATCATTTTTTTCTTTGTAACTTATATGCATTGACATCATTGACAAAGATAGTAATGGTATTAATGATAAATTTAAAATTAATTTCTTATTCATAGCCCCCTTTTTTACCATCCTACTATTTAATTTTACTAAAATTTATATTAGTTTAAATATAAGAAAACGATTATTGAGGTTATAATTATTAGTTATGAATAATGAAAAAATTAATATTTTATTTCTTGGAGACATCTTTGGTTCGCCAGGAATAAGAATGGTAGAAAAAGAATTACCTAAATTAAAAACTAAATATAATATTGACTTTGTAATTGCTCAAGCTGAAAACGTTTCAGGTAGAAAAGGTTTTGAACCAAAAGATTATAAAAGATTAAAAAGAGCAGGAGTTAACGCTTTTACTTTAGGAAATCATGTTTGAGCTAAATCTAAAATCAATGAAATTATTGAGGAAGTAGATTTAATAAGACCAGCGAATATTGATAATAAATATCCAGGTTCAGGAATTAGAATTTTTGAAGTTAAAAATCAAAAAATTGCCGTTTTATCATTCATGGGCATCACTTTTAACCCTTTATTAAGCCCTTGAGAAGAAGAACAAGCTAATGATTTTTTTGATAAATTTGATGAATTATACAATCAATTTGAAGCTGATTATTGAATCATTGATTTTCATGCAGAAACAACATCAGAAAAAGCAATTTTTTCATTATATGTGGATGGTAAAGCATCAGCTTTATTTGGCACTCATACCCATGTCCAAACTAATGATGCAAGAACATTGCCTAAAGGAACTTATTTTGTAACAGATGCTGGTATGTGTGGACCAAGAGATTGTGCAATTGGTTCTAATTATGAAGAGGTGTATCAAAAAATGAGATATAATGCCAAATTACCTTTTCAAGTGTCTGAAAATAAATGCCAATTGAATGGAATTGTATTTACATTAACTAAAAAAAGTGTAGAAAAACACATTGAATTAATAAATATATGAGAATAATTAATCTCTATATTTATTTTTTATTTATAATATTTAAACTAAAGTTTAAGGAGCGCTCTATGTATAATGAAATTGACCAAGAAAAACCAAATTCTAAACTTTCAACTGAAGATGAAAAAATTATTTTTCTATTAAAAAAATATGAGAAAAGAACGAAATTAATTAATATTATTTATTCTTATGAATTGTTTGACCAAAAAATTGAGATAAACGAAATTTTTGAAAATCAGGATTTAAATGCTGATGAAATTTTTGCTTTAGAAAACATTTCAAAAAATTACGATAATTTTAAAAATATTATTATCAAAACCCTTTCTAATGAATGAACATATGAAAGAGTTTTACCATATGTAAGATCCGTTTTAATTTATGGTTTATTTGAATTAATGTTTAATAAACCCAAAGTTGTTATTAATGAATTAATTAATATCACAAAAATTTTTGTTCCAGGAAATCATTATAAATTTGTCAATAAAGTTTTAGATATTTTAGCTCAAGTAGTAAATAAGAAAAATGCGTAGAACTTTATTAGAACTAATTATGGAAAAAGAAAATTTAGATGAATTTCTTGCTGAATCATGAATAAGAGAAGGTTATGTTATTGCTAATGGTGAGAAAACTTTTTTACCTTCTTTAAAATTTGAAGAAAATACTTTTAAATACGAGATTCTTAAAAAAAACAAAAATAAATATGTTTCAAGAGCAGCTTTGAAGTTGATTGAAGCAATAAAGAAGTTTAAAATTGACATTAAGAATAAGGTTTGTTTAGATATTGGCTCTTCAACTGGTGGATTTGTCCAAGTCCTTTTAGAAAATCAAGCAAAAAAAGTTTATGCAGTGGATTGTGGGACCAATCAATTAGATTATTCTTTAAGAACTAATCCTAAAATCAAAATCTATGAAAAAACTAATTTAAAGAATTTAACAAGATCAATGTTTGAAGAAGAAATTGATTTTGTAAGTTGCGATGTTTCATTTATAAGTTCTAAACATGTCTTTAAGGTATGTAAAGAAATTCTTAATGAAAATACTACTTTAATGTTATTAATCAAACCCCAATTTGAAGCAAGCAGTAAATATGTTGAAACAGGTGGATTTGTTAAAGAAGAACATCATCATTATATTATTAATAAAGTCATAAATTTTGCTAAAAGTTTTGAGTTTAAAAATGAATTTATTGCTAAAAGTCCTATTACCGGAGAGAAATCAAAAAATATTGAATATATTTCATTATTTAGAAAGGAAGAAATAAATGAATAATGTAAAAAATAATTTTCCAATGTTTAAAAATCACCCTGATATTGTTTATTTTGATAATTCTGCATTGACTTTTAAGCCTCAAATGGTGATCGATGAAGGTAATTGATTTTACCAAGAATGTTCTTTTTCGACAAGAACCTCGGATTCATTATTAGGTATGGAAATTATCCAAAAATTTAACTATGCAAGAAAAAATATTGCAAATATTGTGGATGCTAGTGAAGAGGAATTAATTTTTACAAGTGGAACAACCGAGTCTTTGAATTTAATTGCAAGGATGTTAAAAGAAAAGATCGAACCAGGTGAAATTATTCTTTCTTATTTTAATCACAATTCAAACATTGTTCCATTTTTTGAAAATTTTCCCCATTCAAGTTTTAAATTCATTTTTGTAAAAAATAATCAAGAACTTTTAAATAATATAAATTCAAATACAAGAATTATTGCTATTCCTGAAATTTCTAATAATTTTGATGTTGATTTTAATATGGCAGAAATTTATTTAAAAGCAAAACAATATAATGCCATTTTAATTAATGACGCAGCACAAGCAATCGTCCATAAAAAAGTAAGTTTAAAACATAGTGATGTTATTGCTTTTTCTGGTAATAAAATTTATGGACCAATGGGCACTGGAGCTTTAGTTGTTAAAAAGCAATTACTTGATCAATTAAAACCAGTTAAATGAGGTGGCGGTCAAGTTCAGGATTTAAATTTATGTTCTTGAAACCCGAAACCAACTATTGCCAAATTTGAGCCAGGAACCCCTAATTTACCAGGTATTTTTCAATTTTCAAAGGCTATTGATTTTGTAAGAAGCATTAGTTATGAAGCTATCCAAAAACATGAAAAAGCAATTGCTGATTATTTATATGATGAATTAAATAAAGTCAATAATGTTCAAATTGATTCTCAAAGAGGTTCTCATTTAGTTTTATTTAATATTAAAAATTGACCAGCTCAAGATGTTGCTTCTTATTTAGGCCATCATAATATTTATGTTAGATCAGGAGTATTTTGTGCTCATTCTTTTAGAGAAATTAAAAAATATCAAAATAGTTATATAAGGGTGTCTATTGCTTTTTATAACACTAAAGAAGATGTTGATAAATTAATTGAAACTTTAATTAAATCAGGAGGTAATTTCCTTGAGTTCATATAATAATCAAGAGCGTCAACAAATTATTATGGACGCTTATACAAAACCACAATATAAAAAGGATCAAATTATTCAGAATAAGAACACATTATCAGAACATTCAACAGTTTGTGTGGATGATATTCAAATGAACTTGGTTTTTGAAAACAATGTTTTAAAAAATGTTGAATATAAAGCTAAGGGATGTGCTATTTTTCTTGCTTCAGTGGAACTTTTTATTAAGCAAGCACTTTATAAAACTAAAGTTGAAATTAATTCAATTCTTGATGATTATTTTGAAATGATTAATACTAATCAAATTGATGAACAAAAAGCAAGTAATTTAGATAAATTAATTGTTTTTAAAAATGTTAAGGTACATTTAAATCGTTTAGAATGTGCTTCAATTATTTACCGAATTTTTAAAAAGGCGATTAATGAATAAAACCATTTTGCATTTAGATATGGACACTTTTTTTGTCTCATGCGAAAGAAAAGTAAATCCAAATTTAGTAAATAAACCAGTCGCAATTGGTAAAACTCATTATCGTGGTATTGCTACGGCTTTATCAAATGAATTAAAACAAAAAGGATTAAAAGCAGGTGATCCAGTTTTTAAAGTAAAAGCAGTTGAGCCTAACACAATTTTTGTAGATTCTCATTATGATTTGTATAGTTCTGTTTCAAATGAAATTTTTGAATTTTTAAAAAATAATTACACTAAAAAAATTGATATTTATTCCATTGATGAATGTTTTATCGATGCAAGTGAGATTATAAATCAATATCAAAGTCCCATGGCATTGGCAAAAAAAATTCAAAACGACATTAAAATAAAGTTTAATTTGCCTTGTTCAATTGGGATTTCTTTTTCTAAATTTCTTGCTAAAATGAGTACAAATTTAGCCAAACCGCATGGTATAAAAGAAACTAGGATAACAGATATTAAAACTAATTTTTATGATTTACCAATTGAAAAAGTTTTTGGAATTGGTAAAGCCAATTCTAAAAAATTAAAAGATGCAAAGATTTTTAGTTACAAAGATTTAATAGATTATCCAAATGAGTTATTTTTAAGAAGAGTGTTTGGAAAAAATTATAAAATTTTTATTTCACAATTAAAAGGTAGCCCAAAGGAAATTGAAATTGTTCAAAATAATATGAAGGGATATGGCAATTCAATAACATTTGATTTTGGAAGAACTAATGAAAAACCAATTATTTTGAAATTTTTAAAAGACTTAAGTGAAACGGTCATACAACGGACAAAGGCGCACAATGTTGAAGGTAATATTATTACTGTTAGTTTAAGAACCACTGAAAAAATTTGAATTCATAAAACCAAAAAATATGCTTCTAATTTTAATGATATTCAATCATTTTTTGAAGCTAGTCTGGCTATTTTTGAAGAATTTTGAGATGCCAGTCCCATTATTGGCTTGGGATTGCGTATTTCTAATGTTAATTCAATTTTCAAACAACAAGGATCATTTGATTTGTTTGAATTGCAAAACCCCAATTCTTCTAATTCGATTATTAACAAAATCAAGCAAAAAAACCTTGATTTTGAATTAAAAACATTGGGTCAATTAAAAAAAGAAAATTCAAATGAAGGAAAAAGTATAAAATTTGTACATAATAATTTGAATTCAAAAACAAAAATTAAAATCTAAGGAGTTATATGCGGATCGGGATTTTTGGAGGATCATTTAATCCAATTCATAAAGGACATATTTTAATTGCTAAAGAAGCAATCAAAAAATTAAATTTGGATAAATTGTTATTCATTCCTGCTTATCAAAATCCTTTTAAAGATTTAAAAGGTTATGTTGATGTTGAACATCGTATTAACATGATTAAAATGGTTTTGGAAGACAAAATGGAAATTTGCGATTTCGAAGCCAAACGTAAAACCAAATCATATACAATTGATACTGTTAATTATTTAAGTCAAAAATATAAAAATGATCAATTATTTTTATTAATTGGAAGCGATAATATTCCTAAATTAAATAAATGAGAAGGTATTAAAGAAATTGCTTCAAAAACCCAAATTGTCGTGTTTGAAAGAGGTAATAAATATTCTAAAATAAATATTAAAAAGTTCAATGTTCAAAAATTAGATAATCCACTTTATGATTTTAGTTCAACTGATTATCGTAAAGGAAAATTAGAAATTGTCGAACCACAAGTTCAAGAATATATTGGAAAAAACTTTTTATACATTGAAATGATTGCTAAAAATATGGTTGATATTGAACGTTATAAACATTTAAATTTTACTGCTCAATTTGCTGCTCAATTGGCTAAAAAATGAAATTTTCCAATCAAAAAAGCATATCAAGCTGGTTTTTTACATGATATTGCTAAGCAATGAGATCATAAAAAAAGTTATGATTTTTTAAAACCATATGGCTATAACAAAGATAATTTACCATCTTATAAATTGCATCAAACTTGTGCTTATTATTATTTAAGAGATGCTTATAAATATCCAGATTTGGAAGTTCTAGAATCAATAAAAAAACACACTTCATTGACTTTAGATTTAAATTTATTGGACAAGATTTTATTTATTGCTGACAAAATTTGTCAAGGTAGAGCTTGACCTGGAATTCAAAAATTAAGAAAATTAGCTTTTTTAGATATTGAACAAGCCTTTAAACAAGTAGTATATGAATGTTGTATTGTTTTTAATCAATCAAAAGGAATTAAAATTGATGAAGAACAATGAAAAATTTATGCTAAATGGTCAGGAATAGAAAAATAATATTATTTGTATACAAAAAAGATACTTTTTTAAATGATTTTTATGGTTTATATTTTGAATTTTAAAATTCTTTACATTTTTGGTTGTAGTTTTAAAACTTACTATGTTTAGTAATACATATTATTATTTAATTTCTTTGTCGTAAGCAAAGAATTAAAATATTGTTTATAAATGTAGTAAGTTTTAAATAATAATAAAAACCTTTCTTTTTAAACTTTCACATTTTCATTATAACAATAATTTTTATTATTTACAAAATTTATATTTATTTTCTTTCTTCTTGTTTTATTTACATCATTTAAGCATTTTACTAATGATTTGATTTTAAACTAAAAGAAAAGAATAATATTAAAGTTTCTAGTTTGTTTTAAGAAATTTATTAATGGGTAGGTTATTAACTTCATTCTTTAAATCTACTTCATGTAGGTTTTATAACTTAATTTATTGTGTAGGTTATTAACTTATGATCTTTACTTATAACTTTGAGTATGTTTAGTAATTTATTTATAGGAATGTAATTCCGTAACTTTAGTTAAAGCTATTTATTATTATTTAAGTTATTTACTAAAGATAAAGAACATAATAATAGTTAATTACTTACAATAAAAAATTAATTAATTCAAAGAATTAATTTTTTATATGTAATTAACTTATATGTTTTTCTTTTATTTATTAAAGAAAAACTAAAGCAAAAAGAAAAAACGACATGATTTAAAACCACAATGCCAAAAAATCATAATGAAATGAACAAAAATATGGGGTTACCCCCCACATTACGAAAATCAATTTTTTAATTATCACCAAATTTTTAAGCCACTTAAAAGGTCTATGAAATTTCATTTATTTTTAATTTTGAAAGCTAATAAAGCCCTAGTGTTGTCAAACTTCTTTGCTGTTTTAATAAGCTTGTTTTTGTCTTTTGTGGTTAATAAACTCTTTTTTATTTTGACTTGAATTAAAAAGTTTGTGCCTCATGACTTTGCTATTATATCAGTAGCATATTTAGCATTAGTTTTATCGGTGGTTAATAATGCTACAGTGTTAGGTTTTCTGTTTAAAAACTTTCTTAGCTCCTTTTCTTGTTTATACGCTATAAACCCATAATAAAATATAAGCTTATAGAACTTCAAAAAATTCTCTTTTGAATAAATACCCCTTTTAACTAAATAAGTGGCTAAACAGGCACAAAAACTAGTGCTATGAGCTTTTTTAAATTCTTCATAAGTTTTATAATCTCCATCTTTAAAATAATTTCTTATGTTAAGTTCTTTATTATTCACTTTTGGTAAAAACCTTTTTTTAATTCTCTTGTTTTTCATTATTAAATTCCTTTAGTTGTTTCATTTGTACCAAATTTAAAAAGGTTTCTGCTGCTTGTTCTAAAATAATTAATTTTTGTTTTAGGTTTTCTATTTCATTATCTTTTTCTTTGGCTGTATCATTATTATTAATTACATTAATTAAATTAGCAATTTCTTTGTCGTCTCTGGTGTAATAGTGTTTTAAAATGGTTCCAACATTTTTATGTCCTGTAATTTGTGCTATTCTTTCGACGCTAATATTTTTATTAAGCCCTTGAGTTATAAAGTATTTACGTAGTTTGTGGGTAGTGAAATTTACTTCTTTTCAAAAATCGTCTTGGGTTTTTATATATTGTGCAAATTTGTCAAATCTTGACTTTAATGCAATTCTTGTTAAAACTTTATTTTCATTTCGTTTAATGGCTTGAAAAAGATAAGCAGGAATAATGCATAATCTTTTATTATTTCCTTTTAATGGGAAAAATTCGATAATAATGTCATTTGCTTCATTGTTTTCTAACGCTTGGGAAACTTTAGATTTTATTAAATCCCATGGTAAGTTATATATTTCCCCCATTCTTAAACCATTAGCTTTTATAATGTGAAAATAAACAGTGAATAAACTTTGTTTTTTATCAAAAGTATTTAATAAATTAATTAGTTCTGTCATTTTATCGTTAGAAATATGTTTATTAATTTTTAAAACTTGTTTAAAGGTAATTATTTCAGTCAAATCAAACTTTTTTATAAAACCATTTTTAAAGCAAAATTTTAGAAATGCCTTAATTCTAATTAAATATGTATTTTTAGTGGAGTTGTTAAGATTTAATTTATTAATGGCTTCATTAATTTCTTCATAAGAGAAAATTTTAAAATCCACCTTTCTAAGTGCAACACCAAAAGAATTTACGTGTGCTTTTGTTTTGCCTTGATTTAATTTATATTTATTAAATTCATCTAATCATTTTAAAACTTCCATGTTTATTTAACCTCTCTTTTAATTAATCTTCATAATTTATTAATGTTTTCTGGTTTAAAGGAAATAATGAATTTTTCATTATTAATTACTTGTAAAGTTCATAGATCTTTTTCTTTATTTCTTGTTAATGTTCCTCAAAAAACATAATCACTTTTACAAAAACTTATGCCACATTCTTTATTAAGTAATTTTATTAATTTAGTTTCCATTATTTTCCTTTGTTTTTTTATTATTAATTACTTTATCAATCCATCTGCAAAAGTTTTCCATAAAACTTGTTTGTATTTTTCTTATAGCTAAAGTATTAAACTTAATTCTAAATTCACTCTTCATATCAATTAAATAAAAATATTCTTTTTTGTGGGGGTCTTGAACTAAAAGTCCTTTATATTTTTCTCCATCTTTAAATTCAATTTCAACAATCTCATTTAAATACATATAAACACTAATACTCATATTATTTTTCCTCTTTATAATAAATGTTGTCAGCATTAAAATCTAATCGCATAATAAATCGTCCTATTTCCTTTTTAATACTCATTTTAGTAATAGCGTCTATTTTGAAATTTATTTCACCTTCATTAATACTTAGAATTTGAAAAAGGTTTTTATTATCTCTATGTTTTACTAAATATCCTTCATATCATTCACCATTAATTAAGTCAATTTTTACATATTTATTTATGTAGTCATATAAATTAATTTTTTCATTCATTTGTGTCCTTTCTAATAAAAAAGTGAGGGTCCCCCCCTCACTATGCACCATAACTAGATTACGAAAATAAACAAAATGTATAAACATTTTTAATATTACGTATATAATTAGGTTGTGCATGTCTAGGGTCGGAAAAAAGACATGCACCTTTTTTATATTTCAATTTTTAGACACAAAAAGACAAACATTAATATAATGCCTGTCCCTTTTTTATAATTGAAAAAAAATCTATATAAAGATTACAACAAAAAAGGGTCGGTTATTTTGTGTCTACTAATATTCTATAACATTTTTTTCAAATGTGTTTATTTTTTTAAAAAAAAGTATATAAATTTCATAAAAATAATTTTTAATCGAAAATTAATTAATTATTTGTATAATGTAATTAGGGTAATTATATTACCCTAATCCATTTATTTTGAAAATAACATAACGCCTGTAAGTTTTTTAAAGTTAATTTTTACGACTTTTCTTTCTTAATGATTTTTAATAAAAAACCGAGTATTAATTACTCGGCTTATTTTTTTAATGCACTACAATTCTTTTTTCTTCCTCTTCTTTAGCTGTTTCTTCTTCGTAATAACTTGCGTCTTCTGGTTCAGGTAAATCCTCTATGGTTTCATTTGAGGCATTATTTGCCACAGTTTCAGTTGTAGAAAGGGGTTTTATTGTTTCTTCTTTTAATGGCTCTAAAATGGGCTTATTTGCTTCATTAGAGGTATTTGAAGAAGGTAAGGGAATTTCTTTTATTAAAGAAGCAATTTTTTTGGCACTTTCTACCACATTATTATGGTCTTTTAATTCAGTTTTTAGCTTTAGGTTTTCAGCAACTAAATCATTAATGCGGTGCAATGCATTTTCTTCTTTAATTTTAAAGTTTTCAATTAAAGCATTAACTTCATTTAATTTTTCATTTAATGCTTTATTTTCATTTTGGTATTTTGCTGTTTGTTTTTCAGTTTCTTCCATATATGGGGTCAATTTATTTTCTTTGTATGCTTCTAATTTCTTTGCATATCTGCTTAATGTGTCTTTAGCAGTTTCTAATTGCACTCTTAAATCCATTATTAACTTATCTCTTTCAACAAGTGCTTGTTTTAATTCGGCTTCTTTTTCTCTAGCTTCTTTAATTGCAGTTTCAAGTTTTTCAGTTAATAACTTCACGTTATTTTTAGCATTATAAATTTTTACAAATGCTGCAACTATCATACTTGTAAGAATTGAAATAATTGGCACAAAGAATATCGCAATATCTTTTATATTCGCTCAGTTCATAATTTCTCCTTATTTTAATGTAATCCCGGCGGACGATCTGGTGTTCTTGGCGGACGATCTGGTGTTCTTGATGAATTAACTAATGATGACAAATCATTTACATTGGTTTGTAATTTTGTTATTTTACTTTCTAAAGTAGCAACTTTATTAATTAGGTTTTTCAATTTCTTTAATTCATCTTTAACATTAAAAACATCTTTACCAGAAGTAATAACTAAATCACTTCCCAAAATTGTGGTTTTTTCTTCATCACTGCCCTCTTGAAAAATAAATTCAGCATAACCGTCTTTAATAACGGTAGAGTTTTCAAAGTCAGCTCTAATTGTTAAAGCATAATTATAGGGACTTATACTAAAAATTGTTTCTGTTTGACTTAAATCTTCACTATCTATTTGCCTAAAAACTTTATTAATTTCATTTAAAACATAATCATTTATAGGTTTAGGTTTATTAGCTTCTAATAAATTTAAACGACTAGTTAAATAATTAATTTTGCTATTATTATCACTAGCAGTTGCATGATATTTAGCATTAAGGTCATTAAACTTTTTAAGGGTTTCAGCATCAGCTGTTGTATTAGCTGTTAGGGCTGCTTCTAAAGCATGAGTTTTTGCTTTAGCTTCTTCTATATTTTGATTTAATAAAATTATTTTACTTTGACTATCTACAACGCTATCATTTAATAAATTTAATTTTGTATTAGTTGGCTCTAAGTTATCATGAATTAATTGGATAGTTGTGGTTTGTAAATTATCAGTTTGTCTTTCTAAATCTCTTACACTTTGTTTAATGCTAATAAATGTAGCGTCATTTTTGGTTTGGTATAAATCAGTTTTATTATTAGCTTCATTTATTTGATTTGCTAAATTATTAAAGTTATCATTTATTAATGTGGTGTGTTTCTGTAATTCTAAATTAATCTCGTCGTTTTTAGCTTTTTCTACTTCAATAATTAAACTGTTTTTAAATCTCTCAAATTCCTCATAACTTGGGTGATTTTTTAATATTTCCGCAATAATATCAGGGCTATTTAATTCATATCAGTTTGAGTTATTTAAATACAAAATTGCTTCTGGACTTAATAACTTAGTAACTTCATTAAATTTTTTAATATCCCCAATATTAGCATAACCTCCAAAACTTAAATAAGTTTTATCGGCAAACTCCGGTCAGACATTATTAAAAATTCGATACCTTAATTCACTATATAATGCGCCTTTTAAATTCTCAGCATTAGTTTTGCCCACTTCATTTATAAATGCCTCATAATCTGCTGATTTATATTTTTCTGGCAATTGTCCTAAAAGGTTGTTAATGGTGTGAAAAATGCTGATGGCTAAGTGATTAAAAAGTTTTTCCCTATCATTTTCATAATCTGGGTTTAACTTTAAAATCTTATTAGGAACTTTAAAGTTTTCTGCTGAAATAATCCCAAATTCTAAAAAGTCATCTAAGGTTATTCCGTATCTGATTAGTTCTTCCGTTTTAATCATGTTATTTTGCTCCTATTAATTTTAATGAACTAGAAATATGATTTGATTTCTTGGTTCATTTTGTATTCTTTTGGTGTCTTCTTACTCAATGTTCTGTTCTTCATTTAACTTTTTTACCTCTAGCTGTCTTATATTCATTAATTAAGATATTGCCAAAATCCCTCCCCCTAAAACTATTAATATGTTGCTTATAAAACTCTAATGATTTATCATCAAGTTGGTTTTTTCAAACCAATGTTTTTCTAATATTTTCATAATGACTTAATGCCTCAAATTCAGCTGCTTCAACCATAGCATGCCTCTTATTTTCTCTTTTATTTACGTCTACTCTTAATTTATTAAAATCCCAACCCCAAGAAATGTTATCAATGTAATATTTTCCAGCACTAGGGGCTTTAATGAATTCTTCAAATTCATGTGTGTAAATCTCTTTAGCCCCTTCTCTACGGATTAGTTTTTTATTATTTGTTGTAGCTTGATTAAATAAAATAAAATAAGTAAAAATATTTAAGTTCTTGGTTGCTTCTGTTTCTGGTAAAGGTTTCAGTGCATAAATTCATTTGCTATTTAGAAAAATGGTGTTTTTGTCAGCTTGTGGGTTTAATTCTTTATTTTTGTCAAAATGTTTAGGGTTTGCTTTTTTAATGGTGTCTAAATTAATTTTTTGGTTTTTATCCCAAAGATTATTAAATAATTTAGTTTTTGATTTCTTAATTAATGACGTTGTTTCATTAGCAAAAAACTTTGTCGCATTAAGTGGGTTATTTTTAGCATTTACTAACACTTCTACATTATTTTTTAATACTAATGTAGCAGTTGTTATTTTGGAGGCTAAATGAACCACTTTTTGCACTTTAGGAGCTATTTTTGCCACTTTTGAAACTGCTTTGATACTAGCATGTTTTAAAATGTCAATTGAAGTTTCTACAGGGCTTGCTATTATGTTAGTAGCTGTTTTAAAAACTTGTTTACCAGTATTAACATATTTAACACCCTTGGCAACATATTTGCCTAGTTTAGAAAAGGCGGAAAGTCCTAAAATAGTGGAAACCCCGCCTTTTAATACCGCCATTCCTATGTCTTTTCATTTGATCTCTTTATTATCAAAATAATCAAAAGCAAGTTCTAACGCGGTGTTTAAAACCAGCCCAATAGCAGCACCACCAATAAAACCAGTAAATAAATTCACTACCCACACAACAATATCAATACCTAAACTTAAAGCTATTTTTAAAGCTATTTTTAAAATGTCTTTGGCAATTGATTTTGCAATTTTAATACTTTTATATGGTGAAAGCGCTTTTAATGGGGTGTTATGGGTTTTTCCTAAAACATACATTTATTAATGGCCTATAAAATGGCTTTTTGTGAAAAAGTTTTAATTAATGATTTGTAGGCAATTCCATTTGCATATGTTGCTTCAAAATATACCCCTTGGTCTTCACTTAAATTATCAATTTTTCCAGCTGATGCTGCAATAAATCTTAATCCACCAATACATGAAAATTCAGTTGCAATAATTGCTTTTGTTTCATTTAAATATGGATTTGAAATAATTTTATAACCCCCGATATGAGTAACAGTTGAAGCTCCCCCATCAAATGATAATAAAGCACGATTGCCTATAATTCCACTAGTTGCAATCTTATCTAAAATTTCAGGGCTTACTAAAATTACCACTTTATCTGCTGCAACTAAATCAATTCCTTCTGATTTATCCTTTGTTAATGTTAGTTCAGTTGCTTCTTTTACTAAGGTGGTATAAATTTCTAAACCGCTTAATTTTTCAAAATCTAAAGTTTTTTTATTAGATGGCAATGCTGCTTTTTCTACCATTTTAAAACTTTCTCTTTCAAATGTTTTATTAAATTGGTCAATAAAATATTCCATTTTTTTGCTTGCTAATAATGGTAAATCTTGGTTCATCAATGCTGCTGCTTCAATTGCTTCTGCTGATGTAAAAGGTGTTTCTCATTCTACAGCAATTTTTTCGCCTTGGGTTCATTTATCAAATTTACCAGTTCCTAATTCACTTTTACGTTTTAATGCACCTGATTGTGCTTTTGAAAATCATACTGTTAATTCATTAGCAGTAGTAATTTCATTTCCCTTACACAATTCTAAAAAGACGTTTTTATTTACTGTTTGTCCTAAGATTTTAGCTCTAGCAATATCATCAAGTTTAATATCTTTTTTAGTGCTTCCGTCAGCATTGGTATAGCTTTGTAGTCATAATTGTTTACTTAATTCATTCATATCATTTTACTCCTTTGTAATTGCTCCATTCACATTCTTAAAACCTTGTTTGGTTAAAATAGGTGTGGTATCTTGGTTGTGGTTTAATCCTTGTGGTTTATTAATTGCATATCCTTCATTTTCAGCAAAGTTTAATAATGATTGTTTAATGTTGCTTAAATCTAAATTTGCTAAATCAAAACCACTTTTTTCAAAATCTCTTTTAATTCCCAAATTTTGTCATTCACTTTTTATTAATTGATTTAATTTATTAATAGTTTCAGTTTGCTTTTGGTTTATTAATTCATTTTCATTTTTTAACATTTCAAGGGCTTGTTTGTTTTCCTTGTCTATTTCTTGTAATTGACTTATTTGTTGTTCTTTTGATTTTAAAACTTTGTTTATATATTCTTCATGTTTGTCTTTAGTTTCAAAAATACTATAAACACCTAAGGCTTTTTTAAATTCCTCTGGTTTGCTTTCTAAAGTTAAATTAAACTGATTTAAAACGTCTTCTAAATTTAAGTTTAATGTTGTTGCAATCTTTTCAAAAATTTCTTTCATTATTTCTCCTAATATATTAGTTTTTATAATCCGTCTTTTTGGCAGCAGTTCCATTTTTGTTTTTTAGATTTTAATTATTGTCTTTGGTAAATCATTTGCAATTTTGTTTGATAAATTAAACACCACAGGTTTTTTATCATTAATTCTTATTTCTACTGAATCGTCAAAAATGCTATTAATTTCTATGTAATCTAAAACCTCATTATTATCTTGAAAATCAAATTCCAATTCAAAAACACTATCTAACCTACTGGTTCAATCGATATAAAATAATTTTTCAATTTCTTGGGAATTTTCTATTAAATGACTGACTTGATTCTTGTTAACAGCACTTGAATCAACTTCATCATTTATTACTTCAAATTTAATTGAAATGTTAAATTTTAAATAATTTATATGGCTTCACCCTTCTTCGTCTTTAGCACTATCAGCAGAAAAGTTATTAAAGATATTTCAAAATAAGCTTGGGTTTTGGAATTCATATGTGATTGTTCTGGTTTTTTCAGGTAATGGGGTGTAATCTGTACCTTTTGGGGAACTATGCATTTCCACTTTGAAATTAACAGTATTAAAATCAATTTTGTCATTAGTGGTAATATAGTTATTATTTATTAAAAACTCTCTTAAATAATTTCTTCAATCATAGTTATATTTTTCATATAAATCATTAAGGGCCTTATGTTTGGCAAAGCTTGCTTTATGTCTTAAATCAGTATAATAGTTCTGTAAACTAAAACTTCACATAATTGGTAAAAAGTTATTATTTGTATCTGCTAAAACATCATTTCATTGTTCTTGATATTTTCATTTATAAAATCAAAAATATGCTTTAAATTGTTTGAAGGGTGAGGAATTAAATAGATAATAATCCCTAACTGTTTCATTGCTTAACATTGATAAAGCTTTTTTATTAAATCCAAGATTAGTAAAAGTTATTCCACTTATGGTCTTTTTAATTCTTTTTTTAGGTTTAGGTTTTTCACTTGGGTTTTTTGGTTGATACCCTAAATAAAAAGGAAATGAGGCCCGTCTTTCATTTTCTAAAGCATTAAAAAATAAATAATTAAGGTTTAGGCTTTCTTTAGTATTAAATTCCACTGGTGAATTACTTAAATTAACTTCATTTAACTTATTAGGCAATTCCTTAAAACTTAAAATATTTCCATTAAAATTAATTAACCCTTTATTAATATCACTTAATTTGATTTTACTGGTGATAGTAAGCCCATCTTCTAGTATCTCTCAGTTATATCATTCACTTTGAAAAACAAATTTTGCTTGTCTTTTAAATTCTTCATAATCATTAATGTTTTCTGGTGTTGATAAAAGTAGATAAAAAGGAAGACCAATGTAATGTTCTGTATTAAAACCACCTTTTCAAGTGTGTTGACTTTTTATATAACTTGAAAGCATTAAAATAATTGTTTTAATTTTATTTAAGCTAACTTGATTATTAGCTCTTTTATAAATATCGATAATTTTATTAATTAAGTAATCACAAAAAGGTGCTGCATCATTGCCACTATAAAAAATCGCTTTGAAATTTTCTTTTTGCTCTTTGGTATATCCTAAAAAACCCGATTGTAATACTAAACTTACAAAAATGCATTTATAAAGTGTTTCGGCGATTAATGGTTCATTATCTCCAAAAAAATCATTTAATGAAAATTCCTTTTTTTCTTCATTTTCTAAATAGTCCAGAACATTGAAATTAATTATGTGTTTTCAAAACTCAAAACTCCAAACTACTTTATTTTCATTAGCAATAATAGGGGTGGCTATTGTAGGCAAAAAATAGTTGTCTTTAACTTTGACATTATTAGGGGTGATTATTTTACCAGTATTAGAAACAAACGAAATATTATTTATAAAACTAGTGGTGTTAAAACAAAGGGTCATTTTTTTTAAAATTTCTTGATCATCAAAATCTACTATTTCAATTTTAAAATTATTGTTATTAATTGTTTTTAATGCTCTAATGTCATTTAATTCAATTGTTGTTAAACTTTCTTCATTATCGTCGTTGATTGTTCTTGTTAAACCATTAGCATAATAAAAGCAAGTTTCGGGGTTGGGTTTTTCATCAAAGGTATATAAATAAAATCCATTTTCTTCAATGACTTCATTAGTAAAAAATGAAATGCTATTAGTGTAATCATATTCAGTAAATATATCATTCATTTTTTCATTAATGTTTGTGTATAAATTTCCTGTTGTCCCATTTATGTTTTTATAAAACTTTAGTTTTAAATTGGTGTTTATGTTTGTCCTAATTTGAAATATATTTTTATCATTAACATTTAATACTTTATATTGCTTTAATATTTTTGTATTTTCAAAATTTTCTATTTCCGGAATATTAAACATTATTCTTCTTCCTCATTATTAAAACTTTCTTCTTTTTTAATTGTTGCTGTTTGTAATTGCAAATTAGGGTTTAAAGCCACACCATCATTATTAGTGTTATAAATAGCTTCTTGGCTCTTTAAATATTCGGTTGAAGAAGCAACAATTATTTTTAATTCTTCTTCACTAACTTCATAATTTAGAATGTTTAATATCATTAATAAAAACTTTTTATAATAAATCTCTCTTAAGTTTGCTTTGGTTTCTAAATAATCTCCATAATTAGAATTTAAACTCTCTACTTCAGCATTATGCATATTTTTGGTTCCAAAATCAGCCGAATTCATTCTAAAGAATAAAGCGTCTTTAATTAGATAATTTAACTTATCAATTTTTTGTAAAATGGATGCGGATAAAGTAGAACCTTGAAGCATGGTTAAAGGGGTGCCATTTTCTGAAAAAGCCATTTCATAGCCATTTACATTCACAACCCTTTTATCAAGCTTATAAATGGCTTCTTCGGTCTTTTTGGCTGCTTCACTATTAATTGCACTGGTGATATATAAAAAAGGAGAAGAATAGAAGTTATCAAGCATTAACATTTCTAAACAATTGTCTAAAATTTGAAATAAAGAAGGGTCCACAATTTCTATATCGCTTATGCTCTTGTAATTGTTTTTAAATATTACTCAAGGAATATAATCAACATTAATGCTATTAGAGTTAATAAAATAATTTACACTATTTAAAGACACTTGTTTTTTACTTACAACTTCTTCAGCATATGCTTTATTAAATGAATTTGGGTATTTAGTTAAGTCATATTCTAAACATATGTTATAACGTGTTGTATTGCGCTCTATTTCATCAATTTGAACTAATAAATAATAAAGCTTATTATTAATAAATTCTTGTCTTAAAACCTTTCCCAGTTTTAAAACTATTTCACCATTAAATTTAAAAACTCCAATTGCATATTTTCCATATCTGAATAAGTTTTCTTCTAGGTATTGGATTAATTCCAAAAAGTTATTTTTTTCCAAAACTTCAAATAAAGATTTTTGGGCTTCTTGGTTTTTTAATTCTATTTTTGGCATTTTGAAAGCTAATGAATTAACTTGAATTTTTGCCCCTAATTCGGTATATTGTTTTTTACTATTAGGTTTTATAAAATTTCCATTGCCAAAAAAATTATTTCTATGATTTTGATAATCTTTTAATAAATCGTTTAAAGCCATATTAATCCCTCTCTTTGTTTTCTTTCATTAAATAAAATTGATAACGGTAAGCAACCGAAGCAGACATTTCAAAAGCATTTATTAAGTCATAAATGTTTTTATTAACTTCTTCATTTCTTTTGTCTTCAAATGGGTTTATATATTGTTTTGCTAAATGGAAAAGTAATGATGAAGTTGCTTGATTAAAAGAAATAGCCCCAGTTTTAAGAATTCATTTTTCTCATTCTTGTCGGTTGATAATTCCAAACTTTTGAGTTTTGGTGTCTCTTCTATTTGCTTTGGTGGCAAACATTTTTAAATTAGCTCTTCGCATTAATAAATTTAGATCCTCAATAATAATGTCGTTATCACAATAAATAATGTTTGTGATTTCCTCAGCATTAAAAGCAATGTGGTCAGCATATTTTTCAAATATAGTTTTATTAGAAGCTTCTAGTAATTGAATTAGCTTTTTATTAATGTTGTTTCTATTTTTGATAGTCAAAAAGTTTTTAATATCTTCACAAAGTTGATAAACATATATAGTTCCGTCATCCAGTAAAAAGATCCTTACTCAACTGGAGTTGTCAATCATGCCAGCGTCAAACCCGTCAAAAATCCCTAATATTTTTTTATTCTTTAAAATTTTTGAAGTTTCATTAATTATTATGTTTTTATTAATTTTTCCTTCTTCATTAAAAATTATGTCTTTCAAAAAATAACTTTGATTACTCGTATCATCCATAAAGGTAAAACCACAAATGGTAATTAATCACTTTTTATAATTTTGTTTTTTAAGTTGTTCTGCTGCTGCTCTTTGTAATTTAGAGAATTGTTTTTCCGGAACAAAATTTTTATGATACATAGTGACGATAATCCCAATATCTTCAAAATCTTTGTCCTCTTTTTGAATAAAACTTTTTTCATTAAGTTCAGTTAAAACACTATCATTTAATTTATTTTGTGAATTTACTAAAGGGATTACTTTGTTGTGATAATCCTTAATTAAAAAGTGTTCGATTGTGAAAATGTTGTATAAAAATTTAAGTTTGATTTTAAAGTTATCAGGTGCAGCTAATCTCTCTATGGTGTTTGCTCTTAATAAGGGCAATTTTTCTCTTTGGATATCATAAAACTCTTCTAATTGGTGAGTTTGTTTTTTGCTATCACTTGGATCTTCAATTGGTTCATCAATTACTAATTCTCCCCAAAAGAAATCGTTTTGTTTTAGGGTTATCCCTTGAAATGCTTGCATACTTTCTCAGTTCTCGAAAAGAATGCACCGACCCGCTCCTCCGTCATCATAAACTCAATATAAACCACTATCAAAAATTTTAAAAAATGGGGTAAAATCCAAATTATGAACATTTTTTAAAAAACTTAAAACCTTTTCGAAAGTAGGTCGTAATGTTTTTTTAATGTGGTTATACTGGTTACGGCACCATAAACTACAGAAATTAATTTCATTAACAATTCTATAAATGCTTATAACAGCTTGCCCAAATGATTTTGATACCCCTTTTGCTCCTGCATGGATTTCTATAACTGAATTTGATTTAAATGCCTCATATGCTGGGTTTGCATCTAAATCAGTGTATTTTAAAATTTCATATAATTTTTCTTCAGTAAATTTTGGAGGTTTGATATTAAGGTTAAAATCCAAATCCATTTTTTACCTCTATTTTTGGGCTGCTTCTATTTCAGTTTTTAATTCTTTGTAGCTGACTTTTGGGGTTTCTGATTTGCCTTCACTTCTTCATTGCACTTTTTTGACGTTTAAAGTAGGTTGATATGTTTTTATTTCTCCTTGCTTTTTAAGCTCCATATTAAGCTCACCAGAAATAATCACCTGTTCTCCAGCACTTAAAGTTTTAAAGACATTAATAACTTCTTCATTAAAAGTAAAACACCATAAGAAAAATGGGGCACTGGTAGAACTTGAATTAAATTTCCCTAAAAAACCCGAATAAGTTTTCTGCTCTTCTTCTTTGTAAAATGCTTTTAAAATGGGTTCTTTAAAAACTTCAACAGCTAAAACTAAATTATTCATATTCCTCCTTTTCCATATCAAGTTTTATTTCTTTCATGGTTTGGTTTTTTAAATTAAACTTTATAAATCCATTGGCATGTTTACCATGACGGTTTTTCTTAATTGTGAATTTTAGAATTTTTTTATTTTCATCTATGTCTATGTAATTTCAAATAAATGCCACAACATCAGCATCCTGCTCGATTGTTCCGCTATCTCTTAAGTCGCTTAGCATAGGTTCACCATCTTCATATTTGGCTTTCATTGTTCTTTTTTCAAACTCTCTTGAAAGTTGACTAACTGCTAAAATTGGTATGTTGTAGGTTTGCGCTATAACTTTTAAACTTCTTGAAATGTAGCTAACTTTTTCATACTCTTTATTTTTGCTTGCCCTTGAAGAGTTTAATAATTGGATATGATCGATAACAATAAGATTTATTTTTTTATTTTCCTTTACAAAATTTTTTATTTCTTTTTCAAGTCCCTCGATTGTTAAACTTGGCAAATCTATAAAAATTAAGTTTTGTGGGTTTTTGATTATTCTTTTTGTTTGCTTTAATCTTTTTGCCATTTCCATAGCAGTCATTTCCAAACTTATAAAAAGCACCACTCCGTCACTTCTCTGATTATTAACGTTTATGGCTATGTTTGTAACGAATGTCGTTTTGCCTACGCTTGGTCTTGCTGCTAAAATATAAAACTTATCTTTTTGTAATCCATTTGTTACTTTGTCAAAACTTTTAAAATGGGTTAATAACTTTTCTTGGGGGATTGATTTTAATAGTGCCATATGTTTTTTTAAAGTTAAGTAATTTACTCCATTCATTTTTTTCTCCTTAGGTTAAAAGGGAACACCCCTTATTTTTTTTCTACCCCCCTTGAAGGGTAAAATGTAGCTTTTCTTTCCAAAATTTAGCTTTTTGTATACAAAAAACTACAAAATGTTATATAATACATTTGCTTTTATTAGCACAAGTAGATTCATTTCTCACCTTAGGGATTTTTCTCTGGGTTGCTACAAGAAAGATTTTTGTAGTTTTTGGGAAGTGGATAAACCACTTTTTTATTTATTTTAAGGAGAAAGTTATTAAAGAATTAGATACACAAAATGGACATGAAAATCGTCGTCCAAAATCAGAACACGTTGTCAACAATGCCATTCCTTTTAAAAAGGTTTTTGTCATTGGTCCAAACGGTGAAAAAATCGGGGTTTTAACTAAAGAAGAAGCAATTGAAAAAGCTAGAGATTACAATATGGATTTAGTTTTAATTGCTTTAGAAAACAATAAACCGATTACAAGAATCATAGATTATGGCAAATTCAAATACGACAAAAAGAAAAAACAAAAAGAAGCCAAAGAAAAACAAACTGTTACTGTAAATCGTGAAATTAGATTAACTCCATTAATTGGAACTCATGATTTAGAAACCAAAGCTAGAAAGGCAAGAGAATTCATTTTAGATGGAAATCGTGTTAAAGTTTCAGTTAAATTTAGAGGTAGAGAACGTTCTAGAACCGATTTAGGTGAAGACACATTAAAAAGATTTTTCTCATTAGTTGAAGATATTGCCAAGATATCTAAAGAAGCAACCATGCAAAATGATCGTTTTCTTGATATGTATATTGAAAAAGATAAACGTAAAATCGAAGCTTTAAAAAATAACGAAAACTCTGAAAATCAAGGAGAATAAAATGCCAAAAATGAAAACAAAAAGTGCTCTTAAGAAAAGAATTAAGATCACAGCAACCGGTAAAGTAAAACGTGGAAATGCCTATAGATCACATTTAGCTCAAAATAAAACCACAAAACAAAAACGTCAATCTCGTAAATCATCATCATTATCACATTCAGATTTCAAAAGATACAAAGAAATTATTTAATAATTTAGAAAGGAATCGTTATGAGAACTAGAGGTGGAATAGTTACAAGAAGAAGACGTAGTAAATGAATAAAATTAGCTAAAGGTTATTGAGGACACAAATCAATTGGATATAAAGTTGCTAAACAAGCAGTTGTTAAATCATGAACATACGCTTTTAGAGACAGAAAAAACGTTAAAAGAGAATTTAGAAGATTATGAATCGCTCGTATTAACGCGGCTGTAAGACCATTAGGTTTATCATACTCAAGATTAATTGAAGGATTAAAAGCAGCTGATATCAAAGTTAATAGAAAAATGTTATCTGAATTAGCAATTAATTATCCAACAGCATTTGCACAAATCGTTGAAAAAGCTCAAAAAGCTTTAAAAAACAAATAATTTAAATCGGGTTATCCGATTTATTTTTTATTGGCATTAAAAAAATAAATAACTTTCCTAATAAATTCCTAATATTATAAGTTTAAAAAATAAAACTTATATAATTTTGAATATGTTAAATAAATTAAAAACTATGAATTTAAAAGAGGTTTATAAAACATAAAAAAATTGAAACATTAAAGATTATTTGAAGTTGTTTATACAAGAGGAGTTAATATTCCGGAGGTAATAATTGAAAATATTGGTTTAAATTAAGCTACTAGAAAAAAACCAAGATTTTCGATAATAAAAAAATTATTGAACCATATAACATAAAACCATATGCTATTTTTTTGTGAACAAAACCAAAAAATAAGAAAATTACCGCCAAGAAAATACTTTAATTTTCAAAGATTTCCAAAGGAATTTAAATTACCAGAAATTGCTAATTCGCATTTATATAAACAAGCTGGTAATAGTGTTTCAGTATCAGTTATTAAAAGAATTGCTTTGAAATTAAAAGAAGTTTTAGAAAAGGAGCGTAATGAATAAAAAAAGAGTTGTTTTAGGAATGAGCGGTGGAGTTGATTCTAGTGTTTGTGCTTATTTATTGCAAAAACAAGGTTATGAAGTAGTTGGGCTTTTTATGCGTAATTGAGATTCATTTTTAAACAATGATATTTCAGGTAATGAAAATATAACCCAAGATATTTGCCCACAAGAACAAGATTGACAAGATGCTAAAGCAGTAGCTGAAAAATTAAATATTGAGATTTACAGAATAGATTTTATTAAAGAATATTGAGATCATGTTTTTACTTATTTAATCAATGAATATAAAGTTGGCAGAACACCAAACCCCGATATTTTTTGTAATAAATACATAAAATTTAATTATTTTGCTAAATATGCTTTTGAACAATTAAAAGCCGATTTTATAGCAATGGGGCATTATGCTGAAGCAATTAACGGTGAACTTTTTAAAGCAATTGATGAAAATAAAGATCAATCTTATTTCTTGGCCCAATTAAACAATGAACAATTAAAAAAAGTGATTTTCCCTTTAGCTAAATTAACAAAACCTGAAGTAAGAAAAATTGCTGAAGAATTAAACTTGGCAACCGCCAATAAAAAGGATTCCACCGGAATTTGTTTTATTGGGGAAAGAAGATTTACACAATTTTTAACTAATTATATTCCAGCTCAACCTGGCAATATTATTGATATAGCCAATCATCAAATTGTGGGAAAACATGTTGGAGCAATGTATTATACAATTGGGCAACGAAAGGGTTTAAATTTAGGTGGCTTTGAAAAACCATATTTTGTAGTAGGACATAATATTAATAAAAAAGAATTGTATGTAGCCAATGAAGATCATCCAGAATATCTTTTATCAGATAAACTAATTGCTATTAATTTCAATCAAATTGCTTACGAATATAATTTAAATAATTTAACTGCTAAATTTAGATATCGTCAAAAAGATATTCCAATCAAACTAAAAATCTTAGCAAATAACCAAATCGAAGTATTATATCCAGAAACAGAAGCAGTCACCCCAGGTCAAGAAATTGTTATCTATGATAATAATAAGGTTGTTGGTGGTGCTATAATTGATAAGATATATTTCCATGAACAACAAAAAACTTATCTATAAGGAGTAAAAATGTTAACTTCAAAACAAATTAGACAGATGTGATTAGATTTCTTTGAATCAAAAGGACATCTAGTTGTTGAATCAAAATCATTAATTCCACAAAATGATCCATCATTATTATGAATTAATTCAGGGGTTGCCACTTTAAAAGATTATTTCAGTGGTAAAAAAATTCCACCTTCAAAAAGAATTACTAACTCACAAAAATCAATTAGAACTAATGATATTGAAAATGTTGGTGTTACAGCAAGACATCATACCTTTTTTGAAATGTTAGGTAATTTTTCAATTGGTGATTATTTTAAA
This sequence comes from Mycoplasma anseris ATCC 49234, assembly GCF_000702805.1. Lineage (GTDB taxonomy): Bacteria > Bacillota_I > Bacilli_A > Mycoplasmatales > Metamycoplasmataceae > Metamycoplasma > Metamycoplasma anseris. The sequence goes on from NZ_JNJX01000009.1 coordinate 32,468, forward strand.
GAACAAGCCATAGCTTATGGATATGAATTTATCTTTGATGTTTTAAAGCTTGAAAAAGAAAAAATTTATATTACTTATTATGGTGAAGATTTAGACACGTATAATGCTTGAATTAAAAACGGTATTGATCCTTTGCATATGATAAAAGGAACTAGAGATACTAACTTTTGAGACGTTGGTCAAGGACCTTGTGGACCCGACACAGAAATTTTTTATGATCGTGGCGAAAAATATGATAAACGGGGAGTTGAACTTTTAAAAGAGGATATTGAAAATGACCGTTTTATTGAAATTTGAAATATTGTTTTTTCACAATATAATAACGATGGTGAAAATAATTACACAGATTTAGCCACCAAAAACATTGATACTGGAGCCGGTTTAGAAAGAATTACTTCAATTATGCAAGATGCTCCAACCAACTTTGATACCGATTTATTTTTGCCAATCATTAAAGAAGTAGAAAAACTAGTTGATGTTAAATACGATATTCAAAACTACTTTACAAAAGATAAAGAACAAACTAAAATTAATACTAAATTTAAAATAATTGCTGATCATATTCGTGCTTCAGTAAATGCTATTAATGATGGGGTGACTCCTTCAAATGCAGGACGTGGTTATATTATAAGAAGATTAATTAGAAGAGCATATCGTGCCGGCATTTCATTAGGCATTAAAGAAAAACATTTCTTATATAATTTGGTTTCAATTGTTAAAGATTCTTTAATTTATGATATTGATATTGAGACTGTTAAAGAAGTTATTAAGAATGAAGAAGATTTATTTGCCAAAACAATTAATGATGGTGAAAAATTATTAGAACATGAAATTGCTAAAAATGGCACAATAACAGCTGCTATTGCTTTTAAAATGTTTGATACCTATGGTTTTCCAATTGAATTAACAAATGAAATATTGTCTGAAAAAAATATAAAAATTGATATTAAAGAATTTAATGAATTTTTAAAACAACATCAAGAAAAGTCAAGAGGAAATGTTGAAGTTGGAATGCAAAAAGTTATTAATTCATTATCTTTAATTAAGGATTTTTGCAGCGAATTTATTGGCTATGAATATTTAGATTCAACTTCAAAGATTTTATACTTATTAAATGATGAACAAGAAATTAGTTCAACCATTGAAGATGAAATTAGTTATGTAATTTTAGACAAAACTCCATTTTATGCAACAAGCGGGGGACAAAATCATGATTTTGGATATATGATTCAAGGAAATAACGAAATTGAAGTATTAGATATTTTTAAAGATAAGTTTTGAAACCATGTTCATAAAGTAAAAGGAAAAATTGACAAAAATCTTCCAATTGAATGTCATGTTGATTCTGAAAAAAGAATCAATTTTGCAAGAGGTCATTCTGCAACTCACTTGATGTTTCATGCTTTAAGAGGAACTTATCCAAATGAAAAAATTGAACAATTAGGTTCTAATATTACTCATGAACATTTTACTTTTGACTTTGGTTTAGATCATCGTCCAACCAAAAGCGAAATAAGACAAATTGAAAGTATAATGCGTTCATATATTAAAAGAAACGAAAAAAGAAATTATATTATTACAACTATTAAAAATGCACAAGATATGGGTGCTTTTATGACTATTGAAGAATCAGAATATCATGATGCAAATAAAGTAAGAGTTGTAGAATTTGAAAACATTACTAAAGATTTATGCGGTGGTACTCATGTTCCACAAACAAGTGTAATTGAAGATTTTAAAATTGTGGGAGTTGATTCTAAAGGAACAGGAGTTTATCGTCTAAGAGTTGTTACTTCATTTAATTTTGTTCATGAATATTTAGATGCTGAAATTCAAACTGAATTGGATTTATTAAAAACTTTAATCAGAAATAACCAAGAACTAGATTCTAAATATGACAAAAATCTTCCAGATTCAAAAGCAAAAACCACAACTGAAAAAGAATCATACATGCTCGAACTAGAAGCCATTGAAGAAGAAATCAGAAATGATTACCGTGCTTTATTAAAACAAAAACAAAATGAAACAGTGGATGTATCAAATTACAAACCTGAAATAGTAAACCAAAAATCAATTTATTTAATTGTTGAAAATGATACAAACCATGTAAGAAAAGCTGTTGTGCAACTACGTGAATTAAATCAAGATGCAATTGTAATTGGACTTTCAAACACCAAAGAAGATAATTACTATTTAATGGTTGCTTCGAAAACCTTTAATTCATTAGATTTATTTAAACAAATTACTGCTAAATTAAATGGAAAAGGTGGTGGAAATCCAATTGTTGCCCAAGGTTCAATTACTACAAACCAAAATTTAGATCAAATTCTAAACATTATTAAAGAAATAATCTAATGCGAAAAATTTGTTTAGATTTGGGAACAAAAACTTGTGGCTTTGCTATTTCTGATCCATTGGGGATTATTGCCACTGGTTTAGAAAATTTCCGCTTTGAGGAAAACAACTTTTTAAGAGTCATTGAAAAATTAAAGGATTATATAAATTCTAATAATTATAAAAATAACATTGATGGAATTGTATTAGGATACCCGTTAAGAATGGATTTATCAAAAAGTGAAAGAACTTTAATGGTAGAACAATTTAAATTGCTATTAGAAAAACATTTTGATTTACCCATTTATTTACAAGATGAACGTCAAAGTACAAGAAATGCTGAAGAAATTTTGATTAATGCTGGCTGAACAAGAAAAAAAAGAAAAACTAAAAAAGACTCTTTAGCAGCCCAACTTATATTAGAAGACTTTTTAAGGAAGAATGATGGAAAAACAGAAATTTAATTTATTTGTGGAAGAAAGAAAAATTCAAATTAATAATGAAACATTTTATATTATTTTAGAATTTGAAGAAAATGGAGATCATTATTTAATTGTTACAAATAAAGATGTCATAATTTCTTTCAAAGCTGACCCAAAAAATCCAGAAAATCTTTTGCCAATTTATGATGAAGAAGCAAAAGAATTAGAGATCATTGAAACAATTATCAACGATTATTATGATCATAATCTCTTATTAGATGAAGAAGGAAATGATTTTTTAGCTAGATTTTTTGAAGATCAAGAAGAGGAAGAAGAAATTATTAACTAATGATTAATTATGCCCAAAATGTTTTAGGAAAAGAATCTTCACTTTCTGATAAAACGAGATTAATTTTATTGATTACCGGAATTATTGCTTTGGTAATTGCTATTGTTGGTGTTGTTGTTACATTATTAATAAGAAAGAAAATGCTAAAAAAATATTTAATTTTGGATGAATTAAACGAAATTAAAAAATTAAAATATATTAACCCAAATTATGGAATGGTTTTAGATGGAATTAAAAAAGAATATCAAAATATTGATGGCGATTTCTTTGTAGCATTTTTGGTTAATTGCGTCTATTTAAATAAGTTTAATCGCATTTATGTGGAAGATGATAGTGATTATTTAGCTATTTCTATTTCTGAATTAACCCAAAAACCAGTTTATATTAATAATAATGTAAAAGAAAGTCATTTTTTGACTCTAAAACCTATTTTACAATCAACCAATTTAATAACAAATAGTGCAATTAAAGATTGAGACTTATTAGTCATTAACAATAATAATGATTTTATTAATAGTATTAAACAAAATAAAGATTTTTTAAATGATAATGGCATGATGGTTTTAGTATTTAATCAAATTAAAGAAATCAAAGAACAAAAACTTCTAATTTCAGAATTAGGTTTTAGATACGAAACATTGAAAATAAAAAATAAAAATGTTATACTATTAGCTAAGAATTCAATTAAATCTATGGTTGAAGAATCTAATAATTAAAAGGAGAGGATGTATGTCAGAAGAAAATAAAATTTATTTGACTTTAGAGAGTCTAAAACAATATGAAGAAAAATTAAAATATTTACAAGAAGTAGCTCGTCCACAAGTAATTGAAGAAATAAAGGAAGCTAGAAACCAAGGTGACCTTTCTGAAAATGCTGAATATGATGCTGCTAGAGATAAACAAGCTGCAATTGAAAATGAAATTTCTGAAATTCAACACATTTTAGATAATTGTGAAATTATTTCTGAAAATACAAAAACTACAGTTGTAAGAATTGGTTCAACAGTTAAAATCATTTCATTAAATAATAATAAGGTAATGGATGTTCAAATTGTAGGTGCTTTAGATGCAGATCCTTTTAATAATAAAATTTCCAACACTTCACCACTTGCTAGAGCAATACTAGATAAACAAGTAGAAGAAACAATTGAAGTAGATGCTCCTAAAAAATATAAAGTGAAAATTTTAGAAATAAATTAAAAATTTAATGTAAAATAAATAGGCATTTATTTTTGAAATCCTATTTATTTTTTTATTAGCAATTAAAAACAAAATAAAAAAATTTTTTGAACTAAATGTAAAAAAATATAGTACAATATTAAAAGCGACTTTAAAATAATCGCAAAAAAGTTCTTTGAAAACTGGATACGAATATACCATAACGTCAATTTAATAATTTTATAATAATCAAAACTTTTTAAGAGTTTGATCCTGGCTCAGGATGAACGCTGGCTGTGTGCCTAATACATGCATGTCGAGCGGGGTCTTCGGACCTAGCGGCGAATGGGTGAGTAACACGTGCTTAATCTACCTTTTAGATTGGGATACCCAATGGAAACATTGGTTAATACCGGATACGCAGAGAATCGCATGATTCTTTTGTGAAAGGAGCCTTAAAGCTCCACTAGAAGATGAGGGTGCGGAACATTAGTTAGTTGGTGAGGTAATGGCTCACCAAGACTATGATGTTTAGCCGGGTCGAGAGACTGAACGGCCACATTGGGACTGAGATACGGCCCAAACTCCTACGGGAGGCAGCAGTAGGGAATATTCCACAATGAGCGAAAGCTTGATGGAGCGACACAGCGTGCACGATGACGGTCTTCGGATTGTAAAGTGCTGTTATAAGGAAAGAACACTTCAATGAGGAAATGCTTTGAAGCTGACGGTACCTTATCAGAAAGCGATGGCTAACTATGTGCCAGCAGCCGCGGTAATACATAGGTCGCAAGCGTTATCCGGAATTATTGGGCGTAAAGCGTTCGTAGGTTGTTTATTAAGTCTGAAGTCAAATCCCAGGGCTCAACCCTGGCTCGCTTTGGATACTGGTAAACTAGAGTTAGATAGAGGTAAGCGGAATTCCATGTGAAGCGGTGAAATGCGTAGATATATGGAAGAACACCAAAGGCGAAGGCAGCTTACTGGGTCTATACTGACACTGAGGGACGAAAGCGTGGGGAGCAAACAGGATTAGATACCCTGGTAGTCCACGCCGTAAACGATGATCATTAGTCGGTGGAGAATCACTGACGCAGCTAACGCATTAAATGATCCGCCTGAGTAGTATGCTCGCAAGAGTGAAACTTAAAGGAATTGACGGGGACCCGCACAAGCGGTGGAGCATGTGGTTTAATTTGAAGATACACGGAGAACCTTACCCACTCTTGACATCCTTCGCAAAGCTATAGAGATATAGTGGAGGTTAACGGAGTGACAGATGGTGCATGGTTGTCGTCAGCTCGTGTCGTGAGATGTTTGGTCAAGTCCTGCAACGAGCGCAACCCCTATCTTTAGTTACTAACAAGTAATGTTGAGGACTCTAGAGATACTGCCTGGGTAACTGGGAGGAAGGTGGGGATGACGTCAAATCATCATGCCTCTTACGAGTGGGGCAACACACGTGCTACAATGGTCGGTACAAAGAGAAGCAATATGGCGACATGGAGCAAATCTCAAAAAGCCGATCTCAGTTCGGATTGGAGTCTGCAATTCGACTCCATGAAGTCGGAATCGCTAGTAATCGCAGATCAGCTATGCTGCGGTGAATACGTTCTCGGGTCTTGTACACACCGCCCGTCACACCATGGGAGCTGGTAATACCCAAAGTCGGTTTGCTAACCTCGGAGGCGACTGCCTAAGGTAGGACTGGTGACTGGGGTGAAGTCGTAACAAGGTATCCCTACGAGAACGTGGGGATGGATCACCTCCTTTCTACGGAGTACAATTCTCACTGTTATGGAAATAAAATTTGTATCCAGTTTTGAGAGAACTTTCTCTCAATTGTTCTTTGAAAACTGAATATAGACATTGAAATTTATTAATATTTCAAAGTTTAGATCAACCTATAGAATATTTATAGACATACAATAGGTCATACAAAATTTAAAAACTATTAAACAAGATAAGAGTTTTTGGTGGATGCCTTGGGTCTGGAAGTCGATGAAGGACGTGATTACCTGCGATAAGCCTCGTTTAGTTGGAAATATACTGTGAAACGGGGATTTCCGAATGGGGAAACCTAATTGAATTAATCCTCAATTACCATATCGATGAATTCATAGTCGAATGGAGAGACACGCTGTGAATTGAAACATCTCAGTAGCAGCAGGAAGAGAAAATAAAGAATGATTCCCTTAGTAGTGGCGAGCGAAAGGGGAAAAGCCCAAACCAACACTTGTTGTTGGGGTTGTAGGACTATCTTTCAAAGTTATAAATCTTACGTATAGCAGAATAAGTTGGAATGCTTAAACATAGAGGGTGAAATTCCCGTAAGCGAAATACGTAAGACTTTTGATAGTATCCTGAGTAGGGCGGGGCACGTGAAACCCTGTCTGAATCTGCCGGGACCACCCGGTAAGGCTAAATACTAACCAGACACCGATAGTGAACTAGTACCGTGAGGGAAAGGTGAAAAGAACCCCGGGAGGGGAGTGAAATAGATTCTGAAACCAATTACTTACAGTTAGTCAGAGCCCGTTAATGGGTGATGGCGTACATCTTGCAGAATGGACCGGCGAGTTATGTCAACATGCAAGGTTAAGTGGATTAAAGCGAAGCCGTAGAGAAATCGAGTCTTAATAGGGCGCTTTAGTATGTTGATATAGACCCGAAACCAGGTGATCTACCCATGAGCAGGTTGAAACTTAGGTAACACTAAGTGGAGGACCGAACCGTAGTACGCTAAAAAGTGCCCGGATGACTTGTGGGTAGGGGTGAAATTCCAATCGAACTTGGAGATAGCTGGTTCTCCTCGAAATAGCTTTAGGGCTAGCGTGTAACGTTAAATGATGGGGGTAGAGCACTGAATATGGAATGGCGGCGCCTAGCCGTACTGACTATAATCAAACTCCGAATACTATCATGTATTGTTATGCAGTCGGTACATCGGTGATAACGTCGATGCACGCGAGGGAAACAACCCAGATCGTCAGCTAAGGTCCCAAAATTGTGTTAAGTGAGAAAGGTTGTGGAGTTTCTTAAACAGCTAGGATGTTGGCTTAGAAGCAGCCATCGTTTAAAGAGTGCGTAATAGCTCACTAGTCGAGAGACTCTGTGCCGATAATTCAACGGGACTAAAACACAATACCGAAGCTACGGGCATGAAAATGCGTTAGAGGAGCGTTGTAAGTGCATTGAAGCCAGACTGTGAAGACTGGTGGAGCGCTTACAAGTGAGAATGCCGGTATGAGTAACGATTCAGAGTGAGAATCTCTGACGCCTATTGGGGAAGGTTTCCTGGGGAAGGTTCGTCCACCCAGGGTTAGTCAGGGCCTAAGGCGAGGCTGAAAAGCGTAGTCGATGGACAACAGGTTAATATTCCTGTACTTTCTTGAATGTGATGGAGTGACGGGGGAGGATATTCCTACCACTTATTGGATTGTGGGGTAAATAATAACTGGTCAGTGTAGGCAAATCCGCACTGTATAACCGGGAGTTATGATGCATAGTGAAAGGGCAACCAAGTAGCGAATTGGCTGATTCCATACCTCTTAAAAAAGCTTCTAACTTAAGTTCTATGAAACCTGTACCGAGAACGGACACACGTCCCCAAGATGAGTATTCTAAGGCGAGCGAGAAAACCAATGTCAAGGAACTCTGCAAAATCATCCCGTAAGTTCGCAAGAAGGGATGCCCATGGTAATTCATGGGCCGCAGTGAATAGTAAGGGGGAACTGTTTATCAAAAACACAGCTCTATGCTAAGTCGCAAGACGATGTATATGGGGTGACTCCTGCCCAGTGCCCGAAGGTTAAGCAGAGGTGTTAGCTTATGCAAAGCATTAATGTGAAGCCCGGGTGAACGGCGGCCGTAACTATAACGGTCCTAAGGTAGCGAAATTCCTTGTCGGCTAAATACTGACCTGCACGAAAGGAGTAATTATCTCTTAACTGTCTCGACATTGGACTCGGTGAAATTATGGTTCCGGCGAAGACGCCGGAGACCCGCATCTAGACGAAAAGACCCCATGGAGCTTTACTATAACTTCATATTGGAGTTTGATTTAACATGTGTAGGATAGGTGGGAGACTATGAAGTAAGGACGCTAGTTCTTACAGAGTCGCCGTTGAAATACCACCCTTGTTACGTTGAACTTCTAACTTGTTGCCACGATCTGGCAAGAGGACAGTGTGTGGTGGGTAGTTTGACTGGGGCGGTCGCCTCCTAAAAGGTAACGGAGGCGTTCAAAGTTACACTCAGTACGGTCAGAAACCGTATGTAGAGCATAAAGGTAGAAGTGTGATTGACTGTGAGACCTACAAGTCGAGCAGGTGCGAAAGCAGGACTTAGTGATCCGGCGGTACTTCGTGGAAAGGCCGTCGCTCAACGGATAAAAGCTACCCTGGGGATAACAGGCTTATCTTTCCCAAGAGATCACATCGACGGGAAGGTTTGGCACCTCGATGTCGGCTCATCGCATCCTGGAGCTGGAGTCGGTTCCAAGGGTTGGGCTGTTCGCCCATTAAAGCGGTACGCGAGCTGGGTTCAAAACGTCGTGAGACAGTTTGGTTCCTATCTGATGTGGGCGTTGGAATATTGATGAGAGCTACTCTTAGTACGAGAGGACCGGAGTGGACGTACCGATGGTGTTCCAGTTGTTCTGCCAAGAGCATAGCTGGGTAGCCAAGTACGGCAAGGATAACCGCTGAAAGCATCTAAGCGGGAAGCCCCCTCAAAGATGAATA
>NZ_JNJX01000010.1 GCF_000702805.1 Mycoplasma anseris ATCC 49234
AAGGAGTGTTGATAAAACACTTCTTTTTAATTATTTACATTTTCAAAGGTTCAAAATGAGAGTAAAAGAAAATCTATTAAATAATGCCTATATAACTAAAACTGACTACAAAAAAGAACAGTTAAATTTTAATTTTCATTATTTATATAAAAATAAGCATTATAAAAAATTATCAATTTATGCGATTGATGAATTAATGAAAAATAGATTTGAAATTTCCTTTGAAACAATTGCTCTATTTAAAAATAAAGATGCGGCTTTTTTAGTTTTAATGGTATTAAAAGCATTACATTCTAAAACGGGCACTAAAACTTTTACATTTAAAGAATTACAAACTTATGGTATTACTAAAAGGAAATGAACTTTTGTATGCGAATTTTTAAAGCAACATGGCTATATCAAGTTAAATGGACGTAGCTGATATTTTGGTAATTTAGATTTATTAGGATCTTCAAAGCATTATATTACCTTACAAGGTAAAAGAAAATGATATATGCTTCTTTTATTTAATCTTGAGGCAGTTGTAAATATGTGTAAATTACAATATCTTTCCAAAAGAAATCACTTATTAAAAATCAAAGATTACCAAAAATTGAGAGTTTCAAACAAACTTTTAGGTTATACCTACAATCAAAAAGCAATCAAATTTATTAAAACGCTATTAATGTTATATGTCTTGCCTTTGTATAAAAATATTGTGGTTAGCAAAGCCCAATATATCAAAAAGAATCTATTTAAAAGACATAGATATATTATTGCCAAACTATAAAAATTGATTTAAAAGATTTAATTAGAAGTAGAGAAAACATAGTTAAATGATAATTCTAATTGTAAATTATTTAGCACAAATAATGGTCGGTTAAATTGATTTTAAATACTTATTTTCTTAGGATTACGGCATTAAAAAATAACATTAGTACACTTTATTAACCATAGATAAAAATGATAGTTAAATGAAATATAAATCATATTTCTTTAAATATCATTTACTTAAATTAAAGTAATAAATAGATCAAGAATATAACCTTAAAAGTGGTTTTGAATTTTAACTTAAATGCAGCATTTTTGTTAAAATTCAAAACACATAACTAATACTAATAGTTAAGACTTATATTATGGACCTCGCTATGCTTTTTATCAAAATAAATCCTTTTATTATTTTTCTTTTTTTAAACAATAATAAAACCACTACAAACTAAGAAATAAACTATGGATAAAGTATCTATGGCTTCTAATTCTAAGTTCAGTGCTTATACTAAGGCTAGGGTCAATTAAACAAAAGGGTTCTAAGAATTCAGCGCCAAAACTAACATTCAAGGACCTACTTATGACCCCTTTAACCTAAATCAAAGTTTGAAAAATCAAAATTAAACTCAAAATAACCAAAGAAAAAAAACTTGATTTTGATAAGAAAATAATGCCTGAGTTGAAATTATCAAAAAAAAACTGAAGTAAATTTACAAAAAAAGTGATAAAAACGGAAAGAAGGAAAAAAATGTCGAGAAGTTTTTTAAAAGGTTGAGTGCTTAATCTAAAAACCCTTGAAAATCCTGAATTAAAGAAATCTTTGATTTGGTTTACATTAAAAACTGGATATAAGCAAAATGAAGAATGAATTAGTCAATTTCATAAATGCTTTGTTAGAAAACCTCACTTAATCAAAATCATTAAAGATGGTTTAAAAATTTCGGTTTTAGGAATAGTAAGAAACTTTGTTGATTTAAAAGGTTCTAAACCTAAAAAAGAAGCAATTATTGAAATAATTGATATTTTTAATTTTGAAGAACCAAAACCACAAGAAGAACCATTAAAAGAAGATTCATTGGAAGAAAATTCATTACAAGATCAATCTTTACAAGAAGATTCAATAACCTAATTAAGTAAATTTTATTGATAGAAATTCAAAATAGACCTGATATTTATTAAAAATACTCAAAATTGTCCTTTCTAAATTCATAAAATTATCCTTTCAAAGTTTAAGTATATTTAAGTTCTCCTTTCTAAATTTTTACTTATAATTAGCAGAATTTCTAATCAATAAACAATTTAATTAGCCAACATAATCTCGTTTTCAAAGACTATTAAATAAGGAATTAATGAAGTATTCATTAAAATCGATCTTTAAAAATCAAGCAGAAATTGAAGAATATATATCTGATTATCTTTGAAATATAAGTTCAGGTGGAGTTGGTTGAACAGATTTCTTTAAAGATTATTTCTTGAAAATGTGTGAAAACATTTTTGTTAATGAAGCCACATTAACTAAAGAAGAATTAATGATAGCAGCTAAACAATATGTTTCTTCTTATGATATCTTAATTTTTAAAAAGGAAATTTTAGATTATATTTATGATTTTGAAATAAATGATCTATCTTTCTTAAAGGATTTTGGTTATACAGATATTCTTGATTTAAGTATTAGTGAAATTGTAAATCTTCATGTTGAGAAACTAACCATAGAAATGGTAGAAGAAATTTTAAATAACTTAGAAACAATCAGTAATGAAAAATAAAATAAATGTTATAGAACTTTTTGGTGGGATATCTTCTTTTAAAAAAGCATTAAATAATAGTTTAATAAATTATGAACTTATTGATTATGTAGAAAATAACCCAAATGTTGTTGAAATATACAACAATCTTTATCAAGAAAACCAAAAACCAAGTTCAGTAATGGATTATCACTTACCTAAAGACGTAAAAATTGATATTTTATTTCATGGTTCACCTTGTGTTGATTTCAGTATTGCTGGAAGGCAACTGGGTGGTAAAAAAGGTTCTAAAACCAGATCTTCATTGCTTTATGAAACCCTTCGAATTTTAAAAGAAGTAAGCCATCATAATCTTCCTAAAATTGTAATTTGAGAAAATGTCCCTAATGTTTTAAATAAGAAACATAAAGAAGTATTTAATGATTATCTTAATCAATTAAGTGCCTTAGGATATTTCAATTATTATGAAGTTTTAAATGCTAAGAATTTTGGAATTCCTCAAAAAAGAGAAAGAATATTTGTTGTTTCAGTTTTAGATCAAAAGATCAATGTTTTCAATGACCTCAAACGAACAAAAACTACTTGTATAAAGTCATTTATTGACCTTGACGATACCACTAACTTTTTTCATAAAACCTCACAAAAAAGATTATTTAACAACCTTTTTAAAATTAGTAATTTTAATGAAATAGAAAATTATTTTGATATTACTAATTCAATAAATCTTTTAAAATTTAAAACAACTGGTGTGTGTAAACTGAAGTGATCTAATTTCAATCAAGAACAATATTTTTTCGATATAGAAAACCCTAATACACTTTTAAATACCTTTACCGCCCAAGGCGATAATAGCAAACTTAAATTATTAATTAATGTAAATTTATTTCCAAAAAACTTGCTTTCTAATCCAGATTTAATTTATTTAAAAATTCAAAATAATTTATATTTGGTTCGGGTTATTAATATCAAAGAGGCTTTTGCTTTAATGGGCTTTAATTTTCCCAAATCTTTATTAAATAATGTATTGCTAAAATCCAAAAAGACTCATTTAAGATCAGTTATTGGTAATTCTATAGTGGTTAATGTTTTAGAAGCAATTATACAAAACCTAAAAAATCAACAATTAATTTAATTAAATAAGGAGGTTTATGAGATATACATTAAATCTAATAAATAACCATAGACTTGATATTGAAAAACTTATTGAAGACAATTTTAAAGGTAGTTTAACCAAAGAATTGATTAAACAAGTGATTTTTGAAATGTATGAAGAAATCTTTTATGAAAATAAATCTTTATCAAACTCAGAATTACAAGCGGAAACAGATAGTTATATTAGTCAAAACAATAATTTAATCTGAAAAGAAGAAGTATATAAATATCTTGCTGAAGCAGAAATAGATGATTTAGATTTTATAAATGAATATTTCCCTACTACAAATGGTTTATCACTTACTAAAATTGCCGAAATTCATTTATGAATTAGATTAAATGAAATAAATGGATTGATTTTCAATTTATTAAATCCAAAAGAAACTTTAGAATGATAGATTCAATTAAAGAAGAAATTAAATATTATTCGAAATTTTTCCCTAATCAAGACTTTGGTCTAAAAATAGAAAAAATAACTAATTTATTAAAAGACCAAACAAAATTAGAATTAATTAGAAATAATTTAATGATTTTGAAAAATGAATATCTAAACCAAAAAATTAACCCTTATTTTTTGACCTACCTTCTTAAAAATCAGATTTATAAAAAACACATTCTAATTTATAAACTGAAATCATGTGATAGAAAAAACAAAAAACAATTAATTCATGATATTCCTAATATTAATAAATTATCAAAGAATACTTTTATTAAAACTAACAAGGATTTTACTGAGTTTGAAATTCTATCATTTGAAGAAGTATTTAATGAATTAATTGAATGAGTAAATTGAAGAAATTATTTATTAGTAAATAAATAAGGAAAGGAGTTTAGTGATTAATTTAGATACTGCATCTAATGCTATTTCCACATATAAAGGGATTTTAACTGAACTTATTTCGTCATTTAAACCTTTTATTTGAACGACAATGAGTTTATTATGCTTTATATTTTTGGTTATTTCCATTGTAAAAACATTATCAACAACAGCCGCTATTAACTTATCTAATAGTGAAGCTGAAAGAAAATCATTGAAACAAAAAATAGTAAGTATTTGAGTATTCTTTGCTATTGGATGTATTTTAGTCTTATTAGCGCCTACTATTATGGAAGTAGTATCAGCACTTTGAACCAATGATCTTAAAACAACGTAGAAAAAGGAGTAAAACATGAATGCTTTAACAATTTCTTTATTTGTTTTGGCTGGGCTTGGAATAATAACTGGTTTAGTATTATTAACTTATGCCCTAACTTTTAAATTTAAAAAACAAAGAATTGAAAGGTTATTGGTTTCAATTAACCAGAAAAAGGCAAACATTGATAAATTAGGTGTAAATTACAAGGAAAATGAAGATATTTGATTAGAAACTCACAAAATAATCCAAAAATGAAAATTAGAGGATTACTTTGAATTTCCTGATAAAGAAACTGAAATTTTTTCAAAATTACCAGTTGCTAAACCAGAATTAGAAGAATACATTACAAAATTAAACAAAAAATATCGTCTATTTCTTGGATTATCAATTCTAAGTACCATTGTTGGAGTTGGATTCATTTTAACCAATTGTGGTCTACATTGAAATATCATGGCTAACAAAAAATAATTATGGAAAAATTTATTAGTCATCTTTCAGATTTAGGTCTTATTCTTCTAAGACCCGTATTATATTTTGTTGCAGCTACATTTTGGGGAATATTTATATCATTCCCCTTTCTTTTTCTACACGGACTTTTTACAGCTGCCGAATTCTTTAGTTTTGATTTAGTTAACATTATTTTATTTGGAAAAAAAGATGCTTTAGGCAGTTATGGTGATTTACCACCTACCTTTATTGCCTTTGCTATATATGCTTTATTCTTTTTAATCTTATTTGTTATTATTGGTTTAATTAGATACAACTGAAATTCAGCCAACACTGATAGACAATTAAAATTTAGACAGATATTAGCACAATCAGCCAAGGCTTTAGTATTTATTCTACTTCTTCCCTTTATTCTATTTCTTTTCAATTACGCAGCTTCTTTATTGCTGAAATTCTTAACAAGTGCAGTAAGCCCAGAAACTGGTAATACTGGATCAATTGCTGGTGATATTTATAACTCCATCAATCAACTTCCAAAGGGATATAGTAATCTTTTCGGCGAATTTTCTAATTCAACTTCATTTGTGTACTATAGTCCAACTTCTTCATTAGGAAATGTTCCTACATTTGGGCCACCAAAATACGAACAATATGTAATGATGCCTCAAATGGATTTTGGTTTAGTCTTTATTAAAAACATGATTATTGCTTGAGGATTAGTGATCTTTTTAGCAGGAATTGTTGTAAGTTTAGTTCAACTGGTTTTACAACAGATAACACTATTAATATTAGCCCCAATTTCCGCAGCAAAATCAGTGGAAGATAATGGTAAAGCATTAATGTTATGAAAAAGACAATATATTGAAATTTCATTAGGTATGTTTGTAAATATCTTGTCTTTAGCATTCTTTCAATTCTTTATGACTATTATTCCACCTTTAATTAAAGCAAACTTTGATTGAGGTTTAAGATTCATTTTAGAAATCCTTGCTTATGTGGGGATTGCTGTAGCCACAAAAGGACTACATCGGGTGATTTCAAAACTATTAGACATTAATATTGAGGATGGAGATGGTTGAAAAACAATCAAGAAAATTGCTAGAACTGGTTTTGAAGGTATAAAAGCAGGAGCAATGGCTGGTTCAGCAGTTGCTTCTGGTGGAGCAACTTTAGGAGCACAACTAGCCAAAGGTGGTGTAATGAATACCATAGGTGCTTTAGGTGGAAAAGTAGCAAACATGGGTCAAGTTATGTCTAATAAAAGACGTGCTAAGAAAATGGGTATGTCTAAAGGCTTAATTAGAGAAGCCTTTGGTAAAACTGGAAATGTAATTAGCAAACAAAATGAAATGTTAGATAAATTTGGAGATATTGCTAAGGGAGATAAAAATGCTTTATCTTCTAAAGAAAATTTAATAGCACACCAAAAATCAAAATTAATAAAAGAGGCTCAAAGACACCAAAGCGCTTTATCAGCAGCTCAAAAATATGAAAAGAAACAAAGAGCAGCTTGAGGTGATGAATACTTTGAAAACAATACAGCACATACAATTAAAAAATTCTTAGCCGGAAAAGAAGTCCAACATGAACTAAATATTGAAAAAATTAATTCTGATAGTGAATATTTAACAGATTTCTTTGAAGGCAAAAAAGAAGATCAAAATAACTCACCAGAAGAATCTAATACAAAAGGAGAAAATGATGCTACAGACTAAAAGATTATCATCCAAAAAATATGTGCTATGAAAGAATTTCACATATTGAGACTGCATTGTTTTAGCATTAATTCTTGGATTAGCAATAGCCTTTGGATTTTTTACTAATAAATTCAAATGGTCCATTCAATTAGCCATTTCAGCCGGCTTTGTAATTTCAACCGCTTGAATTTTATTAAATTCAAAGAAGCATAATTGCCGTTTATACATGATCTTATTCAGAATTATTAAGCACCATGTAGGACATAAGAAATATTCATCTAAAACTAAATCAATTAGTACTGAAAATTTAATTCCTTATGCCGATATTATTGATAATAATATTGTTATCAATAAGTCAGGTGATACAGCCTTTTCAGTGATTAAAATTAAAGGATTTAATGTCTTTATTAATACTGAAGCCGATCGCCAAACTGAATTTAATCGTCTGATTAGCATTTTAAATACTATTGAAGACAAAATTTCAATTGTGAAAACTTCTAAATCAATGGATTTAGAAAAGAATATCCAAAGAATTGATAAACAATTAACAACTTTGGATGCTAACCAAAATGAATTCAAAAAATTCTATTTAGATTTATTAAAAGAGGATTTATCATACTTACAAAATGCTGATAATATTGATAATTATTACTTAGTTGTTTATGGTAAGAATGCTGACGATTTAAAAGTCAAAAGAGAACGCATTTATATGTATTTAAGCAAGACTAAGTTTTCCCCAAGACATCTAAATACTAAAGAAATCATTGAATTATTAAATGTAATCTTTAAAAAGGCAATCAATCAAGAAGATTTAGATTTATTTATCAAACAACTTAATTGAGCCAAAAATAAAACAATTAAATTAGATAAATTATTAGCACCAGATAGTGTTGAATTCTATGATAAATACTTAAAAGTGGATAAAAAGTATCTTTCATTCCAAACTTTTAATGAATTCGCTTCATTTAACATTAATGAGGGATGAGTTCAAACCTTATTTAATTCACCTTCAACAGTAATCTGAAACTTAAATGTCTTAACAAATGATTTAAAAGAAGAAATCACTAATAAAGCCACAACAATTGTTGAAACTAATGGTGAAAAATCAAAATCATTCTTTAAAAGGGCAAAATCAATGATTGAAATTGAAGCAATTGAAAACCTAATCTTTGAATTAAACAGTACTGATAATAACCTTTTTAAATCAAATTTCTTTTTCATTAATCAAGCAAATTCTTTAATTGATTTACATGCTATCGAACAAACAAATAGTGTTAATGGTGCCGAAGTAAAAGCCATTATAAATCCTTTATGATACAACCAAAAACAAGGATATAACAGTGCTTGCTTTACCTACACTGAATTAATTAAAGATACTATTGAAATCACTTCTAAAAATGTCGCAAGAGGTTGAGGTTATATTTCTTCTGAATTAAATGATGATATTCCATTTCTTTTAGGTTTTGATAACACTACTAATGCCCCATTACTTTTGGATATTAAGAAAAAAGATGCTTCCCGTTTATATTCAAACATGATTATAACAGGAACACCGGGTGCTGGTAAGTCCACTTTAATTAAGAAATTCTTATTAAATTTCTTAGTTTTTGATGAAGAAGTCATTATCTTAGACCCACAAAGAGAATATTATGATTTAGCACGCTTATTAAACGGGAATGTAATTGAATTAGGTTCAGGAATAAATACCACAATTAACCCACTTCAATTAGATTTAATGTTTGACGAAAATCTTAGCCAAAGTAAGCAAAATCACATTATGATTGCTAAAAATATCACTAAATGTAAGGAATTCTTTAAAATCCTACTTAAATTGGAAGATATTGATGTTAGATTTTTAGGAGATGCTTTAACCCAACTTTATACTAAGTGAAATTTCTTTGATACAACCAAGGATTTAACAAAATTAGGAAATAAAGATTTCCCAATTATTGATGATTTAATTGAATTATTGAAAAACTATCAATGAAATAGTCAAATTGAAAAGGAAGTATATGAAAATTCACATAAAAGATTATTAATTTTATTAATTTCTGAATTCGTTTCAAACCAAGCCTTAAAAGCAATGTATAACGACTATACTAATATTAATTTCCATTCTAAATTAAATATTATTGATACTTATAATATTTCAACTACTGAAAAGACTGCTTATTCACAAGCCGCTTTATACCTAATATTGTCTTTCTTAAACAACCGAATTGCTAATAACTACTTTAAAGATCCTAATGGTAAAAACTATATTATTTTAGTGATTGACGAAGCACATAAGTTTATTGACCCACAAAACCCTTTAACATTGGATTTTATGTATCAAACCGCCAAAACAATCAGAAAATATCGTGGAGTTTTAATTCAAGGAACCCAAAACTTTGAAGATTATAACCAAGATGGAATTACTAATAAATCAAAATTAATCTTAGAAAACACTCAATATTCAATTACTTTACATAGTAATCAATTAGATATTGAAGCCATTAAAAAGTTATATGAAAATAGAACCCCTTTAACCGAACAAGAATTACAGTTTTTAACAACCGCTCAAGTAGGTCAAGGTCTATTATCAGTGGATAACGAAACAAGATTTCAATTAGAAGTCTATTATAACGAATTAGAAAAAAGAATATTGTTTAGATCGGGAGATTTAAGCCACAAAACAGGAGAGTAATATGAAGTGAAAAAAACCAAGTAAAAAAACATGACTAATTATTTTAGGGCTTTGTGCTTTTTCAGCAATTGGAATTGGGATTTCAGCATGTAAAAATAAATTAAAGAAACAAGTCCAAGAACAACCAAAAGCACAAAGGGCTGAATCATTCTTAATACAAGCAAATAGCCTTCCTAATTTAGAAAGTAATAAAGACCACCTTTTTACTGGAACATGAACTTTAGGAACCACCAGAACTAATGAAAAAATAAGCAATATTCATAATTTTTGGTTTACTTTCGATCAACTAAGTCATAACTTTATTACCTCGACAAAATTCCCATCAACCATAACCGAAAATGGCGAAGATGTAGTTGGTTCTTTACCATGAATAGAAAGTGATATTGATGGTTCTACCATAACTTCTAAATTAAAATCAAAATCTTATCTTGTAGATAAAATCTTTATACCAAGTACTCAATGAGATGTTATTAGCAATGCTAAAGAGTATGCGCATTATCAATATGGTGATGTTCCATATGAAGAATTAAGTTATTTTACCAAAAAACTTTATTTAGATAAAGTTAATGAATTTAGAAAGACTATTCAAACTAAAATCAAAGAATCAATCAATAATTCTGAAATGATATGAAATGCAGAAACAGAAAAGCAATTTAAAGATTCCCTTTTATTAACAATTTGAATGTTTCTACATTGAAAAGACGGTGCAAAATACAAAGATAGTTATGATAAAGTACCAGCTACATACAAAAAACCTGAAAAATGTTTCACAATTGCTGGTTGTGAAAGACAAAAACCTGAACTTGTTGAAAGAGAACATTATAAATTCAAAAGATTTAAAACCCTTTCAGTCAAAACAACTAATGATCTTAAAATTGAAGTACCGATTAAGATTAATTATGAAAAAGATTTAGCCTTTTTAGAAAATGTATGAAAAAACAAAGTCATCCATTTGGAAAGTGATTATAATCTTCATGATTTATCTTCTTTAAAACGAAATAATTTAGATAATTTTAAAACGAACGCTCAAATTTTGGATGAATATTTCACTTCATTAAAGCCATTTAAAATAGGCAATACAACTTATAAATATATTTATTATAAACAACCAGATGAAAAGACAATTGATGTGTCTTTAAGGGCAACGTTTGAAACTAAAACAAACTTTAAAAAATTTAGTTATTCTAATAATAGATATGAATTCGAAATTCCACTAATTAGAAACCAAAAAATCATCTGAACACCATCACAAAAATATAAGGATCTTAATTTTACTAATAGCATCCAAGTTTTCCCCGGCCGAACCATGAAATTAGATGAAGAAAATGCTAATAAATTGTTTCTTTCATTAGAAGACGCTATTTTGTCTTCAACTTCCAAGAAAATAGGTCTTTCTTCAGATGGTAAAACTTATTATTTAGGTAAATACATATACAATTCATCTGCTAAATTTTATTTTAATCCACAAGATGATAATGTAATTGTTTATGTAAATGGAAAGAAATTAGATGTTATTAATAATACTTTTGAAGCAGATTTAATTGATAAAAGGGAAGATCCAAGGGACAATGTAAAAATTCCTAATTATGATAAAGATGATAACTTACCTAAAGAAGAGTTAACTGATGATAATTCCCACAAAAAGAATGAATATAAAATTGTAATTAAGAAATTTAATAATATCAATGTTGATTCAGAGCCAGTTATTACTTATATATATGATGCTGAAATAAATACTAAATCCCAAGGGTTGGATTTTAAGTTCTATGCCTGAAATCCTGAAGAAAACCCGAACCAAAAAAGTTTAATTACCCCTTATATATTAGATGAAAACAACAAGCCTAAATTAGATAAAGAGGGAAAACCCCTTTCTAATCCACTTTATAACCCTTTAATTGACCCAAAAACTGGTACAATCAAGGAATTAGTTTGATTCGATACCAAAAATTATGACTATAATAAAGGTTTCTTTTTATCTTCACTATCTTATGAAGAATTACAAGCGCAATTAAACCAAAAAGATAATGAAATAGCCAAGATTGATAAATTAATTGAAACAGCCGAAGCAGATATTGCTGAAATTAACACTAAATTAGCTGCTTGAAATGAAACTGGTGAACATGAATTAAAAACAGCAATTGAAGAAGGCAAAATTAATTCAGCCAAATATAAAACTGAATATACAAAATTCTTGAATTCATATAATACTTATCATAAGGCAAGTAGTCCAGCAAATGATTCATTATATATTAGTATTGAAGAATATAAAAAACAATTAGAAGATAAAATCCAATATAGATCCACATCTTTATCCACAGAATCACTTTTTTATAAAAATTCATTGCAAACTTTAAAAATTACAATTAGTGATGATGAAATTGAATTAGATGCTAAAAAAGCACAATATTATCGAATAAAAAAAGCATCTCAACGTAATGATCCATTTCTAAACATTTTAGAAAAAGAAATTCATTCCTTAGAAGCACAAATTGAAACAAACAAAGCCAAAGTTAAGGAATATGAAGTAAAAATTAAACAGTTAGATGCAATTATTAATGGTGAAGTTGAAGATTCAGAATTAGTCATGACTCAAACTGAATTAGAAAGAGTTAAAAAGGATTATGAAACATATATTATAATAGAAAAAGAATTAAGGGAAAAGCAAGATGAAGAACAAAACAAATTAGATGAAAACCAAAAAGCCTATAAAACAATGATTGAGATAACTATCCCTACTCAATTGCTTATAAAAAAGACAAGAGAAAAAGAAATTAATGACTTAAAAAGACAAAAACAAGATGCTTTAAAAGCCAAAAAGGAAATTAGGGATACTAATACTGAAGTATCATTTAGAAAATGGGCTGAAAAATTCGATTATTACACTAATTTTGCTGATAAAACAGGATTACCACCCTTTGGCTTAGCATTTATGTATTTAAACGGAAATGAAGTTAAACATAAAGGTTTTATTGCTGAAGCAGTTATTGTAAATAAAGCCGCTTTAAAAGAATTGATTGGTCAAACAGATGACTTTTTAATGATAAAATTAAATCCCAACACAAACACATGGGAAAAACCCAAGGTTTTAGATAATACAACCTCAGATGATAGTTATTTATCAACCGAAGGAACTTATTTATTTTATTCAAGAAAAGAAGGAACTACCAGTAATTTTAAAATTGTTAAAATTATTGATGGTCGCACAGATGATATAGTCAATAAGAAATTTAGTGAAATGAATACTAATTTTAACAATATTCATAATCTATGAAACACCCCAGTTGGAATTGATTTTGCTAAGTATTTAATGTCTCGATATACTATTACAACCGAACAAGCAGATAAATTAGATTATGTGATTATTAAACAATATTGAGAATCATTTATAACATATATCACTGATGGTGGAATGGTTGATATTGTAATTAGTCCTCGTTTAAATTTAGAAGCATTAAATTATCAGTTTGATTATCCAAGGGATTTAAAAGAATACTTAATCAATGAAAATATTGATTTATTGGCTAAATATGGTGATTTTAATTACCAAGAATTAGTAAGAATTGATAATTGAGACATAGATGAAAACACCGGCCAATTAAGGGTAAATTATTCATTAAAAACAGCTAATGGGGTTTATTCATTAAGTCATACCCAAGATAATTATTTAATTCATTTTAATAAATTAAAATTAACCAAAAATAGCATAAAAATTAAATGAAATAATGATGAAATTAAGCAAATCGCAAATAAAACTACCTTCGGTAATTTTGTTAAACAATTAATTGAAAATCAAATTAATGTTTTTGCTAATACTATGGATGAAGAAGACCTTAATAAAATCAACTGGACCTACAAATTTAATGGTTATTTATTAATCTTAAATGCTAATTTAAAAGAAGAATATAATGAAACTGATTTCATAGTTAATAATTCAAATTCAATTCAGTTAAATTTCATTAATAAATATGGCTTTTTTGACGAATTCAAACCAGAAGCAATTAATTTAGAAAATGAAATAGATGCTGAGCAAATCCAAATTCAACTTAAATCAAACATTTTAACTCAACTAAATAAGTTTGGGGCTAATAAGACTCAATGGATTGATAAAAATGGTAATTACTATCCCTTTAATGGTAATCATTTAAGTTTTGAAATATCTGACTTTGAAATTACTAATTTTAATGATGAAACATTACAAGCATTAATCAAGGTGTTTAATAATAAAGAATTAGCCCTTAACAATGCTATCGACATCGAAATTCAAATGAATGAAGCCAAATATGGTGAAGAAGTTAAAACTAAATTTAAGGTTTATAATTATTCACCAGCCCCAGTTTCCCAACTAATTGATTTAAGTAAGTTTGTTTTTCAAATTTATGATGTTGATACACCAGTTATTTATGAAAATGAAGAGGAATTAGCTTTATTAAAGCAAAATATCTTAACCAAAGTAGAAACTGAAATCCAAAGACAATTAAAGGCATTTAATGAGGAATTAATCCTACACCAAAACATTGATGCCGACCAAGAACAATGGGATAAATTAATAGAACTATTGTTTTATCATGATTTACCTTCAACTATTGTTTTAAACCCCAAAAATAACAAATTAATCATTAATCAAACCAAGGCAATTTTTAAAAATACTAATAAAACTACCAAGAAGTTTGATTTATCAACTATGAACATTGAAGAACTATCAATTAAGTCTGCTAATTACAATGTAATTAGAAAATTGATTTTAGACCATGTAGATCATACTTTTGCTAAATATCAATTATCTTTAGAACATTTAAAAGATTATTATACTTATGATGTGGATAATAAAAATTATGTAAAAGCCTTAATCAAAGAAAATGGTGAAAATATTGAGTATTTCATTGTAATGCCTTTAGAAGATAAATATGAAAATTCTTTACCATTTAAAGTCATTAATCAGTTTGACGAAAGTGAATTAACTCCTGAAGATAAAGCCTCATGGAAAATTCCATTAGAAAAGAAATGAGTAGCTTTAATCACCACTTTATCATTGTTAGGGGGAATTGGATTAATTGTTGGTCTTTCAATCCTTATTTATCGTTTAAGAACCAAGAAAATTAAATAATTAAAAACAAAAACCCGAAATAATAAATCGGGTTTTTACTTTATTTTAGTTAGTTTGAAGGTGTTTCAGCATCAGTGTTGTTTGTTTCACCTAAAATTTCTTCTTCATTTTCAATAATCTTAGAAAACTTAATACCAGCATCCATTGGAATTTCAGTTGTTAATCACTTTCTTAGTTGTAAAATAGCAGTCTTTTTATCATCTTTAATTAAAGGTTCAATATCGACATCATTTAAATCATCATGTCTACCACATAGCATTCTTCAATCTGGGGCAGTTTTATTATTTCAATGTCTATATAAAATAACATCTTCTTCAAAATAATCAGTTAAAACTACTATTGGTAAGGCAAAATTATTGATTGATTTAACAGTATTATTAAAATGATATACAGGACTATAATAAAATTCATCTATGGCTGGATTAAAACCAAATAAGAAGGGTTTAAGATTATCTTTTATTTCCATACCTAAGCAACGATATTCAAAATCAGTAAACATGTTATCTACTATTTCACTCGCTTCCTTAGCATATGATTTTACTTGTTCGGTAAATGTTTTATTTTCATCTCATTCAGTACGATATATACTTATCATAAAATAACAATAAGCTCTAAGATCTTCAACATTATAAAGAACTTCTTTATATGAGTTTAAATAGGCAACCATTGGTAATGCTAAAAAAGCACTATATAATTCATTCATTCTTCTAATTGTTCTTAATTGTTCTTTATTTAATTTTAATGTTCCTTCTTTAAGTCTGGTTTCACTCATAAATCTTATATCCCTAAACCATAAATCAAACAATTTAGGGGTAAAAGCAGGATATTTAGGATCTCATATGTATTCTTCATGTCTATTTCTTGCTTCTTCTTCTTTTTTATTATATTCATCTAAATCCACACCATTAGCAGCTAGAAAATATTCTCAAATATTAAACCCACTTGGGTCAATACTTCTTAACTGAATAAGAAAATCAGTTAATTTCCCAGAAGCTTCTAAATATCTTTGAATCTTTTGTTCTTTGGTAAGATTTAATTTATGAATATTTAAGACATAGTGATAGAAATTATCTACCCCACTTCAATGCCCGGTTTCAGTATTCATTTTTGGGGCTTCTGGGGTTTCAGTAATTAATGTTTTAGTATATGCTGGTTCTTCATATTTATATCTGGGTGCGTCTTTAGGTCAATTGTCCACTTGTGGTTTTGGTGTTGGAACTGGGTTTGGTGTTTTAGGCCAAATTCTTGTTGGTTCAAAACAAGAAACTAATGCTGGTGCTGAAATAA
Source organism: Mycoplasma anseris ATCC 49234 (assembly GCF_000702805.1). Lineage (GTDB taxonomy): Bacteria > Bacillota_I > Bacilli_A > Mycoplasmatales > Metamycoplasmataceae > Metamycoplasma > Metamycoplasma anseris. The sequence goes on from NZ_JNJX01000010.1 coordinate 16,002, forward strand.
TTGGGGCTAATATTGCTAAGCCCGTTAATAATAATTTTTGTTTCTTTTTCATATATTTAATTATATACCGAATTCAAATAAACGAATTTTATAGTAAGTAAACCCAAAAATATATAGTTTTGGGTACAAAATCAAATAAAAAAGGCCCTACTGGTGCCCTCTAATACTTACTTGGCGTGTCCTTCAAATTAAGCATCGCGAATACTTTTTATCACAGATAAATCTATCATATAAACAACCCAAAGGCAGGTGTAGGTGTATTAGAACCTATTATTCTTCATAATGATTAATATATTAATATATATCGTTTATAAAACATTATTTTATGATAAAATGATTACATATAAGAAGAGAGGCGCAACTCCGACTGTGATCACGGGTCAAGAGTTTATCTTGGCGACGTGACGGGAATGAAAAAGGGCGTAAAAACAGGGAAACCTGTTTTTTTATTTCATATTAAATTATAATTTTAATATGATAAATGGAACTATATGAAAAGAACGAGATGTTAATGTATCTATTTCTCCTATCGCAAAAAATAAAACAAAGAAAATTATTGAAATTGATGCTTCCAAAATACATAGACCTTATATTATTTTTTTAACTAATAATGATAAAGTTTTATTTAGCAACAAAAAGTGTTAAACCCACAAATGAAACAACAACTATGAGAGATAAAACAAATATATTAATTCCAAATGGAATTTATAATGATAATCATAAATCAGCAATTAATACTAATTAAATAAATATTATGAATAAAAAATTATTTTTAAGTTTATTTAATGTAAGTAATAATAATGGTTTTATTTTTAATCAAAATATATACAATTTAATAATGAAACAAGTTCTAGAAAATATAACAAATGAAGAATTTAATATTTTTGAAATAAAAACCATTTCATATTCTAAAACCACTCGATATACAAAAGAAGAATCATATGATAGAAATTTAGACTTTTTACAAGAAAGCTTATTATTGTATGATTCATTAAATGAAGATCAAAAACTTTCTGCTAAAATGGATGATAGTTTCTTTATAGAAAATTACAATAAGCAAATTGTTAAATCAAAATAAATGTTTCTATTTATATTATAATAATTATATATCTTTAGAAGAGAGGCGCAACTCCGACTCAAATAGCGGACTTAAGAAATAAAGTGATGTTATTGGAAATGAAAAAGAGCGTAAACAGGGGAATCCTGTTTTTTATTTATCTTATAATTGAATTATGGAGATTGGGTGTAAAATCAAAGAAATAAAAAAAGGCCCTACTGGTGCCCTCCGGTAAACGCTTGTGTGTCCTACAAATAAAGTTCCATGAAAACTTTTTATATAGCAAATAATGCTATGATACAAGTACTCCATAGGCAGAGATAGACTTACCGGCATCGCCACATTTAAGTCGTACTTCTATTACCCTTATTTTACCGTAAAATCCTAAACGGTACTAAAATTATGAGTATGAAGAACCTACATTATAAAGAAGACTTAAACTTTTATAAAAATGATATTGAAGCCAAAGATTTAATGTATAGAAACTCAATCCGAAGAAAACAAGAAGGTTGGGAAATTAATTGTTATATTACTAGAAAATTCATTACTATTAATGGTAGTTTTGAAGTCAAAATCACTAAATATCGTAAAAAAGAAAACAATAAATGGAAATATTACACCTTTAATAATCATTGATTCTTACAAAGAAACAAAAACCACAATATTGATATTAATTTAAAAGAAAAATGTAAAGAATCATTTAACCGAAATTCATACCAAGAAATTGCTTATCAATTAGGAATTTCTAAAAGCACCATATTTAACATAATACACGCTAATTTAAATACTAACATTGATACTTTAAAATCTTTTAAAAATAATCAAACTCACAATCAAAAACTTTATATATCAGTAGATGATACTTATGTCCCTTATAAAGAAAAGCAATTTAACACTAATAAATGTTGTGTTAGAATCCTTAATTTCTTTAATAAAACTAAAAATAATAAATTAATCAACAAAAACCATTTACTTTTGTTTAATAAGTCTAAAAAGCCAATTAATAATAAAACCCTTTATGCTAAAATCAACAAAATAATGAAGAAATTTTACAATGAAACATGTGAAATTATTATTCTGGGAGACGGTGCTAAATGAATTCAAAATTTAGCCAAAAGATTTAATGGAAATGGAATTTTATGTAGATACCATTTAATGGCCAAGGTTAAGAAATTGTTTGATAAAAGCAAGGAAACTAAGCAAATTATCAATAAAACTAATAAAGAATTGAATTTTAATATGGTTAGTTATATCTATGACGATATTGATAATGAAAAATGAGATGATCTTTTAAACTTTCTTACTTATAACCAGCATGTTTTTAACAAATATTTTAATAAGTTTAAATTGAAACAAATTACTGACTTAAAGAAATATATTTTCAATAATAAAGATTATTTAGTCAAATATAGCAAAAACTCATTAGATTTTATTGGAAATAATGCTGAAAGTTTTGTTTCTCATATTATCAAAAACTCACTGAAAAAAGATTATTCAAGATATGGTTTAAATACTATTATTTCAATAATTTCAAGACCATATCAATTAACTAAATTCAATTTAAAAATCGAAATCTTATAATTATTTTTGATTGCTAAACCTTAAAAAGGTGTATTTTAATATACCGAAATTTCTTAATTTCTGATTACAAAATAAAAAAAATAAAATTTTTATCGAATTTTCTAATTACGCTATAAAATATAGGTGTAAATAACTTGAAAAGAGTTGTTAAACTAACCAATTCACTCCTTATAATGAACAAGACCAAATAATAAAAAAAGAAAGTTAATATAAACCTTCTTTTAAACGCTATTCATCACAATTGTTCCAATTACTAATCATATTGGAATGAATATAAAGGAGAAAATTGTTGATAGACTGCTTACTTGTGAAGTGTAGCGGTCATGAGTTTTAAAATGTTGTGAGTAAATTACCACAGTTGTTCCAGGAGGAACCGAACCAGTCATAACTAAGACTGCTCCTATACTTGGAGGTAATAATTTAGTTGCTACAAAAGGAATTACCATTGCCATGATTACTAAAGGCATAATGATCATTTTTAAGAAAATAAATAATCAATTATCTTTTTTAGCAAACATTTCTTTAATATTGGTTTTAGCTAAGCTTGTGCCGATTACCATTCAAATTAGTGGGGAAACCATTAAAGCAAGCATGCTAATGAATTTATATAAATAAGGCATGGTAACATTTCAATCAAATCAACCAGTTGGATTGCCTTGATATCTAATTACTTCCATTAATTGAGTCTCAGTTGCTTGTTTTATTGGGAGATATCATTCAAAAACTCCATGGTTTTTAAAACCATACAATGTTTTGAAATTTGGGCCAAAGCTTGCTATATGAGTAAAGCCGAGTTCTTTAGTTGCTCCATCTGGTAATGTTAGAATCGCTCTTTGAACTTCTTGTAATTCAATATTACTTCCACCAGCTTTAGGAATATATTGAGTTAATCAAAATGCAATTGCAATAATAACGGCAATAAATGAAGAATTTTTTACTGTTTTTAAAATGGTTAGCTTAAATTCTTTTTTATTGAATTTTACCCCTGAAATCAAAGAAAAGGCTAGTCCAAAACCACCAATGTAGTATAAGATGTTTCAAACATTTAAAGCACTTAATTGAATACCATTAGGAAAGACTCCTAAGACAATTGGAGTAGCAAAAATAATGTTTGAACCATAAATACACATTAATCATGTTACTAAATGTTTCTTTTGTAATTGTTCTAAATATTCATTTTTATTAAATACCATTTGGTTATTAAATTCTAATTTTTGTTGAACCTCTAAAAAATCTTTTTCAGCCCTATTAATAACGTGTTTTGGTACTAATTTTGGTAAGAATTTAACCATTATTAAGGCAATAGAAGTTAGTAATATATAATAAATTGCACTTAATCCAAAAACAATTGCTAAGGTTTTTAAATCGGTTTTTTCAGCGTTTCTTAAAAAAGAAAAAAAAGCTAAAAAAGGAAGCAAAACATTAATAATAATTTTTTGTAAACTTTGAGTAGAATTATCATTTAAAACTTTAAATTTGTATAAAAAATATCCTAAAAAAGTAATTACAAATGTGGCAATGATTGCACCCCACAAACCAGTATTAGTAATTATTTCCTGAAATAATACTGCCAAGTTCTTGTTCATTTTATAATCCTTTATTTTTTTTAACCTTAATTATTGTACATCAATTTTTATTTTTATAAAAATAGAAAAACCAAAAAGCCGATTTGTAATAAACCGGCTTTTTTAAAATTAGTTAATATTGTTAATATTAATTTTTGTATAAGTTTTTCTACCATTAAATAAATCAGCAGAAGATTTAATGTTGTTATTAGTAATAAAGTTTAGCAATACTGATGCTATAGGTAATGAAACAAATGGTTTACCAGTAGCTTTAATAACGGCATCAATATCTTTTTCTAATTTAATAACTTCAGGTTTTTCAGCATTTCCAGGTAAGTTAATGTAATCCACAACAATATTGAATAAATCGTAAATGTTTGTCATAATCTTGATATATCCCTCATTTACTCAGATTTTCATCATATCTTTAGCAGATTGACTTCTTAAAGTACCTCCATTGTGGACTTTCATATTTCCGTTTCAACCTAGTTTATATAGACCTTCAGCACTTCTTGTATCATAATCTAAACTTAATACATATCTTTGATATCCTCATTGACTTGAGAAACGAGAGTCTTGTAAACGATTAATTCTAAATCCATTTGGAGATTCAGTTGCTGATTTATATTTATCGTTTTCACCAATACCATAATCCTTATCACCACCAATGAAGTTTCTAATTCTTGCTGTATCTCAGTATTCTTGAGTCATTCATTCTTCTGGTACACTAATTACATAATAGAATCTTGATAGATAATCATCTAAGTGGAATACAGCTTCTTTTAATTCATCTTTTGGTGTAGTATTATCAACTGATTTTGCCCCTCAAGTATGGAAGTTTTGATCTGTGAATAATACAAGGTTAATCATTTCTTTTGCAACTCTTCTTTGGAATGCATTTTTAGTTGCATCATTAGCAACTGATCTCATTTTTCTAACTTTTGAAGGTTCGAAAATATAATCATAGAATTTTTGCATTTCGTTTGCATATTCAATGTTAAATTGATTTGTTCTTCTATATTCAGTACTATTTTTAATAGTATTGATATCGGTTTGGAATCTTTGAACAGCATGCATTAAAGTGTATGTAACATTTGCTGGTTCCATGATTGCTAATAATTTATCTCTATAATCATCAATACCTTTAGTTGTATTAACATCTCCAGTAGGTTTTAACATTAATTTATTAATTTCAGTTAAGTAATTATTCAATTTTGTTTTTTCATCGGAATCATAGATTTGATCTGTCATTTTGTCAAATAAACTTTGAGCATTTTTAATTGGTTGTTTTGCATCTACTTGTGCTCTATATCCATCAGCAATATCGGCTTTAGTTTTTGTAGTTTCAGTTTTAGATATTAGTTCTTTAAGGACACTTACATCATATTTTTCTTTTTGGATATTTGATTTTAAAGCTAAATTAGTTCCAATTAGTAAGGCAACTTCATTTCTAATATTATCTTTTTCTGTTCCATTGTAATCTGGACCCTTCATTTTTGAATAAGCAATATTATTTGCATAAGTGATATTTTCATTAACCTTATTCAATAATTGAGTTTCGTAGTAGTTTTTAAATACATTTGTAAATTGAGTATTAGCGCCAGTAAATTTATTTTCTAAATTTACTTTTTCATCAACTAAATTATTATTAGTTTCTTTTTTATCAATCATTCCTTTAGCATTGGTAATTTCAGCTTCTAATTCACTTAATTTAGTATTAAATTCTGCTGGGAAAGAAATTTGTGAAACAGTTTTCAAGTCTTTCATATTAGTTAAAATTTCATCAGCCTCATTAATTTTAGCTTTTAAATCATTATTATGTGTATCATAAGTTGTTTTATAAGTTTGTGCTTTTTTAAGTAAATTACTTTCTTTTTTACTATCCAACTTATCAATAGCAGTTTTTAAAGTTGCATCAAATGTATCTTTGTCAATATTTTTGTTTTGGGTTGCTAAATTATTTAAAGCAGTGATTGCATCATGCAATGCTGTTTTATCACTTCCATCATATTTAGCATCACTCATGTTTTCATTAAATCATTGATCAGCCGGATTACCATATGCCAACAATGCTTGACGTTGTTTTTCTTCAATAGATTTGTTTTTAACATCTTCTTCACGAGCTACTCTTAAAGCATTTCTTAAAGCGACTCTTGCAGCTTCTATATTAGCACTTGTTGTATTAACTTTGCCTTTAGCTTCATTTAATTTAGCTAAGAAATCAGATTTATCAGTATTTATTTCACTCATTCCATTATAGAAAATTGTTGCTTCATCAATTTCAGTTTGGAAATCTCTTTTTAGTTTATCATGAGCACTTGCAAAAATATTCATTTGTGACATTGCTGATGATACTTTTTCTTTAGCAATATTTATAGCATTAAAGTCTTTAGTATTTAATTTGTTTTGTAAATCAGTCAATGCATCAGCCAATTTGGTTTTTTCAGTTGAATTATATTCGTCTGCTTGGAAATCAGTTTGTACTTGTTTACCAGCATTATAAACTTGTGCTGCTTCTTTTTTAACATTTGCAGTTTTAATAGCATTTTGTAAAGCTAGTGCTTTATTCATTAATTCAGCAGTATCTATAGTATTTACATCCCCACTAATTGAATTATCAGTAATTTCAGTTGCTAATTCATTTTTTACCCTTTCAACATCAGGTGTACTTAAGGAATCCTTTAATGAATTAGCTTGATTCAATGTTGTAGTATAGTCATTTTGAACAAAACTATCAAAAGCAGTACATTTATTTAATAATGATTGTCTAATTAGTTCAATTTCTGCATATTTCTTGTTTTTATCTTGAGTTAATACAGTTGCCTTAGTAATTTCACCCTTCATTCCATCTAATTGAACAGTTCCTAAATATTGAGCATTTGTATTAGATAATTTTGAATAAACATCATATTTAGTAATTAAAGCTTCAGTTTCTTTATAAGCTTTATAAGCCTTTAATTTATCAATAGCATTTGAACCAGCTATGTCAGCATTTTTAAGATCATTGGTTGTTGCTTTTGGATTAGCAAGAACTTTTTCAATTTCTTCTTTTTTCTTAGTTAAATCATCTTTAAATTTAGTTTTTTCTTCACTGTCATATAAAGTTCCAGTAACTCATTCTGCAGCTAATAATTGTTTTGCTTCTTCTAAAACTTGACTTGCTTTTTCTCTTGATTGTTGATATTCAGGAGAATTAATCATGTCTTCATGATCTTGCATTTTAGCCTTAGCATCTTCATTAGCCTTATTTAAAACATTTATTTCATTGATAATGTTTTGAACATTTGGTTTATCTAATTTAGTTTTAGCATTAGCAAGTTCTTGTTCTAATTTAGCTTTTTCTTCTGCATATTCTGGTTTATCACCCATATTTGCAATTGTTTGCTCAACATTAGTAATTAAATCATGTAATTCTTGATTTTTTTGATCATATTTAGCTTTAAAGTTGTTTAAAGCATCAGCAGCAGCTTGAGCTTTCTTTCTAGCAGCATCAATTTCAGGAATAATTGAGTTTTTATCAATATCCTCGGTCTTAGCAATTAATGCATCTAATTCTTGTTTTGCTTTTTTAGCATCCTCTAATTCTTTGCCAGCATATTTTTCATCAGTAACATTTGCAATTGCTTCTTCTAGGGCAGTAGAATCAGCTGCAGCAGCTTGTTGCGCTTTTTCAATTGATTTATCTCTTTGGTCAACAGTTTGTGCTAAAGATAATTCAGTATTCAATTTATTTAAAGCATTTTCAAGAATTTCGTCAGTTGATTCATTACTTTCTAATTTGGCTTGTGCTTCATTAATTTTTGCTAAAAAGTCTTTTTTATCAGTATTAATATTAGACATTTGGTCTTTAAATTGAGTTGCTCTATCTATTAATTCTTGTAAAGCATCTTTTTTGCCTTGGTGTTTTTGGTTTTGTTTATCCATATCAGCCATTGCTCTTTCAACACGTCTTTGAGCAGCTTCTATTTCAGCAATGTTATTACCTAATACTTTAGCTTGTAAGTTATCTAAAGCAGCTTTTAATTCATCTTTTTGTGGTGAATTAAATTCATTATTAGCATATTGAGTTAATTTAGTATTACCAGCATTTCAAGTTTCTTGTCCTTCAACTTGAGCTTTTTTAATTTTCATTGCTTCGATTGCATCTTCAAAAGTCTTTTTAGCTTCATTAATTTGCTCAACAGTTGTAGCACTTGCAATAGTTGAAGCTAAAGCGGTTTTAGCTTGATTTAATGTATCTTTTTCATCTGAATTATATTTAGCATCAGCAATTGAATTAATAAATGCTTCATTAGCATCAATTTTTCCTTGTGCATCAACTTTAGCTTTGTGCAATTCAGCAGCTTCTCTTGCTTGATTTAGTTTTTCGGTTAAATCACGAATTTTGTCTAAATCTTGACCGGCTTTAGCAACTTTTAAAGCGGCATCAGCTTCATTTAATTTATCTTTAATTGGTCCATCATATTTAGAATCTTCAAATTTACTCTTAAATAATAAAGTAGATCCAATTGATTCATCAGCTTTAGCTTTAGCAATGTTTAGTAATTCATTGTATCTATTATCGTAATTTTCTTTAGCAGTTGTATTACCAGCTTTTAATTTGTTTAATACTTTGTCTAATGCTTCAATAGTTGGAGTAGCAGATTCTGCCTCAACATTTGCAATTAATTCTTCATACGCTTGTTTTTGAGTTTTGAAAGCTTCACTGTCATCAGGAGTTAAAGCCTTCATTTTTTCTAAGAATTTTTTAGCTTTTGCAACTTCTTCAACAATGGTTGCTTGTTTTTGGTTATAACTATTCTTGTAATCGTTTAAATCAGTTATTTTTTGGTTTAAGTTAGTAGTTGCATCAATAATTTGTTGGGTTGTTGCTTTAGGATCAGTTAATGCTAAAATTTCATTTAATTTTTGTTTAGCTTCTTCAACAGCATTTCTTTCAGCGCCTGCATATTTAGGATCACTAGTATCAGCTAATTTTTGATCAGCTTCTTGAATTTTTCTTTCAGCAACAGCTCTTGCAGCTACATCATCATCAGCTAATTTCTTTAAATAAACTTGTTCAGCACTAGCATATTCAGCATTTAATTTTGAAATATAGTCATCTAATTCAGCAGCTGTTTTTTGATTATCAGCATTGACTGTATTTAATAATTCTTGTAATTTGTTTTGAGCCGCAATTGTTTCGGTTGATGGAACTGTTTGTAATTTTTTAATTAATGCTTCTGCATCAGAAATTTTAGTATTTAATGTTTTTTCTTTTTCAGCTCTTTCAGTAATGAAATTATCCATTTTCTTAATTTCATCAAGAGCAAGATCTGATTTTTCTTTTAAAGCAATATTTCTTTCAGCAACAGCAATTTCATTAGTTAAATCAATTGGCGAATTGATTAAATTATTTAGTTCTTCTCTTTTAGCTTTTAAATCATTTTTTGAATTAGAATCAAATTTTTCTTCTTTAGTTTCTTCAATTTTTTTATCAATTTCAGCTAAAACTTGTTTTGCATCAAATAATTTATCTGCATAAATACTATTTGAAAGAATTTGTTTTAATTCATTGGTCTTTTCAATCAAATCGGCTGTTTTAGCATATTTATTATCTCTTAATGCCTTGGCAACAGCTTCAGCTGAAACCAATTTATTCATTTCTTCTTTAGCAGCACGATCATAATCTTTTTCTTCAGTTGAATATTTAAAAGTAGCTACTTTTTGCAATAGGTCATTTAAAGCGTCTCTTGCTCTAGCGTTTTCTTCAAAAGTAGCTAAATCATCAGTATGACTTGCGGTTTTCTTTGAAGCAGTTTTAACATCATTTTCAGTAATGTCTTTTGGATTGGCATCAATTAATTTCTGTAGTTCTTCAATATCATTTTCTAAAACTGATTTTTCATCTGATTTATGAGTTGCTGCGTCTCTTTCTTTAATAGCGTTTTCTAAGATTTTCTTAGCTTCTTCTTGAAGTGCTTGAACTCTTTTTTGTCTTTCTTGTTCAGCAAAAATAGCTTGTGCTTTTTCAGCTTTTTCTTTAGCTGCTAATAAATCAGCAATTTCTTGAACTAATTGATCTTTGTTAGTTAATCTATTATCATCAGCTTTAGTAATTGCATTTTGGAATTCTTCAATTTCAGCTACTAAAGATGGGTCCATTTCATTTTTGACTTTTAAAGACTCAGTAATTAGTTTTTCTAATTCTGCTTGTTTTTTGTCACGTTCAGAACAGTATGCATCAAAAGAATTTAAAGAACCTTCAGCGGTTTCTTTAATTTTCTTCATTTCTTCTTTAGTGATTTGATCTTTATCTTTGTCTAATGAAGCTCTTAAAATGTCAGCTTGATTTCTTAGATCGTCTTTTTCTGGACCATCATATTTAGCTGCTTCATATTCTTTTAGTTTTTTCTCAATTTTTTCTAATAATAATCTTGATCTATTTTTTTCAGATGCTAAGCTGTTTGGATCAATAACATCAATTGCAGTTTGTAATCTTTCTTCTCTTATGTCTAATTCAAAGTTTGCATCTTCAAAATGAACTAATAACAATTTGTCAAAATTATCTTTATAAGTTTCAGCATATTCAATAGCTGCAGTTAATTTGTATTTATCTCCATAACTTGCTTTTTCATAAAGACCAGTTTTAGTCATATCTTTAGCAAGTGAAATGGTTTCATTTAAGATTCTTGCATGATCATCTAAATGAATAGCTTTTTCTACAAATTTTACTGCTTCAGCCAAGTTTTCGGTTTGACCTAATTGACTTACTAATGTCTTTTTAACATGTTCACTTAAAGTTGGAAGATTTAGAATTTGTTCTTCTAATTTCTTTAAGTTAGCAATTCCATTTAATTCTTGTTTAGCATTTTTTAGTTTCAAAATTGCTTCTAATGTTTCAACAGCATCTTTGTTTAATCCAGTATTTGAATCAGAATCAATAAAGTCAGTTGAAACTTCATTAATTAAATTATCTAACTTAGTCTTGATTTCATCATTTGCAAATGTATAGTTTTTGTCCTTAGTAAATGCTAGTTCAGCTCTTAATTCTTTCATTTCTTGATTTAAGAATAATGATTTGTTTAAAATATCGTTAGCCTTTTGAACATCAAAATTGTTGGTATCAGTATTGTAACTTGACACCATTTCATTTCATAAAGCTTCTTTTTGCTTTGTGTTTAAGGCTTCATTGTTTTTTAGTTCTTTTAATCTTTTATCGAACAATGGTAGAGAATTTGAAGCATTTTCCATTTCGAAAATACCAGTTACAATTTCGGCTTTTGTTGCATTTGGATTTCTTAAAATAGCTTCAGCTTTTGAAATTTCATCTAGCATATATTGTTTAGCTGGGTTGATCATTCCTTCAGCTGACTTTTTAGCCATTTGAATTTTCTTGTTGATTTCTTCTCTTAGTTCATCGATATTTCCGTCTGGACTGTTTAAGTTGTAATGTAATTTAGCTTCATTAACAGCCTTGGTAATATCATGTAATTTTTTTTCTAATAATATTTGTCTTTCTTCTCATGAGGCATCTTTTACATAATCTTTTACTTCTTTTAAATTTTGTAATACATGTTTAGGAATGTATTGAACATATTGATAGTTATTTAAGATTGAATTGGCTTGTTCAACTTTTTTTCTTATTTGGTTAACAAGATCTCTCTTATAACGTTCATCCTCGTTCATGTACACTTCATTTAACAAGTAATAAATAGTTGCAGCAGTTGAAGCAATTGCTGCCCCTGTTAAAAATGTTAAGATTCCTTTTAATTTTGAACTTTTACTCATTTTTGTTTTCCCTTCATAGGATTTTTATATATATAAAACATTGATAATTATAGCCTAAAAAAAAAAAAAAACAGTTTTTGGAACAATTTCATTCATTTTTCAATTAATTTTATTGATCTTTATTGCTCGTTTATTGGTCTTTTTATTGCCTTTCATTGCATTTTAAAAGCAATAAAAAGAAAGCATTTAGTCTATAACTAAACACTTTCATATGGCAGGGGATACAGGAATCGAACCCGTATATGAGGGTTTGGAGTCCTCCGTTCTACCATTAAACTAATCCCCTTTTATTCAAAA
>NZ_JNJX01000011.1 GCF_000702805.1 Mycoplasma anseris ATCC 49234
TATTGCTATTTTTTTGTACTCTCGGTTTAGTGATAATTTCTTGTTTAATTGATTGGCTAAAGGATTTCTTCATAATATAATTCTACCTTAAAAAAATATAAAAAAAAGCAACGACCTATTTTCCCGTGAAGGTATCGTCGGCACTGAAGAGCTTAACTGCTGAGTTCGGAATGGAATCAGGTGGATCCTCTTCGTTATGGTTGCTACGGTTAATATTATATACATAATTTTTTTATTTTTCAAAAAATCTTTTTTTTTTTTTTTGGTTTATTAAATGAAATCAGAATTCAATAAAAAATGTAATTAAAAATGAAAATTGATAATTTTTTATTTTTGGTAATCAAAATAAATGAATTTCAAGAAAAATATTTATCTTTTATTTAAAATAATATTAAGAAAGTAGGAATGATGAAATTTAACAAGAAATTATTTTTAAGTATTTTACCAATTGGTGCTATAGTGGCTACTCCTTTAATTGCTTCAAAATGTTCAGAATCAAGTGAAATTGATAAAGCTTTTAATGGATTTAATATTTCATTTAACAAAAAAGAACAATTATTACCATCAGAAGCTGAAAAATTAGGAGCCTCACAATTTTTATTCTTTGATAAAAATGATGAAAATAAACCTTTTAATTGATCGGCAACATTAACATATATGGTTTCTTTCCCTGAAAACGCTGTTAATGATGAAGAAGGAACCTTAAAATGTGTTGTTGAAATTATTTCTTCTGAATTAACAAAGAAAAAAGAATTTGTTGTTTCAGGATTTAAAACCACATTACAAGTAGCAACAGAAAAAGAAATTAATGCTGAATTGGCAAAATTTGATAAAGCAACATACAAGGATGCTAACACAATCTTGCCTTCTAAAGCAACGGAATTAAAAACTAATGTTTCATTAGCAAAAGCTGAAACCAAATATAATCTTCCTGAAGGTTTTAATTTAACTATTGAAACAACCGAAAATGGTGTAAATGATGAAGAAGGAACCTTAGAAGTTTTAATTAAAATCAATAAATTAAATTGAACTTTATCAAAAACATTAACTATTGAAGGTTTTGATTCTTTAAAAGCCCAAAAAGAAAAATTAACACAAACTATAGAAAGTGTTACTTTGGATTATCCAGATAAAGCAGCTGTATTACCTTCAAGTGTTAAAGATTTAAAAACATTAACAGTAAATGGCTATACTGCTAATGAAAAAGTTGAAGTTAAATATGCTGTTTCAGAAGCAAATGATGAAACTGGAGTTTTAAGGGTTTTAATGACTTTGACTAATAAAGAAAACAACGCAACTGCTGAAAAAACCATTGAAATTTCAGGATTTAAAACTCAAGCAACAACAGCTAATCCTAGTGGAGAAACTGCTTAATTAATTTTAAAAAGGGGATTTTCCCTTTTTTTTAATTGTTTAATTTAATTTCTTGTTCTTCTTTTAAGAATTGATCTTCTTCGTTGTGTAAAGTAATATTTCTTTTTCAATTACATTTCATTTGAATTGTTTCATACATAATTCATCTAATAAAGTCATATGAAAATAATAGGAAATAAGAAATTTGCAAAGTCATAACATCTGGATAATGCGGTACAATTACAAAACAAATAATTGCATGTCAACCTGCCATTGTTCCTTGTCCAATCAATAAAGCAATAGAAGCTAAATTACTTTTACCACCTGATCTAATTAAAGCCAAAGAAGTATAAAATCAACATCATAAAGCATTAAAACCAATAAAAGTTCAACAACACTTAATAAAAATACTTCTAAAAGTTGAAACAGCCAAATCGACTTTTTGACTAATAATTTCTTTTGCAACACCATTAGTTGTTAATTCTTCTTGAATTTTTAAAGCAACTCCTTTAGAAGTGACTGGTAAATAGCCAATGGCATAAACTACTCCAATCATAATTACAGAAATAAAAATACCACAAATTGTATGAAAACCCTTTAATTCTTGGCTTATTCTTTGGGCTTCATCATATTTTTCTTGCCCTAATTTAGTAGCAACAAAATAAGAAACATTGCTTGAACAAACCCCAATTACAGCCGAAGCAATTGCTGCTAGACTTTCTACTAGTCCTAAAATAGTTGCCCCGCTAATATGCATTCAGGCTTCTCCAACTGAATTTTCTGGATAAGCTCTTGCTCAAAATATCATTCTCATTGGCACAGTTGCCATTGCTAAAATATTAATTAGCATTGCTGGTACTTTAATTAAAACTTGTTTAGCAATGTCTTTTTTAATCATAAAAATTTTTAATGGGTTCATAAAAATTGGGCGATCTTTAAAATAAGTAAATAAAGAATCGCTTAATAAGCAAACCAAAGCTGCACAAATTGAACCAACAGCCGCTCCCCAAGCAGGTAAATGAAAACCATATAACAATGTTGCATTAATTGTTGCATTAGAAACTAAAGTTAAGCATGCCCCAACAAAAGCATAATTAGAATGACCAGTTTCATTTAATTGCATATTGGTATTGAAGTTATAGCAAGTAATTAATCAAGAAAATGAAATTAATATTAAATAAAGCCTTGCTTGATCTAAAGCGATGGTTGATATTCCTTGCCCAGATACAGCCTTTATCATACTAGTTGGTGAAATTCAAACTGGTAAAGCAAAAAATAATGTAAACACTACATTCATTCAAAATCTAATGTTCATAATTTGATTTACTTTATGATACATCTTTCTTCCATAATATTGACCGACATACATGGCTGCTATTCCTTGAATAGCAAAGAAAATAATGTATATTAATCCAGTTCAAGTATTAGCATATGTTAAAGCATCAATTCCTTGATCCAAATGGCTAACCATAAAATTATCTAAAAAACCATTAAGGCAAAATAGAATTTCGCCAATAATGATTGGAATAGATTTCATGATATACATTTTTCAATCATGTTTAGTTTTAGGAAAAAGATTAGTAAATCAATTAGTTTTAGTAACTGATTGATTCATTGTGACCTCTTTATAATTTTCAAATATTTTCTTTTATTTCTTTAATTGTTAATTTATCATCAAGATCGAGATTTTTAATTTGTTTTAAAAGTTCTTGTTTATAAGCAACTTCTTTAACTAAATCATCTTGTTCATCTAAATGTTCTGACATATATAACATTTTTAAAACATCATCTTTAGAATACTTTTTCAACTCTTTTTTTAAAAGCGCTTTATCAAGTGGTAAAAAGTATTTTAAACGACGGTCATTTGATCTTAAATTCTTGATTGCTTCTACAAACAATCAATAGCCAGCAAATGATGCGATTGCACCATTTCTTATAAATAAGGTTTTGTGAATATTTTCATTTAAGTCTTTGAATTTTTCTAAAGTTTTTTTTGTTTTAGCAAAATATTCATCATTAAATTCTTTTGCCGTTAATTTAGAAAGGGAGATATTGGGATGTTTCAAAAGGGGTACAACTTGATTTTCAGGAAACATTTTTTTAATACATTTTTGTTCCAAAACTGGATTATGCCCAACAAAAACAACTTCTTTTATATTGATATTGGGGTTAATTGACTTAATATTATCTATTATTATTTTTCTTAAAACATTTCATATACCTTCAACATTATGATGTTTTTTAAAATCCATAATAAAGGTACTTACTCTAAATTTATTTTTTTCATTAAAAAGACCTAATGAAAAACAATAAGGAATACCGCTTGGCATCTTTATTATTCTTGCAAAAGGATTGGTAATTGCTTCGAAATCAATGTAAACTAAGTTGCTCTTTTTCATATTAAAATTTTAACAAATTTTTAATTTTTAAATTGATTTACTAAGGAAAAAACAAGATTAAAAATTAAAAAGTTAAAAATGAAATTTACATAAAATAAAGCATTATTTAAGGTTTTTTTTGATTAATTTAATATGGTAGTACAATTATAAATGAGACGACAACAAAGTCTCAGTGTCTATTTATTAAAAACTAAAGGAGAAATTATGTCACAATTAAAAAACAAATTTCATAATGTAATTGTTAAAACACCTGCAAGCACAATGACAGAGGGAATCGCTTCTTCAGAAGCTGCTATAGCAATGGGAAAACCAAATTACGAATTAGCTTTAAAACAACACGAAGCTTACAAAAAAGCTTTAGAAAGCTGTGGAGTAGCAGTTACCTGTGCTCCTAAAAATGAAGCTTACCCAGATTCATGTTTCGTAGAAGATACAGCAGTTATTGTAACTGGTGAATTTGCAATTCTAACAAATCCTGGAGCTTCTTCACGTAATGGAGAAAAACATGAAATGTTACCTTATTTACAAAAATTCTTTGATGAAGAACACCTATACAAAATTGAAGCACCTGGTACAGTAGATGGTGGGGATGTTATGATGGTTGGAGATACATACTACATTGGTATGTCAGAAAGAACTAACCGTGAAGGTATTCGTCAATTCCACAACATTTTAGCTCAACATGGTAAAACATGTATTCCAGTTCCTATGACTGAAATGTTACACCTAAAAACTGGAGTTAACTACCTAGAACACAACAATTTATTAATTTCTGGTGAATTTTTAAATTACCCAACATTTAAAGACTTTAACCAAATCATTGTTAAAGCACCTGAAGAATATGCTGCAAACTGTATTTGAGTAAATGAAACAGTTATTGTTCCAGAAGGATACCCAAATGTACTAAAAGCAGTACAAGATTTAGGAATTTACAGAGTTATTACCTGTGACACTTCAGAATACAAGAAATTAGATGGTGGATTAAGCTGTCTATCACTAAGATTTTAATAGTAGCACTATCATATAGGAAACTATATTAAAATATAATTGTCTTTTTGAACCCTAACACATAAGTGTTGGGGATTTTTAAAAAATTAAAAATCACCTTGACAAAGGTGATTAAAATGAATAATTATTGTTTTTGAATAATTAACGATTCCCCAGTCATTTCTTTTGGTTTTTCAATTCCTAAATAATCCAAAATTGTTGGGGCAACATCTGCTAGAGTTCCGTCTTTTAAACTAAATGACTTATCTGAAGATACAAACATTACTGGTGAGGTCGTGTGTTTTGTTGCTGGTTTACCTTCTTGATCTTCAGTTATTTCAGCATTTCCATGATCGGCAGTTATAAATCAAGTTACATCTTTATTATTTTTAGCAACATAATTTAAAATTCTTTCAAATTGTTCATCCAAAAATTCAATAGCCTTAATAGTTGCTTGTAAATTACCAGTATGGCCAACCATATCAGGGTTAGCATAATTCATAATTACAAAATCATGGTGTTCAATTTCTGCTAATAATTTATCAGTTATTTCTTTTGCTGACATTTGTGGATAATCAGCATATGAATCAACTTTTAAACTATCAATTAAAGCTCGATTTTCATTTTCGTAAACCTTATCAATTCCGCCATCCATAAAAAATGTAACATGAGCATATTTTTGGGTTTCAGCTAATCTTAATTGTTTTAATCCTGCCTTAGAAATTACTTCACCTAATGGATTATTAACTTTCATTTCTTCAAAGGCAATAATCGAATTAATTCCTTCATATTTCATTAATGAAACAAATTTATTGATTTTTCTTTGTTCTTTTGGTTTATATTCGTATAAATCTGAACCAATTAACATATGACTTAATTGTCTTGCTCGATCTGGTCTAAAATTAAAGAAAATAATTGAATCGTGATCTTGGACAAATTTACCATTTTTTAATTGGGCCGGGACAAAAAATTCATCATAAATTCCATCATTATATTGCGTTTGAATGTATTTGTCGATGTCTTCAATAACATTGTCTGAAACACCTAAAATAGTCTTGTAGCTCAATAAATTTCTTTCAAACATCTGATCACGATCCATAGCATAAAAACGGCCGCCAATAGAAGATATTTGGTAATTATATTTTTTACATTTTTCTTTTAAAATGATTAAAGAATCATTAATTGATTGAGGCTTTACATCCCGACCATCACCAAAAATATGTACGCTTAATTTCTTTAAACCTTTTAAATGAGCTAAATCCAAAATCGCAAATAAATGTTTATCTAATGAATGTACACCACCTGAACTTAAAAGTCCCATTAGATGTAAAGTAGTGTCAGTCTTTTTAACTTCTTCAATTGTTTCTAAAAGAATTTGATTTTTTTGAAATTCGCCAGTTTCAATTGCTTTATTAATTAAAGAAAGTCCAGTATAAACTACTCTACCGGCTCCAATTGTTAAATGACCAACTTCAGAATTACCAATTTGTCCTTTAGGTAAACCAACAAATTCACCTGAAGCCTGTAATTTTGAATTTGGACACATGTATTTTAAATAATCAAAAATAGGATGAAAGCTTTGTGCAAAGGCATTTCCTTGTTTTTCTTCTCTAATCCCTAAACCATCAATTATTGTTAAGATTATTTTTTTCTTCATAATTACCTCTTTGTAAATCTTTATTATAAAAATTATAATTAATTTTATAATAATTAAAAAATTAAAGCAAATTTCAAAATAAAGAGTAGAATTTTTATCATAAATTTATCTTTAAATCATAAAAGTAAAAAAATAATTAAATTTAATTTAAAATTTATTTGTAATTAGGAGGAGTAATGACAAGAAAATTAAGTGAACAAGAATTAATTAGACGTGAAAAAATTAATTTATTAAAAGAACAAAATATTGAAGCCTTTGGTCAATCAATTAAACCAACTTTAACCTTACAAGCAATTGTTAATGAATTTCAAGATCAAACAAGAGAAGAGATTGAAACCAAAAATATTTCAGGAATTGTAAATGGAAGAACCATTGCTCAAAGAGGTCCATTTTTAGTTATTCAAGACCGTGATACCACTATGCAAATTTATATTAATAAAAACACCTTAGATGAAAAAAGCTTGTTTGTTTTAAAACAATTAGATTTAGGTGACATTATTAGTGTGAAAGGTACATTATCAAAAACTCATACTGAAGCATTAATGATAAAAGCTGAGGAAATTAATTTATTAACAAAAGCTTTAAAACCATTACCAGATAAATACCATGGTTTAGTAGACAGAGAAGAAAGATATAGACATCGTTATGTTGATACTATCGTTAATGAAGAAGTTAAAAAGACATTCATTTTAAGAACAAAAATTATTAAAACCGTTAGAGAATTTTTTGATAATTTAAATTATTTAGAAGTTGACACTCCGGTATTACATCCAATTTTAGGAGGAGCTGCAGCAAAACCTTTTATTACTTATTATAATGCTTTAAGTCAAGATTTCTATTTAAGAATTGCAACTGAATTACCTCTTAAAAAGTTATTAGTTGGCGGTTTTGAAAGAGTTTATGAAATTGGTAGAATTTTTAGAAATGAAGGCGTTGATACTACTCATAACCCAGAATTTACTTCAATTGAATATTATGAAGCATATTCAGATATGTGAGGTATGATGGAAAGAACTGAGCAACTTTTCAAATACCTTTCAGAAAAATTAAACATTCAAAAAGTAACTTTTAATGGTAAGGAAATTGAATTTAAATTCCCATTTGCCAAAATTAATATGGTGGATGCAGTTAGCGAAAAAGTTGGTGTTGATGTAAGAAGATTAAATGACAAACAAGCAATTGAGTTAGCTAAACAACATGGCATTAAATGTGATGGATACTACAAATTAGGACATGTAATTAATGAATTATTTGAAAAATATGTTGAAGAAACATTAATTCAACCAACATTTGTTTATGGTCACCCAATTGAAATTAGTCCATTAGCTGTTAAAGATAAAAAAGATCCTCGTTTCACTGAAAGAGCTGAATTATTTATTAATACAAAAGAATTTGCTAATATGTTCACTGAATTAACTGATCCAATTGATCAATTAGAAAGATTTGAAAGCCAATTAGAAGAAAGAAATAATGGAAATGAAGAAGCTAATGAAATCGATTGAGATTTTGTTAATGCTTTAGAACATGGTATGCCTCCAGCTGGTGGATGTGGAATTGGAATCGATAGATTAATCATGTTATTAACTGAAAATGATTCTATTAGAGAAGTGTTATTATTCCCACAATTAAAAGACTTAAAAAATAATTAAATAAAAATATACAAAATCCTTTATAATTTATAATGAATTATTTAGAAAATTAATTCGTTTACACACATGCAGTCATTAAACTTTGTTAATGGCTGTTTTTTTATAGATTTGGCCTTATCCAATATAAGGAGTCTTGATAAAACACCTCTTTTTAATTATTTACATTTTCAAAGGTTCAAAATGAGAGTAAAAGAAAATCTATTAAATAATGCCTATATAAATAAAAACTGACTACAAAAAAGAACAGCCGGATTTTAATTTTCATTATTTATATAAAAATAAGTATTATAAAAAATTATCAATTTATGCGATTGATGAATTAATAAAAAATAGATTTGAAATTTCCTTTGAAACAAGTGCTCTATTTAAAAATAAAGATGTGGCTTTTTAGTTTTAATGGTATTAAAAGCATTACATTCTAAAACAGGCACTAAAACTTTTACATTTAAAGAATTACAAACTTATGGTATTACTAAGGAAATGAACTTTTGTATGCGAATTTTTAAAGCAACATGGCTATATCAAGTTAAATGGACGTAGATGATATTTTGGTAATTTAGATTTATTAGGATCTTCAAAGCATTATATTACCTTACAAGGTAAAAGGAAATGATATATGCTTCTTTTATTCAATCTTGAAGCAGTTGTAAATATGTATAAATTACAATATCTTTCCAAAAGAAATCACTTATTAAAAATCAAAGATTACCAAAAATTGAGAGTATCAAACAAACTTTTAGGTTATACCTACAATCAAAAAGCAATCAAATTTATTAAAACCCTATTAATGTTATATGTCTTACCTTTGTGTAAAAATATTGTGGTTAGCAAAGCTCAATATATCAAAAAGAATCTATTTAAAAGACAAAGATATATTATCGCCAAACTATAAAAATTGATTTAAAAGATTTAATTAGAAGTAGAGAAAACATGGTTAAATGATAATTCTAATTGTAAATTATTTGCACAAATAATGGTCGGTTAAATTGATTTTAAATACTTATTTTCTTAGGATTACAGCATTAAAAAATAACATTAGTACACTTTATTAACCATAGATAAAAATGATAGTTAAATGAAATATAAATCATATTACTTTAAATATCATATACTTAAATTAAAGTAATAAATAAATATTCACGTTTATTATCTGCCGCAAAATACCTTTCGTTCATGAATATATTAATAAAATAATAACAAAGAATTAAATAGATTGGTTTTTATTAATAACCTATTAATAAAATCTATTTAGAAAAGACAAATAAAAAAAACATGAATAAATCATGTTAAGTATTATTATTTTTGTTTAATTGCAATTAATGGATAATTTTCGTTTATATCCTTTACACATGCAGCTTCAAAATAAATTGCCATATCTTCACTAAGCGCAACTATTTTACCTACATTAACTGCAATCACTTTAACTGAACCAAATCCCGAGAATATTGTTCCGATAATTGCTTTTGATTCATTTAGGAAAGGGTTGGACATAATTTTGAAACCACCAATTGTTGACACAAAATATTGGTTATCTTCGAAAATTTTTGCAACTCTATTGCTTAATAGTTCTACTTGTGCGATTTTATTGAATATATTTGGGTCAACACTAATTACAATTTTATCTCTATCAATTAAATCTATTTTTCCATTTTTGTCTCTAAATTTTGTTAATTTAGTTGCTTCATTGATTAATTGATTATAGATTTCTAATTCACTTATCGTATTGAAATCGATTGTAATTTCATTATTTTTTGTAATGCTATTTTCCATCATTTGAAAAGCTTCTCTGTCGAATTGTTTAATTGATTCGTCATAAAAATTTTTTTGTCATCAAACTACATTTTCAGGAGTAACAGGCAAACTACCTAATGATACTTTACAAGAAAGTAATTCTTTTCAAGATAAACATTTAACATTAATTTCAAAATTTGGTAATTTATTCTGAAGGGGAACTGTTTTTCTTTGAAAAATAGTAGGCTTAATTATGTCAAAATTAACTCCATAATCATTTTGTTGTAAAATAATATTTCCTTTACAATATTTTGCGAAAATAGATTTTTGTTCAAAAACATGATCGAATAATTTTTGATTAATTTCTTCTGATAACTTAACCCTGTCATCTTTATTTTTGATTCCTTCTTTTAAAACTTTTTTTCATTCTTGTGTAAGCAAAATCTTAATATTGTGTTTTTGCATTTTTCTCCTTTTCCTATAGATCTAGCTTTTTTTAAAAATTATCTATATTAATATTATATATTAATATATTTCATTACTGTTCTTTTTAAAAAGAGTAAATCAAAAAAATCTCACGATAATACATCATGAGGTTTTTGAATTATTATTTATCCTTATTTATATCTTCTGGATTAATTCCACTATTTTTTAGCATTTCCATTGCTTGTGCTAATTTTTGATCGAATTCAGTTTGTTTTTTTTCTAATTCTTCAAAGTTTTTAGCATTTAATAAATCTTGGAATTCTTTAACTTCTTTTTCTAACTCTGCTTTTTTATCTTCTGGTAATTTTTTAGCTTCTTCACTAGCTAAAGTTTTTTGTAATTGGTTAATAGTTTGTTCTGCTTTAACAGTTATTTCAATTTCATGACGTTTCTTCTTGTCTGCTTCTCTATTTTCTTCTGCTTCCTTAACCATTTTTTGGACTTCTTCATCACTTAATTTTGAAGTATTTTGAATAGTAATAGTTTGTTCTTTATTAGTCTTTTTATCTTTGGCTGTTACTTTGGTAATTCCGTTTACGTCAATTGAAAAACTTACTTCAATTTGAGGAACTCCTCTTGGAGCTGGTTCAATTCCTTCCAAGTTGAATTGACCTAAAATTTTGTTATCAGCTGCTAGTTGTCTTTCACCTTGAGTAATAACAATGGTTACAGCATTTTGGTTATCAGCTGCAGTAGTGAATGTTTCTGATTTTGTAACTGGAATAGTGGTGTTTCTTGGAATTAAAGGTGCTACTAGGTTTCCTTCAACCACAATACCTAAAGTTAATGGAGTAACGTCTAATAATAAAACATCTTGTATATCACCGGCTAAAATTGCTCCTTGAATAGCTGCGCCAACTGAAACAACTTCATCTGGGTTAATTGAATTATTTGGTTTTTTACCGATTACATCTTCAACTAATTTTTGAACTGCTGGGATTCTTGTTGAACCACCAACTAATAACACTTCGTCAAGTTCGTTAATTGATAATTTTGCTTGATTCAATGCATCTAATAAAGGTTTTTTAGTTCTTTCTAATAAATCAGCAGTCATTGCTTCAAATTCTGATCTCTTTAATTCTAATTCAACGTTAATTGGTCCATCATTTGACATTGCTAAGAAAGGTAATGAAATATTTGTGATCATACTTTGCGATAAAGTAATTTTTGCTCTTTCAGCTTCTTCTTTTAATCTTGCCATTGCCATTTTATCTGAACGAGGGTCATAGTTGTATTTTTCTTGAATTTGTTTAATCATTCATTCCACAATAGCGTGGTCTCAGTCATCTCCACCTAAGTGATTATCTCCTGAAGTTGAAAGAACTTCAAATGTTCCACTTTCCATTTCCAATACTGAAACATCAAATGTACCACCACCTAAGTCAAATACTAAAATTTTATGATTTTTTTCTTTATCTTTATCCATCCCAAATGCTAAAGCAGCAGCAGTTGGTTCATTAATAATTCTTACTACATCTAAACCAGCAATGATTCCAGCATTTTTGGTGGCTTCACGTTGTGCATTATCAAAATATGCAGGTACAGTAATGACAGCTTTTTTTACAGAATGACCAATTTTCTTTTCTGCATAATCTTTCATATATGAAAGAATTAAAGCACTAATTTCTTCAGGTTTATAATCTTTGTTATTAGCATGAACTGTTTTTGAAGAACCCATTAATCTTTTTATTGAAGCAATACTATCTGGGTTTGTTTCTAATTGTCTTTTAGCTACTTCTCCAATAATAGTTTCATTGTTTTTAAAAGCTACTACAGATGGGGTTGTTCTTTTTCCATTTGGATTTTCTAATACTTTTGGTTGACCATTTTCAATAATTGAAACAACTGAGTTGGTTGTTCCTAAATCAATCCCTAATATAACTTCTTTTGCCATATTCTCTCCTTTTATTTTTATAAAAACTCTTATATTTAACTGTTTTATGAAATAATCATATCATAATTTTAGCACTTTCGATAAAAGAGTGCTAAAAATTTTAAAGAAAATAAAAAAAAAAGAAGGTTTTTCTTCTTAATCTATAATAAGGTTTCTAATTTTTTTTCTAAAATATTAACTATTTCTTCTAATTGTTTTTGATCTTCCTCGCTAAAACGGTAAGTAATTGGCGAATCAATATCTAAAACTCCAAATAATTGATTGTTAATAATAATAGGAATCACAATTTCACTTTGACTAGCGCTATCGCAAGCGATATGATCTTCAAATTGATGAACATCACCAACCACTACAGTTTGTTTAATGCGGCAAGCAAAACCACAAACACCCCGATTAAATGGAATTTTAGTACAAGCTACTTTACCTTGAAAAGCATGTAAATATAAAGTCTCATTTTCATTTAAATAAAATCCAACTCAATTTAATAGCTTAAAATTTTCAAAAATGTAGGCACTAGTATTGGCTAAAGTGGTATAAATTTTTTCATCATTTTTTATTAATGCTTCATATTGTTTATTCATAATGAGAAAATTATAAAGAAAACAAATCTTTTTTTAATATAAATGTTCATTTATTAATAATAATATTGATTAAATTTAAATAAAGTGAAGAGATCTAGATTTCTTATTATATTTATATATTTATACTAAATAACACCATTTAACCTTAATTATGACTATATTGTTTTTAATAATTAAAAGCATATTTGCAACATTTTGTGTTTATTTTCTTTTTTTCTAATACTGTGCATATAAGCTTGTTAAATTTTCCATTTTATAATTTTAAATTACCTAATGCATTTTCATTATTTACTTTTAATTTTGTTACAATAATTGCTAAATGAATTAGACACTTGATTTTTAAATTTTAAACTCATTGATGATCATTGTGTTTTTTTAAATATGACATTTTTGTATATAAACATAATTAATATTTTCTTAAATTAAAAAATAAAATAAAATTCTAGTTTTACCTAGAATTACATATTTAAATTATTTTTGGTTTGAATTTTTTTGTTCCATTATATATATGTATTAAATAGTCATTAAGTCTTTTTCTTTATTAGCAGACAATGTATTAATATTTTCAATTGCTTGATCAATTTCTTTTTGAACAACATCTAAATAATGTTTTTGTAAATCTTCTGATAATTCTTTGTCAGCTTTAATTTTCTTATTTATATCTTGTCTTGATTGACGAACGCCAACTCTAGCTTGTTCAGTAATTAAACTTAGTTGTTTTACCATGTCTTTACGTTTGTCTGTTGTCATTTGTGGATAGGTTAATCTTAATTGGTGCCCTTCATTAGAAACAGTAACGTTTAATTTATAATCCATAATTGCTTTCTCAATGGTTTTAATAACTGCCACATCATATGGTTTAACAGTTAATTGTAATGCATTGACAACTGAGATAGAAGCTATTTCATCTAAATTCATCATTGAGTCATAGTAATTAATTTTAATTTTGTTTACTAAATTTGGATTAGCTCTACCAATTACTACTTTAGTTAATTGATTTTCATAGTTATTTGTTACTTTTTCAATTTCTTCGTTTAATTCCATTAAGTATAAATCTAACTCCATTATTATTTCTCCTTAGATTTTGTAATGATAGTATTAGGGATTTTATTTTCAATTGCGCGCAATAAGGCGTTTTCCTCATTAATATCAAAAATTAGAATATCTATATTATTATCTTTAGCCATACTTACTGCTGTTTGATCCATTACTTTTAAATCTTTAGCAAGAATTTCGTCAAAAGTAATTAAATCAAATTTCTTGGCATCCTTATTAAATTTAGGATCAGAGTCATAAACTCCATCAACATTATTTTTTCCCATTAAAATGGCTTCGGCTTCAATTTCACTGGCATATAAAGTCGAAGCAGTATCAGTCGTAAAAAATGGTCTTCCGGTTCCTCCAGCAAAAATTACTACTTCACCGTATGAAAGATATTTTTTAGCTTTTTCATTAATATATACTTCACATACTTTGGGATCCATTGTTAAACTAGAAAGCACTCTGCAATTTAATCCGTTTTTTTCAAAACCTGATTGTAAAGCTAAGGCATTCATTGTGGTTGCTAACATACCAATGTAATCTGCTCTTACTCTGGAAATACCGTTTTTTTCAGCACTAGTCCCTCTTCAAAAGTTACCACCACCTACTACAATAGCCACTTCAATGTTTTTTTTAACAATTTCTTTTAATTGTTTAGCAAATTTCTGAACTAATTCATAATCAATTGCTAAATGTTTATCTTTATTAGCTAAACCCTCACCTGAAAGTTTAATAAGAACTCTTTTATAATTCATATTTACCTCATTTTGAATTTATTATAAGCGTAATAATTTTAATCTAATAAGACCTATTTTTTAATAATTTAATTACAAATAAATTATTTTAATTAATATTATTTGCAAATTATGCCATTATATTTTTGTTTCAATCGTTTTAGAATCATAATTAATTTTTATTAAAGAATTTAATTCTAAAATCATTTTTGGATAAGCATGTCCAATATTGATGTTGTACAAAACACTTAAATGAGGATATTTTTTAAAGAAATTTTGATAAATCTTTTTATATTCATCATAATATTTTTCATTTTGTGGTTTGCCAATAATAATTCCACTTACTTTTTCAAAAACTTGTGATTTGGCAATAGCTTCAAGATAATCTTTAATTATTGAAGGGGGTTTTTGTTCTTCAGAAGTTTCTAATAATAAAACAACATCTTTAAAATCACAAGTTTGATCAAACAAATGATATTTCTTATTCATTTGATAAGAATCATTAGTTTCATTTAATCATAAACTTGCAATAGTTTCTAAGCATCCACCAATTAATCTTCCTTCAAATTGTGATTTTCCTTGTAGTAATTCAAAACCATGAGTTTCAGCATGAGCGATTCTAGGAATATTTAGATTTTCTATGCCAAAAGTTTTTCGTTCCTCATATCAAACTGAACTTGGGGTATAAGTTTTTGGTTGATTATCAAATAAAGATAAAAAAGCGGCTTTTGAATAAGTTAACATTTCTTTATCTCACTCAGCTATACAAGTTAAAAAAGCTTGGCCATAATATGTTTTTAAACCTAATTTATTAAGCATCAAATGATTAATTGTGGTATCAGAATATCCTAAAAAAATTTTGGGGTTTTGTTTAATTATTTTTACATATTCAGGATTGTCTAATATAAATTTAACTGTTTTATAAGTATCTTCTCCACCTATAGCACAAAGAATCATTTTTATATCAGGTTGTTGAAAGGCCAAATTAAATCTTTGGCTCTTTGTTCAGGGTGATTAGCTATAAAGTTAACTCCAGCAAGTGCATTAGGACTAAAAACTGGATTTAAATGCATTTCTTTTAATCTTTTAATTCCTAAAGTAATTTGGTGTTGACAAAACGGTTCACCAAGCAATCCGCTTGATAGACTAACAATGGCAACTTTATCATTAAAATTAATTTTCATTGTGTTCCTCTCAATAAAAAGGTAAGGCAAATTCATTTGGTTTTTTGGCATTAAATTTCAAAATATTTGATGATAATGAATTTGTATTTGCTTGATTAAAAAAGTTTATTTTATCTAATCCAAAATAATCGTAAGCCGT
The DNA here is from genome assembly GCF_000702805.1 of Mycoplasma anseris ATCC 49234. Classification (GTDB taxonomy): domain Bacteria; phylum Bacillota_I; class Bacilli_A; order Mycoplasmatales; family Metamycoplasmataceae; genus Metamycoplasma; species Metamycoplasma anseris. The sequence goes on from NZ_JNJX01000011.1 coordinate 15,836, forward strand.
ATTATTAAATTTATATGAGGTTAATGATTTTAAAGGGGAACCAGAATTAATCGTTGTAACATAATTTCCTTGATTATCTATAACTCCTGTTCCACTATTTCCAGCATTATAATAAGTTGGCATATAGTCAAATTGTTTGTTAAAAATATATCTTGTATCATCAACAACAACTCTATTTATAATATATCCCGCTTGTTTACCATAAGGAAAACCAACAAAGCCTAAATTAGTTGCTTGGTTTTTAGGCATAAACATTGAATAATAATTGCCAATATCATTGAATTTTAAATTAGGTAAATTAAATCAATTTTCATAAAATTTAGCTGTTTCATATTTTGCTTCAGCTTTAGCTTGCGCAATAATTTTGTTTACATCGACAGCAAAAATAGTTAAGTCAACAAATTGATTTTTCAATGAATCATCTTTGCTGATTTGATTTCTCCCAGTTCAAATTGGTAAAACTGAAACATAAGAAGCATAAAGCCCGCCTCAATAACCAAAACCATTCTTTTTATTATTGCCAAAATTGTTTCCATATCTTGTTATTAAGAAAGAACCATTAAATTCATTGTTATGTGCAGTATTATTATCAACTCCTAAAACATGGTTATTGGTAAGTAAATAGAAAATTCCTGAATTAGGATCTTTATTTGCTTTCCCAATCATTAAAGCACTACCACGATTAAAAGCAACTGATCTAGCAGTTAAATTCTTAAAGAAAGCACTTTGTTCATAATTTTGATGTAAATATGTGGTGTTCAATTTATAACCATCATGAAACTTATAAAATAAATTTTGATTTGGATTATATGCAAACGGATCAATTTCGTTATCTTTTGAATATAAAACAAGAGGGGTATTTTCTTGAGTATAACTCATTAATTTGTAATTAAATTCATTGCTTTTGTTTTCTGAAAAAACTTCATTACCAATACTATTTGAATAAGAAACATTTAAAAAGCTTGCATATTTATCAATGTAAAAGGCTTTTTCTGGATTAAAAGTGTTTCATAGTGAATTTGAACTATCAAAAATATCAAATAAACTGCTTTTTGTTGAATTAATATAATCTCCCATTTGCAATTTATAATTTGGATTTGTCAATTGTAATTCAAACAAGATTCCTTCAGCTTTTAAAGTTGCTTTAATTGAATACTCAATGTGAATTGAACCATTCTTAGTATTAAAAGTGCTTGTTTCATTTTGAATAACAAAACCTTCTTTTAATCTGTGATAGTCTAAATTGAATTGAATTCCAGTATTTAATTCTCTTATTCTTTTTGAGCGAAGATCATCTAAAATAATTGGTCCAGCATATAAATGTAAATGAAGTTTTAAGTCATTATTATTAACAAAATGTTTTAAATAATCATTTTTTAACAATCAACTAGCTTTGGTTTTTTCATTGTTTAAAATTCAGTTATTGTCATTTTGCGAAAGCTCAATATTACGATTTCTAAAAATTTGATTCTTTTCAAGAAAAATTTTAGTCATATGATGATTTAAACTATTGGTATTACCATCTAATAAATTAGCTAGTTCATTTTGATTTGCTATACTTTGAGTTGGACTATTGGGATCGGCTTTTAGACCGGTCAATTTAAATCATTGTTTGGCTTGTTTTATTACATTATTTTTTTCATATTTTAAGCGGAAATAAATTTCACCATCATGGTTATTTGGCAATTTAAATTCAGCAATTTTAAAATCTGTTGGGGCAATGGCAAAATGATTGTATTTTTGTACACCTTTTACACGAATCAATTGGTCTAATAATTGTTTTTGATTAGGATCAGCAAACATATTGATTAAATCAGAAGGTAAATAATTCTTGATTCCCTTTGTAATAAAGCCATCTCCATTATAATCAATAAATAAATCGTTAAATGTGATGTTATTAGCAATGATTTCAGGATAATATTCATTTTTAAAATCATTTTTTAAGTTTATTAATGTAATTTTTTGTGAGGTGTGAAATCTTATATTATTATCCTTTTTATTAATAAAACCTAATTTGAAACTTAAAGCACCAACATTATTTCGGGAACTTCCATTGACATCATAATAATAAATAAAGAAATCTCTGGCCAAATCATTAACATTTACTTTGGTCTCTTTGTCAAAGTAAGAATATAAATTTTCATGATTTATAGCAGGAGGAACTTCAGGGTTTTCGAAGCCTGAATTATCAAAATTACCATCTTCTTTTGGAACTTCTGTTGATCCAGTGAAATTAAACAAATAATTTAAGGATGAATAAGCTTTTTGTTCCAAAATTTCTTCTACTGAAATAATTTTTTTGCCATTTGCTAAGTTATATTCAAAATCAGTTGCATTAATTTCATTAATCTGATTTTGAATGGTTTGATTTGGTTTTTTATATTCTAAAGAAATGAAATCAGCATCGCTAAATCATTCATTGTTTTTAGGTTTAATATCAAAATAATTCATTGGCTTAAAATAATTAATTACGATGACAGCTGAAGAATTACTTGGATTGTATTGATTAGCCAATTTACCATTTTTGGTATAAGTGAATTTTAAAGTAATTGAACCTTTTAAATTATCAACAATAGCTTGATCTTTATTTTTGATAGCAATTTGATATCTTCCTAATTTGGATAATTCAAAAAGTTCTTCAAAACGTGATAATCCTTCTTTAGCAATTAAATCAGAATTGGTTAAATCAGTTTTCAATTTAATATGTTTGAAAATCTCGCTTCCATTTCTAGAAGTTAGCATGGCTTTGATTGTTTCTAAATTTTGATTATCTTCTTCAATTTGTAAATAGTCTTGTGATTTTAAATTAAATAAATATTCGTGCTCTTGATTGTCTGCGTCAAATAAAATCATTTTAAATGTTGCTATATTACTGAAATTATCAATTGTATAAATGTCAGTTTCTGAAAGATTAACTAATTTTCAATTAACAACATTAAAATCATTAATTTTGATATTGTCAATTATTGAAGACAAGGTCTTAGTAATAATAGATTTTTTTTCTTCATAAGTTAAAGTCTTATCATTTTCAAAAGGATTGGTTACTAAATTTATATTAAAACTATTTTTATTAAGTTTTTCTGCTTCAGTTGCAAATTTAGTATTGAAAAAATAATTAATTCGGTTACTATCTTCTAATCCATTTAAATAATATTGAGAATTTAAGAAATCTTCTTTTAATTTAATTTTAATATTTTCATATTTTGCATCAAGAAAATCAATTTTATTTGCGGTTTGTAATTTCAATTCTTTTAATACTTTATTTTTGTTAATAAATTGAACTTTTGCTTCTAAATGATTATCAATAACTTTAAAAGAGTTAGCTTTGATTTTGAATGAAAAATAATTATTTACAATTTCTTTTTTAGGCTTGATTAAAGAATCTTGAAAATTAACTAATTCACTAAAGAAAATTCGGTTTAAATTTTTATAATCAAGTTTAAATAAATCATCTAAATTGTTATATTGAATTTGATCTAGATAAGGATTTATATCATTTTCAATAACAATGTTTTTTATAACTTCGACTTCAGAATTATTTTGTGGATTAATGGCAGTGTATTTTAAGTTTAATTGATTAGAATTAGTTTCGTCAATACTTAATTCTTTGAATTTTAAATTATTTACATTTAAACTTTCTAAATTGTTTTTAATGTATAAGTCAATATTAGAGTCATTGATGGATAAAACATTTAAATTAGGAACAAATGATTGATATTTCTTTTCAATATGAAATTCTAAAAGGCGTCCCAATTCATTTTTATATTCTTCATTTTCATTTAGAAATTGATTATATTTATTTTCTAAATCAATATATTTAGTATTTAAATATTCTAATGTTGGTTTTAATTTAATAATTTCCTCAATAGTTTCATAATTTTGTTCTTTTAAAAAACTAAAACCATTGGTTTCTAATTTAACATTTATATATTTATTTTTTAAATGATTAATTTCATTAATTTTATTTGTAATTTTAGTTTGATATTCAGTAATAAATTTAACTTTTAATGAATTATAATTTTGGTTAATATATTTGCTATGACCATTTAAAATGTTGATAATATCACTCAATTCTTCAATAGAATTGTCTAAACCATAATTTAGATTAGTTACATAATTTTCAATTTCACTTAAATTTCAATCAATTTTCTTTGCCTCATCAATTTGAGCTTTTAATTTAGCAACTAATAATGTAATTGATTCAATATTTGTTTTTTTAGTATTGATAATTTTATCGTCTTTAGCTTTTAAATAGTCTTTAATTTCTTTTATTAAAGCTTTGGCTTGATTTGATGCTTCTATTAATTTTGGTTTAATTAATTTTAATTCATCAATACTTTTGTTTTCTAAATCAATAAAATTGTGTTGTGCTAAAAATTGATCAACTTTATCAATATATTGATCAATTTTTAAAGCCTTTAATTCTAATTTAAATGAATCAAATTCAATTAATAATGGATGGATTTCTTCTTTATAATAATCTTTTTTGGTTGGTTGTTCTTTTTGCTCTTTCTTACATGAAACGCTAATTAAAGGTAATCCTATTAGTCCCAAAGAGACTAAGGAAGTCAAGAGAATTTTACTTTTTTTATTCATTTTGTTCCTTTTGTTTAGTTAATAAAAAGCAAACTAATTTTGTTTCAAATTCTTTTGAATTTTTTCCAAATTTTGTCTACCTTTTTTAATAGCATCATGAACTCCACTCCGGGTCATGGCAAATTCTTCAGCGATTTCTGTGATTGATAGATCTTGATTTAAGTAAAGATCCAAGGTTTGTCTTTGGCTTTGAGACAATAAATTGCCATATTTTTCAAATAATTCTGAATAATACATTTTTTCTTTTAAAAGATCTTTATTCATTATCAATCAATCCTTTTGTTAATCCATAAATATATGAATCCAAATCAAATTCAGCCAAATCTTCAACTCTTTCACCTAAACCAATAAATTTAACAATTAACCCAATTTCATCTTTAATGGTGAAAATGATTCCTCCTTTAGAAGTTCCATCCATTTTAGTAAGAACAATTCCAGTTAAAGGGGTTGCTTCCATAAATGATTTAGCTTGAATAACACCATTTTGCCCAGTGGTTGCATCTAAAACTAAAAGGCTTTCATGTGGAGCATTAGGGATTTTTGCAGAAAGAACCTTATTAATTTTTGCTAATTCATTCATTAAATTAACTTTATTTTGCAATCTCCCAGCGGTATCAACAATTAATACGTCATAATTTTCGTTTTGAGCTTTATCAATTGCTTTATAAACAACAGCTGCTGGATCTTTTTCATTTAAAGCTGGTTTAACAATATCAGCACCCACTTTATTTGCTCAAATTTCTAATTGTTCAACAGCGGCTGCTCTAAAAGTATCAGCGGCTGCAATTAAAACTTTTTTATGATCATTAATTAACATTTTGGCAATTTTTGAAATTGAAGTAGTTTTTCCTGATCCATTAACGCCAACTACCAAAATTACATTAATACCTGGGTTATTAACATTTAAAGTAGTATCGATAATCGAATTATTTGCATAAACTGTAAACAATTTATCCGCAATAATTTCTGAAATTAATTTCGGATCAGTAATATTTTCATTTTTGACTTCTTTTTTACATTCATTTAAAATCACCTGAACTAATGAAATTGAAATATCAGACATAATTAAAACTTCTTCTAAATCTTCAAAGAATTCTTCATCAATTTTATTATGTCTATTTTGTAAAGATTTAATACTTTCTAAAAAAGCATTATTAGATTTAGAAAGACCAGCAACATAAATGTCAACTTTATTTTGCTTTTCTCTTGCTTTTAATAATTTTTTTTGTTCTTTAGCTTCTAATTTAGCTTGTTTTTTGGCTAATCTTTCTTCTTCAGTTCCAAAAAGTTTTTCTTTTAATTTTGATCAAAATCCCATAATTAACCTTTCTTAATTTGTTTAATTTATTTATTATTTTACTTTAATTATTGTTATTGCATTAAAAGTAATAATAATTTAGGAAAAAATAAGAAAAAATGTAAAATTAGACAATATGAAAACAAGAAGCGTCAATAATCATCAACAAATAGTTAATAATAAATTACGACATTTTTTTGGAATTAAAGATTTCAAAAAAATTTTTAAATTAGTTTTACCAATTTTTATTCAAATATTAGTTCTAGATATTATTACCTTGGCAACTGCTTTAGCAACCACTTTATATAATCGTGTTTACCATATTGATGGTTCATATAATGGTGCTTATTTTTATATGTTTTCAAAGATTTTAAATATTTATAAAATTGTTACTTTTATTCCCATCATTTATCAACTAGGTGTTTTAGTTGTTGCTTCCAATCTCTTCGGACAAGAAAAATTTAAAGAAATCCCTAAATTGATTGCTTCAGCTTGTTGGGTTTCATTAATTTTAAATTTATCTTTTTATTTATTAGTTTTCTTTTTATCTCCATTTTTATTAAATTGAGCTGGTGCCAAACATGAAATGCTAATTGGATTTGATGATAAAGAAAGCTATACCACTTATTTAAACAATGTTAATTTGGCAAAAATCAATAATTTGCTTCTAAATCTTAAAGATACCTTATTTTTAGATGGTGGAAGTTATCTGATAAATGGCAAAGAATTGATTTTTAATAAAACCAATTATCAAATTATTCAACAAGATGAATTAAATTTCGCAATTAAATTTTTTAAAATTACCATCATTGATTTATTTATTTTTTCAATTGCCCAAATTCTTGTTGCTGGACTACAAGGAATTGAAAAAAATAAAGAAGGAATGGTTGCTGTAGTAATTAGTTTAATTACAAAATTAATTTGGACATATACATTATTGTTCGGGATAAAACCAAATAATGTCATGATGTATGTTTCTTTAGAAACAGTTGTTGGAGCCTTTGCTCAATTGGTTGTAGCCTGAATATTTTGTTCTAAACATATTTTTAACAAATGAAAAATTTCAATTAAAGAAACTTGACACAATAACTACATTAAAAAAATGTTTCTAATCGGACTTCCAATTGCTATTGAAAATGGAATATGATTTACTTCACAATATTTTGTAGCCAATGCCATTCCATTTGCTAAATTAGATGAAAAATACATCGGAATGTATCGAGCAATGACAAATGTGTATGATATTTTTACTGGCTATGTTTTTGCTTTATCATTTGTAACCAATGTTTTAGTTTCAATTGAAGTGGGTAAAAATAATCATCAAGAAGCTTATCTGATTGGAAATAGTTGTTTTAAATTAGGAATATATTCACAAATTATTTGATCAATTTTAGGGATTATTTTTACTTGACCAATGCTTAAATTGTTTTCAATTGATAATCAAACGATTAATCAAATTGGTTATACCTTAATTTTTGTAGCAATGATTAGAGGAATTGCTGATGTTGGCAATTTAACAACATTAAGAGGACTTTGATCAACTGGTGATGTTTGAATACCAAATGTTGTAGCAATAATCACAATGATTGGAATCCAAATTTCAAGTACCTACTTAATTGTTTATTATGCCAAAAATGTTTCACAAGATATAAAATTCCTATTAATTATTGCTTCTATGGGGATTGATCCATTATTAAGAAGTATTTTGTTTAAAATGAGATGAATCTCTAAAAAATGAACTAAATATGCTATCCAGATTTAGTAAAATAGCTTAAAATATATTCAAGACAATCATTTTGAATAAAAGGGGATTAGTTTAATGGTAGAACGGAGGACTCCAAACCCTCATATACGGGTTCGATTCCTGTATCCCCTGCCATATGAAAGTGTTTAGTTATAGACTAAATGCTTTCTTTTTATTGCTTTTAAAATGCAATGAAAGGCAATAAAAAGACCAATAAACGAGCAATAAAGATCAATAAAATTAATTGAAAAATGAATGAAATTGTTCCAAAAACTGTTTTTTTTTTTTTTTAGGCTATAATTATCAATGTTTTATATATATAAAAATCCTATGAAGGGAAAACAAAAATGAGTAAAAGTTCAAAATTAAAAGGAATCTTAACATTTTTAACAGGGGCAGCAATTGCTTCAACTGCTGCAACTATTTATTACTTGTTAAATGAAGTGTACATGAACGAGGATGAACGTTATAAGAGAGATCTTGTTAACCAAATAAGAAAAAAAGTTGAACAAGC
>NZ_JNJX01000012.1 GCF_000702805.1 Mycoplasma anseris ATCC 49234
CAGCCATCAACTGCTCCTCTTACTTCATCAGCAATTGCTCAGATTTTTCGATGTAATTCTGCTCTTTGGTTACTTTCTTTATTCATAGTATTTCCTTATTTATTAGTTTATTAATATATTAATTATAACAATTTGCGAAAAGAAAATCCGGTATTAACCGGATCTAAATTATGCTACAGTAATTGAATAAGAATCCTTTACACTAAATGTTTTATATTCGCTTCCTAAGTCAGCAAAAGAAAATTCAATTACTCATCCTCCTGCAGTTTCCATCACTTTTAATACAATTGAACCTTTACCAGTCGCAATTCTTCCAGGATTACAAATTGTCTTTTTAATAACTTCTAGATATTTAGGATCATTATTTCATTCATCGTTTTGAAAAACTAGTGGTAATGGTGTATTAGCTTCAGCTTTAGTTCTTCCTATTTCTAGAGTTTCATGATTAATGGTTAATCCATATTTAGCATTATATTTATTGGATTGATTTTTAACATTATTAATGGTTTCTAGAAGTTCTGGAGTTATTTTAAACAATGTATTTGCTTTAGCAGCATTTCTTATTTCGTTTAAATAATCTTGCTCAGTTTTAGTTTCTTTATCATTAGTTCTTGGGCTTGGAGCTTCAGTTTCATTATTTTCTGAAGTCCTGTTATTGTTGTTTTCTTCAGGGTTAGTTGAAGGTTGTGGGGTTTCAGTCCCAGCTGATGGTTGATTTTCGGTCCCGGTTTCAGTTCCATCTGAAGGTTGAGTTTCAGGGTTTGTTGAAGAACCTGAACTTGTTTGACTGAAATTCATTTTGGCAGTAATGATTTCATGAACATCAATTCTTCTTGTTTGATCACTAGCTCCTCATTTAGCAATATGGAATTTTAAGCTAAATGATCCATCTTCATTCTTAATCAAAATAATATTTGGTTTATTACCAAAAGCAGTTTCTAAATCACCATAAAAATTAGTATATTTTTTTAAGATGATTCCTGGTTTTAATTGGAATAAAGTAATATCATCGCCATCAGTATGGCTTCCCACATAAACTTTATCTTTGTATGATTTTAAAACAGCATTATTTTCTAAAGTTGCTAATTTGACTTTTACATCTTCAGATTCAATTAAACTAAAGCCGTTTTTTAATATTTCTCTTTGATCAATTATTACTTCTTTGTCGCTTGGGTGAACTTTTAATTTCTTAATAATTGTTTCTGAAATGTTATTATTTTGTTTAATTTTAAATGAAATACTTCTTTCACCATTATTAATTTCTTCAACACTAGCTTTATTATTAATAAAGCCTAATTCAACAATTTCAAATTCCTTGCTAAGTGCTTTGTTGTCTAAATTAAAAGTAATCTTATTTAACTCCACGTCTTGAGCATCAATTGTGTTTGTATCTAATTGGTAAGCAATTTCTATTCGATTGCTATAATCTTCTTTCTTTTTTGTTTTTTTGTCGCAACTTGCGGCGATATTAGGAATTAATAAAATCGGTAATGCTAATCCTAAACTTGTTAATAAAAATTTATTTTTTTTCATTTGTGATCCTTTCTATAATTTATGTGATAAGGATTATAATAAAAAAATAATTAAGAATTTCTGAATGAAGAAAAAGTTTAAAAAAATTGTTAATTATTATGTTAATAAAATGTTTTTAAATATTTTTTTAAATTTATCATTATAATCTTTTGTTTTATAAAATCAAAATATAAAAATAAAAAAATTACCATTTTATTAGGTAATTTAAAAATGATTTTGAATTAATCTTAAAGTGTTAATAAATTCAGGATTTTCAACATATTGATAATTTCTTACTACAAAGATTTGCGATTTTTTAATTAACAAATCAGGTTCATATTGATCTAAATCTACTTCAGTGATATCATGATCATTAATATTTAAATTATCCATATCATTAATTATTTTTAAAACAAATATCGAATTTGGAAATTCGTTTTTAAAATAATTAATTTCATTTTGTAAACGAACATCATTAATAATGACATAATCGGGTTGTTCTTGCTTGATTTGATCAGCAATTTTTCTTATTAATTGGTTGGGATCTTTTTTTCGGATTTCAGCCCCCATTTTAACCAATTGAGGGCGAAATAGATGTTTTAGATTTTCATCATAATTAGGAATTGAGTTTTTTAAAACATCAGCAATTGCAAAGGTTTTAACAATCATGTCATTTTTTTGGATTTGTTTTGCTAATGCTGTTGATAAAAAAGTTTTTCCAGTTTGTTTTTTGCCGCAAATTAAAATAATTTTCATATTTTCCTTAATTTCTTTTTAATAAAAACACAAAATTAATTTTGTTTATTGTTGATGATTGGGATCAATAATGTTAGCTGCTTCAGAACTTTCAAAGTGAAGATGTTCATTATATTCTTGGTTTTTTTTGTTTTCTTCATCCTTTTTTTCTTTTCTTCAAACGATGATAAACACAGTTAGCATTGAAATAACGCAAGCAATTCCGCCTAAAACTAATCAAACATCAGCAAAGTTGAATGTTCCTTTATCAATTCATGGCAAGAAAACAATGTCTCTAACAAATTCAAAAGCAAACCGGTCAACCATGTTTCCCATTGCTCCAGCAGCAATAAAAGCAAAGCCGGGAATGATATAACGATAAATTTTGTCTTTAAATAGAGCTGAGACAATTGAAGTAGCCAAGATTATAATAAAACTAATAATATGAAGACCGACATTGCCTAAACCAATTTCAATTGTAGTACCTGCATGTTGAACAGAACGAATGCCAAATAAGGCATTTTGATATAACACTCCATTTTCAATAATTAAATTGTTATTTTCATCATAATGGTATTTAAATAAATAATGTTTAGTTAATAAATCAATTAATAAAGCAACAAAGAAAATTGATCAATATATTGCTAAATTAATTAAAATTGTTTTTCAGTTGTATTGTTTTCAATATTCTTTTGAAAAAAACTTTATTTTTTCTGCAGTTTTTTGTCTATCCATTAATCACCTTCTTACATCTTTTACAAATTTCTAATGTTTGATCATAATCATCTTTTTCAAAATGATTTCAGCATCTTAAACATTTTAATGAATCAAAATTAGAGACTTGAGTTTCTTTTCCGAAAGAAATTTTTCCTACCATTAATAATTTAACTAAATCTAATGATTTAATAAATTCATCTTCGGTATGTAAAACTACATGCGCCTCATTTTGTCTTTTAAAGGTTTGTTTTTTAATTTCTTCTTCAATTAATTTATAAACATTTTCTTTTAATTTAAAAAATTCAGATCATTGATTTTCTAAAGTATTGTCGATTTGGTGTTTTGTTACAAATGGTAATAAATGTACTGATTTTTCTTTATTTTTCATTTCAAAAAATGAATAGATTTCTTCACAAGTAGTAGGAAGAATTGGCGCTAAAGCCCTAATTAAAGAATAAATTACATTATAAAATACAGTTTGTACTTGCCTTCTTTCGAAATTGTCAACTTTATTTAAATACAAAATGTCTTTGGTAATAGAAATATAATAACTACTTAAATCGATAATGAAGTTATTGATGTCTTTTATAACGTTAATAAATTTATATTGTTCATAGTTTTCAACAATTTTGGTTTCTAAATTGTTTAATCTTTCCATAATCAAAGCATGAATTGAATCAAGTTTAACAGGTTGATAATCAAAATCACTAATACCGCCTAACATAAATTTGATGGTATTTCTAAATTTACGATAAATTTCGATATTTTGTAAAAGAATTTTGTCATCAATTGTAACATCATTAGTAAATTCAGAATTAGCAACTCATAATCTCAAAATATCTGCCCCGTATTTATTTACAACGTCTAAAGGATCAACTACGTTTCCTTTAGATTTGGACATCTTATTGCCTTTGCCGTCTAACACAAATCCGTGTGATAATAGTGCTTTAAAAGGACTGGTTTTTCTTCAAGCAACAGAATTAATTAAAGAACTATTGAATCATCCACGATATTGATCACTTCCTTCTAAATATAAATCAAAAGGAGCTTCAACACCACCTGGTTTAACACTAATTGAAGTAGAACCTGAATCAAATCAAACGTCCATGATGTCAGTTTCTTTATTAAATCCTAATCCTTGATATTTTGAAGGTAATAATTCATCTGCTTCTTTTTCATATCAAATATCAGTGCCGCGTTGTTCTATTAAATTGATAACATGTTCAAAAATTTCTTTTTCTAGAACTGGTTTTTTATTTTGGTCATAAAAAACAATGATTGGAACTCCTCAACTGCGTTGTCTAGAAATACATCATGTTTCACGATTTTCTAGCATTAATCTTAATCGTTTTTTTGATCATTCATTAAAGGTAGTTACTTTTTCTAAAGCATCTTGAATATCTTTCTTGATTGGTTTTAATGAAACAAATCATTGTGGTGTTGCTCGATACATGATTGGTAAATGAGTTCTTCAATCATGAGGATAAGAGTGTTTTATTTTTTTAAATGAGATTAATAAATTATTTTCTTCTAAATATTTTCCAACTAATGGGTTAGCATCATCATAAAAAATTCCAGCGAATTGTAAACCTAGTTTATTAATTGTGCCATCATCTTCAATGTGCATGATTTTGGCTAAATTATTTTGATTACCAATTAAAAAGTCATCTTCCCCAAATAAAGGTGCAATATGAACTAATCCGCTTCCACTTTCTAAAGTAACATGGTGCCCAAAAACTACTGGACATTCCATTTTATTAATTGGACTTTCGTAAGTTAAATTTAATAATTCTTGCCCTAAGAAAGTCGCTAAGACTTTGTAATTTTCTCATTTAGCAGATTCAGCTACTGATTCTAATAATTTTTTTGCCAAGACATATCTTTGTTGATTTGCTGATTCAACTAAAACATATTCAAAAGTGTCATTGATTGCAACTCCACTATTAGCAATTAAAGTTCAAGGAGTTGTAGTTCAAATTAATAAATTATCATTTTCTTTAATAATTTGATTACCTTTTTTAACTTTAAAAGCAACAAAAATTGAAGGCGAAACATGATCGGCATATTCAACTTCAGCTTCAGCTAAAGCAGATTGTGAAGAAGGAGATCAATAAACTGGTTTTAAGTCTTTATAAATTAAACCTAATTCTACCATTTTGTGAAATAATCTTAATTGATCAGCTTCCATTTGTTTATTTAAGGTTACATAAATCTCAGAAAAATCAGTTAATAATGAAAGCTTTTTAAATTGTTCTTTTTGTTTTCTTACTTGATCTAAGGCATATTTTGCAGCATTTTTTCTTAATTCAACAACTGAATAATCCTTGGCTTGTTTTTTGGCTTCTGACAGCATTTTGTGTTCAATTGGTAAACCATGAGTATCTCAGCCAGCAACATAAGGTGAATAAAAACCTTGCATTGATTTAAATCTAACAATAATATCTTTAAGAATTTTATTTAAAGCATGTCCAACATGGATATTTCCATTTGCATAAGGGGGACCATCATGTAAGATAAATGCTGGATTGTTTTTATTTCTTTTTAAAAGGTCTTGATAAATTTTATTTTCTTCTCAAAATTTAATGAATTCCGGTTCTTTTGATGCTAAATTAGCCTTCATGGAGAATTCAGTATTTGGCATTAATAATGTTTGTTTATAATCTTTTTTTTCTTCCATAAATAATCCTTTATATTTTTTTTATTTTACACATAATAAAATATGCTTCACAAGCACACTTTATTCTTTTCCACAAATATCAAATACTTTGGTTACATTCTCAACTTTACCAATGATTGTTATTAAATCATTTTGCTTGATTTCAAAATCACCTTCTGGTAAAAATGATTCATTTCCTCTTTTAATTAAGATTAAAGAAACTTCATATTTATTTCTAAACCCTAAATCCTTGATTTTTTTATTTACAATTTTAGGGTTTAAGACAAATAATGAGCCAGTAACATAACCTTCTTGAATTTCATTTATTGATTGAGAATATTTAGCAAAACTTTGGTTTGCTACTAATAAAGCTGTTTTTTTACCAGCTTCATCTTCGGGACTAATAATTAAATGAACTCCGATTTGTTTTAAAACATTTGCATGACGTTTTGAGTTTGCTCTTGCAATGATTTTTTTAACTCCAGCTTCAGCTAAAGCAGCTACAATCTCAATGTTGTCACTTGTTGAAACAATTACAGCATCAAAAGCATCAATATTAACGGCTTCTAAAGCGTGTTTATCAGCTGAATCAGCAACATAAATTGAATCAACTTGGTCTTTAAATTTAATTAAATTTTTCTCATTAATATCAATTAAAACCAATCTAATGTTATTGCTTCGATCTCCTAAAAGTTGTTCTGCAACAGCAGTTCCAAATCTTCCTAATCCGATGATACAAATATTTCTTGTTTTTTTAAATAGTCTCATATAAACTTCTCCTCATTTAATAATTAGTTATTAAATTTTACATTATTTCGCTCTAAAAAATACCATTTTCACTTTGTTGAGTCCATTTAATTAAATTTTTATTTGATTTAAAAAAGAAAACTAGGTTTCCCTAGCATTCTAATTTACATTTTCATTGTGATCAATACTAATGATATTTCCATCCATAGTTATATCAATTGTTTGGTTTTCTTTGACCTTGTTTTGAATAATTAGCAACGCAATATCTGCTTCAATATTCTTTTGGATGTATCTTCTAATTGGTCTTGCTCCAAATGCTGGATCATAAGCATTTTGAGCCACAAAATCAATTACCGATTGATCAACGCATAATAGTATACCTTGATTTTTAGAAATTCTTTTAATTAATTTATCAAATTCTAATTTTGTGATCTCTTTGACAATATTTTCAGAAAGCGCATTAAACGGAACAATTTCATCAATCCGGTTAATAAATTCTGGTTTGAATTTCTTTTTTAATAGATTTATAATGTCGTTATTTCTTAGTTGTTTTTCCATAATTTCTTGACTTCCAATGTTTGAAGTCATGATGATAATGGTATTTCTAAAATTAATTATTTTCCCTCTTGAATCAGAAATTTGCCCATTATCAAGTATTTGTAATAATAAGTTTAAAATATCAGGATGTGCTTTTTCAATTTCGTCAAATAAAACAATTGAATAAGGGTTTTGTCTAATTTTTTCTGTTAGTTGTCCCCCTTTTTCAGAATCAACATAACCTGGTGCAGAACCAATTAAACGACTACTTGAAAATTTCTCCATATATTCAGACATATCTAAACGTACAATATGATTTTCATCATCAAACAAGTTTTCTGCCAAAGCCTTTGCTAATTCAGTTTTTCCAACTCCAGTTGGTCCTAAAAACATAAATGAACCAATTGGACGATTAGGATCGTTGATATTTGCCTTAGCTCTTAAAATGGCTTGACTAACTAAATCAATAGCTTGATCTTGGCCTTTTACTCTAGTTTTTAAAACAGTTGGTAAATTAAGAATTTTTTCTTTTTGTGACTCCAATAATTTAGAAACCGGAATTCGACTTCATTTACTTACAATTTGAGCAACTTCTTCAGCATCAACTGTATCTTTAATTAAACAGTCCTTTCTCGACGCTAATTTTTGTTCATATTCCAATAAGGTTTTTTCTAATTCAGGAATTAAAATGTATTTAATTTTAGAAGCTTGTTCATAATTACCTTCATTTTGCATAATTACTAATTTGCTCTTTAATTCTTCTATATTTTCCTTTGTTGATGAAAATTTTTGAATATCTTCTTTCTCATCTTTTCATTTTTTTTCTAAAATATTCTCTTTTTCTCTTAATTGTTTTAATTCTTCATCAATTTCTTGGATTCTTTTTTGCGCTTTAAGATTTTTTTCTTCATCTTTTAAGGCAACTTTTTCAATTTCTAATTTAGCAATTTGTTGTTTGATTTTTTCTAATGGTTCAGGAATGTAATTCATTTCAGTTTTAATATTAGAAGCTGCTTCATCGATTAAATCAATGGCTTTATCAGGCAAGAATCGATCAGAAATATATCTCGCTGATAAATTAGCAGCTGCAATTAAGGCTTCATCTTCAATTTTAACTTCATGGAAAGTTTCATATCTTTCTTTAATTCCTCTTAAAATTGTGATGGTATCTTCAATTGAAGGTTCATCAATTTGCACTTTTTGCATTCTTCTTTCTAAAGCTGGATCTTTTTCAATTCTTTCACGGTATTCATCTAAGGTTGTTGCCCCCATTAAGTGCAATTGACCTCTTGCCATTAATGGTTTTAAAATATTTGCAGCATCCATGTCATTTTGGCCAGTTGAACCAGCCCCTACTAACATGTGAATTTCATCGATAAATAGAATGATTTCTCCATCTGATTTAACCACTTCATTAATAATTTTCTTCAATCGATCTTCAAATTGTCCTCTAAATTCAGTGCCGGCTAAAATTGAAGCCAAATCTAATTCAATAATTTGTTTTCCTTTTAGGTTTTCTGCTACTTGACCTTCGACAATTTTTCTTGCTAATCCTTCAATAATAGCAGTTTTACCAACTCCTGGTTCTCCTACTAAAACTGGGTTATTTTTAGTTTTCCTTGACAAAATTCTTACTAAAGCTCGAATTTCATCGTCTCTATTAATAACTGGTTCTAATTTGTTTTCTGAAGCCAATTTAGTTAAATTTCTTCCGAATTTTTCTAACATTTCTTTACCACTTAAATTAGGTGTGTATGAAGCTTGCATAAGTCCTCCTTTTCAAATTTCATGAAATAATTATAACACTTTTTTAGCACTCGGAACAAAAGAGTGCTAATTTTTAATAACAAAAAGTTATTTTCAAGAAAATGGATTTTTTGTGTAATTTGCTGTATCATTAATACCCTTAAATACTTTATTTTTAATTTAACTATATAATAAAAGATATGCATGAAATAGTTATAAAAGAAAATGAAAATAGAAGCATTTTGGATAAATTTAATTTTATTGAGAAACAAATGCTAAAAATAAATAAAAATTTTCATCTAAAGGAATATTTAAACTATTTTAAATTAGAAATATACAAATATCATAAAAAAGTACATTATGAAATAAAGACAATGAGAATAGTATATGACAATTTTTTAAATTCATATATCATGGTTGAATATAATCCATTTGGTATGATACTTTTTTCAATGATTAATAATGAATCTATAATTATCAATCCGTTTAAACCATCTAATGTATTGGATTTATTTGACAAAGATGATAAATTACTTTTCAATTTTGCTGATTTGTCAATTAAAAAAGTTTATTTCCCTAAAAATATTTGAAATACAAATAATGAAAGCAAAACTGGATTAGAAGAAAATATGTTTGATACTAATCAAACAACTAAAAATCCTGAATTGATAGAAATTGAAAAAATTAAGTTCATCTAATAAGTGGGATTTTAAATCAATCCAAACAGCAACTAATTTTCATTATGATTCATTAAAAATAATTCATGCTGAAAAAGAAGTTTCTCATTCATGATGATTTAAGACAGCAGTAAATGAATATGATTTTGGTTATGCCGATGATAGTCATAGTACTTTAGAACCAGGAAGATCAGAAGGTCTATGTCATTATGTAGCAGGTGCAATGCTATTACAATATGGTGAATTTTTCTGAAGTAGCAATGTATTTAGTGATACTCAATATAAAAAACATTTTAGTTCAATTGGAAGCAACTTAAATTATAGAAATTATGCTAATAAAGCAAAAATTGGGTGTCCTACTGTAAACAGAAAATTGACACTTGATTTATATGAAAAAAGAGAATATGGTAAGGGCGCTAAGATTACTACATCAATTTATTTTAGAGATCCTTTAATCGCCTTTTTAAATAATTCAAAAGAAGATAATTATATTAAAAAACCAGAGATTACATTTCATCGAAGAAGTTTATACTGAATTAAACCATGAAAGTGAATAAGAGATGATAAGCCTTGTATTGTTTATGGTGCAATACCTAATATTGGTGGAGGATTTGTTTCGCATGCTGTAATAGTTTATGGAACATTCGATAGAGGAAATAAAGTATTATGTCATTTTGGTTGATCTAATTATTCACAAGTAATATTATCAACAAGTCTATGAAATGGGGTTTGATTAATTGGTATGAGTAAGACTGGAAACAGTAAATTACCTAAAAAATATTTTGAATATGATGATAAATTTTATTCAGGACCAGAAATTACTAACATATTAAAGGAATTAGATAAATAATGAATAGCTCATACTTTAGTTTTACTAATGATTTAAGTTTTAATAAAACACCAAACAAAAAATCTCAATTAGTTTTAAATATTTTGTCATTTATATTTATTGTTTTATTTGGGATAACAAACATTGTCTTTGGTCTAAAAAAATATTTATTTTTCAAAGGTAATATTCATAGAAATAACACATTTGTTGAATTAATTCCATGAATGGCTATTTCTTTGATTGCGATTGTGGTTTTATTGTTTATTGGATTATTAAATTATGTATTTAAAACCAATGATAAAAATTCAATAAACAAGTTTAATACAAGAAGAATAAATGTTTTTGTTTTCTTAGCGTTTTCAACATTCTTATTAGCTTTTATTATGGTGATTTTTCCAGCCCCTATTAATAATGAGTTATTGGAGATATTTTAGTTGTCTCAAATTGCTTTTTATTAGTAAATGTATTAACTACTTGATTTGTATTAATTAAAAATGCCAAACATGATATTTCAATTGATGAAAATATTTTAAAATATTATCAAATTGATTCAATTATTAGAATCGTTTTTGTGAGTTTTGTTTCAATCGTTTTATTTATTATCTTTTTTATTCTAATTCAAGCTGGTAATAATATTTTAGCTTTCATAACGCTTTATAGTAATCTAATTTTGCCAGTTATATTTCTTTGCTTATTTTGGATCATTCAAATAATATATAGCTTTGTAATTTTAAAAAAACAAATGCAACATAAACCTTGATTAGCTTGCTTGTTATTAGGTTTTTATAACCCAATTTTAAAGTAATTTAGCGTTTTAATCTTCAGCTTATAAACTGAAGATTTTAAATTATTTTGACTAAAAAATAAAAATCTTTATTTATAAATAAATAGATCTTTAAAAACTAATTGAATTTTGTTTGAAATAAATCTAGAAAAAAGAAATTTTTTGGTATCACAATTTTATTTTTTTGTAATATAATTCCAAATAGGTTATTTTTAACCGATGAGTTTAGAATGAAGGACACATTAAACAAAAAAAACTGAATACCATACATAATATTAAATGTAGTAATGCTTCTTGGATTTTGCTCACTGGCTGAAATTAATTTTTCATTAGTGATAGGACATCTAGCAGGCATTTTTAGTATTTTAATTTTTCTTGGGGGACTTGCATTAGTTTTTAAAATTTCTTTTAGTAAGAAAGAAGATGCTTCTGTTAAGAAAATAAAATCATTAGTTTTAATATTAGTAGCATTAGTTTTGATTTTAAACTTAGGAATAATAGTTGGTTTATTTTTTGCTAACCATTATTATGTAACTCATTTTCATTTAAATAAAAGTAATATTGCTTTTTATCCGTTTAACATGATTACTTTTACTACACCTTATATTCTATTAACAATTAACTTTTTTATAATTGGCATAATAAACTTTGTTAAGGCTAAGAAGTCACAAAATAAGAAAGGAATTCATGGATAGAATTATAGGTAATGTTAGTTCTTTTGGTCCAAAAGAACTAACAAAAAACCACATTTTTACATTGTCAATCTTAGTGATAATTGTCTTTGTTTTATCAATCTTAATTTATATCGCTGTCAAACGACAAAAAGTTGATAAAGCTCCTAGTTATGCACTTATTTTAGTTGAAAGCGCCATAATGAGTTCTGATAATTATGCTAATGATTTACATGAAACAAGATTACAAAAAGCCAATCCATATTTTATAAGCATTTTTATATTTATGTTCTTTGGTAATTTATTATCACTTTTTGGTTTAGAGCCAGTCGGTAGTTCATTATCAGTTGTTTTAGCAGCAACTATGGTTACTTGATTAACCACATTTGGTTTAGGCTTTGTTTACCAAAAAATTAAATTTTTATTTAAATTATTAAACCCATTAGAAATTGCAGGAAACTTTTCACCGTTAATCAGCTTGACATTCCGTATGTTTGGAAATATTGTTGGAGGAGTAGTTCTTATTACTTTATTTCATGCATTCTTAGATTCAATCTGAATTAAGATTATTAAAGTTTCAAGTGAAAATCCTGCCGCCGTCTTAAATCCAGCAGGGATGATCTTCACCCCATTATTAAATTTATATTTTGATATTTTTGCTGGTGCTATTCAAGCTTTTGTTTTTATGACTCTTACAATTTCTTATTGATCACAATCTAGCGAAGTGGATATTAAAGAGAAACATAAAAAGAAAATTAAAGAATGGCAAGGTGAAATTGTTAAAAAACGTAAGGTGCGTTTATCTTCAAAAACGGCATAACAAAAAAAGGAGAAATTATGGACACATTAAATACAGTTGTAAATGCATTCGATGCAGACAAAGTTAATAAAACTTCAAGCAGTCCTTTAGCATATGGATTAACCATGATTGGAGCTGGTTTAGCAATTTTAGGTTCTGGATTAGTTTCAGTAGGACAAGGAATTGCTGTTGCTAAAGCAGTTGATGCAATTGGCAGAAACCCTGAAGCATTATCAAAAATTCGTTCAGTATTACTTGTTGGTCTAGCGATTGTAGAAACTGGATCAATTTATTGTTTCATTGTTGCTTTATTATTAATTTTTGTTTAGTGAGCAATTATGACAAAATATAATATTTCAGAAAAAATATCAGAACAATTCAATGGATTATCATTTAATTGACCATATTTTGTTTTTTCACTACTAACTTTGTTGTGTTTAATTCTTTTAATTACCTTATTAGTATATAAACCTGTTAAAAAAATGCTAAAGGCAAGAAAAGAATTTATTCAAAAAAATATTGATGAATCAATTTCAGCAAAACAAGAAGCTCTAAAGCTTCAAGAAAATATCGACAAGCAATTATTAGAGGCAACCAATAAAGCTAATGATATTTTAAATAATGCTAAAGTTGAAAGTGAAAAAATTGTTGTCTTAGGAAACAAAGAAGCAAGCAAAAAAGCTGAATTAATTTTAGAACAAGCTAACATTTTGGTAGCCAAAAGACAAGAACAATTTAGCAAACAACAAAAGAAAATCATTATGGAAAATGCTGTTGAAATTGCTAAAAAAATTATTGGTAGGGAAATTAAAGATAAAGATAACATCAAGATGATTAATGAAGTATTAAATAACTAAATCATGAAAGAATTAGATGAAATTGTTTATAACTGATCATTTGCTTTGTTTGATTTAGCAGATGAATCAAAACGTTTAGCAAAAATCACTAATGAAGTGGTGGAAATTACTAAAGTTTTGAAAGAAAATAAAACCTATACTCAATTATTAAATTCATATAATGTTGATATTACCAAAAAATTTGCTTATATTGATCAAGCATTTGGAAATTATGATGAATATATTGTCAACATTATTAAACTAATTGCCAAAGCAAATATTGCTAAATACTTAATTAATATTTTTATTAAATTCATTGAATTATCAAATAAAAAACAAAACGTTAGATTTGGTACAGTTTATACAGTTAAACCATTATCAAAAAAAGATATTGAAAAATTTGAAATTAAATTATCAAAAAAATTAAATGCCCAAGTCAATTTACATAATGAAATTGATGAAAATTTGATTTGCGGAATCAAAATTAAAGTTGATGATTATATTATTGAAAATTCAATTGATGATCAACTAAGAAAAATTAAGAAATTCATTAAATAAGAAAGGAGGCAAAATGGCATTAAAACCAACTGATTTATCAGCAATTATTAAGTCCCAAATTAAAGATTTTAACCAAACAATTAGATTTGATGAAACTGGGAAAGTTATTACTGTCGGGGATGGTATTGCTTTAATTAGCGGATTAAATAATGTTGAATATGGAGAATTAGTTAAATTCGAATCAGGAATCCTAGGGATGGCATTAAACCTTGAAGAAGATAAGGTTGGTGTTGTTGTTATGGGAAATGATCGAAATATTGTTGAAGGCGAAATTGTTTCAAGAACACATGATGTTATTGCAACTCCTGTTGGTGATAAATTATTAGGTAGAGTAATTAATGCTTTAGCAAAACCAATTGATGGTAAAGGTAAAATTGATACTGAAATTACTAGTCCTATTTTTAAAGTTGCACCTGGTGTAATGACCAGACATGAGGTTAACGAACCACTTCATACTGGAATTTTAGCAATTGATGCCATGATTCCAATTGGTAAAGGTCAACGTGAATTAATCATTGGAGATAGACAAACTGGAAAAACTTCTATTGCCATCGATACAATTGTTAACCAAAAAGGTAGAGGTGTCTTATGTATTTATGTTGCAATTGGTCAAAAATCTTCAACCATTTCACAAATTGTTGACAATTTAAATAAACATGATGCTTTAAAATACACCACTATTATTTCAGCATCAGCTTCTGAACCAGCACCATTACAATATATTGCTCCTTATACCGGAGTTACAATTGCTGAAGAATGAATGGCAAAAGGAAAAGACGTTTTAATTGTCTATGACGATTTATCTAAACATGCAGTTGCTTACCGTACTTTATCATTATTACTACGTCGTCCACCAGGAAGAGAAGCATATCCTGGAGATGTTTTCTACTTACATTCACAATTATTAGAAAGAGCGGCCAAATTAAATAAAGAAAATGGTGGCGGTTCAATTACTGCTTTACCAATTATTGAAACTCAAGCTGAAGATATTTCTGCTTATATTCCTACTAATGTAATTTCAATTACTGATGGTCAAATTTTTACTAAGGAATCAATATTTAATTCTGGACAAAGACCAGCAATTGATATTGGTTATTCAGTTAGTCGGGTAGGTAGCGCAGCCCAAACTAAATTAATGAAGAAAACTGTTTCTAGTTTGAAATTAGAATTAGCTCAATATAATGAAATGTTAGCATTTGCTCAATTCGGAAGCGATCTTGATCAAAACACAAGAAATGTTTTAGAACACGGGGCAAAGGTTTATGAATTATTAAAACAACCTCAATATTCTCCATATTCTTTAACTGATCAAATTATTATGCTATTTTGTACAAAATATCGTTTAATTAATTCAATTCCTAAAGATTATATTGTTGATTATAAAGACAAATTATTGAAGCACTTTAGACAAAACACTAGTGCAATTAAAGTAGCAACTGAACTTTCTATTGCTAATGATTGATCAAATGAATTGATTGAAAAATTATGAGATCACATCAAAGCATTTAATGATGATTTCATAAAAGCTATTCCTCAATACAATAAAAACAATTTCTTAGATGTTCCAGAATTACCATGGAAAGCTTACAAAAAATAAAACACAGAATTAGTTCAATTAATTCAACTAAAAAGATAACTAAGGCAATGGAATTAGTTGCCACAGCAAAATTTGGAAAAGTAAAAAGACAACTTAATGAAGTTAACCAATATTTTCATTCTGTAGAAGAATTATTTTTAAATTTAGTTAAACATTCAGAACAAAATATTGACCAACTTTTAAATACTAATGCATTAAAATTTGACGCCAAGAGAAATTTATATATTGTGTTTGGTAGTGATTTAGGTCTATGTGGTTCTTATAATTCGAATATGATGAAAAAAATTAATGAAATTGTAACTAATGAAGATATTTTAATCGTCATAGGCTCAAAATTATTGGCATTATTAAACAAAAGACCTAATACTCACATTATTCAAACTTTATGTCAAATTGGCGATAGCCCAGATTATGACATAGCAAAAATTATTTCCAATAAAATTTATGACGTCCTTCAAATTTCACTTTTAAAATCGGTAAAGTTAATTTATACTAAATATATAAATCCAATTAAGGCTGATCCGGTTGTTAGAGAAATTTTTCCAATTACTGAAGTTACTTTTAAAAGGGAAGAAAAACTTTCTTCACAAAATATCAAAACTTATCAAATTGATCCAACATCATTTGAACCAAGCCCTGAAGTTATTTTAGAAAGTTCATTTGGAATTTTCTTTGAGGCTTCAATTTATCATGCATTATTCAACGCCAAATTATCTGAAATGTCCTCAAGAAGAACAGCTATGGAACAGGCTTCTGATAATGCTGAAGATTTAATTGATGATTTAAATGTTAAATACAATAGTTCTCGTCAAGCGAAAATTACTCAAGAAATTACTGAAATTGTAAGTGGATCAGATTCATAGAAAGGAAATGGATTTATGGCTATAAAAACAAAAAAAACTGTAGTAAAAACAACCAAAACTAAAACAAGTACAGCAAATACAAAAACTGCAAACAAAAAGGAAAATATTGGATGAATTACCCAAATTTTAGGTGCTGTTATTGATGTTAGATTTGAAGAAAATAAAGCCCCTAAAATGTTAACGGCCTTAGAAATTGTTCAAGATAATCCTAATGCTCCTAAACAAATTTTAGAAGTAGCCCAACATATAGGTAATGATACTGTTAGAACCATTGCTATGAATTTAACCATTGGTTTAAAAAGAGGTATGAAAGTAAGAGATTTAAATGATCCGATTTCAGTACCAGTAGGAAAAGAAGTATTATCAAGAATGTTTAACGTTCTAGGCGATCCGATTGATCATCAAGAAAATAATTTTTCAGTAAAATCATCAATTCATAGAGCTGCTCCAAGTTATGAAGAACAAGCTTCAACATTACAAATTTTTGAAACTGGAATTAAGGTTATTGACTTATTAATGCCTTATATTAAAGGAGGAAAAATTGGATTATTTGGAGGTGCCGGAGTTGGAAAAACTGTTTTAATTCAAGAATTAATTAATAATATTGCTAAAGAACATGGCGGTCTTTCAGTCTTTGCTGGAGTTGGTGAACGTACAAGAGAGGGAAATGATTTATATCACGAAATGAAAGCAAGTGGAGTTTTAGATAAAACTGCTTTAGTATTTGGGCAAATGAATGAGCCTCCTGGAGCCAGAATGAGAACCCCTTTTACTGCTTTAACAATGGCAGAATATTTTAGAGACAATATGGGTCAAGATGTTTTATTATTCGTTGATAACATCTTTAGATTTACTCAAGCTGGATCAGAAGTAAGTGCTTTATTAGGAAGAATGCCTTCAGCAGTTGGATATCAACCTACTTTAGCAACTGAAATGGGTCAGTTACAAGAAAGAATTACTTCAACTAATAAAGGGTCAATTACTTCAGTTCAAGCTGTTTATGTACCAGCTGATGACTTAACAGACCCTGCTCCTGCTACTACTTTTACCCACTTAGATGCCAAAACCGTTTTAGATAGAGATATTGCTGCTTTAGGGATTTATCCAGCAATTGATCCATTGGCTTCAAATTCAAGAATGATGGATGCTAATATTATCGGTTTAGAGCATTATAATACTGCAAGATCTGTTCAAAATATTTTACAAAGATTTAAAGAATTGCAAGACATTATTGCAATTCTAGGGATGCATGAATTATCAGAAGAAGATAAGAAAATTGTTGCCAGAGCAAGAAGAATTAGAAACTTTTTATCACAACCATTTTTTGTTGCTGAAAAATTCTCTGGAATTTCAGGAAAATATATTAAATTAGAAGATACTATTCATTCATTTAAAGAAATTTTAAGTGGAAAATATGATGAACTTCCTGAAGAAGCCTTTTTATACGTTGGTACAATTGAAGACGTAATTGAAAAATCAAAAAAATTAGGATATGAAGTTAAATAAAGATGGCTTCTAAACAATTACACGTTTTAATAAGTACTCCACATGGAATCTTTTTAGATGAAAAAGCTGATATTGTTACTTTTCGGACAACAGAAGGCGAAATCGGTTTAATGGCTAATGCAACTGATTTTATGGCTGCTTTAGTTCCTTCAAAAATTTATATTAATCAACAAAATTCAAACAAATTTAAAGAGTTTTATATCGATAAAGGGATTGTCCAATTTAATGGGGAATTACTTTCTTTTATCATTAATGAAATTAGCGACCAACCATTAGCACAAGTAAAAGTTTCAAATAATGAAGAAGAAAATAAAAAATATACTCTTATTGAAGAAATTAAAATCAAAAAAGCTCTTGTTAAATAATATTATTTAAACATAACAATTCCTTTGTTATGTTTTTATTTTTAAAAAAAGTAATAAAAAAATAACTACAAATAAAAGTAGTTATCTAATAAATCAAAGAAATTTCTTAATTATTATTTTTAGCAATAAATGCATCTAAACGGCTAGCTTTTCTTGCACCATTGTTTGCATGTAAAACACCTTTTGAAACTGCTTTATCAATTTCATGATGAGCTTTAGCTTGCAATTCAGCTGTTTTAGGATCTTTTAATTCAGCAGCTTTTCTAGCTTTTTTGATTGCTGTTCTTACAGCTGATTTAATTGCAGAATTACGTGCATTTGCTTTTTCGTTAGATAATATTGCTTTTTGTTTTGATTTAATATTTGCCATTTTTTTGCCTTTCTTGCTATATGTAATAATTTAGCATTAATATTTTAACAAATAATAAAAAAAATTTTACTTTTTTAAATTCTTATTTTTATCATCAGTTTTTAGTTTAAATCAAGAACTATTTTATTAATAAGCATTTATAATTATCAATATGAAAAATCCCGATAAGATTTTATATTGAACAATTGATAATCAAACTTTTTGTATCAAAGTTTATTTTAAAAATCAATTAAGTGCAAAATTAAAATTAAAAGATGATGAATTTATTTTAAAATTACCAGTTTTTATGTTTAATGATACAAAATTATCTTCATTTTTAAATAAATCAATCCCTATTTTGATTAAAAATAAACCTGCTAGATATTTAAAAATTGATTTGGAAAATCAAACTTTTTATTATTTTGGTTCAGCAATTAATTTCAATTATCAAAATAAAATAATTACTTTTTTAATCGACAACCATTTAATTAAATTGAAATGTTATAATCAAACAAACATTGAGAAAACAATTTGGAAATTTTTAAAATTAGCTTTATTAAAGAAAATTAAAATGTTATGTGAAAAATGGAGTTTTAAATTTAAAAATCAATTTGAAATTAAAATTAGTAATAAAAAAACTAGTTGAGCAACTAATTATCTAACAAAA
Source organism: Mycoplasma anseris ATCC 49234 (assembly GCF_000702805.1). Classification (GTDB taxonomy): domain Bacteria; phylum Bacillota_I; class Bacilli_A; order Mycoplasmatales; family Metamycoplasmataceae; genus Metamycoplasma; species Metamycoplasma anseris. The sequence continues at coordinate 19,152 of NZ_JNJX01000012.1, forward strand.
AAACAAATTATTTTTTCACAGTTTCTAGTTTTTTATGATCCCTTTTGCATTGAATATGTTGTTTGTCATGAATTGGCTCATTTCAATCATGCCAATCATTCTAAGGCATTTTGAAATTTAGTTTTAGAAATGTTTCCAAAATACAAAAAAGCTAAAAGAATGTTAAACAAACATTGTTATAATTTAGAATTATTACAAAGAGATGAGGTTCAACATGATTAGAATTTTAGATGAAGTTGTAAATACCGAGGTTAACAACCTAGATAATAAATACAAATTAGGAATTGGCCTAGGTATTGGGATTTTTTTACTTGTTTTATTTTTTATTATTTTATTACTTGTTTTAATAAAAAAAAGAAATCAAAATCTTGATAATGAGAATCGCTCTATTTTTAAAAATGCTTTAAACCAAATTGGGGAATTTAATAAGCGCTATAAATCTGCTTTTATAAATAAAGCAATTTACGAAATAAAAAAGAATACAACTTTTGAAGCAAATAGTTTATTAATTACCCCTAAAGCAATTATTGTTTTACATCCAATTGTAATTAAGCAAAACCATTTAGAAGGCAATTGTTTAAGCAGAGAATGAATTAAATCCACAGAGAAAAATGAAATAATCATGCCTAATCCAATATTAAAAATTAATTCTCAAATTGAAAATATTTCTAAATTAATTATCGAAGGAATTCCTTTAATTTCAATTTTAATTGTTTTTGGGCCAAAAGAAAATTATGAAATTTATAATATTCCTTCACACATTGCCATCACTCATGAATCTCAATTATTACAGACTTTAAACAATATTCAAATTGAATTAAATGAAAATGGCATTAAAAATATTGATGAATTGCAAATGATGAAAATTTTAGAAATATTGAAAAAAAGAATTAAAAAAGAAAGTATTGAACAAACTCTTTAGCCAATAAATAAACTGATTTTTAAAGTCAAAGGATTCAATTTTGAATGTTTTTTTCTTTTGAAAAACAAAAAAATCAAAAAATTTTTGTTTTTTTTAACAAAAAACACTTAAAAAAATAATATTTATGAATAAAATTCAATGTTTTTGTTAAAATAATTGCATTAAATATTTAATAAACATTAAGGAGACAAAATGGCTCAAACAAAAAAATCAACTTTAGAAAAATACTACATCTCTGAAACAATTGATGCTGATTCAAAAGTTGTTTCATTTAACTTTAAAAAAGCTAAACAAAAAAGTCACAAAAATTTTGAAGAATTTTTAGATGCTTTAAAAGAATTCATTATTGTTAGTGAAACAACTAAAAACAATACCAGAGTTTGATTCCATCGTGATGGAGCTTACCGTGGAAGCGTAAACATTGATAAAGCAAGAATTATCGTTGAAAAATTAAACGAAGAAAGAGTTGCTAAAGAGGAAGTTATTACTTATTTAGAAAAAGAAAACTTAGTTGATAAACCAGTTTCTAAAGTTAAAGAAGAAGAAAAATTAGAAGAAGCTTGTTGTTTAGAAAAATCATCAGCTTGTTGCGAAGAAAAATCAGAATCTTGTTGTTTAGACAAATCAGAATCTTGTTGTGAAGAAAAAT
>NZ_JNJX01000013.1 GCF_000702805.1 Mycoplasma anseris ATCC 49234
AAGCAAATTGTTTAATGTGTTTTTAATGTTTTGAAATATAAAATCATGTTTAGAACATATGAAGAGCTTACTTTTAAATACATTTTCTAAGCAATATGAATATTATTAAAAACTCTTAGAAAATTAAAGAATTTGAGACTACAATAATCATTATTAAATAGATTTTTGAAGTTTAATTGTAAAAAATAATGAAGAAATTTTGAATATTGCAGTATAAATAAAGGCAAAAAACCAAAGATTTTTTTTTTTTTTTTTTTTTTTTTTTATAATACAATTTTTGTATAGAAATATCATATATTTCTAATTTAAATCAAAAAGGAAAAGAAATGAAAAAAGGATTATTATTAATTTTAGCCACCATATCAACCCCAATTATCGCTTTATCATCAATAGGTTGCAAAACACAAAAACAAGAGGAAGAAAATTTAAAACCAATCAAACCTAAACCAACACCGGAACCAAAACTAGAACCAACGTCAAATCCAACTCCACAACCTAAACCAACTCCAACTCCACAACCTGAACCAACTCCAACTCCACAACCTGAACCAAAACCAACTCCTAGTCCTGAACCTGTTCCTAATCCAAGCCCACAACCAGATAACAATAATGGAAATACAAATTCTAATCCAGGAGAAATTCCAACACCGCCTCCTTTTGTTTTTCCAAATAGTTCAACTGGAAATTCATACCCTGAATATGCTAATAGATATGAAAGTATTAGCATAAATAATAGTAATAAACTACTTAAAACAAGTACCATTTACAAAGAGATTTATGATAGAACTTTCTCAATACAAACTGCAACAAGATTGAATGAAAATATTGATAACAACATTCTTGCTAATGATCAAGGAACTGGATGAATATTGGACTATGCCAAAAACCCTGATAATGAAAATCAATACAAATTATTTGTGGCAACTAACTTACATGTATTAGCAAATTTTAGTAATAGTCAAAATGGGGAATGAAATAAAAAGTTAAATTATCAAGATCCAAGTGGAAATTCTGTAGCTGGCTTCGCCTTAGGGAAAGCAAATATACCCAATAATTATGATTTTGCTAAAGTATATAACAATAAAGAATATGATAAATTTAGCATGCAATATTTTGCAAATTTAAATGAATTAACTGATCCAAACAAAGGATTTAGACAAACTGCAAGACAGACAACATTTATTAATAATTTTTCAAATCCTAAAATAATTTTTGCCGGTTTAGATTTTATTGATAGAGCAAAACTAGAACCTTATCAAGCTAAATTAAAAGCCAAATTCCAAGAATTTAAAAAATCTTATCAAAATGATCCTTATTACAAAAAAATCATTGACTCATTTGAAGAATCTGATCAATTCATTCCTTTTTACACAGATTTTGCCGTCATTGAAATTGATGTTGATTTAACTAATGCTAATGCAACTTTTAAAAACTGAATTTTAAATGGAATTGAAGCTGTAAATCAATATATTCTTAGAATGAAAACAATTACAAATCTTCCAAACTTAGACAAATCAAAGGGTATTATGCCTACGTTAGATTATTTAACTAAAGCAAGGGATTTAGCTAAAAATAACTCGGTAAATGAATTTGCTTTAGATAATGCTAAGGATTTATATATTGCTGGTTATCCAAAAGATGATAATACCTATTTTATGAAAAATAATCCAAAAGAAAGATATAGTGAAAAACTAGTTAGCTATTGAAAAATTAAAAATAATAAAGAGGGTTTTGCTTATTCTACAAATGATGCTTCTAATAAAATGAGCGAAGGTGGTTCTATTTATACGCATGTCTGAAATAGAGTATTAGCTGATCATTATGGCTTTAATTACAATATTAAATTCTCATCATTGTATTATGGAGCATCTGGTAGTGTTGTATATAACGATTTTGGTCAAATTGTTGGAATTTATAATGGTGTTAGTGTAAGAGTTACTTTTGGAGATTTATTACAAACTGCAACATTTGCTCCTTTATTGCAAGCTAATGATATAACTTTAGATAATGGAAACATTATTTATGCTTATAACTTAATTGATGGAACTGATAAATCGATTTATAAATATCAAACTGCTTCATATCGTGAAAATTTAATAAAACTTTATGAAAAAGAAAATTTAAAAACTGCTTTATTCCCAAATGGAATTAAATAAGGAGAAATTATGAAAAAAAATAACAATTTATGAAAATTGCTAACATTATCACCAATTCTTTTTGCTTCCCCAATTGCTTTATTAGCTTCTTCATGTGTAAAACCAAAAGAGGATCCAAAGCCTAAACCAAATCCAAATAATAATCAAGTATTAGATGAAACTTTAAATTCCTTAGTGGATAGTGTTAATGTTGAATTTAATACTGGTGTTGATCGGGAAAATGTTTTAGCTTCTACAGTTGCAAAAAATGATCTGTCATTTAATAATCTAAATGGCACTGAAGTAGAAATTATTAATATTAGTGGAGATGACACTAGCGGGACTTTAAGTATTGTTTTTAATTTAAAACAAGGCAACAAAATTTCAAAACAAAGACAAATTTCTTTAACTGGTTTTCAAATTAAACGGGGCGGAAATAACACTCCAACTTCAAGAATTCCAGGTCAACCTGAAAATTCAAATACCCCTGAGTATCGAAATGCAAGTGTTGTTGAAAAATTTAGATTTGATAATGATGCCTTGAATTCTGCTTTAAAAGCTAAGCTAGCAAATGATTTAGGAAATGAATTTAGTATCCCAGATACTTCTAATGAACTTTATGATGTAAATAGATTTAATAATAATGCTAAATCTACTAAAAATCCAGATTTTGAAAGTTCATATATGAAAAACTGAAGTTTACCAACTAAAGGTGACCAAAAATTAGTTATAAGTCCCCTAGGAACAAGTATTAAAGCAGCTTATTGAGACACTAAATTCTATAATGGCATTTTAGATAGAGGATTGCCAAGATATATTCCTAATGAAAAATATAAAGATATTCTTTTGCAAACATTTGAAATAGGTTTCTTTAATACAAATGATCTATTGAATAATGATCAAAAAGAAGCAGCTAATCATAATTTTTTAGGTACTGGATGGATCATTGATTATCAAATAAGAAATGATAATAAATATCCAACCAAATGATATATTGCCACCAATCTTCATGTTGCTTTGGGATTAGTTAAACAAAATACTAATAGAGGCTTATACCAAAACACTCCAAATATTGAATATGAAAATCGTATTTATCGAGAAAAAGAAGCTGAAATCGAAGGAATAATACAACGTTATAATTTAGCAAAAGCTAAATCAGATGAAAACCCAAACAATGATACTTTAAAACAAGAAGTTAGAAATATAGAATTAGAATATTCAAATAAAGCTAAAGAATTTAAAAAAATTAAAGAAAGCATTATGGGAGAAACAAAAAATATTACTTTATCTCACTTTAATGAATCAACTGCAATTAAACAAGAATTAAAAATTACTTCCAAGGATCCAAATGTAGATGTCTTTCATTTTAAACCTTCTCAAGTTAATTTAATTTATGCTGGAATTAACTTCTTAAATAGTAATCCTTCTTCTTATGTCTCAAATCTAAAAAGAGATGGTTATTCAGATTTCTCAACTTTACAAGAAATGGCTGATTTAGCAATTTTGGAATTTGATTTTGAAAATCCTGAAAATAGCTATTACTTTAATAACAATAATACTAATGGTCCTTTAAATGGTATTGATGCATCTAACTTAGCAAAATTAGCAACTTCTTCTTTTGCTTTATGAGATGAAAAAAGAAAATTTAAGTTAGCTAACTTTGATATTTACCACGAATATGACAAATTAATTAATGAAAAAGTAAATTACAGTTATAAAGACAATAGTTTTACTACCTCGAAAATGAATTTAAATTTTTTAGCTTTAGGTTTTCCAAATGCTTCTTCAGATTACAATCTTAAAAAAGATAATTTAACAGAAAATGACAAAATTTTATTAAACTACACTTCTAGTGTTTGGGTTAATAAAAGAAATGATATTACTAGTTATTTAGAAGATGGCTTAGGTTTAACTAATTCATTATCTTCAAGACCTTTTATTGAAAAACCAGGAATTACTGATTTATTAATTACTAATGCCTCTTTAAATAGCAAAACTGGGTTTATTGTTAATAATTTAAAAGAGAAAAACTCACCACATTTAGGTAATGAATACATTAATTATGGTTTGGGATATAGCTTAAAATCATGAGCGCCTTTATCCGGTGCTTCCGGCTCAAGTGTTAGAGATATTAATAACCGGATTTTGGGAATTAACTTTGCTGTTGAAGGTGGAGGAAATGCTGGAACTTCTTTAATTCAGGCATTAAGAAGTAATGGAATTAATTACCAAGGAACCTATGGTTTATATAATCTTGAGCAATATGATTTAATTTATGGCGGAGGTAGAAATCAAAGATCTTCATATCGAGAAGCATTAAAGGCGTATTATGAAAATCAAAATATTACTACATATTTATTTGGAAATGACCTTGAACACATTCCAGAAGAATTTCAATTTAAATAAGGAGATATATGACAATTGCTAAAAAGAAAAAGATCCTCAAAATTCTTTTATTTACATCCTTAGGAGCGGCTAGTGTTGGGATTATTGGCACATTAATTTATGCCACAAAAAATGCAAATAATGCATCGCAAAACATCAATACCGCTTTTAGAGAAGATGATCCGAAACTAAACAAAAATGATGTTGTTATTAAAAAAGAACAAAATTCCAACACAGATAGTAATTTAACTCCTATTAAAAAAGATGAAATTATTACAACCTTGATTTTTAAACATAATAATGAAATTTTATTTACAAAAAAAGTTAGCCAACCTAAAGATGAAAACACAAAAATCGATATTAAAGCATATATCCCAACAGGATGAATTTTAGATCCAGAATTTTATCCAAATAATGAAATTGAAATTCAAAATGGGAATGAAAACTCTATTCAAATTAAAAAAGAATCTGTTTCATATGAAACATCCATTGTCTTTGTTTTAGATAACAAAGTCTTTTCAACAATAAGCATAAAAACTACCAATAATGAAACAATAGATTTAGAGAAATATATTCCAAAAGGTTATAAATTTAAAGATGATAAGGTTTATAAATTAGAAATTGGTGTTACTAACCGAATCCCAATTGAAAAAATCTTAATCCGGCACACTACAACTTTAATCTATAAATACAATCAAGGAGTTGTAGCAAGAGAGGTAGTAGAAACACTAAATGATGAAAAAATTGATTATTTAAAATATCTACCCAAAGGTTATGAAATTGATAAAAATATTAACAATGAAATCAATATTATTCTTGATAATGAAAACAATATTTTTATAAGACCAAGTGCTATCATTGATCCAAGTATTAATAATCCAGATAAAAAAGATCCAACTGAATTGCCAGAACAACCAGAAGACAAAAATAATGAAATCTATACTCCTGTAAATCCTTCTGAAAAACCAAAAGAAAAAAGTGAAGAAGTGAACAAAATTAAAACTATTTTACGTTTCACTTTATCAACAGATGATTCAGTTATTAGTGAAGTGGAATTAGAAACTTCTGATAATGAAGTGCTTGATTTTAATGTATATGTTCCAACTGGATTCATTATTGATAAAGCCAAATACGCAAGTTCTGAAGGTATACCTACAATTGAAAAAGGCAAAATTAATACTATTTTTATAATTCAAGAAAAAAAGGTGATTACAACTACCTTAAAATTCTTTTTAAATGGTTCACAATTTGGAGAAACTTTAACATTTAAAAGTTTAGAAAACGAACCCCTAAACACTAAACCATCATCAGTTCTACCAGAAGGATACAAATTAGAAGAAAACCAAAATGATGAACTTCAAATTGGAATTGAAAACCGTTTAAACATTACTAAAATCATTTATGAACACACAACTAAAATCTTATTTAAAGAAGGTAATGTTTTAGTTGAAAGTAAATCAATAAAAACAATTGGGGAGGAAACTATTGATGTTCATCGCCATATTCCAAATGGTTATGAACTTGATGAATCTAAACCTTTAAACATTGTTATTGATCAAGAAAATACCATCTACATAAAAAGAATTCCAGCCCCAAAACCTGAACCAAAACCGATTCCAAATCCTAAACCAAACCCCAAACCTGATGTTTCTACTTTAGCTCCAAGAAATACAAGTGGAGTTTATGTAACTTCAAATTACGCGCCCGAAATTAATGAAACTACCATGAAACCAACCAACCCTAAAGCCTTATCAGCCGAAGCAGTCAGAGCTATTGAAAAAGATATAAGTGATTTAGATGACATTTATAATGTTATAAAAGATGTTTCAGATTGAGCTTCATTTGACAAAACTAAATTAAATGAATTAATTAGAAAATTAGGTTTAACAGGACACACGGCAGAAAATTTCAAAGAATTTGTTCACATGTTGTTAAATCCTGAAGATTTTCCGAACTTATACAAGCAAAGAATGTATATGACCAAAACTGAATTTGAAAAAGCAATTAGTGGTTATAAAAGAGATTATATGAAATTTGCTAATAAGGGCATGAAACCGGTGATGGAATTTTGACAACATTGACCTTCTATTAGTGGAGGAGGAGTTTGAACCTATGCCGATGAAGCGGATAACCCTGTTTTAAATAAATACATTGAATTTAATAAAAATAGATACTTCTCAAGTGATTCAAAATGAATGAGAACCTCTGGTGATTTATTAAAAGGAGATTATAAAGGCTGAAATAAAACTGAAGCAACCAAGAATTATGCTGATATTGATACCACAGGATATGACCCATACAATCCAAGAATTCCAAGAGGAGATGGTATTAAAGTTTATGAATACCGTCCAAATGCTGATAATAATACAGTAGCTGATAAAAATCAAAAAATCTATATGGCTTGATTGGATGCTTCAAATCCAAAAGGTTATGCTAAATTCTTGGACTTCATAACTAAACATAAAGAAATTACTGCAGTTACTATTGAGAATATTGGTTTATTGGATAAAAATCAAGAATTTGATTATTTACTAAGTAAATTACCAAATCATGTTAAGAAATTAACACTATTCTTTGAAACATCTAATACTCAATCAATTTCTGCTCTAAAAAACAAACATCTAGATGATGTTGAAATCTTGACCAAGTCACCTAATGTCTCATCATCAAAAGGAATTGAACCATTGTGAGGCATTGATCCAATTGGATTTAGATATACTAAAAACGTTTCTTTTGATTATAATAACAACTCTTCAGGTGAATATGCTTCAAATACAACAAGAGCTGGTTCAATTCAATTCAATATCATTAGACCTTCTGCGAGTGATACTGAAGCTGAAGTTAAAGAAGCATTTAGAATTGCTTATGTAACAAAAAAAGATTGAAAAATTTTCCAAGGTTCTTTTGGAGATGGATCTTGACCTACTTGAATTGATTTATCATTACAACCTAACTTCAGAAGCCTAAAAGGATTAGAATTAGCGAACAAAGTATTTTACAATTTAAAACTACATAATGATTCAGAAATCTTTACTGTAACTAGTGATGACATTCATTTACAACAATGAGATAAACTAATTGTAAGAGGACCTGATCGTGCTAAGTTAACATTTGATAATCCTAATGTGAATGCTTTATATATTAAAGGTTTAGCTTACAATTTACCAGCAAATTACAACCCGCAATTCTTTGGTTTATTTGAAGCCGGTAAAGATGTGTTTGATACATTATATGTGGATAATCAAGCAATGAAAGATGCTATTATGAATACTCAAGCTTGAAGATCGTTTGGATCACATTTCAGAAATGGCATTAGAATTATTGAATCTTCAAATAATGATAATTCAGGAGATTTAGACAATGGAATCTAATACAAAAAAACAAAAACCATATAAACAAATTTATGAATATTTGGTTTTTGTCCTTAGTTTTGTTTTTATCTTAACTTTATTATTTAGTTCTAATCAATTAGTTGGAGATAATTATTTCAAAAACTATTTTACTTCCAACCCCAAACATTTTGGTTCTGAATATGTTTTTGACTTTACAACTAATGGATATAAATCGATTAACTTTGTTATTTTAACTAACTATATTGTTTTTGCAACTACCCTAATTGTTAGTTTATATCTAGGTTTTCGAAATATTAAAAGAAACATTATTAAAAGCATTTATTATTTACCTTGATTAATTGGGTATTTAACCATCGCTTTAATTACTTTAATTGTTAATCTAGTTTGAATCGATTTATCACCTATTTCAATATTCAAAAAATCCTTTATTTTTATTGCCTTATTATTCTTTAACAATCTTTTTAACATCTTTAATGTTATTAAAGCAAAAAAAATCCAAGCAATCAACAAACAAAAATTAAGAGCCTTTATTATTAAAATCATTTTTGAAATCGTTTTAATATCAAGCTTAATGGCAATCTTTTGATTATTTATTAAAGATAACCAAACTAATCCTGAAAATTTATTTCAATTAAATTCATTTGGTTTTCAATTACAAAAAACCATTAATTCAAGAAGTTTTGTATCATTTATCAGTATTTTAGGCATTTGCATCTTTAGTTTAATCTGAATCATTTCTTCAATAATCTTTAATTTCAATTTTAAACAAATAAAAACCGAATTAAAGAATCATTTAAATTTTGTTGTTCCAATTTATTTAGCCACTTTTATTTATATGATAATAAAAGTATTCTTAATAAATTATGAACATAGTATTTTAATTGGTATTAAGATTACTAATCTAAATTATTTACCATTTGTTATGTCCTTATTAGTTAATATACTAATTTCAATTGGTTTCGGGCTATTTCTTTATTTAAAAATTAATAAACAAAATAAGAATTTAAACATTACTAATTTTGTATATTCAATTGTTAATATTTCAATCTTAATTAATGGAACCATTTTAAGAATCTACAATCTTGATAATCTAAATAATACAATGGCAATATTGTTTTCAGTATCATTTATTTTTATCAGTTATTTATTGATTCATTATTCAAATAAAACGATTCAAAGAAGTTCTTATTTAGTATTGATTTTAATAAGTGTTTCATTAATGATAATGGGCTTATTCCAAATATTTGAAGTTTCTTTACTTGCTCATCAAAACACTTCATTAGAAGGTATCCCAACTCCGTATAAAATTGTTGATATTCTAGCAATAGCCAATATTGCAATCATCATTATGAATTTAATTTACAATGTTTCAAAATGACTAAAATCATCAATTATTATTTTCAAAAACAAAAAGAAATTACAAGAAGAAGGTAATTATGAAATGCAAACAAAATAAAAAAGAAATTCAAGAACTAGAAGCTTATAAAAAACAAGTTTTTCAAAATTGAGATGAAATAATATTAAAGCCTAATTTTGTTAGCTTTGAAGCTTTTAATAACCAATTTTTTGTAATGAATAATTTAAATAAAGAAGAGGCAGAATATCATAAATTCATTAAAGAATTAAAAGCTAATCTCGATGCCAAAAATGATATTTGTTTTACTAAATTTGTTATTCATTTTACAAGGGATTTAAGATTTAGTTTAACCGATTTAGTTCCTGAAGTTAAATTAGTTGAAGCAAGCAATGTAATTTCTTTTTATGCTTATGATTTAAAAGATTTAAGATCAATTAAAAATCGTTTTCAAGAATTATTTTACACATTGATTAATAATGGTTTTATAGTAGAAATTGTTCCAAATATAGCTATTTTTCAAAGCAAAGAAGTCAATAAAACTAAACTTGTTTTCGGAAGTGATTTATTATATAATGAACCTAAAGAAAATTAGAACTAAAATTGATACTACTAATTCCATTTTAAAAATTATTGAATCTAAAAAAAACATTACTTTAATAAATATTTTGAAACTAACAAAGGAAATTAATTTTTATTATCAAAGGGCAAAGGAATCAAAATACTTAATTGAATCGCTTGATAAATATTATGAAATTTCTCACCCGCTAATTACCCAAAAAATTTCTTTTCTAAATGTTTTTAAAAAAACAAATAAGACTAAAAAAGCTTTATGAGTTTTTGTTACTGAAAAAGAGCAATATGAAACCAACTCATATAGTAAACATGAAAAAATATTGAAAGAAAAATTCAATGTTAAAACGGATTTTATGATTGCAATCGGAAAAAGAGCCATTGATTTTGCCAAGGTCAATAATTTTAATGTAGTTTATAGTGCATTAGAAAATAATGTGGCCGATTTGGCTTTGTATTTACCTAATTTCATTGAAATTTTTGCTACTAATCAAAAAATCAATGGAATAAATTTCTTGATTAACTCTTCTAAAATTAAGCAAAATTACTTGTCAATTTTGCCACTAGAAAATTTCTCATTTGATTTCAAACATCAAAAGCCAACCCCAATTGAACAAATAAAAATTAACAAATTAAATATTCTACCTAATCTTGATAACTTTATTGAATCAGAAATGCATTCTTATTTAACATACATCACTTTAACCTTGCTTTCTGAATCAGCTTTAATTAATGAAAAATATACCTTAGTTGAACAAAATAAGACAATCAATAAATTAGAAGACAAAATAGGTTCATTAAGACTTTCGTTATTAAGAGCTAAAAGAGAATTGGAAGTAGAACAAATTTCATTATTAACTAAGAAAAAGGACATTCTTCATGAAAAGGAGGATAAATAATGGAATTATTATTTATTTCTCAAAATAACATTAAGGTTAAATATGAAATTAAACAACTTTATCTTAATAATAATTTAGAAGATAGTTGATACCCCTTAAAAAACAATTCTGTTGCTAGTTTTAAACAAGTGTTTTTCAAGATTATTTTAGAAACTAATGAAACAAAATACTTTATTTTAAAAAATGTTTTTATTTCATACTTAGATAAAAATATTGTTATTCGTTTTTCTGATCAATTTAATGTCTATATTACTAACAAAGACCAAACAGTATTAAAAACTAATAAAGCTAAATTAAACGAATTAAGAGCCAAAGCTAAATATCTAGAAGCAACCTTAGCTTTGGACTTAGATTTGAAAAATGAAACTGAATTTAGTGTCCTAAAAAGTAAAATTTTTAAATTAACAGCCATTACATATTTTGATTTAGCCAAAGAAGGAGTGATAAATGAAAAAAAGGTGAAATAATTTTTTAAAATTATCTGCTTTTAGTGTTCCTTTCTTGCCGATTGTTGTTCTTTCAGCAAGCAATGAAACTAATAGCACTGAAACAGAAACTCCTAAAACTCCTGATCCAAATTTTGCTACTTTTAAAGAAAAAGCAAAAACCTTATCAAAAGAAAAAATGGCTGAAATCATTGATGATGTTGTAGAAAAATACACAAATCACAGTATTAATTTATTAAAAGGTGCTTCTAATGAAGATTTACCTAATTTATTAACAAAAAGTATTTATTATTCAAAAGTTGCTGATTTCTTAAAAAATAACAAAGACCAAATAATTGAAAACCCAGGTCAATATGGTTGAAACATTGTGTTCCCATGAATTATTAGTAGTAATAATACATATAATAAAGGAGAAGCAGTTTTTGAAGGCATTACTTATGACAATATTGCTATTGGGGACCCATATGATTATGTTAATGAAATTACTGGTGAAGAAAATAGAATTACTAAAAAAGAAGATGGAGTTATTAATACCATTAATGAAAAGGGTTTAGAAGATAAAATTAATTCTTATTTCAATGATTTCAAAATAGCAAGTGAGGATATCTTTGCTAATAATGAAGATTTTCCTACCCTTGAAGAAACTAATAAAACTTCAGTAATTTGAAATAAAAAAGACAATAAAGCTGATTTAGAAATTCCAAATGGTTTTAGTTCTTGAAATGAATATTTATTAGACAAATTTAAGAAACGTACCACTGCATTTGACTTAGCTAAAAACCAAGAAAATAATGAAGACCCAAATAAGCCAAAACCCAAACCAGAAGCCAAACCAGAATTACCACCTATTATTCCAACTGACCCTGTTGAAGCTCCTAATTTTAATGTAAAAATTGGAAAAGAAAATATTGCTAGATTAAATCCCATTTTAAAATACAATCAAATTGATTCGACATACACTCACTGAAAAACAGCTTTAAGTGCTAATAAGGAAAATGCAAGTAATTTATATTTCTTTTTTGATAATCCTATAAACACAAGATTCCATTATTTGGTTACCGATGTTGACACTGATAATCAAGCAAACATTTATCTATATGACATTAACCGCGAATCAAATAGTAAAGAATATAAAGAGCCCATTCTAACATTGCCACAAAAGGCTAATGAATCAAATGATGAATATTATCAAAGAGCATCGCAATATCTTTTAGGCAGAGAAGCATTTTCGAATATTATTAAATATCATTATTTAAATTTCTATAAATCATTAGGTTTAGATGAAAATATTTTATTAATTAATTTAGGCAATACTTTAATTTCATCAGCAGTATTTAACATGATGTTTGATGCGATAAAAATTATTAATGGTGAAAACTTTATAAAAACTCGTGATGCTTTAATCAATAAATATAAAAAAGATATTAAGGCGCCTGAAATTGAAAAAAATATTAATTCTAGTTTTTATAAAGAAGTAAGTGATTTATTTTTAAATGCTTTATTTTATTCACAAATTAACCAAACTAATTATTTTACATATTTAGCCGCTTCATATAAAATGCTTTATTATAAATATTTTGAATATATCCGATCAATTGAACCAATGATTATTGATAATTTCAAAAAAGCTGATTTAAATATTGAAAAATTTGAATTATCTTTAAGAAGCTTAATTCAAAATATTGAATATTTCAAAGGTTATAGCCTTAATCCTAAGACTAATATGCTAAATGCTTATTATAAAACTTTAGATCAAATTAAATTTATTCAAAGCCAATTTAGAAATCTAAGTTATTTGACTAAAAATAATGAATTAGATCTAAATAATGAACCAAATCTACTTGAATTTAAACAAGCTTATGAAAAATTAAATTTACAAATCTATCAACAACCAAAAACTAATAAACAGGTTTTAAATATTTTTGGTTATTCTCTGCTTACAATTTCAATTTTAATCTTGATTTTAGCAATAACTTTAAATGTTATTAAAAACAAAACTAAAAACACTTCTTTAAAAAGTAAATCTAAAATTGCTTATGGATTTGCAATTTCAATGTTTATAATTGCTACCTTATTATTAATACTTGGAGGTATTTTATAATGAATAAACCTAAAATAAGTGCTATATTTGACTATATTGTCGAACTTTCTGGTGAATTTAATTATCACCAAAACCAATTATTTAATATCGAGCAAAAAGCAAGTATTAATAATAAAATGCTTGTTATTTCTGCTTCAAATAACAAGGCTTATTGTTTAACTAATGGCGAAATTGATAATTTCCAAATTGGCAAGGAAGTTCATGCTTCTAAAGAAAACAATGAAATTAAAACAGCTAAGGAATTTTATGGGAAAATAGTTTCTATTAATGGAAATATCTTATTCCCTAAAAATAATGAAAAATTAAGTTATCTAGATGCTACTTCAACTGCTTTTAATAAGCCAAATGAATTATTGCAATATGATAATTTAACTGAACAATTAAATACTGGCTATATTTCAGTTGATTTATTGATTCCAATTGGCAAGGGCCAACGTGAATTAATTATTGGTGATAGAAAAACTGGAAAAACCTTTATTGCTTTAAACACTATTATTAATCAAAGAAATAAAAATGTAAAATGTATTTATGTAGGAATTGGAAAACAACATTCTCAAATTGCTGATGTATACCAAATTTTAAAAACTCATAAAGCTTTAGATTACACTATTATTTTCAATGCAGAAGCCAACAATCCTTATGACCAATATTTAGCACCATATGTAGCAATGGCTCATGCTGAAAATATTGCTAAGGAAAATGATGTTTTAATAGTGTTTGATGACTTAACTAACCATGCCAATATTTTTAGAGAAATCGCTTTATTAACTAATAAACCAGTTGGAAAAGAAGCTTTTCCTGGTGATATGTTCTTTGCTCATTCAAGACTATTAGAAAGAGCTGGTAAATTCAACAACAAGAAATCAATTACTGCTTTACCAATCTTACAAACTATTGAAAATGACATTACTTCTTTAATTGCTTCCAATGTGATTTCAATTACTGATGGGCAAATTGTAACTAATAATGAATTATTTGCAAATAATAAATTGCCAGCTATTGATATTGATTTATCAGTAAGTAGAATTGGTGGTGGAGTTCAAAAATCTCACATTTCTAAAGTTGCTTCAGAAATTGGAAAAATTTACAAATTATACAAACACCAAACTAAATTAGCTAGCTTAAAATATGATTTAAATGAAGAAACAAATTCATTAATTAATAATGGAATATTAGTAGAAAATATGTTTAATCAACATGGGGTATCAATTTATTCAGAAAAAACAATTTATTTAACTTCTAAATTAATTGCCTGAAATATTTTAAAAGATGTTTCTGATGTTCCTTTGGCTTTAAAATTCATTGATAAATTAGTGGAAATCGATGAAATTGCTAAAAAATTATACACAAACCTAATTTATCAAAAAAGTAGTGATGAAGAAATGGTTAAAGATTATTTTGCTTTTGTATTAAATGAATATGCTAAATTTAAAAAACTGGATTGAACATTACCTATTAAAAGAGATTTTGTTGCTTTATCAAATGAAATATTGACTAAGATTGATAATTTAATGGAGGTTAAATAATGAGTGCTTTTATTTCTAAAATTTGAACTGATGTTGTTGAAATAACTTTTAGCAAAGAAGAATTACCTAAAATTAATACAATCTTAATTGATAAAGAAAATCAAAATGTCTATCTAGTTAAAAAGATTATTGATGATACAAAACTTTTTGCTGTTATTATTAAAAGCGAAAAGAATATTACAATCAATGATCAAGTAAAAAATACCAAAAAATCTTTTGTTGTTCCAGTAGGTCAAAAAACAAAAGGACACATCTTTAATTGCTTGGGTGATGTATTGGATGTTGAAGAAATACAAACTGAAACAGTTGAATTAGATTCAACTATTATTAGCAATGATAATTTCTCTTTAACTCCTCAAATTCTTGAAACTGGAATTAAGGCAATCGATTTCTTTATTCCAATCCTAAAAGGTTCAAAAATTGGGATTTTTGGTGGAGCCGGGGTCGGAAAAACTGTTTTAATGAAAGAAATTATTTTTAATCTTTCTCAAAAAGAAAAAAAGACAAGTTCAATCTTTATTGGAGCTGGAGAACGTTCTAGAGAGGGGGTTGAATTATACAAAGATTTAAAATCATCAGATTTAATGAAAAACTCAATCATGTATATTTCTAGAATGAATGAAGTTGCTGGTTCGAGAATGAGTATTGTCCCTGTTGGTGTTACTGCAGCTGAATATCTAAGAGATCATGAAAAAGAAAACGTATTGCTATTTATTGATAATATCTTTAGATACTTACAAGCTGGTAATGAAATTTCAGCTTCTTTAGACAAAAAACCTTCATTAGGTGGTTATCAATCTACCTTAAACACTGAAATTTCTAGTGTGGAAAATCGTTTATTTAGTAATGAAAATGGGTCAATTACTTCTTTCCAAACCGTCTTTTTACCAATGGATGATCTTTCAGATCCATCAGCAATTGCTGTCTTTAATCATTTAAATGGGTCATTAGTGTTATCAAGAGAAGTATCTGCTAGAAATATTTTCCCAGCTTTTGATGCCTTAGAATCAAGCTCATCAAGCGTTGATTTAAATATTATTGGCCTTCGTCATTATAATGCTATTTTAGAAACTAAAAAAATAATGCAAAGGTATAAAGAACTAGAAGATGTTATTTTAATTCTTGGATTTGATGAATTAGATGATGAATCAAAAATTATTGTTACTAAAGCATTACAATTACAAAACTTCTTTTCACAATACTTCTTTACTACTGAGCATTTTACTCATGAAAAAGGAGTTTATGTTCCTTTAAACAAAACTTTAGATTCAGTAGAAAGAATTTTAAGAGGTGAATTTTTGGAAATAAATCCTTCAAAATTCTTATACATTGATTCAGTTGATTCTTTAAAAAAATAACCGTTTAAACAAGCAAATTCTCTTGCTTGTTTTTTTATTTCAAATGTTTAACAAAACAATTTTAAATAATATATTGTAAAACAATATAAAATATTAAAGATATGAAGAAATTAGACAAAATTACACCACAAAATGAAGATTTTGCCAGATGATACACCGACGTTATTAAAAATGGTGATTTAATGGCTTATGGAGCAAGTAAAGGTTCGATTATTTTTAAACCATTGTCTTTTGGAATTTGAGATAACATCAGATTAGCCTTAGACAAAAAATTTAAAACCAAAAACGTTCAAAACGTTTATTTACCTTTATTGATTCCAGAAAGTTTGTTGCAAAAAGAAAAAGATCATTTAGAAGGTTTTAATCCTGAATTAGCAACTATTACTGAAGTGGGAGGTAAAAAATTAAATGAAAAATTCTATATTAGACCTACTTCAGAAACCTTATTTGGCGATTTTTTTAAAAATGAGATTGAATCACACAACGATTTACCTTTAATTTATAATCAATGAGTTAATGTACTTCGTTGAGAAAAAACTACCAATCCTTTTTTAAGAACTAGAGAGTTTTTATGACAAGAAGGTCATACAATGCATGCTAATTCATTAGAAGCAATTACTTTAACTAAGGAAATGTTGAAAGTTTATGAAGACTTTTTAAAAGAGTATTTAGCATTACCAGTTTTATCTGGACAGAAAACAGAACATGAAAAATTTTCAGGAGCTGAATTTACTTTAACTGTTGAAGCAATGATGAAAGATAAAAAAGCATTGCAAGCTGGCACAAGCCATTATTTAGGACAGAACTTTACAAAACCATTTAACATTTCATTTAAGAATAAAGACAACCAGCAGGAATTTGCTTATGGGACAAGTTGGGGAGTATCTACTAGATTATTAGGTGCTTTAATCATGACTCATGGAGATGATCGAGGAATTATCATTCCTCCTAAAATTGCTCCTACACAAATTGATTTTATTGAATTGTTTGCCAATAAAAATGAATCGATTCATTTAAAAGCAAAAGAATTAGTTAATCAATTGCTTGAAAATGATCTATTGGTGAAATTAGATGATAGTGATAAAGGACCTGGTTTTAAAGCCGCTAATAGTGAAATCCATGGAACTCCTTTAAGAATTGAATTAGGACCTAAAGATTTAGAAAATAACAATGTTGTTTTAATAAGAAGAGATACTTTAGAAAGAAAAGTAGTCGCTATTGATGATATTGTTAAAGAAGCCAAAAACTTATTAAATGATATTCAAGAAAATTTATACAACAAAGCTAAAGAAAGACTAAATTCTAATTTTGTTGAAGTTTCTACATATGAAGAATTCAAAGAAGTGATTGCAAGTGGAAAATGAGTTTTAGCACCTTTTGATGGTGATGGTGAAATTGAAAAAATCATTAAAGAAGAAACTGGGGCTACAACTAGATGTATTCCCTTCCAATTACCAATTGAAATTAAAAATGACAAATGCTTCTATACTAAGAAGAAAACTAACCGTTTTGTAGCATTTGCTAAAGCTTATTAAGGAGAGAATTATGATTACAAAAACAAACAAAAAAGACTTAGATAAAAAATATCTTGAAGGCAAAGCTATTTTAGCCTTTAGAGCAACATGATGCCCTCCATGCCAAATGATGGGACCAGAATTACAAAGATTAGCAGACGAACATGCTGATATTAATGTTTATGATATTGATGTTGATGAAAACATTGAATTCGCAAGAGAAATGAAAGTAAACGGCATTCCTTCATTATTCCTATATGAAAATGGTAATTTCATTGAGAATGTTACTGGTTATTTACCAGCCGAAGAATTACTTAAAAAATTTAATAAATAGTGTGCTTGGCACTCTATTTTTATATTACTAATGAAACTAAATTTTCAACCCAAAGCTTATTTTATTGACTTAGATGGAACTACCTTAGATTGCCCAAAAACTGAAGCCAGAATTAGTGAAGAAAACATTAATGCCATTAGAACTTTAAATGATAAAAATATTCCAGTTGTGATTGCTACCGGTAGAAGTAATTCCCCTTTTGTAATGGATTTGGCAAAGAAATTTAATAGCCCATTTGTCATTTGCCAAAATGGTGGAATTATTGTTAATCAACATAATAATGTCTTAAAAACAAATGAAATGCAAAAAGACACAGTCTTAGAAATTATCGAAATTTTAAAAGAAGAAAAAATGTGTTTTATTATCAATAGTGGCGACACAATTTATGGTCCAACGACCAAAATTAAAATGATTAGACCTTGGGCTAAAAAAATGAATACTTATACTTATGAAGAAATTCCACAAATTACTAATTCAACCAAAATTTTAACTTTTGGAAAAAACAAAAAAGGAATTTTAAAATTAAGAGATCGCTTAGCTAAGAAGTTTATCAATATTTCTCAACATGTTGTATCAAGGGGATATTCAATTGAAATCAATGATGAAAATGCCACAAAAGGAATTGCTGATCGTTTTGTATGCCAATTGTTAAATATCAACCCCAACCAAGCAGTTCATGTCGGAGATAGTGGTAATGACACAACTTCAATCAATCATATTGGTGCTTTTATATGCATGAAAAATGGTTTAAAAAACATAAGAAGACAAGCCCATTTAATTGGACCTCATTACAAAAAGGCTGGGATTGCTAAATTATTTAAAGAACTTAATTCAATATAATCCGCATAAATGTTTGCATAAATTAAAAGTTGACAAACAAAAGTCAACTTTTAATTTAAAGCAATTACAATTAGTTCAATAACTATATATTAATTCCGGCTGATTTTAATAAAGATATTGCCGCATCAATTAATTGAATAGATGCTTCTGCTTGTTGATCAGTCATTTCATCAAAATTAGTTGTTTTTAATTGCTTTTCCATTTCTTCAATTCTAGTTTTTAATAATTCTTTTGTTTTTGGATCAGAAGAATCATTAGCAAAATAGTTTTTTAATCTTGATAAATAATCTTGAGTTTTTAATTTTGCTTCTTTTTGTTTACTTTTGGCACATGAAATCATAGCGATAGGCATAACACATACTGCTAATGATCCAAGCCCGATAAATAATTTGCTTGACTTTTTCATAATTCCTTACCTTTTGTTTAATTTTTGTATTTCTATTATAATTTTATTATTTTTAATTGTATTTGTAAGAAGATACTAAAAATACTTATTCATTAATTTGAATTTAATATTGAAGGTTATTAGTGCTTTGTTAATGAAAAAATAATTTAAAAACAGAGGCTAATAACTTTAAAATTAGCTTTGTTATATTTTACAAATTAATACCAGCATTTTTCAGTCATTTATTTTAGTGTTGATTTGATCTATGATACTTTGAGCTCCAGAATCACTAACTTTAGAATAATCTATCATATTATTTTCAGCTTCAAATTTTTTTGCTGCCAATTCAAGAAGTTGTTTTAATTCAGGGTCCATATTTGGATTATTTTTTAGATAGGATTTCATTCTTAATAGGTAATCCCTTGCTTTGAATTTTGCTTCTTTTTGTTTACCACTTACACATGAAATCATAGCAATTGGCATAATGCAAGCCATTAATGAACCTAAACCTATAAATATTTTCTTTGATTTTTCCATATTTTGTTATTTTTTCTTCTTTAATATTTGTCATCATTATGTACAGCGATCATTATTAAACCGACAAATGTTAATATTCATAATATTGGAAATATGAATCCTACAAATAAACCTACAAGTGATAATATCTTAGCTGTTGTATGAGAAGTTTTAACTGCAGCAATAATGGTTAAAATGAATTCTGTTATTCCTAATAATACAGCAGTCCCAACAACTAATATACCAATTAAACTACCAAAATTAAAAGCTACATCAGCAGAAGCTTCATTAGCAGACCCTGCGGCCAAAAGCATAATAGCAAAGACAGCAACAACAATAAATAATATAAATGATATTGGGCCTATAACTAAGCTTGCTATTGATAGTTTTCTTGATGTACTATTCATTAGCAACCCTCCTTTCCTTGTTAATAGGCCTAATTATAT
>NZ_JNJX01000014.1 GCF_000702805.1 Mycoplasma anseris ATCC 49234
TAGCAACCATAACGAAGAGGATCCACCTGATTCCATTCCGAACTCAGCAGTTAAGCTCTTCAGTGCCGACGATACCTTCACGGGAAAATAGGTCGTTGCTTTTTTTTATATTTTTTTAAGGTAGAATTATATTATGAAGAAATCCTTTAGCCAATCAATTAAACAAGAAATTATCACTAAACCGAGAGTACAAAAAAATAGCAATATTGAGTTATTAAACGGAATTTTTGCCACTGCTTTTTTTATTGACGATTACTATTTATTAACCATAAATACCAAAGAAACTTTGGAATTCATTATTAATTTATTAAATAAATATAATTTAGTTTTTCAAATGCCAAGAAAAAATCAAGTTCTAATTCATTCAAAATATCTTAGTAAAGATATAAAAAAACAAGGAAATTATTTTGCTGGTGTTTTTCTAAGCGGTGGTTCAATTAGTGATGTACATTCAACAAGTTATCATTTAGAATTAAAGTTGTTTAATGAACAAAAAGCATTGGAAATAAGAGATATTTTAAATAAATATGATTTTAATTTTAAGTTAATGCAAAGAAATAATGCTTTCTTTTTATATATTAAAAAAGTAGAAGCTATTTGTGATTTTTTAAAAGCGATTGAAGCTTTAGAATCATATTTAGAATTTGAAGAAACCAAAATTGAAAGAGATTTTAAAAATAATATTAACCGCCTTACTAACTTTGATATTTATAATCAACAAAGAATTGCAAATTCTAATCAATTATTTTTAAATAATTGAAATAAAATTAAACAAACTCATCATGAAGATTTATTTTCAGAAAATGAATTATTGTTTTTTAATTTAAAAGAAGAAAATTTAGATTCTAGTTTAAATGAATTAGTTATATTATTAAATGAAAAACACAAGATTAAAAAAGCAAAATCTACATTAAATAATTATTTATTAAAATTGAGCCGGATTGTTAAAAAGATTAATCAATCCAAAACAAAGAAGAAATAATATTTTTAAAACAAAACAAGCAAAAAGGCTTGTTATTTTTTATTAGTTTTATTTATAAAATAAAAAATTAAATATTATAATTATTGAATTATATAAGGAGGACAAGAAATGTCAAAAATATTGATCATTAATGCTGGATCAAGCTCAATTAAATGAAGTTTATTTAATGAACAAATGGAAGTTGAAGCAAAAGGTGTTGCTCAACGGATTAAAATGGAATCAGGAATTTTATCTTTAGATTACAAAGGTATGAAAAAAGATTTTGAAATGCCCTTACCAACTTTTTTAGAAACAATTAAAAAATTAGTTAAACAATGAGAAGAATATGGAATTATTAAGAACTATGATGAAATTTCTCAAGTAGCATTTAGAGTAGTTAATGGTGGGCCTCATATGCAAAAGACTTGTGAAGTAACAGAAGAAAATATTAACCACTTAAAAGAAGCTATTGATTTAGCCCCGGTTCATAATCCTGGAGCAATCGAATCAATTTTAGCATTTAAAGAAATGTTACCAAATGCTAAAATGACAATGCATTTTGATACTTCATATCATGCTACTCTTCCAAAAGTAGCTTACACTTACCCAATTAACTATGAATTAACCCAATCTTTAAACATTAGAAAATATGGTTTTCATGGTTTAAACCATAACTTTATTGCCCAAAAATCACAAGAAATCTTTAACAAACAAAATGTTAATGTAGTAAGTTTACACATTGGAAATGGTGCTAGTTTATGCGCTATTCAAGATGGTAAATCAATTGATACCTCAATGGGATTTACTCCAATTGCTGGGGTTATGATGGGTACTAGAAGTGGGGATATTGATCCATCAATTATTCCTTATGTAATGAAACATACCAATAAATCAATTGATGAAGTAATGAAAATTTTAAATGAACAATCAGGTATTTTAGGAACAAGCTTAGTTTCATCAGATATTCGTGATATTCATGCAGCAAGAGAACAAGAAAATGAACAAGCTAAATTTGCTTTAGATCTATACTGCTTAAAAATCAGTGATTACTTAATTAAATACTTAAATCGGATTGAAGGACCAATTGACGGTATTATTTTTACAGCTGGTGTTGGCGAAAATGATGACTATGTAAGACAACAAGTTATTAAAAACATTCATTTAATTAAACTAACAATTGATGAAGAAGCAAACAAAAATAGAAAATTTGATGAATATAAATTAATTTCAGCAAAAGATAGTGCTTTGCCAATTTATGTAATTAAAGCACAAGAAGAATTATTTATTGCTAAAGAAGCAAAGGAATTTTTTAATAAATAATTTATAATGAAATTCATTTTTAAAAATAGGCATCATTGCTTATTTTTATATTAAGAAAGGAGGAAGAATGCTGAGAATTTTCCGTTTTATGAGTTTTAAATATAAAATACTAGCTTTTTTCAGTATTTTATTGACAATTTTTCAGGCTTTAGCGTTTTTGGTTGTACCAATGTTTATTTCCCAACTAATTACCTTCATGAGTCTTGATCAAGTAACACAATTTAAGATTCTAATTTGAACATTTAGTGTTGCTTCTACCAATGCTGGTGTCCAAACACTTGGAGCTTGTTTGGCAATTGCTATTTTAATTGGCACTTTAAGTGGGCTTACTTCTTCATATTTTGCTGCTCATGTTTCAACTGGAGGCGCAAGGGATATAAGGGATTATTTGTGAAGACATTTATCAACCTTGTCACAAAAAGATATTGAAACTCTTTCACATGCCAAAATTATGACAAGATTTACAATTGATATTAACCGGATTCAAATGGGGATTATTTCTTTTTTAAGAACAATGATTATTGGTCCTGCTAACTTAATTTTGGGTTTAACTTTCGCTTTGTTAACTGATTTAAAATTATCAATTTCTTTTGCGGTATTAATTCCTTTATTGAGCTTAACAATGATAATATCCGCAGCAATTATTGGACCAACTTTCAAAAAAGAACAAAAAGCCCATGATCAAATTAACAATGAATCACAAGAAAATATCTTAGGAGCAAAGGTTATTAAATCATACAATTTAGAAGCTAATCAAGCTATTAAATTTGAAGATGCTAACAAAAAATTAGGAAGTATTTCTAAAAGAGCATGATTATCATTTAACTCAACATTTAACATTGTAGCTTTAATTGCAAATTTAGTTGTTGTTATTAT
The DNA here is from genome assembly GCF_000702805.1 of Mycoplasma anseris ATCC 49234. GTDB lineage: Bacteria > Bacillota_I > Bacilli_A > Mycoplasmatales > Metamycoplasmataceae > Metamycoplasma > Metamycoplasma anseris. The sequence continues at coordinate 3,158 of NZ_JNJX01000014.1, forward strand.
TTTTGGAGTGGGTGGTTCTACTTGAATTAATGGTGCTAAAAACCCATTTGAATATGCATCATTTATTGGGAATATCAATAGCTTTGTTCAATACACAATGATTGTTGTAAATGGTGTTGTCTTAACTACTTTTGTTTTATTTAACACTTATCGGGCAAATATTTCAGTTAAAAGAATTTTAGAAATAACTAATATTAAACCAGACATTCCATTTGTAAACTCAGATAAACAAGTTTCAAATGGGCATATTATTTTTAAAGACGTAAGTTTTAGTTATTATGATCAAGCAGATAAAAATATTATTGAAAACATTAATTTTGAAATAAAACCAGGTGAAACTTTGGGAATAATTGGACCTACAGGTTCTGGTAAATCGACAATAGTAAAATTACTAAGTTTAGACTATAAAATTAAACATGGTGAAATTTTAATTGATAACCACAATATACAGGAAATTGATACTAATTCTTTAAGAAATAACATTTCCCACGTATATCAAAATCCAACCATTTTAAGTGGAACAATTAAATCTAATTTATTATTTGCCAATCCAAAGGCAACTGATGAAGATGTTATTAATGCAACTAAGATTTCATGTGCTTATGAATATATTAACCGTTTTGGCAAAAAATATGAACACCAATTAGAACAAAAAGGAGCAAACCTTTCCGGTGGTCAAAAACAAAGACTTTCTATTGCTCAAGGGGTAATTAGAAAACCAAAAATTTTGATTTTGGATGATTCAACTAGTGCTTTAGATGCTAAAACTGAAGCGGTGGTAAGAAACAATATTAAAGAAGCATTTAAAGAAAACCAAATTACAACTATTATTGTGGCTCAAAAAATATCATCAATTATGGATGCAGATAAAATCATTGTTTTAAATCACGGCAAAATTGCTGATATGGGAAAACATGATGAGTTATTGCAAAGAAATGAACTATATCGGGAAATTGCTTTAACCCAAATGGGAGGTGGCAATGAATAATTTAGATCCTTTCAAAACTGATGTTAAACTAAAGAATTTACCCAAACAAGAAAGAAAACTTTTAAAGAAGAAATTTGCTGCCATTAAAAAAGATAGTCTAAAAAAAATGATTGGTTATATTAATTATCGAAGAGGAATTTTTGTTTCAATCATTTTATTAAACTTTATTGCTGCTTTATTATTGGCTTCTTCCACTTTTGCCTTAGGTTATATTACTGATAAATTTTTAGCATTGGATTATTTAAACAGTCCAGGAACTGTAATTGAAAAATTAGGACTTCCTTTAGGTTTATTGGCTTTATCTTATTTTTTACAGCAAGTAATCAATTTATTATCCAACAATTTAAGTGTTAAAGCCGGAATTATTGGGGCTCAAATTATGCGAACTCAAGCATACAAAGCAATTATGAAAATGCCAATTTCTTTCTTTGAAGCAAGCAATAGTGGTGAATTAATGTCAATTTTATCAAATGACATTGACAACGTTTTAAACGGTTTAGCAGGTTGCTTAAGTCCAATTTTTACTACTGGATTTGTTGTGGCAACCTCATTAACATTTATGCTTTATTATTCTCCTTATTTAACATTAATTACTTTAGTGTTTTTACCAATATTTTATGCCGTCATTGCTTTATTAATGCTAAAAGCTGTTCCGCATTTTCAAAAGCAACAAAACCGAATTGCATCTTTAAATGGCTATATTGAAGAACATTTAGCAGCTCTACATTTAATTAAGGCTTATAATCAAGTAGAAGAAATTCATAAGGAATTTAAAATTAAAAATACTAAGTTGTTTAAATCATCATTTAAAGCAAGTTTATATTCAGGTATTATTTATCCTTATGCCAATGCAATTACAATGATCTTACAAGCAATTGTTGGAATTATTGGGGCGGTCTTTACTTTAAAAGGGATTGATACTGGAACTGGCAATAAATTTACTTTTGGAATTCTAATTTCATTTTTAACTTACATAAGAATTATGACTAACCAAATCATAAGATTCTTTGAAAACATTGCTCAAATGCAAATGGCTTCAGTTTCAGCAAGTAGAGTTATTAGAATTATTAATTTAAAACCAGAAGTTGATCAATCAACTTTAGCTGAAATTGCTGAAGTTAAGGGTGATGTTGAATTTAAAAATGTTGATTTCTCTTATATCCCAAATAGTGATAAGTTACAATTAAGAAATGCCTCATTTAAGGCTAAAAGAGGACAAGTGTTTGCTATTGTTGGTCCAACTGGAGCAGGCAAAACCACCATTATTAATTTATTAACTAAATTCTATTTACCAAATGCTGGAGAAGTCTTAATTGATAATCGCAAATCAACAGAAATCAATGAAGCTAGTTGAAGAAACCAAATTTCAATTGTTTTACAAGACACATTCTTATTTAAAACCACCATTATGGAAAATTTAAGATATGCTAATTTAGAAGCTAGCGATGAAGAAATAAAAACAGCGGCCAAATTATCAAAAGCCGATGACTTTATTAGATTATTAGAACATGGCTATGATGAAATTGTTGAAGAAGGTGGAGCAAACTTTTCTCAAGGTGAAAGACAATTACTAGCCATTACTAGAGCTATTATTGCTAATAAAAACATTTTAATTTTAGATGAAGCAACTTCAAACGTTGATACAAGAACTGAAAGGAATATTCAAGAAGCAATGTTGAATTTAATGAAGGGAAAAACTTCATTTGTTATTGCTCACCGTCTTTCAACTATTGTAAATGCTGATCAAATTTTAGTTATTAAAGATGGTCAAATTATTGAACAAGGAAATCATAAAGAATTACTTGCTTTAAAAGGTTTTTATGAAAAACTATATCATTCAGCATTTGATGAAGATGCCTAATCATTATCAAAAAGCACAAACAAAAAAGTTGGTTTTTAAAAACCAACTTTTAAATTTGTCTATTTATAAAAACTGTGTAATCACAATTCGATAAAATTATATCACTTTTTTGCAAAAACGAAAATTTAATTTAACCAAAAACAAAAATAAAAGACATTTCTTAGAAACTTAGGGTTAAATAGCCTTTATAATATACTTAGAATGTTAAAAATAGCTAAATAAAAGAAAAAAACGAAAAAGAGATCCAAAATAATTTCAGGTTGAATTGATGTTTAATAACAGTTATTTCTTTACTAATTATTACAAGTAAATGTGGCAAACCAAAACAACAAAAAATTAAGGTTGCTCCTAAAGAAGAATTTGAAGATCTAAGACCAAAATTAAAAAAACTTGAAAATAGTGTCCTTCAGATAAAAACGCACTTGAATTAAAAATGAATAGATAATTAATTGAATTAAGTGGATATGATGAAAACACGTTTAAAGCTCTGACTTCATATTTTGTTCTTATTATTGATTCAAATTTTATTAATAAATTTATTAAAAGTTGATAAATTTGCTAGCTTTTTAAAAGAAATATAAAATCAAAAATTTTAATAAAAAACCTAGAAATTGAATAAGCTAGGTTTTTTGGTGACTTTTTAGTTAATTTGCTTCTTTTTCTTGCATGTATTCAATTGCTTTTTCAATATGAGGAAGCATTTTAGTTTGAATATAAATAATAGTATCTTCTTCTAGGAATTTCTTGTTTGCAAATGGTAATTCCTTTTCCAAAGCACGCATGGCATCAAGTGTTTTAAAATACATTTTGCCACCATCTTTTTTAAGTATAAAATCCAATTCATTTTTAGCTAATTCCTCATTACAATACATAAACATTGCTAATGGTAAACTTTTTTGTTGATTAAATAAGATTAAGCTAAAATTCATATCATCATTTTTTAAAAATTTAATTAGGTTTTTTAATAAAGAGATTTTTAATAAACTAAATTCATAATTACGTGATTCATCTCCATAACTTCAATTAGGTTTGTTTTTTACAAAACTATCAAAAACATTGTTTGGGCTAATAAAAAATTCATTATTACGAACATATAAAGTTTGATAGTCTTGTTGTTGATCATATTGGCTCAATTTAAACAATTTGGCAACACTTTGTTCATCAAAATGTTGAACTTTTGAAGTTTTAATATAAATGGTAAATTCAACAGATCTCATTAAAATTAAAATATCATAATCTTCTTGATCATAAAGGTTGGTTAATAATCTAGTACAAAGCATAATTCTCCTTATAAAAAAACCACAAGACATGACACTACTCGATATGGCTGCTATATCTCTATCCTGACCAGGTTACAAGGTTGTCATTCCTATGGCATTTATTATTATATACAAAATTAATGAATATTATATAATTTAATTAGTTATTAGGAGAAAAAATGACAGACGAAAAAATTTATGTTTTTAGTTATGGAACTATTCAAGATCCCCAATTTTATGAACCATTATTTGGCAAAGAGGTAAAAAAATACCCAGCTTCTTTAAATGGTTTTATTAAATGCAAAGATCAAACTAATTATTTTTTATTAAAAAAAGATACTTATGGTGTAGTGGATGGAACAGTTTTTGAAATTACCAAAGATCAATTATTTTTGATTGATCGTTGAGAAATGTTTCCGCAATATGGGCGTTTTTTTGCCAATGTCTTTTTAAAAGACAAAAATGAAATTTTAGAAAATGTTTATGTATATTCAAAATTAGAAGTAGGAAAATGAGAAAAAGTTACTGATAGTCAAGTCTTTTCAAGTGATCCAAAAGCTAATCAAGAAAATTTATCAGCTTTTGTTGAACTAGAAAAACAAATTGCTGATTTACCTTTATATGACTTCTTATTTCTATATAAATCTGATAAGAAAACCAACGAAATGATTAAGCAATTAACCCATCCTTATGCTGCTTTATTTATTAATTGAACTACTAAGAATAATGAAAAATATTCTTTAACTTCACACGGAATTTTTATTGAATTAGAATATGAAAATGAATATTATGTTGGATATTTAATGTTTGGCCGCAAAGAACCAAATAATGCTATTCATTATTCAATGATGTTTAATCATGAATTAAATGAACTTCAACATATTGATATTGGTTATAAATATTTAGTTCAGCCATTTGATTTAGCAATTTTTAATAAACAAAAACCAGCTTTCTTTTTATCAGCAAGAGAAGATCAAAATCTTGAAGAAAAATTCAAATTGGGAATTTATGAAAATTGTTTAGAACTAATTTGTCAAGATTTCGATCTTGATCCATGAAAACGTTTAAATCTTATGTTGGACGCTTTCTTTAAACACAAAAAGGATATTGAAACAACTAATGATTAAAAATAAAAAAGAATTTATCAAAAATATCCCAGAAAAACCTGGAGTATATTTTTGATTAAATAAAAATGATGAAATTATTTATATTGGAAAAGCAATTAATTTAAAAAATCGGATTTCCCAATATGTTTTTGAAAAAGCTAATAATTCATTTAAAACCAAAGAAATGCTTCAACAAATTGCAGATGTTAAATATGAAATATGTGCCAGTGATGCTGAAGCATTTATTCGTGAAAGATTTTTAATTAATCAATATAAGCCAAAATATAATGTCCTTTTTCCAATTCAAGCAAATTTTCCTTATTTAAGCGTTAGTTATAAGCCAAATAAAGGTTTGCAAATTAAAATTGTTTCTAATTATCAAAATAAACCTCATTCAGCTTTTTTTGGCCCTTTAGTAAGTAATGTTTCGCATAATGAATTAATTACTTATTTACGAAGAAAACTATTATTAGATGATCGAGGTGAAATTATTGTTAATAAAGAACCTGCGTTTTGAAAAAGTAAAGTTAAAGAAGCTAAAAAAATTTTTCATTTTTCTAAAAGTTTTATTAAGGAATTAGAAAAAGAAGAATTAAAAGCTTCAAATAATCTTAACTTTGAATATGCCCGTTTTTTAAACAATATTTTAAAATTTATTGCCTATAATAAAAATGAACAAACCAATATCGAAATTAAACAACCACTTGATATTTTGGCAATTAAGCAAATCAAATACGAAAATCGCCATTTTGCAATTTGTTTTATACGTTTTTATTTAGATAATATTTATAGCAATGACTTTTTTCAAATTACTGAATTAACTGAGGAATTTGAAATAAAAGAATTTGTTTTCACTTTTTTAAACCAAATTTATGAAAAAAACCGTAAACCAGATTTATTATTGGTGAATAGTGAATTTCAGAATTTGAAAATCTATTTAGAAAGTTTAATTAAAAATGTTGAATTTTATACTGATCATCATAAATATTATGATTTAGCTTTTAATTTAGAAACAAAAGCTGATTTCACCTTAAAAAACGATGTTAATGATTTTTATAAAAAACAAATAAAAGTTAAACAAGAAAAATTTTTAAAAAATCAAATTATTTTAAATGATTTAAGAAAACATTTAAAGATAGCAAAATTTAAAAACTTTGTTATTTTTGATAATTCTTTTTTTAACAATACTAATTCAGCTGTTAGCAAAGCAGATGTATATTTAGATTTAGAATTAAGCAAAACTCATTCAAGACATTTTAATTTAAATGCCAATTTAAATAGTGATGTTTTTTATATCGAAGAAGCTTTAAAGAAATTTGTGTTGTCTATTAATGAAGGATTTCCCTATTTAGATGCCATTTTTGTTGATGGTTCAATCACTCAAATTGCTTATGCTAAAAAAGCATTAGCTAATTCTAAATTAAGAAATTTGCCAATTTTTGGACTAATTAAAAATAATAAACATGAATTTGAAACAATAATTAATGACAAAAATCAGGAAATTATTTTTGATTATTCTGCTACTACATGTTTTTTAAGCAAGATTCAAAGTTTAGTAGATCGTCATGCTAAAAATAAATATCATCAAAGAATGAAGAAAATTGAATTTCAAAATGAGTTTTTATACATTAAAGGAATTGGAGAAATTAAGGCTAAAAAGTTATTTCAAAAATACATCACTTATGAAGAAGCTTTAAAGGATAATGACACTAATTTAATGAAGATTTTAAATTCCAAAACTGTCTTAAATAACTTTCGGAATAAAATAAGAAAAAATGATAATTAATTATATTTTGTGCTAAAATAATTAGTGCAGTGGTCGTGTAGCTCAGAGGATAGAGTACGTGCCTTCTAAGCATGTGGTCGCAGGTTCGATTCCTGCCACGATCGCCATTTTTTTTATTTCCTTTTTAATTAGTAAAAAATTAGGAAATAAAATATATACAAATTCAAAAAATTGTATATAATTAATTTGCAACAAAATTGCGAATGTAGTTTAATGGTAGAACTTTAGCCTTCCAAGCTAACTACGAGGGTTCGATTCCCTTCATTCGCACCATGCGGACGTAGTTCAATGGTAGAACATCAGGTTGCCAATCTGATTACGAGGGTCCGATTCCCTTCGTCCGCACCATATATAAATTAGTTTTATACCTTATTTATATTGATATAACTAAGAATTAAATCTTTCTGGCGCGGTTGATTTTAACCGCGTTTTATTTATTGCAAATGCATTTTTCTTACTATGTTTTAAACTTTGAAAAAAATAATAAAAAAGTATTATAATAATAAGGTATTTTCACCATGTTGCCACCATAGCCAAACGGCCAAGGCATGGGTCTGCAACACCCTGATTACCAGTTCGAATCTGGTTGGTGGCTCCAAAAATGCGCCCGTAGCTCAATTGGACAGAGTGCTTGGTTACGGCCCAAGAGGTTGCGGGTTCGACTCCTGCCGGGCGCGCCATATCAAGAAATTGTCCATAAAGCCTTAATGGCTTTTTTATTTTATAAAAAAATTAATCAATAAATTTAGCAAATTAATCTTTTAAGTGCTAAAAGAGTGCTAAAAGTGATAAAATTTAATTATTTAAAGAGGTATTTATGAATTCAATGCTAAAAGATAAAGAAAATCATATATTTAAATTAATTGTTGATTATTATGTAGAAACCGGCGAACCTGTTGGATCAAAAAATTTAGTTTCTAGATATAAATTAAATTGTAGTTCAGCCACTATAAGAAATATTATGGCTAGATTAGAACAATTAAATTTCTTAGAAAAATATCATTCATCAGGTGGAAGAGTGCCTTCTACAATTGGTTTAGAATATTATGCTAAATATTTAGTTTATAATCCCCAAAGATATTTCAATGAAAAATTAGAAGATTTATTAGCAAAAAGAAGAATTAAAATTGATGCAACCTTAGAAGAAGCTGCTTCAATTGTTTCTGAAATGGCCGGTGTTACAGTTATTGCTACTTCAAATAATGGTTCAGAAACTTTAAAAAGTATTCAATTAACAACATTAAGTGATAAATCAGCAATTGTTGTTATTGTAACTAGCACCGGAAAAGTAGAATCTAAAATTTTTAATTTCGAAAACGAAGACATAGAATTAGATGACCTAAAAGTTGCTATTCGTTTATTTAAAGAAAGATTGTTGGATACACCATTAATTGAATTAAGCAAAAAAGCCTTAGCCTTAATGCCAATTTTTAGTAAACAAGTAAAGAATTATGAAATCATTTTACAAAAATTTATAAAAAGTGTTTTTGTTTTTGAAGAAGAGACCAAAACAAAAACATTTAATAAAGGAGCAATCATTTTATCAAGAAGTATTAGCAGAGAAGAAATTGCTAAAGTGTTAGATTTAATTGAAAATCATTCAGTTTGAGAAACCATTGAAAATAATTTGGATGAAGATAATAATATTAAATTGGATGTTTCTCGTCCTAATTTAAGTATTATAAGTAAAAGAATTAATTTTGCCAATGACAAAAATATTAAGGAATTAAGTATTGTGGGCCCTTCAAATATCAATTTTGAAGAATCATTCGAGGCAATTAATATTTTAGAAAAAATCATTAAGGAGAAATAATGAAAAAGTTAAATAATTTTGATTATGTTGAATTTCAAATAACAAGAATCGAAAATCAGCAAATTAGTTATCCCTTTTCTAAAGCAATTATTAAAGGTCATTTAAATATTGATTTAAAACCAGTTTTAAATGAAATGCTTTTATCTAAGGAATATGATGAAAAGACCAATCTTTTGGTGATTGAAAAAAAAGAAGAAAAAAAGAAGATTAAATATGAAATTAAATTAATTAAGCATACAGAACCAAAACCAGTTATTAAAAAATTATTAAATCAAATTGTTGTTTTAGAAAAACAAAATCATTCACTAGAAGAGCAAAATTCAAATCTTCTTAACCAAAATCAGAAACAAAAAGATGAATATTTAGCTATGCAAAATGATTTTAAAAATCAAATTGAGATTTTACAAAATAAAGCACAGCAAACCATTAATGATCATAAACAAAAAAATAGTGAGCACTTCGATGAACAACTAAAAAAAGCCAAAGAATATGCCTTACAAAAATTTTTAGAAGAAATTTTAAATCCTTTAAATAATATCGAAATTGCAATTAAGGCAGCTTTAAACATGGATAATCCAGCAGTTAAAAATTTTGCCATCGGATTTAACATGCTTTATCAACAAATTGATCAGATTTTAAATGATTTTCAAGTTTCAAAAATCATTCCTAAAGAAGGTGATGTTTTTGATCCAAATATTCATCAAGTATATGAGTTGGTGGAATCTGATTTAGCAAAAGATATTATCATCCAAGTAAAAAATATTGGTTATAAATTACATGATCGTGTTATTAAGCCAGCTTTAGTTATTGTGTCAAAATAAGCAAAATAAAAAAACTCATCTAGGTGAGTTTTTTTAATTATTTGGCATTCTTCATTGAACGCATAACTTGTTTAATTTGGTTTTCTGAAGCTTTTCTTCCCATTTGTTGGAACATAACTCTAATCATTTGTTCAGTCACTGGTGGGTTTTCTTTTAATTGCTTTTCAAATTTCTTTTTACTGAAGAATAAACCTCCAATAAATCCTCCGATTGCTCCTAAAATAGGAAGCAATACACACAATAAAATTCCTCATCATTCCATTATTTCTTTCCTCCAAATTTCTTAATAAGAATTCATATAATAAATGGTAAAACCAATAATACTAAAACACTAATAAAGAATACTTTTGCTCAAAAACGATGAGCTTTAGATTTGTCTTCTTGTAAACTATTGTAGTCTAGTGATTCGTTTCCGAAGAATGATTGAATATCAACCATTCTTTTTTTTCTTATAATTGTATTAATAACAAATAATACTAAAACCAAAGACATTATACCACAAAGTATGTATACAACCGTATTAGGGTTTGGAAATGATTTATGAATTCAAGTTTTTCAATCTAATTCTCCCCATTTTTGGTTTTGTAAAGCTCAAAGAATAACAGTAAATAATCCCACATAAAATAAAATTGCTACTACTAACCAAGTTTTTCTTACTTGTTTCATCATTAATTTACGATATAGCAAGGAAATAAAAGGGGGTGTAGATACTGCTCCAGCTTTAATTGAATCTCGATACATGACAATGCTCTTTTTTATCCCTAAATATTCAATTAAATCTAAGACAAATAAAGTAAGTGATAGTCCCATAGATCCAACTGGAACAATGAATCAAGTTCAAGGAGCAATATTATTTTCTAATTTAAATCAAGTAGCTTTTAACCCAAATAACAAAGCAATGATTAATGCTCCCATAAAGATAAATGTTTCAACAAAAGCCATAAAAACTTTAATGGATTTTTCTAAACTAAAGACTTTATAAATTCCATTAGGAATGATGCCTTCAGGGTCTTTTAATTTAATGTTTTGAGAAGATAAGGCTTGTGTTTCAATGGTTTCAGATAAAATCGCATTGTTTAAAAGCATTTCAGAAATTGAGTGTGTTTTAGTACTTGAGTTATTTCCTGAAAAAAGCGGTTTAATCCCCATATCTTACTCCTTTTTAGATGTATCGGTTTTTAAAATTGCTAAAAACGCTTCTTGAGGAACCTCTACAGTTCCAATTGATTTCATTCGTTTTTTACCTAGTTTTTGTTTTTTTAGCAATTTTTGTCTACGAGTAACATCCCCTCCATACAATTTGGCTGTAACATCTTTACGATAAGCTTTTACAGTCTCTCTTGCTATAATTTTAGCACCAATTGCGGCTTGAACAGGAATTTCAAAGTTTTGCCTTGGGATAACTTCTTTTAATTTTTCAGTTAATTCACGACTTTTTATGTACGCACTATCGCGGTGAGTTATCATTGCTAAGGCATCTATTTTTTCCCCGTTTAATAAAATGTCAACTTTCACTAAATCACTTTCTTTCAAACCAATAAAATCATATTCAAAAGAAGCATAACCCTTAGAATAAGATTTCATTAAATCAAAGAAATCAAAGATTGTTTCATTTAAAGGTAAATCATAAATTAGTTTGCGGCGATTAGCATCAATATATTCAATCTCAACGTATTTACCTCTTTTTAATTGACAAAGTTCCATTATTGCTCCAAGATATTCATCCGGCAATAAAATTGAAGCACGAATATATGGTTCTTCAATCATTTTAATTGTGCTACGGTCAGGAAATAATGAAGGGTTAGTAATATATTGAACATCTCCATTTGTTAAAGTAATAACAAATTCAACAGAAGGGGCTGTAGCAATAATATCTAAATTAAACTCCCTCTCTAATCTTTCTTGAAGTACATCCATATGTAAAAGCCCAAGAAAACCAATTCTAAATCCAAACCCTAAAGCCTTAGAAGTTTCTGGTTCTCAAACTATTGATGAATCAGATAGACTAATTTTTTCTAAAGCATCTTTTAAATCATTATAATCTCTGGTATCCACTGGATAGAATCCAGTATATACAACAGGTTTCATTTTTTTATATCCTGGTAAAGGAAAAGCAACCGGATTATTTACTAAAGTAATAGTATCTCCAACGCTGACATCTTTTACATCTCTAATTGAAGCAACAATTCAACCAACTTCACCAGCTTTTAAAGATTCTCTTTTTTCTTCAGTTGGATTTTTTACTCCTAATTCAGTTACAAAATACTTTTTCTTATTTTGCATAAATAGGATTTCATCTCCTACTTTTACTTCGCCATTAAAAACTCTAGTTAAAACCACAACCCCACGATAATTATCAAAATAACTATCAAATATCAAGGCTTCTAAAGGTTTTGTTTCATCAGCTTCTTTTGGAGCAGGAATTTTATTTATAATTGCTTCAATTACTTTATCAATATTTAAACCAGTTTTAGCTGAAATTTCAATTGCTTCACTAGCATCAATACCAATAATTGCTTCAATTTCGTCTTTCACTCTTTGGGGATCAGCACTTGGCAAATCACATTTATTAATAATTGGAACTATTTCTAAGTCATGTTCCATTGCTAAATAGACATTAGCTAAGGTTTGAGCTTGAATTCCCTGGGTAGCATCAACCAACAATAAAGCACCTTCACAAGCAGCTAAACTACGAGAAACTTCATAAGTAAAATCCACATGCCCAGGCGTATCAATCAAATGAAAAATATAGTCTTTATATTTAATTTGAATGGCATTTAACTTAATTGTAATTCCTCTTTCTTGTTCTAGATCCATTGTATCTAGAATTTGTGGTCTACTTTCTCTCATTGAAATAGTTTCAGTAAATTCTAAAATCCGATCAGCTAATGTACTTTTTCCGTGATCGATGTGAGCAATAATTGCGAAATTTCTTATCTTTGGGTTTGTCATATCTTAAAAATTATATTTAATTAATTGCTATTTTTTAAAAATTTATAATTCGCCCTACAAAAATAAAGAAATATGGTAAAATTTTTTCATGCTAAAAAAGCATGTTAATTTATTAAATTAAAATCAATTAATAAATCAAACACTATTATGGATTCAATTGCCAGTGTCAATATGATGCAAATTGTTCGAAGTAATAGGAAGTATAACAAATTAAAAAAAGGAAATAAAATGACTGAAAAAGAAACAAAAAAAGTAGAAGTTGAAAAAACTTCACAAGAACCAGAAATTATTTCAAGAGAAAAATTATTAGAAGCCGGAACTTATTTTGGACACAGAGTTAGCCAATGAAATCCAAAAATGAAAAAATACATTTGAGGAAAAAGAATGGGTATCCACATTCTAGACATTGCTTCAACTCAAAGATCATTAGAATACTCATATAAATTATTAAACAAAATGGCACAAAAACAAGTTTCATTTATATGAGTAGGAACAAAAAAACAAGCTAAAAAAGCAATTGAAGCAGCAGCCAATAGAACTAACTCAGTATACGTATCAGAACGTTGATTAGGTGGAACATTAACCAATTCACAAACCATTTTTAGATCAGTAAAAGAACTAGAAAGATTAGAAGAATTACAAAAAAATGGATACGCAGGCTACACCAAAAAAGAAGGTTTACTATTTGATAAGAAAATTGCTAAGTTACAAAAGAACTTAGGTGGTATTAGACCATTAGCAGGAAAAGTAAATCCTCCACAAGTTATGATTTGTGCTTCACCATTAGAAGATGAAATTGCTTTATTAGAAGCTAAGAAAAAAGGAATTAAAATCATTGGTATCCAAGATTCAAATTCAAATCCAGATTTAGTAGATATCATTATTCCAGCAAATGATGATTCAGTTAAATCAATTACTTTAATTACAACTATTTTAGCTGATGCAATTTGTGCAGCAAGAGGCGAAAAACAATTATACGCATACAAATCAAATGACGAAATTGTTTTACCAGAAGAACCAAAAAAAGAATCACAACCAACTAAAAAACAACCACAAAGATTTGTTAAAAAAGAAACAACCGAAACTGAATAATTAAGAAAAGGAATTATTATGGCAGTAGATTTAAGTAAAATTAAAGAATTAAGAGAAAGAACAAATTCAGGTTTTTTAGATTGTAAAAACGCTTTAGAAGCAAATGACAATGATATTGAAGCTTCTATTAAATGATTGCAAGAAAAAGGTATTATTAAGGCAGCTAAAAAAGCTTCAAGAATCGCTGCTGAAGGTATTACTAGTGCTTATGTAAAAGGTAATGTTGCAGTTTTATTTGAATTAAACTCAGAAACAGACTTTGTTGCCAAAAACCAATTATTTGTTGAATTTGCAGAAAAAGTTCAAGAAGCTTTAGTTGCTTCAGAATTCAATACTATCGAAGAAGTTAATGCTATTAAAATTGGTGATTTAACTATTGAAGAACACTGTGCTGATTTAACTGCAAAAATTGGTGAAAAAATTACCTTAAGAAGAGCATTAAAATATGTTGCTAAAGATGGAGAATCAGTTGCTGGATATACTCATGCTAATAACAGAATCTCAGTTATTGCTTTAGCAAAAGGAACCAAAGCTGAAGAATTAAGACACTTAGCAATGCATATTGCTGCCTTAAACCCAGCTCACTTATTCGAAAGCTCAATTCCTGCTGAAGAATTAGCAAAAATTAATGAAGCTATCGATGCAAACCCAGTTTTAGCTAACAAGCCAGATAAAATTAAAGAATCAATTAAAGCTGGTATGTTAAGAAAAGAATTCAATGAACGTGGTGTTTTAATGTATCAAAACTTTGTTATGGATGAAGCTTTAACTATTGCTAAATTCTTAGAAAACCAAGGTTTAGAATTAATTGATGCAAAACGTTATGAATTAGGTGAAGGTATTGAAAAGAAAACCGTTGATTTTGCTGCTGAAGTAGCAGAACAAATGAACCAAAAATAATTTAAAAGGAGGAAGTAATTCCTCTTTTTTATTTAACTTACTTTTAATAACTAAAATGAAATAAAAATTCCTAAAAAAAACTTTAGGAATTTTTGATTATTTATTTTTTGAAATCAAATAATTTTTGTCGTCAATATTCATATTGCTTTTGTCTTTGTTCAATTTCTTTGGGTAGTAGTCCGTTAGTATTTTCAATTAATTCTTGAAACTGATCAAGAGTTTTTACAATATTTTGTTGAATTCTTAAAGAAGGAATAGGAATTTTTATTTCATTTAAAAGATTTCTTGAAATACTTGGAATTCCAGCACCAACTTTATTTTCTTGAAAATTTTCCTGATTCATTTTAAGAAAATGAAATATGTATCTATTTATGATTGGATTAGAGTTATTCTTAATTTTTATTTTGTAAGCATGTGCTCCTAGTCAAAATTTTTCTGTTATAAAATTAACAAATCCCGCAGAAGCTCCACCTTGAGATACGGTTATAGTATTTTCTTCACAATTCCAATTATTTGTAAGTCCAGAAGCTAAAACTCCTCCATTAATAACTGGGTATTTTCCATCTATTATCATTTTATTTTTATTTAGTTGGTCACCTGTTTTAATTTCACAAATTTCTCCAAGTTTTTTATATTCTAAGCCAAAAGAAAGCTGTAGACCAAGGATATGCATTGCTTCTTGAAGAATCAAGAAAAAGTCATTACTTACCTCTCTCTCTCTCTCTCTCTCTCTTCCTATATTATTTTCATTACCAAATGAAAGTAGTTTTTCCCGATAATATTCATATTGCTTTTGTCTTTGTTCAATTTCTTTTGGCAAAAGCCCTTTAGTATCTTCAACTAATTCTGAAAACTTATCAAGAATTTTAACAATTTGATTTTGGATATTTAATGAAGGAATTGGAATTTCAATATTGTCTATATTCTTATTGCTTAAATTCGGTGGTGCCCCACTTCCTTTAGCTAATAAATAAATATTATTTTGATTCAT
The DNA here is from genome assembly GCF_000702805.1 of Mycoplasma anseris ATCC 49234. Classification (GTDB taxonomy): domain Bacteria; phylum Bacillota_I; class Bacilli_A; order Mycoplasmatales; family Metamycoplasmataceae; genus Metamycoplasma; species Metamycoplasma anseris. Next base: position 18,727 of record NZ_JNJX01000014.1, read on the forward strand.
TAATAAATAGT
>NZ_JNJX01000015.1 GCF_000702805.1 Mycoplasma anseris ATCC 49234
CCCGCCATATTGAACTGGAACTTGATCATTGAATTTAATACTTTCTTTTACAATCTTGCCATGATTAGTTGGATCAATATTAAAAATTTTTCTTTTAAATTGTTTATAAATTGGTTCTTTTGCATATCTTTGATTATTTGGCACAGTGCCAATTAAATCAACTTTTAAAGAACTTTGGCTTCTTAAACCGTATCCAACAAAGTGAATTAAATCAGGTCTAGCTTGGTAATATTTATCATTTGTCAAATGAGCATTAGCTAATTCCTTTGATAACTCATTAATTTTATTAATGGTTCACTTAGTTTTGTTTGTTGAATTATTTATTGAATTATTATAATTTAAAATCTGATTGTTATAAATATATGTAGTAGTAAAATAATCAATGTTAGCATAAGGCAGATTTCAATCTTTATTTAAGGTTTTATTTTGATTAAATCTAGTTTTAGTTGCTTCTAATTGTTCAATGCCCTTTTGGATACCATAAGCAATAAAAGCTGCTCTTTGTTTTTCTTTTTTAATTGCTTCAGCAGTTGTAGCAAGTTGTGGATTATAATATTCTTTTAATTCATCTAAATCAATGTTTCATTCAACTACAGCAAAATCAGCAAAATAAAGATCTTGATTCGGAATAGAAGCTTTCTCATTCATAAAATTGCTTGCCAACCAAAATGTTTTTGGTCAAAATTTCTCAGGCAAAAAGATATTAACATTTGGTTGATCAATGTTATTTGGGTCAATTATTGCTCTATTAACACTAAGAAGCATTTGATTAGCAGTTTTGTTTTTGATTGGTTGTTTATATTCTTTATAATCATTTGGAGTCAATAAATTAACTGCCACATGGTAATTTGTTCCTAAGAAAATTTTGTATTTATTATTTTCTATATGTTTATAATCTAATATTCAAAATGTCCCACCAGTATAGAAATTAAGATTTTCATCAGCTGGTTTATTTTCATCAACTTTTTTGAAGTTTCAAAGGAAAGAAAAGGTTCGTGAAAGAATACTTGTATAGTAATCTAAATTAGTATTTAGCTCATTTGCCTTGTTTCTTGGTTGATTATTAAATTTGGTTATGTTTGGGTTATTAGCATAATAATCTTCTACCTCTGATAAAGATAATTCATTATTGTTGGTTGGATTAGCTGTTTCTTCATTAGCAATTTTTTCTTTCAAGAGATTCAATTGATTTTCTAGATTAACAACTAAATTATCTTTTAAAAAGGCTTTTATTTCATAGTTATTTTCATAACTTTTATTGCTAATACCAAAATCTACAAAATTATTTTTCAAAGTATTTATTTGTTCTTTTAAGCCTAATATTTCATTATGGTAAGTTTGACTATTTAAATTATTAATTTCAGTTTTAATTTCATCAAGCTTATTTATTTTTTGGTTAAAATCCCTTTTTAATTCTTCAAATGTTTGTTTTGCCAATTTGGTTTGTTCTTGTTCTTGTAATAATTCATTGTATAAAACTTTTATTTGATTAAATTCAATATTTATTTCCCTAAATATTGGATCCAATGAATCTAATTCAGTTTCATTATTGACCATTTCTTCAATTACATTTATGGTATTTATTATATTGCTTTTAATTTTATTAATTTTTGTTGTTCATTTTTGGTTTGAAGTTGAAGAAATTTCAGAAGCCAAAATGGTATTTTCATATTGTAAAATGGTTTCTTTTTGTTGAATGAAATTGTTTTTTGCTATTTGTAATTGATTATAACGATTATTCTTTTTATTCAATATGTTGTATTCATTTTCTAATTGAACTAAATATTCATTAAATGACTTTAATCCAGAAACAATTTCGTCATTAATTTGATAAAGAATAATTCCTCCAGAAAATTGATCCAAACGACTTAAATAGCGATTGATTTTATTTGTAAGCTCATTTTTTTCATTGATATAAAACTCAGTTCTTAATTTTGAAACTAATGACTTTAAAATATTACCATTAGTTTTTTGAGATTCATATTGTTCTGACGAATCATCAAATAAAACCTTCTTTGCTTGCTTTTCATTTTCAAATTCAGTTTTTAATGAGCTTATTTGATTGAAACTTTCTTTTAATTTGTTCAAATTTTCAATATTTATTTCAGATGCTTCATTAACATTAACAATTAGTTTATTTCATTGGCGATATTGACTAAAGAAATCAAAATATTCATCATCTTTAATGGTATTATGAATACTTAAGATTGAATTTTTTATCTTCTCAATTTCTTGTTTTAAAAGTTCTCCATTATTAAATAATAAGATTTTTTCTTTTAAGTTTGCAACATTATTTGCAATGTTTTTAATTTCATTTTTTTCTGATTTTATCTTGTTTAATATAGTAATTGATTGAAATTTTGAATAATTATTTGAAAATAAGGTATTATTCTCATTCAAGGTTTGTTCAACTTTATTTATTAAAAGTGATAATTCTCTTTGTTCATTTAAAAAATTATTACTTTCAATTTTTTGAAATGAATTTTTTGTATTCTGAAATGATTCTAGATTAGAAAGATGGATATTTTTAATTGGAATATTAATTAATTTTTTTTCAAATGCAACTAATTCATTGTTTGCATGATACAAATCTTCTAAAGATATTTCAGTTTGATCAAGACTACCAAAAAGTTGTTTGTTATTTTTGAAATTATTGATTAATTGATTAATTTTGTTAATTGTTTCATCATCAAATAATTCCAATTTTAAAGCACTTAAAAAATTTAAGTTTTCATTAGTGTTATTTTGAATAAACTGCTTTGTTTTTTGAATTGCATTTGCAATATGAATATTAATTTGTGAAATATTATTTTGTATATTGTTTGAATTATCCTTATTTTTATCAATAAATGCTTTTTCTTGTTTAAAGTCTGTTTTGTCTTTAAATAGGCTAATCAAATGATCCAATTTTTTAATTTTTATGTCAAACTCTTTTTGTTGCGCTTTATTTTGATTTTCCTTTTTGCAACCAATTGTTATTAATCCAACAAATGGAACTGATACGACACTCAAATTTAATAATAATCGTTTTTTCATTTTCATCCTCTAATTATTAATTTTATCTTATTAGATAAGTAATTAATGTTAATATAGAAAAAATCCATTAAAATGACTTTCATTTATAATGGATTCCTTAATTAAAATTAATTTGTAATAGTTGCTTTAACCATTAATTATTTCTTCTAATTCCTTTTTCTTTTCTTCTTTTCTTGAATACTTTTTGTCTAAATAGTTTTCTTTTTGTCATTCTAAGATATTTTGGGTTTCTATTAAACAATTTGTTTGTTCTAATGAAGATTGATAAACTTCTTCTAAAGCAATTTCATAAATAGTTTTGAAATATTTATCATTAGTAATAATATGAAGATTTTTTTCTTGATAAATTAGTTTAATAAGTTTTGGATATTCAACATGTTCTTTATCAAATGTAATTGTGATTTCTTGTTCTTTTATTTCAATATTCTTAAATCTTGCTTCTTTTAATTTAAATATTAATTCTTTTGAAGGGCTGAGGATTGTTATTTTAGGATCTTCAAAGTTTTTGTAAGTTTTTAATAATCTATATTGTCTTGATGAGAAATATGCAATTGGATCAAATATTAAATATGACACCATTATTCAAAAGAAAGAAAATAATACTGTATGAATATTTATATACCTAAAAAAAGTTTCCCTATTTTTAGGTAAATATGAAATAGCATCTAAAAGTACATAGTCTTTCAAATTTTGTTTTGAAGCTTTGGAATTTAAAAGGTCTTGATTGTTAATTCTTAAGGAATTTTTAGATCTATTTACTTGAAGAATAATGCCATTAATTATTGTTATCAAAAGAAAATAAATACACATACCAATAATAAAACAAAATACTATTTTTCCATAAGTTAAATTTAAATAATTTTTAATTTCGCCATAATGAGCAATTAAACTAATAACACTAATTATTAAGGAAATTAATGAACTTACAAATAAATAATAGATATAAATTATGTCAATTCCCTTTTTATTTTTAACTTCACTAGGTTTATTCATTTCAATATTTTTATTTCAAGTTTCAGACATTTGTTTAGAATAAAAGATATTCATTTTTGTTTCATTTTTTCTAGCTAAACGCCTTTCAAAAATATAATGATTTCATTTGGTGGTTGATTTTTGCTCCAAACCGTTTGCTCATTGATAATTTCTAGCCTGTCTAAATGATAAAACTAAAACTGCAATTAACATAGCCAAATCAAATATAAAAAATACAATTGAAGTAATAAATATTCTTGAATATGATTTTTCTGAATCATAAAATTCGAAAACATAATAAAGATTAATTAACACTGGAACAAAAAATTTTAAAACGAAAATCCAAATTCGATTGATTATATATCTATCTTTAAATAATTTTTTTGTCATTACCAACCCCTACTAATGCATTCATCATCACTTTTATTATTAATTTTAGTAATTTTCTTTTTTATATCATATTTTATAATGACTTTATTGTTTCCATTGATATCAAATTCAGATTTTATATTTGAGTATAACTCTTTTTTAAAGAAAGTGTTTAGAAAAATAATTGGCGCTGCTCCATCATTTTTAAATTTTTCAAAAACATTTCTTCTTCAATGCTCTAATTGAAAATCATTTTGGGAAATTCTTCTTCCTAAATCATTTAAATTCTTTAAAAGAGCACCCTTCCATATACTTATATTTGAATTATTAACTATTTCGAATAGTTCTTTTTGTAATTCATTTAAATTTGAATTTTCCTGCAATGAAGCTTCTTTAAAAATAAATGGTGTCAAAATTGAAAATTTAATATTTTTTAAATTATCTGTAATTGTAAATCCATTATTAATTAATTCTAATTTTGGCAATTTGTCTAAAAAACTAAAATTTACATTTCCAGTATATTGTTTTTCACCATTCATGTGTGAATTATTAATTCAATTAAAAAACTTTTTAGCATTATTGAAATAGTTATTTGCTACTTTGTTTCATTCATGTTCGATAATTTTGTCAAAGAATTTTATTTTAGTTTCATAATGTACACCACTATAACCTAATAGTTCTATTAATTTTTTTATGTCAAATCCTTTTGAAAGATTTAAATCAATAAGAATAGATTCTAAATTTTTAAAATATTTTCTAATATTTTGGTTTCTTTCATTAAAATTGCCACCTCTTCAATTGCTAGTTTTTTCAAAATCTATATAAAAATCAATATTATTAGTATGATAAGCATTAGTTCAATCTTCGCCTAATAATGCATTAAGGCTAATTAGGAGTTCTCTTGCAATAGCAAAACCAAAATAATATCCATTAGCTACGCTAGCAACTTTACTGATAACTTTTGAGATATTTTTTACTAAATTACTAGTTCCTCCAAAAATTTTTAATTCGTTTTCAAAATCCTCTCTAATTTTTTTTCTTAATTCTCAAAATCCTAATTTACTATTAAATTCTATTGTTCTTGGTTTAAGAATTTCATATGATTTGTCTTTTTCAATTTTGAAATGAGTTGGTGCAAAAGGACTCTTTTCTATTAAAAAATCTAATACATCGTTATCATATTTCAAATCAGCTGAAGAATAAAACATTTTAAACCAAAAAGGAATGTTTAATTCAAACATCGGATCATTCTCAAGAATATTCATTACATAAGTAAATAATTTTAATCCATTTACATAATATATTTTTAGTCCATCAAGATCTGGTTTTTTAATATAATTCAATTCACTTCTAACGAATTTTTCCAATAAATCTCAATATTTGAAATCAAATGTTAAAAAATTGTATGTATGGGATTCATTGAATGAATATATTATTGTCAAAATATCATATAGTGGTTTCATTGGATATACTTCAGAAGTATATGTTTCAATAGCTTTCTTATTAAAATGAACGTAATTATCATAACGTGAAATTCCTCAATGAAATTTTCAGTTATTAAAATCAACATAAATTCTATGATCTCCGTAACCATATTCTTTAGTTCAAAAATCAGGTTCAATATAACTTCCGCCCCCGAAAGGTGAATTAGGGTTATCTGGAATATAATCAGGACCTGGCATTGGTTTGATTCTTCTATCTTCAATATCTTCTTTTTTACTAATTAAATCAGTTTTCGCACTAATTAAACTAGAAGATATAATAGGTGCTGACACTACGCTTAAAATTAAAAAAACTCTTTTCTTTTTCAAAAATTCTCCATTCTTTTTATTATATTTTTAATTTTACTATTTTTTAAATTTAAAATCTTTTTAAACAATCCATTTTTGAAAATTAACAATAAAATTTCTAAAATATGATTTTTAATTTGTATAAATAAAAAAAGTCCAAATATCTTTTGATATTTGAACTTGTATTTATTCTTTCTTTGATTTAGTTAATTCATACATTGCAATTGCTGAAGCACAAGAAACATTTAATGATTGGACTTCACCAAATTGTTCAATATAAATGACTTCGTCAGCATGTTTAATCAAGGTATTTGAAACCCCAGTTTCTTCATTGCCCATAATTAAACAAGTAGGTTTAGCAAAATTTATCTCATGAAGTTTTTTTGCTTGATCATTTAAAGCAGTTGCATAAACTCAATAACCAGCTTCTTTTAAATTCTTTATTGCCTCAAATAAACTAGCCATTTTAATTATTTTAATATTATTAAATCCACCAGAAGAAGTTTTTAATACAGTAGGAGTAACTTCACAAGCACGATTTTTAGGAATAATAATGTGTTTAATATTAAAGACATTAGCACTTCTTAAAATTGCTCCAAAGTTTTGAGGATCTTGAATATGATCAAGAATTAAAACATTTTCAGGTTTATCTTTTAAAATAGAACCAAAATCATGGTATTGAAATTCATTGATTTCGGCAATATAACCTTGATGATTGCCCTTAACTAAATTATTCATTTCATAATAAGAAAGTCTTTTTATATTATGAAAGTTAATGTTTTTGTCTTGAATATTGTTTTGCAAATATAATGTTTTAATGGGAAAATTATTTTTTATTGCATCTAAAACCGAGTTTTTGCCATAGATAAATTGTTTCATTAAATAATTCCTTTATTTTTTAATTCATTTCTTATAATATCTGCTTTTTCAAATTCCTTGTTATTGACTAAGGTTTTTCATTCTTGATATTTTAAAAGGTCTTCTTGATTAATTTTATGATTTACAAATATAAATCCAAGAACTTTTAGTATTTCAAAAAAAGTAGCTTGTAATTCAATATTTTTTGATAATTTTATAATTTCTCTTATTGCATTGGCAAAATCTAAATTTGCAATTAATTTTAAAATTGATTTCAATAAATCTTGTTTTACTAGTTTATATTCATTTTCTAATTGGAATTTATTTCATAATAGTTTAAATTTATCAATTTGGCTTTGATTTAATTCGAATAATTCATCAGTTAAATTAATTGGTTTTGCATAATTGGTTGTTAAAATTAATCACTTATAAGAATCAGCTTCATATTTTTCTAAAAAAGTATGAGGGAAAATAATATTTCCTAATGATTTAGACATTTTTTGATTTTTATAATTCAAGGTTCCAAAATGAATTCAGCCTTTAGAAATAGGCTTTTTAAAAATAGCATAATGTTGAATGTTTTCGTTCTCATGATGAGGAAACACCAAATCAAT
>NZ_JNJX01000016.1 GCF_000702805.1 Mycoplasma anseris ATCC 49234
AAGGCATTAATAATTTGACCTTCATATTTAATGATTGTGTCTCTTAATTTTTTTAAGAAAAAAATTCTTGTCTTAATGTCAATTGTTTCCATAATTTTCCTTTAATGTATATATAAAAAAATTTTATTAAATTTATAATTTATATGACTAAAAAAATAAAAAAAATTAAAAAATTAAAAATTATGTATATAATATTAACCATAGCAACCATAACGAAGAGGATCCACCTGATTCCATTCCGAACTCAGCAGTTAAGCTCTTCAGTGCCGACGATACCTTCACGGGAAAATAGGTCGTTGCTTTTTTATTTTTTAAAAATTAAAAGATTTAAAAAAAATAAAAAAAATTATACATAATAAAAAAAATGTAATATAATTAGTAAGCAATTCAAAAAGACACCGTGCCCAGGTGGCGGAATGGTAGACGCTACGGACTTAAAATCCGTTGGTTGTAATGACCGTGCTGGTTCAAGTCCAGTTCTGGGCACCATAAATGCGCCCTTAGCTCAGAAGGTAGAGCAAATGGCTTTTAACCATTGGGTCAGAGGTTCGAATCCTCTAGGGCGTACCATTTCAAGAGATTGATCAAAACGCCGTTTTGTGGTGTTTTTTTTGTATCTATTTTTTATTTTGTTATAATGTTTGGTATAAAAAATCTATCGTGGTAATAATTACGATTATTACTAGGTTATGAAAGGAAAAAAATGGTTTCAAAAGAAAAGAAACAAGAGTTAACTAAAAAATACGGAAGAAATGCTAAAGACACTGGATATTTACCAGTTCAAATCGCAATCTTAACCGAAGAAATTGAAAGCCTAAAAGTTCATTTTGAAGCAAACAAAAATGATTTGCACTCAATGCGTGGATTTATGGCTAAAGTTAACCACCGTAAGGCTTTATTAAAACACTTACAAAAAACTAACTACAACTTATATTTAGAAACAATTAAAGAACTAAATATTAGAAAATAGTTTTATTTAATTCAAAATGCATCATTGCTTTTTTGGTAATGATGCATTTTGTTTCCTTAAAATTTCCTATTCTCTTTTATGACTGATGTTTTCTATGTATAATGAATATTATTGATAAATTAATCAAAAAACTTATAATTGTTATTTTTTAAAGATTAGATTTTTTTAATATTCAACATTTAAAAAGGTAAAACTAAATAAGGTTGAAAAAGTGTGAAAGGAGAAAAAATGAAGAAAATCAAGTTGGCATTTTTAATTTTTGCACATATTTCATTAATAACAATTTTATTTATTGTGATTCCGCTATACTTTACTTATTTTAATAAATTAGGAAATAGTAATACAAATCATAATCAACCTTTTTATTATTATAAAATCAATGCTTTTTATGATTTATATTTCTTTAGAGACTTTGGTTCTTATTTAATTGCTTCTATTGCTGATTTCATTTTTAGTTGAATATCATTTGCTTATAAAAGGATTTCAAATAAAGAAATTTTTATTGGAACTACTATAGTGTTTGTGATTTCAATCATTAGTATAGTTTCTGCAATTATTTTAGTAGGAATCTCAACTCCTCATTTAGTTCAGTCAATTACTTTATTTGTACTGTTTACAATATTCTTTTTAGGATCAATAATTACAATTAATTTATTCCTATATATTAAACTTAAAAAACAAATGCAAATGTCTAAAAATGATCAAGTTATTAACTTAAATTTTTAATTCATATTAAAAATCCAGTATAATAAAACAGAGTCGACATCGAGAGAAATTATCTCTATGCATATTAAAGCTCATGATAGATCATGAGTTTTTTTATTTTTGTTTTGCTTTTAGGTGTCTTTTTGTTATTTTAATTGTTATAATTTTTAACATGATTAATGTTATTTTATACCAACCAGAAATTGGACCAAACACTGCCAATATCATTCGTACTTGTTCTGCTGGAAATGCAAAATTGCATATTATTAAACCAATTGCTTTTGATTTACATCCGCATTGATTAAAAAGATATGGAGCAGGTCATATGTTAAGTGAAATTCCACATGAAATTCATCGCAATTATCAAGAATTTGTAAGCAAATATGGTGATAAAAATATTTATTATATTACTAGATACGGGCTTCATTCATATCATGAAATTGATTATCAACAAGAATATCAAGATAATAATGAAGTATGAGTTATGTTTGGAACTGAGAGCACAGGCATACCTAAAAAAATTATGCAAACTAATATTAAAAATTGTTTAAGAATTCCTATGGAAGAACATTGTCGTAGTTTGAATCTAGCCAACAGTGTAGGAATTGTTTTATTTGAGATATTAAGACAAAATGATTTTCCTCATTTATCTAAATATGAAGTTCAAAAAGGAAAGGATTTTATTTTAAAATAATGCTAAACAATAAAAGCATAAATGAAATTATCAAAAAGAAATTTGCAAATACAATTAATGGCTATGATCCAGAAGAAGTTGATTCATTTTTAGATGAAATTGTTGATGATATCAAGAAATATTTAGACACAATTAATCAATTAGAAGAAGAAAATAAAAACTTAAAAAAACTATTGAAAGGAGAATAAAAATGATCCATTGGTTTCCAGGACACATGGCTAAAGAATTTAAGAAATTAAAAGAACGCCAAAAACTATATGATGTTTTTATTATCATATTAGATAGTCGTATTCCTGAATCTAGTTTTAACAATGAAATTTATAAAATTGCAAATAACAAACCAATTTTATTTGTTTTAAATAAAACTGATAAAACTGATAATGCTAAATTAAAAAAGTTTATCAATATATATAAAGAAAAGGGCGTTGTAATAACAACTAATTTAAAAAGCAACCAAGCCTATAAGCAAATTAATTCTGCTTTAAATGGTTTTTATCAAACTTTTAAACAAAAAAATGATGCTAAAAACAAATTAACCCCACCCTTAAAATGTGTGGTTTTAGGGGTACCTAATGTAGGTAAAAGTACTTTTATTAATTTAATGGCAAAATCAAAAGTAGCTAAAGTCGGTTCAATTGCTGGAGTTACAAGAGCTGAACAATGAATTAATTGTAAAAACTATTTATTATTAGATACGCCTGGTTTATTAATGCCTAAAATTGAAAGCAATGAAATCGGAGTGCGATTAGCAGTTGTTGGTTCAATTAGACAAGAAGCTTTAAACCAAAATGATTTAATCATTGAACTTTATAAATTAATAAGTTCTACTTATCCTGAACATTTATTAGAAATTAATCTAAAACCTGCTTTTGAAGAAATGACAATCTTAGAAAATATTAATTTATATGCTAAAAACAATAATTTATTATTAAAAAATGAAGTATTAGATATCAATAAAGCAATTACAATATTAATAAATTACTTTAAAAATTTAGATAATGTAATTTATGATTAGAGGACATATGAAAAGAAACTATGATTTTTTAAATCACTTTTTTAAACAAGAAGAATTAAATAATGACTTAATCTCTGATGTTAAATATGTTGCCATTGGAGATTCTTTTTGTACTGGATTAAGTTCAAAATTTGGTTTCTTTGCAAATGGAAAATTAGAAAATGGTGAAATTACCGGATTAGGATATCCAAGTTTTTTGGCTAATTTAATTAAACAAAATAACAAAACTAATTTAATATCCTTTGATAATTTAGCAATGGTATCAAGTCATTTTCAATTATGAACTGCTTTAATTCAAAATGATCATAATGAATTAAAAAAATATACTAATCATTTTGATATTTTAAAACAATTAGATTGAAATGTTAAAAATCCTTTTAGAAATTTCTTTAGCAATTATTTTAAGAATTGAAACATTAAAAAAGATGATTTTTTAATTATTCAGCAAAAAATCAAAGAGGCTAATTTAATTACAATTAATTTGGGGTTAGATGATATTTTATACAATCTACCTTTTAAATATTTAAAAAGTTTAAGAAGAATAGAAGAAAAAGAAGAAATCTTAAATTTAATTGAAAATGACATCAAAGAATTAATTAAAACTAAAAAGACTGAATATTTAAGCTTAATTAAAACTATTAAATTTCATAATCCAAATGCTAATCTTTATTTAATTAATTATCCATATGTAGTTAATTATTTTGCTTCTTTAATTGACCGCTTTTACGATTTAGATTTTTATTTTACTAAAAAAGCAACACAACTAATTTTAGAAGCAATCAATTATATGACTAAAAAAGTTGCTCGAGAAATGAAGATTGGTTATTTAAATGTATTTGATGAAGAATATTTCGAAAATAAACATGAATATTTAAATGAAAATATTTTTAGTATATTTCCAACTGATAAATTACATAAGAAAATAGCAATGGATTTATTTATTAAATTAAGTATAAACAAATCCAAATTCAATCTAGAAAATTTAAAAACAGAATTTGTTGAAAAATACCTTATTAATAAAAATTATTGATTTGATGATCTTTTTTCATATAAACAGCTTTTTGATAATCAAACAAATGAAGGGCTAATTAAGTTTGTGTTTGGTAGAAACTTAAATTACAATTTGTTTATTAATAATGAACTGGAAAATAAATATAAAAAGATTTTAAAACCATATTTAAACATTTATCCAATTATTGAATCATATGTTAAATTTGGAACAAAGAACATTCCAATTATTGTTTCTCAAATGATTGAACAAAAATTTAAAAATCAAAAAGAAAAATATCCTTCTATTTTAAAAACTTTAGAATATTTAAAAGATGAAACTCGAAGCAAAGAAATTTTCTTGACCTTATTTAAAAATGGTAAATTAGAAAAAATTCTTTATATGCTTCAACAACAAGTGTTTAAAGAAAAATTAAAAAACAACATCACAATTAAAGAATTAAAAAATGGTTGGAAAGAAATTTTAAATAGTGATCAAAAACCAATTTATGATGTTTTAAAACAATTTTTTGATTCTAAAGTAATTGAAGAAAGCAAAATTGAAATTAAAGAATTATTTAAAAGTTTAATTGATGATGCTTTAAATACTGATATTTTGGAATTTGTTTTTGGTTTTAAAAACAATAAACATTATTCTGAAATTCGTTCATATCTTTCTAGTTTAGAATCTTTTAAAGAAGTTGTTTATTTTATAGTGGAAAATGTTACTAACTATGCACAACTTTATTCAAAATTAAATACATTTGATGAACTTTGAAAAAATTTCATTATCAAAAATAAATTTAATTTAATTAAACATTTTGATGAAATTTTTATTGAGATTTCTAATGAAAATAATATTGAAAATACCATTAATTTTATTATTGAAACAATTAAAACCAGTATTCGAGTTACAAACCTAAATCCTAAAGAAGAAAAAGATTTAAAAGAAGACATTAAATATATCATTTTAACATTAAAAGATAATACAAAACATTTGAATAATATGTTTGTTAAATTCATTGATAAAGTTAAAAATTATTCATTGTATGATTTAATTGTAAAAAAAGAAACCAAACAAAAAATTTTTAAGCTAAATAATTGAATTTCATTATTTAGCTTTCTCTTCTTAGCTTCAAAAATCGGAAGAAGATTTTTAAATATTAAAAGAATTATCAATAAAAATAAGATTTAAAAAACTAAAAAATAATACAAAAAGAACATAAGGTTATTTTTTTGTGCTTTTTCATTGAAAAAGGAACAAAAAAGACCTTTTTTTTTTTTTTTGTAAAATGGAAAAATAAACTAAAAGAAAGGAGAAAAAATGTGATCTAGTTCAAAGAAATTAGGTGTTGCTAATTTATGTTTATCATTTATTGGTGTACCATTAATAATAGCAATACTTTTAGTGGCAACTTTTGTTTTAGGTTTTGATTCTAAATTATTTGATAAAGACATAAAAACTAGTAAAGAAATTTTAGCAATTGGAATTGCAATGATTTCTTTTTTAGCACTTGCCACCATTACATTAATAAACTTTATCTTAGCAATGATAATTGGCGCAAAAACATGAAGCAATACTGCTAGAATATTGATTTTTGTTGGAATTATTTTTCCATTAATAATGTTTATAGGAATAATTATTGCTATTGTAGTTGACCAAGATAGATAATAAAGTGGGGAAAATTTAATGAAAACTGACAAAAAAATAGCAATTTCAAATATTGTTATCATGATTTTATTTTTTATTAATGTTGCTATTTTAATTATAAAAGCAATTTTAAGTCGCCCAAATGAAACTGCATATATAACAATGATACTATTTACAATAGTATTAGGTTTAACAACATTTATTTTATCAATTGTTATTGCTTCAATAACAAAAAATAAAACAATTGAAATATTAATGTTTGTCGGCACTTTTTGTGCTTTAATAACTGGGTTTTTATGAATTTTAAATATTGTTGCTCATATAATGTTAATTGCTACATCTAATAAAAATTTATCTTATAAAGAAGATATGAAAAATAAACAGGAAAAATTTAATTCTCAAAAATTCACAATTGAAAAAGATAAATCAACTTCTAATTTTGAATCAAATAAAGAACTACTTGAAACTTTAAAAAACATTATTGTTTTTTGTTATCCATTTAAAAATGATCCTGAAGAAATAAAAAAAATAAAGCACGAAATATATGCTTATATTGTAGTAAGCAATATCGACAATGTTGATCCAAAGACAGAATTTTATAATTATTTCGAAACATTGAATGCTTTTTATAATGGAAGAGAAGAATTATTAGTCAAAAGTGTTAATACAAGAATTTTACAAGAATTAATTCCAAATTATAAAAATGATAATTTAGAAAATATAGAGTATAGAATTGAATATTTCTTACATTTACAAGAATTTGGAAAGAGTTTTTAATTAATAAATAAAAATAAGAAACTTAGTCGGAGATTTATATGTTGAAAGCAAAAATTAATTTTTCAAAACAAGAGATTAAAGAACATTTAAGAAGTTTAGATCGTCAAGAAGCAAAAATATGAAAAATATATTTAAAAGAGATTAATGATTTTGTAATTGGAGTTTTTCCATTTTCAAATGATGATTTAACAATTAAAAGAGCTAAATTATTAATTTATGAAGATATGCTTTTTAAAGACGATGAAGAAGAAAATAATGAAAAATTAGATGAGGCATATAAACTTCTTAATGACTGAACAACAAGAATTAGTACATGAAAAATAGCTCGTTCTATTGATTTAGAAATTATTCACGAGTTATTGCCTGTTCCATTTCTTGATGATTACATACATAGAATGAAGAAATTTGAATTATATGAATGATTACAAGAAAATGGACCTATTTTAAAATAAGAAAGGGAAAAGAAATGAAAAACAAAAAGTCTTTATTATTTATACTTTCTTTTTGTACAACAGGGGTAATTACCACATTACCTTTAATTAGTTCGAAATGTGAAAAACCAGTTCCGGATCCAACACCAACTCCAGATCCTAAACCAGTTCCG
>NZ_JNJX01000017.1 GCF_000702805.1 Mycoplasma anseris ATCC 49234
ATCTAATACTTTTATTCATTGATTAAAATCATTAATAAATTTTTGGGTAGTTAATGCCTTAACATTTTCTAATACTAAACATTTGGGTAAATTATTTACATTTGCTTTTAAAATTCTTTCAATTTCATAAAGTAATCCACTTCTTGTTTCTTTATTAATTCCTTTTTGTTTGCCTTGCTGTGATAAATCTTGACAAGGAAAAGAATAAGTTAGAATGTCAATGTTTTTAGGCAAATTATTGAATTTGCGAATGTCGGTGTAGCTCTCTCTCTCTCTCTCTCTCTCTCGTTAACATGATATACATTGATGAAATATTCATTATTTACATAAGCATATAAATAAGGGAAAATGATTTGTAATTTTTCTTGGTTCATTCTTGAAAAATAGTTCATATTAACTACTTTTTTACTATCACTACTAAAGCAATATTGACTTAATTTTTGAATCATTTCAACACGACTTAGTTTTGTTTCTTTTTTTAAATAACCATGATGAATAATCATATAAGAAATGATGGCGTCAATATAAAAATCAACTGAACCTAGTGATATAACTTCATATTCATTTTTAGCAATATTTTTTAAAGCTTTTCTTTGGCTTCCAATCCCAGCAAACCTTTCAAATAACCTAATTTTTTTCATAATGTTCTATTATAACGTGTCCGAATAATAAAAAAATCGCAAAATGCGATTTTTGAAATGGTTGTTAATATTCATGTTCTGTGAAATTCATTTTATCAACAACTAAGAATTTATCACCCTTTTTAACATTAAAATGTTCTAAAGCTTTTCTTGCATTATTGTGATTATCTTTTACCACCTTCATCACTGCCTGTGAGTGTTTTTCACAATAAACTCCAGCAGTAATTCCAAATCTTCAAACTAATTCATCATTGCTTACTAAACCAACAATGTAAGCATTTGGACGGTATTTAGCTATTTCTTTTAATAATTGACCTGAATGGCTACATACAACAGCATATTTATATTCACCTGATTGTAATTTTTTTGCTACTTCATATGCAATTAGCATTCTTGAATTTTCATCTTTTGCTACTTTTTCAATTTGTGTTGCATAATAAACTTCATTATAATATTCTTTTTCAGCATACTTAACAATAGTTGCCATAGTTTTTACTGCTTCTACTGGATATTGACCGCTAGCTGTTTCTCCAGAAAGCATAGTAGCATCTGCTCCTAATTCAACAGCATAATAAACATCAGTTACTTCAGCTCTAGTTGGCATTGGGGTTTTTTCCATTGAATCCAACATTTGGGTAGCAACAATAACCTCTTTACCAACATTTCGACATTTTCTAATAATTTGTTTTTCTCAATAAGGCACTTCATAATAAGGAATTTCTAAACCTAAATCCCCTCTAGCAATCATGATTGAATCACTTGCCTCAATAATTTCATCAATATTTTTAATTGCAGTCATTGATTCGATCTTTGAACAAATTTGAATTTTTTCTCCACCATGTTCTTTTAATAAATCACGAATTTCATTAACATTTTTAGCTGAATTCACAAATGATGCAGCAATATAATCCACCTTAAATTTAGCTCCTCAAATAATGTCATCTCTATCTTTTTGGCTCATAAATGGCATAGAGAAATCAACACCAGGAATGTTAACTCTTTTGTTAGTTTTTAATAGATGATCATTTTGAACTTCAACAATGATTCTCATCGGTTTTACTTCTTTAACAATAGTTGTTAATTTACCATCATCCAATAAAACTTGATTTCCTGTTTTTAAATCTTTGTCCATACGGTAAGACACAGAAATTGTTTTTGAATCACCTAATAAATTCTTATATGATTCTTCATCAGTATTTATAGTTACCAATGAGCCTTTGTACAACATTTGTTGATCATCCTTCATTTTACCAATTCTAATTTCAGGGCCTTTAGTATCTAAAAGTAATGAAATGGGAATGTCTAACTCTTTAGAAATTTGTCTTGCTAAGTTGAAGTTTGTTGTATGAATTTCCTCATCTCCATGAGAAAAATTAACTCTAATAGTGTTTACTCCTGCTAAAATTAATTCCTTCATTGTCTGATAATTGTTTGAAGAAGGACCAATTGTAGCAACGATCTTAGTGTGTTTTTCATTGAATTTCATCATATTTTTATCTCCTTTATCACTTAATTTTCAATTGCTTTTGATTGTAATTTAGAATTTCCTGTTCCAAATTCTTTTCCCTTGTTTTAATCTTTTTAATTTCATTGAAAGAAAAACAATTTATCTTATTGTTATATATTATAAGGCCAACATTATAAATATTATTATTTATACAACTAAAAGCCTCTTGAACTAGGTTATAAGCTAAATTTTTGTCAAAATTAGTTGGATTAGCTCCTCTTTGAGTATGACCTAAAATGCTTGTTTTTATGTCATATTTTGTTTGCTTTTTAATTTTCTTTGCCACCTTTTTGATTGATTTAAAAGTTGTTTCAGGGATAACAATGGTAATTTGTTTTCTTCCATTTTCTTTTAATGTATTTATTACTTCAATTAATGAAAATATGGTTGGTCTTTGATTTCTTGAAACAATAAAATTAGCCCCAATATTGATAGCACTAGGATAAATTAAATGGTTTTTACCTCTTCCCATTAATTCGACTAATAAAATATTGCCATGTGATGTAGTTGATGCAATTAGTTTTTGACATTCTTCATTAATTGAATTTAAAGCGCTATCATAACCTAATGAATATTCACAATTAGGAACATCATTATCAATAGTTGCTGGGATAAAAATTGTTTTAACGCCAACTTTAGTCAGTGCCTTTGCCCCATTTAAACTACCATTTCCACCAATAACAATTAATAAATCAATTTCATTTTTTAATAAAACTGTTTTGGCTTTGAATACATTTTCCATTTGTTTAAATTCAGGAAATCTCTTGGTTTTTATAATTGAACCTGATTGATACAACAAAGTTTCAAAAAACCTTTCGTCTAAAGTAGTTTTTCTATCTTCAACCAAACCCAAAAAAGCATCTTCAAATAATACATATTCAACATTGTACAGCATTGCTTGCTTTAAGAAAAAATATAAATAAGCATTCATTCCAGGAGCATCGCCACCTGAAGTAATTATTCCAATTTTCTGTTTATTCACAAAACACCTCTTTTAATTATAAAAATGATAACATATTACAGCATTCTTGTTTATAGTTAATTTACAATAAATAGTTATATTCCAATGGTTTTCTAATATAATTTAGTTGTAAAAACGACTAATATTGAATAATGTTCAATATGTTAAGAAAGGAAAATATGCCAAAATTTAATCGGGTATTTTTTATTGTAACTGATGGTTTAGGAATTGGCCCTGAACCTCGTCAAGAAGAATTTAATGATAAAGGGGCTAATAGTTTTTATCATGCCTCACAAGTACTACCATTACAAATACCAACATGAAGAAAGTTGGGAATTACTGAGGTGGCCAAAATGGAAGGACATGTTGCTAGAAATAAACACCCACTAGCATACGTTGGTAAAATCCATGAAATGTCAAATGGAAAAGATACTTTAACTGGACATTGAGAAATGATGGGAATTTATACAAAAGTTCCTAACCCACAATTTATTGAAAATGGTTTCCCAGAAGAATTAGTAAACGAACTTTCAAAAGCTTGAGATGGAAGAAAAATTATTGGTAATAGAGCAGCTTCTGGAACTGTTATTTTAGCTGAATTAGGGGATCAACATATCAAAAATGGTGACATGATTATTTATACTTCTCCAGATTCTACATTACAAATTTGTGGCGATGAAGAAACTTTGGGACTAGACAAATTAAATGAATATGCTAAAAAGGCAAGAGAAATTTGTTCTTCAAGACCAGAATGAAATGTTGCAAGAATTATTTCAAGACCTTTTATAAAAGAAGCTGATGGCAAATTTACAAGAACATTTAACCGTCATGACCATGCAAACAAACCAACTGGTCATATTATTTTAGAAGACTTACAAGCTAAAGGTGTTGAAGTAGTTGCGGTTGGAAAAATAAATGATATTTTTACTGGCGTAGGAATAGACAAAGTTTATGGACCAGCTAGCGATGATGAAAATATGGATGTTGCCATTGATATTGCTTCGTCAAATTCAACTAATCAATTTGTTTTTGTTAACCTAGTTCAATTTGATAGTCATTATGGTCATAGAAGAAACCCAATTGGATATAGTGAAAACATTTCCAGATTAGATATTAAATTAACTAAATTGATTAATGCAATGCGTGAAGACGATTTATTGATTATGACTTCAGATCATGGAAACGATCCCACAATGCCTGGTTCAGATCACACTAGAGAAGCTTTGCCTTTAACTGTATTTTCTAAATCATTTAAATCTCCAAAAGTATTAGGAGAATTAAAAGGACTTGGAACTGCTGGAAACATTGTTGCAAGAAATTTTGAAGTTCCAATTGTTGAAACTGGTGAAGATATTTTTGATATTTTGATATAAAATGTTAGGAAAATGAACAATTTTGTTCGTTTTTTTTTTTTTTTATAATTAAAATGTGTCTCAAAAATAAAGAAAGGTAGATTAACAAAAATGAAAAAATTAGACAGAACTTTACTAGGTTTTATTACTGGTATAATTCCAATTATTATTCTTATAATTCTTGGAGCTATTATGGTTAACAAATGTGATATGAGTAAGTTGTCAAACGTTGTAAGGGCAGCTACATATGCAGAAGAACATCCAGATAGTATTTTTGCACTTAGTAAAGAAGCATATGATTTTCTTTACATTATGGGC
>NZ_JNJX01000018.1 GCF_000702805.1 Mycoplasma anseris ATCC 49234
AGAAAAAAATAATAATTTTTAGTTTTAAAAAAGTAAATAAAAAAGGGGGAGGTATTATTATTTCTATACAAAATACATGATTATAACTTTAAAATAAAAAACAAGGACTTCACCCTGTTTATTGAATTTTTAAGCAATTGGATCTCAAGGTTCGATTTCGATAGGCTCTTCTTCTAAACCTTTTAAATATTTTGGATCAACATATTTCTTGTCAACAATTGATTCAAACATATATTCGTCAAATCATTTATCACTCATTGAAAAGATCCCCTTACTTCCAATATCTGAACCTCATGAATTTTCTACTTTTCATTTAATTGGATTTCCTTTTTTATCAAGGTCAACCCCAACAAAGTTCATGGCATGATTTGGATAAATAACACCTAATTCAAATTTTTCTTTCTTTGATAATTTATCAAGTTTTACAAGTGCATCATTTCATGAATATAAATCTGCATCTAAAATTCCAGATTTTCTATCAATGAATTGGCTAACATCACAAGCAAATCAACAAGTTTTATTATCTTTTAAAGCTGCAATTGTTGCTCTTTTTAATTCATCTAATGGGACATTTAAACAAAGATTGCTATTTCCTTCAATAACAGTTTTAAAATATTTTGATTTCAATAATTTCCCATATGGATAAATTTCTCTTGGGTCTGAAACTAAAGAAATCTTGTTTAAGATTTCATCACCTATAACTTTTTCATAAAAATTTTGAGGAGTCATATTACTTAATTTTTGAAATTTTTCATCCGCATCACGATATTCAAAATCAAATTTCTTTGGTGGCATTCCTAACGCCTTAACACAAACATTATAAACATCATATAGTGCTTGTTCTTTAATTTCAAGAATTGCTTTTTTAGCTACTTTAGCTTTATGTAACCTGCGCATTTCAGCAGCTGCTTGTTTTACTATTAAATTTAAAACTTCACAAAAATCATTTGAAGATGATGAATGAAATGTTTCAGGCATTGCTTGTTTTGGACAAACACCATATTTTTTATTTAATTCTAAATATCATTCTCAATATCCACCATCAGAAACTGGATTGTTCATAAATTCTTTAAATAAACGGTCATTAGGTTCCAAATCTAAAGCATAATTGATAATATTTTCCAAAAAGGTATTTGCTTTTTCCATTTTTTCTCAAAAGTAAATATAATTTTGTGAAAATTCAATATCCTTAATTTTTAAATTTTCTAATGCTTTCACTCTCGCCATGTTTAAAGCAGCAAAAATTCAACATCTACCTGAAGATTTTTGATTAGTCATTGAACCAGTTTTTACTTCATTACTAAACTCAAAGTTATGTACTCTTAAGACATCATTATTAAATGTTGCTTGATTAATTCCTACTTTAGCAATAGCATTTTTAACTGCTTGAGATGTTTTGTCACGATTGAATTTTTTTTCAAAAGATTTAATTAAATCTAATTCTAGTTTCATAATTTTCCTTTCATTCTTGATAATAATAAATTATATGTTAATATCACTATCAGTTTTAAAATAAAATCAGCATCATGCTGATTTTTATCATTTGAACAATTTTGATTCAGTTTTATTTATTATTCTTACATAATTTCGGTAATGTTTGAAAATTATTACAATTGCACATAGTGAAATAATACAATTATTTACAATAACTGGGACATTCACTAGCATAATTGCTAGAACATGGTCTACATCAAAAAGTGGTAAACAGCATAATATTGCAATAATGAATGAAGATATAGCACTTGTTAGGGATACATAATTTGAAACAACTAAAATTAATACATATAAAGAAACAAAGATTACAAACAAGATGAAATTAAATGCTAAAACGATTCCAAAGAAGCAAGCTACTCCTTTTCCGCCCTTGAATTTAAAATATAATGGAAAAACATGGCCAATTAAAGCACCAAATCCAATAGATAATGGAATAATGAAGTCATTATTTGAAACATTAGCATAATGTTTTGTTAATAGAACTATTAATGTTGGTAAAAAGCTTTTAAAAAAATCAAAACTAAAAACAAAAAAAGCAAATTTAAAACCCATGTTTCTTAATACGTTAGTAGCACCGGCGTTTCCGCTACCTTTTAATCTAATATCTTGGCCCTTTATTTTGCTTATAATAATTCCTAAATTAATTGAGCCAATAAAATATCCAATTAAAAATAAAATGAAATTAATTCATATATATGTTCCAATCATAATATTAAATAATATAGGAAATATTAAAATATCCCTTATTTTGATTTAAAAAATTCTCAAAAACCTTCAAATTCACTGGGGTTTTTATAATTCAAAATTCTTTGATTTAAATAGAATTTTCTTTTCTTAGTTAGAAATTTATTATCAATTTTCTTAATAATAGACATATTTTGATTATAAATGTTTCAGTTTTTATTATCAAATTTTTTGTTTATTTGTATATTACCATCCAAATCATAAAAAAACATATATTTATCAAATGCTCGATGAGAATTTACATCTAAATTCAATAAGTTTTCTTTATCGGAAACAGCTTCGATAAATTGTTTTTTTATCTCCTTGTCATTTATACTACTTTGGTTTCTTAAATTGTAAATATATTTAATTAGGTCGGCTTTAATCATTTTGATCTCATAAATGTGTGCACGGTCATATTCTTTTATTTGTTTAAAAACCTGAATATTCAATTTATTAACTTTATTTCTCTCTTTATCAATAAGCTTTATATATTTAGAAATGTGATTATCTATCAACTCTTTTTCTTTGTTTAATTCAATATATAATAATTTTAATTTATTGATTTTATTTTCGTTGTATTCATCAAACAATAAGCAATTTAGGAATTCAAAAGCATGATTATCCTTCTTTTCATTTGATTTCAAGATTTGGTTTAAAAAGAATTCAGCACTATTTGATTTCATTCTTTTAAAATTTCTTAAATCATCATTTTCTAATACAAAATCATTTAAAAAAATGGCATCAAAAAATGTATTGCACAAAACATTTTTAAGATCTTCTTCTTTGTTAAAATCCAAACATACTAATTGGCCTGCTTTTAAATTCTTGAATTTTCCAGATGGATTAGATCCTCTTACTAAGGCAATTAAATTATTGAAAGTAATTTTATTATTAGTAATTCATTCATTAAGAGTTTGAAGTTGTTCATTGTTAAAGACAAACAAATTATTGTTGTCTTGTCTAATAGTTTGAATAATATTTGTTTGATGCATCTGATTTAAAAAATCTAGTAATGATTTCCTTGTTTGATAATTGCTATTTTCTTTCAAAATTCAAGATTCAGTGGTGGCTAAATCAATTGCAAAACTTTCAAAATGAATTTCACGATGAAAAATTAACATTTTTTGTGGCTCAATTAAAACATCGACATAACCTTTAAAATGCCCTGTTTTGAAATTGTTGTTTAAATAATTATTTGTGGCAAAATGAAATCTAATTTTATGTAGTTCTTTATCAAAATTACTTATAAACATTTTAAAACCTCTTTAAATAATGCTTCAAGAACTTCAACACTTATTGAGTTACCGCATGTAAAAATCATTTTGCTCTCAGAAAGAATTTGACTCTTTTTAATTTTTATGCCATCTTCTTTATCAAAACCCATATATTGGTATGCCTCAATAGCATTCATAAAGAACAATTTATGTCTTTTTTTATCATAAATTTTAATTCTGCTATTAGCACCTGATGCTGTTAAAGTTGGACCAAAAAATTTTGGTTCATAAATGTATGCTTCACTATTGAAATTAGTATAGTTTTTTAAAATGGTTTTTGTAATGCCCTGCTTACTTGTTTTAAAATCCAAAAAAGGAAAATTTAAAAGGGCAGAACAATCTTGATGTTCATGTTTAAAATTGATAATATTTTTAAAATAATTGTTGTGTTTAATCTTTAAAGGGAAATGAAATTCTTTTGGATTAGATTTTAGAAATGAAACTAGAAATACCCTTTCCCGATTTTGGGCGCTTCCATAATCTTTTGCATTTAACAAAGCTCATTTTGATTTATAGCCAAGCTTATCTAATACTTTTATTCATTGATTAAAATCATTAATAAATTTTTGGGTAGTTAATGCCTTAACATTTTCTAATACTAAACATTTGGGTAAATTATTTACATTTGCTTTTAAAATTCTTTCAATTTCATAAAGTAATCCACTTCTTGTTTCTTTATTAATTCCTTTTTGTTTGCCTTGCTGTGATAAATCTTGACAAGGAAAAGAATAAGTTAGAATGTCAATGTTTTTAGGCAAATTATTGAATTTGCGA
>NZ_JNJX01000019.1 GCF_000702805.1 Mycoplasma anseris ATCC 49234
GTTTAGATGCTGCTAAAACCGCCTTAGAAACTAAGTTTAAAGAAATTCAACAAAAAGCTGAAGCAAGAAAACAACAAGAAAAACAAGCAAAAGAAAAATTACAAGCCTTAATTGATAAAGCAACTTTATTTAATAAAACAGTTGAAAATACATCAATTAAAAATGAATTAAACACTGCCATTAAAACTGCAACAGCTAAAAAAGATGATGTAAATTCCACAGCCAATTCGTTAGAGTTAGCATATAATGAATTAAGTACCACATTTGATGCTATAGAGATGAAACAAAATGAATGAAAAATGGCATATGATGTGCTTAATAATAAAATTAATGAAGTTAATACACAAGTTAATGGATATAATTTAAATAACATTGAAAGACAACAGTTATTGACTATTGTAAGTAATATTAGTCCAGTTTTAAATAATAAAGATAATGATGCCAATGAGTTTAAAAAGAAATTACAAGAATTAAACAACGGAATTACTGAATATAAGACAAAAAATGATATAAGAAATCAAATTAATGAATTATTAAGTAAATTAAACCAAGATAAAAATAATGAATATGTAATTGACAAGCAAGAATTGCAAAATAAAATTACTAAATTAATTGAATCAACAAATGCTTTATTAGCTGAACCAAATTCTACTCTTTTAGAATTCCAAAACAAGAAAAGTGAACTTGAAAACTTAATAAAAGAAACTAATAATGATGCTACTCGGCTAAAAGTTGAATTACGTTCAACAATTGAAACTACTCTTTCAAATACCAAAGATAGTTTAACATTATCATTACTAAAAACTTATCCAACGAAATTTAATTTGGAAGCAGCTTTAAATGAAAAAATATCTAAATTACAACCTGTATTTGATAACACTAGTTCTGATAGAAAAACTCTTGAAGATGCATTGCGTGATTACAACACCTTATATGACAAAGCTAAAACATGATTCGAATTATTAGAAAAATATGCATTTATGAAAAAAGCTCTTATTACTGATAAAGAACATTTAGATAAAATGGGAAAATTTTCTGAATTTGAAGGAAAAGTTAAACAAATAAAACAATATATAGAAAATTATAATATTAGACCAACAACCATTTCTATTGAAAACCATGAAGCCATCTGAAAACGTTTAATACCAATAATAAATAATTGATTTGTAGAATATAACTTAAAATTCAATGAAGAAAAGACAAAACAAACATATGCTGAATGAATTAAGATTTTAAATCAATATTAAATTCATTTCACTTTTAAATAAAGTTTCAACTATTATTAATTTATACACCATAGAAATCTATGGTGTTTTTATTTTATTTACATAATATTATTAGATATATGTGAGTAGATTTAAAATAAAAAAAGAGAGAAACCTCTCTCTTATTTATTTTTAGAAAAATTATTTATTTGAATTAAAAAATTCATTTAATTCTTTTAATTTAGTTAAAACTATATTAATATCACCTGATGATTTATTTGAGTCAATTTCAGGTTTAATTGTATTCAATTTTCCTTGTAATTGATCTCTTTTTTCTTTATTATTATTGTCTGTGTTAATATATGTTTCAATATTACTATAAATAGTTTGAATATCTGATTCTAATGATGAGTCAATTTTTGAAATTAAATCAGAAATTTGGGTATTAACTCTATGTACTGCAGAAGTTTCAATGCTTTCATTATAACTTTCATAATCATCAATCAATTGTTTTAATTTATAAGCGTGGTGAATTGAATTAATTTCTGAATAATCTTCTTGAATTAAATATTTCTTTGCTTTTTCTTTTAATTCAACATATTTTTTTCACACTAATGATTTTTTAGTTTTTTGAGCTTCTTCTAATTTCTTATTCATATTTGTAATTAAATTAATGTTTTCATCGCTCATTTCAGATGTTATTTCATTAATATTGTCAAATTCTTTAAAGATCTTATTAAGATTATTTTCTTCATCTGTAAAATATGATTGATTTTCTTCACTATTTTTAAATTCATTAATAGCTGATTTATATGCATTAAAATCATTAATAACTGCTTTATTTTTCCCTCTAGCAATAAAACTTTTTAGAGAAGCATATGCTTTTAAAGAAGGGTAATTTCTGCCTAAACTTGTTTCATATGAATTAATATCATGATTTAAATCTTCAATCTTTAATGTATATTTATCTTTAATTTTATCACGATATTCTTTTAAGCTTTTTAAATCATTTAAAGCACTAATATAATTTTGAACACCTTCTTGAGTTTCTGTTACTTTCTCAATTGCAGCTACTAAATTAGGTTTTAAAACAGTTTTAGGATCAACTGACAATATAGCATTTGCTTTCTCAATTTCACTATTTAATGTTGTATCTAAATTTTTTGTATTTTTCTTAAATTCTTCATCATTTAAATAATCTGAAGGCAATTCAACTCTTTCTCTTAATTTAGATAATAATTCATTTCTTTGTGTATTAATTTGTTCTTCAGCGGTATTAATTGCGTTTTTTAATGCAGATATTTGTTGACTATATTTTTCTGAAGTTGTATCAGGTTTTTTAATCAATTCCTTTGAAAATTCAATAACTTCATTAAAATGATCTTTGTTTGTATTGTCTGTACCATTAATTAAATAAGGACTTTCTAATATTGATGTAGCATTTGTTACTAAAGTGTTTAATTCATCCTTAATTGCCTCTTTATCCATTTCTAATTTTTTACCTTGAACTTCATTAAATTTATTTTTAATAGATTCAATGATTGTTTTTAATTCATCAAGAGTAATATTTTCTTTTTTAGATGCAGTATTTTGCGTATCTAAAAAACTAGTTAATTCAGTTTTTAATGGTTCATATTTTGGATCTTCTCATGTTGTAATTTCCTTAGCAATGTCTTCATTTAGTTTTGTTAATTCACTTTTTTTATTGTTAGTTTCATTAATCACTTGAACATCTTTTTTAGCTTTTTCTAAAGCAGAATTTAAAGCAGTTTTAGCTTGTTCAATTTTTTCATTTTCATTGCTTTTTTTAACTAGTTCATTTTGCTCATTTTTTTTAGACAATAATTCATTATATATATTTTGATATTTATTATTATTAATTTCATTTAAGTACGAAACAAGATTATTTTCAATTTTTAGATATTCCATTTTATTTTTCAAAACATTAAATTTGGCATTTGAATTATCTAAAATATCTTTTAATTCTTTTTCATCTTCAACATTGCTTTGTTTGTCTAAACTATCAATTAAACTTGCAAATTCAGTATTTAAGGAAATATTATCAATGACATTTGAATTTTGTTTTTGATATTCCTTAATATTTTCAATTAAAGATAATATTTTGTTTTCTTTAACATTTTTATTAGATTTTCTAGCAAAAATGTATGCAGTTGTTGATATAGCAGCAACTGCTGCTAGACCTAAAACGATTAAAGCTATTTTTCTTGACTTTTTCATATTTTATCCTTTTTACAAATTTTAGTATATATATATATATTATTTTTAAAATTTTTTTAAAAAAAATTCTAAAAAAGTAAAGAAATTTAGATAAAAAACTTTTTTAAATTAACATTGGCAATTATAATTGTGAAAAATTACCCTCTTATATTTTTATAATTTTTTGAATGATTTTTACATTATGTATCAAATTTAAATATTAATATAATTAAGATCACGTTTTCATAAAAAAGAAATAATAAATTAATAGCAAACATTAAATAAAAACAAAAAAAATGAAGAAAACAAACAAAAAGTATTGAAAAAAGAATGTTTTTTTTTTTTTTT
>NZ_JNJX01000020.1 GCF_000702805.1 Mycoplasma anseris ATCC 49234
TTTTTTTTTTTTTTTTGAAAAAGCAAAAAAATATTGTTAATAACATGTTTTTTTAGAATTAAAATACAAAAAAATTGTTTTTTGTGCAAAAACTAAATTGAAAAATTGTTTATATTGGCAATAAAAAAGGTTTTAGTTTTGTACTTTAATTGCTTTATAACAGATTTAATTAAAACTTTTTTATAAATCTAGTTTTAAAGTCAAATAACTTGAATTAAAATCTTATTGAATTTTCAATGTTTTTTAATTATTCATTAAATTTTTTTACATTTTTAAAGTGAAATTAAAAATATAAGAAACAAAGCAGACAACTTTATTTCTTATATTTAAAATTGTTATTACATTTTATCAGGAATGTCTAAATCCATCAACCTCATACCGCTGGCTAATACAATTTTTGTAGCTTTAACTAAAGCTACATAGCTTTCTTCGTTTTCATTACCTAAAACTTTGGTATTTGAATAAAATGAATTAAATGAACCTGCTAATTTTAATAAATAAGGAGGTAATAAATTAACTTTATAATTTTTTGCCATAGTTTTAATTAAATCTGGATATTCCTTTAAATCATTAATTAATTTTAAAGAATATTCATCATCAAATTTAGTTGCTTTTGGATCTTTGATGTTTGCCTTATCTAATAGTTGTGCACAACGCGCATGTGCATACTTAATAATATACATAGGGTTTGTTTCATTGGCTTCAGTTACTTTTTTTACATCAAAATCAATTTTAGAATTATAAGATCTATCAATTAAGAAATATCTAACTGGGTCTTTGCCAACTAAATCAAGTAGTTCTCTCATAGTAAAAGAAGTTCCTAAACGTTTTGACATTTTAATTTCAACACCATCTTTAACAATTCTTAACAATTGAAATAATACCATTTCAATTTGATCTCTTCTATACCCTTGGTCTTCAAATGCAAATTTAACACGTTCTACATAACCACTATGATCTGCACCCCAAATATCAATAATTTTTCCATTTTGATCATTTAAACGATCAAATTTAATTGGATGATAAGCAATATCAGTACAGAAATAAGTTGTTGATCCATCTGATTTTAAAACAACTCTATCTTTATCATCTCTTCCACCTTTAGTAGTTTCTAATCAAGTTGCACCATCTTTTTTATAAATAGTTTTTAATCTATTAACTCTAGGTAGAATTAAATTTTTTTGATACATTTCTTCTTCAGATGAATAAATTTCAATTTCAATTCCAAAATTTTTCAAATCTTTTTTAATATTTTCTAATGCAATATTACGTCCATATTCTCTAAAGAAGGCTTTTATTTCGTCAGTGTACTCGACCCCTTTATATTGATCTTTATAATCGTTATAAAATGCTTGGGCAAAATCGATGATATCACCACCACGATATGAATCTTGTGGCATTGGAAAATCTTTATCAAAGATTTGTTGGTATCTAGCAAATAAAGAATTTGCCAAGTTATTCATTTGATTTCCATGGTCATTAATTATATATTCACTAACCACTCGGTGTCCAGCTTTCTTCATAACATTGCACAATGTTGCACCAACAGCAGCATTTCTTGCATGACCTATATGTAAATACCCTGTTGGGTTAGCTGAGACATACTCAATATTAACTGCTCCTTTTTCTTCTTTTACATCACCATATTCTTCACCTAATTGGTTGATTGAGTTTATGGTATCAGCTAGAACAGAGTTAGAAACTCAAAAGTTGATGAAACCTGGTTCAGCAACTTGAATTTCAGCAATTTCAGTATATTTTTTTAAATCAATATTTTTTACAATTTCAGAAGCAATATCCATTGCTTTTTTACCCATTTCTTTTTGTAAAGTTAAAGGTAAATTAGTTGAATAATCGCCATAATTTTTTGATTCTTTCAATACCACTGGTTTGCTAATATCTAATTTTTTTAGTGCTTCTTCTAGTGAAGAAACAATTATATCTTTTGTTGTATTCATAATTTCAATTATATTATAAATGTTAATATATAATATTTAAATTATGAAGAAATATTATTTATGCGGACCAACAGTTTATAATTATCCACACATTGGTAATATAAGACCAACCGTGACTTTTGATTTAATGATTAGAGCACAAAAATTTTTAGGAGAAGAAATATTTTATTTACACAACATTACTGATATCGATGACAAAATTATCAAGCGAGCGATTGAAGAAAATAAAACTGAAAAAGAAATATCTTCATTGTATGAAGAATATTATTGATCACTTTTTAAACAATTTAATTTAGAATTACCAACTAAAGCAGTTAGAGTAACAGATTCATTAAATGATTTATATAGTTATATTCAAAAATTAATTGAAAATAAAGCTGCTTATCAAGTTGGCACAAACGTATTTTTTGATACTTCCAAATTTAAAGAAATATATGGCACAATTAGTGGGCAAAAAATTGAAAATCTTGTTTCAGATGATAATGAACTAGGCAAAAATAATCCCCGTGATTTTGCTTTGTGAAAAGAAACCCAAGTCGGCGTTAAATATGATAGTCCTTTTGGATTAGGAAGGCCTGGTTGACATACTGAATGTAGTTGTTTTATTGCAAAATATTTTAATGGTGAATCATTAGATTTTCATGGCGGGGG
>NZ_JNJX01000021.1 GCF_000702805.1 Mycoplasma anseris ATCC 49234
AATTTTTTTTCAAAAAATCAAGAAAAATGATTGTTTTTCAATAATTTTTAGAAGAAAAAAAGTTGAACTTAATCAACTTTTTTAATTTCTTTTTTTAATTCAAAAGGATTCAATATGGCTCTATTTGTTGAGCACTAAATTTAACTACTAAATAGTATTTGTCACCTTTTTGTGTGATTGATAAAGCTTTTTGATTAGGATTTTTGCTGTTTTGAATTCCAGGAAGAACACCATTTTTCTCACTTGCTTTTTGAAGGAATTCTTCATCAAATACAATTCCATCAAAGTTATTATTTGAAGTGTTTTTAGTAGCACCAAAAACAAGAGTTTTTGAACTGGTGTTGTATTTTACATACCCAAAGGTTGTTCAGGCTTGATTTGTCTTTAATTCATTAATTTTAGCAATGGTTTCAGGACTTAAAGTACCACTTACAATGCGATTTTCTTTAGCTTTAATATCTAAAGAAGTATTGCCTTCTTCAAATGGCTTAAATCCTTCAAAAACCTTGTTATATGTGTATATTTTATTAGTGATATTATTTTTAAAAACAAATGATAAAGTCTTCTTGCCAATTTTTCAATTTTGAATTTCTTCAGGGGTTTTTAAATTAGTTTTAATTGATAAAAAGGTAATAAATGAATCAGTATCAATAAGATTTGAATTAGCTTTTAAAGCTAAAGTTAGATTTTTAAATTCGACTTCATTTGGCATTAATGTTTCTTTATTATTAATAGTTACGTTAATTTCATTTATATAATCTTCAAAACGAGGCCCACCACTAATAATTTGGGTTGTTAATGTTTTTGGATTTAAGTCATTTTGTTTGAAAATATTAATTGTTGTTTCAATTGAATTTGTTTCAGCATTAAAGGTTGAGGTTCAAATATTTTCTTTATTAAAATTAGTAATTCCTTTTGATAATAAGAAGTTTTCATCAACGGCAATTGAATTTTCATCAATTTGTCCATTTTCACAATATAGTAATTGAATATCTTCAATGTTATTGGCAATTTCTTCTGCAAAATAACGGTTTTCGATTTTTAATTTACTTAAAAATACATCTAAATCAGCATCAGAAATTTTTTCAATTGGCTGAAAACCTGAGACTGAAAATTCATAATTTTCGGTTTCAGCATTTCCAATAACACCAGTTTTTTCTAAAGTTGCTTCAAATTTAATGGTATTTGTATCATAATCAATTTGTAAAGGTCTAATTTCATTAAAGTGTAAACCAACTTTATTTAATCAATTTGATGCATCAACCACTTCATTGTTGATAGTAATTTTTGTCATCATTTTGTTTTTAATTTCTTCGCTAATTGGTTCATCGATTTTAAATGATTTAATTGAAATATTTTCTTTATCAGTAAAATCAATATTGATCAATAGAAATTCTTCTAAGAATTTTCTATCAATTTCTGGTAAGAAAGAAGTTTTTAAAACAATTTCTTTTTCTTGGGTGGTAAAGTTATTATATGTTAATGATATTTTTCCTTTTATATTAGTTCCATCAAAAGATTCATTATTAGCATCAAAAACGTATTTAAAGTTAGCAGTTAATGAAGAAGGAATATATTTGTTAGGATTACTTATTCGATATTCAAAAGTTCCTTGATCAATTGCAAATTCTGAGATGGTATAAGTTTCTGGATAAATTTCGCTTCCAGTATATACATCTCAAATCTGAATAGTGGTGTTAACATCTTCTAAAATTGAAGTAATGTATTCATTTGAGATTTTAAAGTTGTCTAATAATAAAGTTTTAGTATCAGAAACTAGATCTTGATATTCTGGTTTTACAAATTTAAGATTAAAACTAATTTCTGCATTATTTTTTGTCTCATTTTTATTGACAATTAAATTTTCGATTTTGTAATGAGTTGGATTTAAATTGTTAAAGATGATTTTGTCATTGACAACATCTTGCAATGTTGTTTCTTGTTGTTGTGGATAGCTAAGCGTTATGGTGTTTATTACTTGATCCAAATGTTCTTTGGTATATTTAATATCTAAAAAGCCTTGAATTACAAAAAGATTATTCTTTTTAACAATCTTTTTGTCGCTTTTCAAATTGGCATCAAAATAAATTTCTAAGCTATTCTTTTGAGCAATCAATTTAGTGATTTGAATGTCCAATTCTGAAGCATTAGTAATTACAATTTGTTGATTTGTAATTGAATTTGCATTCATTTCGTTTTTATTTTCAACATCAAATTGGACTTGATTTATTAATTGATTTAGCTTATCTTGTTTTTGTTTTGTTGTGTCTGTACAAGAACTGGCAATTGGTACAATTGCTAAAGAAGCAATAGTTAATGGCAATATAATTTTAAATTTTTTCACTTTTCACTCCTAGTTGTTATTCAAATAAATTTTATTAAATTTTTAAAATAATAGGTCTCATCCAATATAAGGAGTGTTGATAAAACACTTCTTTTTAATTATTTACATTTTCAAAGGTTCAAAATGAGAGTAAAAGAAAATCTATTA
>NZ_JNJX01000022.1 GCF_000702805.1 Mycoplasma anseris ATCC 49234
TTTTGCAAGGGTTAAAGCTTCTTCTAATGTTTTATATGCATTATTTAAACTTTCTATTGTCACACTTTTATCAACTAAGTTGCCTTGTGCATCTTGAATATTATTATCTAATGTGTTTTTAATATTTTGATTTACAATTGAGTTTTTAAATGATAAAGATTGGTTTATTAAAATTTCTAATTTTTCTTTTGCTAATTCTTCTTGAGATTTTGTTAAATCTATTAATTCTTTTGTCTTTTTGTATGCATTTTCTAATTTAATTTTTTGATTATCAAGTTTAAGTTTATCAGAATTTGATGCTTCATATACAGTTTTAGAGTCTTGTATTTCTAAAAGAAGGTCGCTTAGTTCTTCATTTCTATTTATGTTTAGCATTGAATAAAATTCTGCTTCATCAATCACATTTTTTAAAGCATCATGAGATAACGCTCATTCTTCATGATTTGTTTTTGCAATCTCAAATTGATCTTTCAATTTATTATATGCATTTTTTAAAGATTCGCTTGATGCAAGATCATTATTTGCTACATTTGAAGCTTCGTTGATATCTTGACTTAATTTATTTTTAATTTGAGTATTAATTACGACATCATTTCTAAATTCAGCTACTTGGTTAATCAAAGCTTTTAATTTGTTTTTAACAAGTGTTTCATCTTGCTTTCTTGCTTCAGCTTTTTGTTGAATTTCTTTTAATTTATTTTCTAATTCCACCCTAGCATTATCTAAGGTGTTTTTATCATTGCTGTAATTATTTGCAACAACATCCGCTTGCTCAATCGCAACATTTAACTCATTCAATTCCTCATCATTAAAGCCATAAGAAGATTTGTTTAAATGAATCTCAGAGATCTTTGATTTTAATTTTCCATAAGCAATTTTTCATTCTTCATCTTTTGATTTGGCATTTTGAAATGCAGATTCTAAATCATTATATGCATTTGTTAATGAATCAACTGTTGAGTTTACATCATCTTTTTTGTTAATTGCTATTTCAATAGCATCATTTAATACGTTTTTGATTAATGTATTTTTTATTGATTCCTTATATTCTAATGCTTTTTTTATTAACTCATTTAGTTCTTGGATTTTTAAAGCGTGTGATTGGTTGTTATTATTTATTTTATTTTTAGCTTTTTCAAGTGCATCTTTTAATACGATAATTGAATTAATAACATCATTTTTGTTTGAAACATTTTTGACAATTTCATTTTGCGAATCAAGTACATTTTTTAATTCAGTAGCAACATTTTGATATTTTGTGTCATTAGAAATACTATTTAAATATACATTAACTTCCTTTGCTAATGTATAGTATTTATACAATTCTTGAATCAATGAAAATTTTTCTTCATTTTTATTAATTACTTCTTTAACCTGATCTTCATTTCTATTATAAATAAATGACCTCAAATCATTAATTAATTCTTCAGTTTGATTATTTAATTTCTTTCAATCATTACCATTTAATTTAGTCTTACGGTAATTATTAATAGTTTCAATTAATTTCAAAATATCTTTATTTTGCTTATTTTTTGAATCCAATAGGACATAAACTGTTCCAGCCGTCGCCGCAACAACTCCTAATCCCAATAAAATTAATGCAATTTTTTTACTTTTTTTCATAAAATCTCCTAACTAAACAATTCTATAATTGTTTTTTTTTTTTTTTT
>NZ_JNJX01000023.1 GCF_000702805.1 Mycoplasma anseris ATCC 49234
GGGTTTGGAGTTGGTGTTGGATCCGGAGTTGGTTCTGGGTTAACTGAATTATCAATTGGTTCTTCAATAATTTCAGGCATTTTGCCTAAATTTGCTGTTTCACCAACTGTTGAAGCTAATTCATCTTGGTCTTTTTTAAATAATCCAATTTTGAATTTGAAAATAATATTATTTTGTTCATCTAACACAAAATTTATTTTTTTATTGCTTGCCAATAAAATATGAATACTATATCTGAAAATATACAAAGTTTTATCATAATTAACAAGCATAAAGTCAGTGTTAGGCAATATTGCTTTTTTAAATCTTAAAACTTCTCAAAAGTTTGGATTATTTCAATTGACTATTGTATTTTTAGGAACACAGATTATTGATTGTTTTTTATAATCAAAGTAAAAATCATAATTATTTTTTATAGCTCAATAAAAATGTTTTTCCATGCCAGAAATAATTTCTAAATTATCTTTCATCAATTTAGCATATTCATTTAATTCTTCAACTTCTGGCGAAAGATTTTCATTTGGATTTGGTTCAGGTTTCAATGGGATCAAATCATCACCAGGTTTTTCAATAATTTCAAGTATTTTACCTAAATTTGCTGTTTCACCAATTGTTGAAGTTAATCCTTCTTTTTTAAATCCTTGATATAATCCAATTTTGAATTTGAAAATAATATTGTTTTGCTCATCAAATTCAAAATCAATTTTTTTTCTATTTATAGTAATAAATGATGGATCATCATAGTTTGCAGGAAAATAATCTCTACTAGGTAATATTGCTTGTTTAAATCTTAAAACTTCTCAAAAGTTTGGGCTATTTCAATTGACTCTTGTATTTTCAGGAACACAAACTATTGATTGATTTAGAATATCAAAGTAAAAATCATAATTATTTTTTATAGCTCAATAGAAATGTCTTTCCATACCTGGAATAATTTCTAAATTATCTTTCATCAATTTAGCATATTCATTTAATTCTTCAACTTCTGGTGAAAGATTTTCATTTGGATCCGGAACTGGTTTAGGATCTGGAGTTGGTGTTGGAT